>NZ_JASMWN010000001.1:0-560593 GCF_032595355.1 Sedimentitalea todarodis | reverse complement strand
TCATATCCGTCCGGCCCTCTGAACGGAACGTAAAATGCACCAATCCCTATATCTTATTGGACTATCCGACCTGCAATGGCCGCCATGTCCGTTGTGGCATCCGCCAGTCTATTCCTTCCAGAAGCATCGCCAGTTGGGCCGCCGTGACACAAACTTTGCCATCCTTGGCAGCAGGCCAAACAAACCGCCCTTTCTCGAGCCGTTTCATGAACAGGCATGCGCCTTGCGTATCCCACAAGATGATCTTCAAAAGGTCACCCCGACGGCCACGGAACACGAACAGATGGCCAGAATAGGGGTCCTCAGCCAGCACCTGCTCCGTTTGTGCCGCCAGTGTGTTGAACCCGCGCCGCATATCCGTCACGCCAGCGGCAAGCCAAACCCGCGTGTTGCTCGGCACCGGGATCATGCCGTCAGCCCTTGCACCAACCCAACGACTGATGCCAGCGAAGTGGGGCCTTCCACCAGAATACGGCGCCCGTCCGACAGCGCGATGTCCACGCGCTGCGCCAAGACAGCAGGACCAGGATCAGCCGCCACGTCGTTCATTCGCGCGGGAGCCGAGAGGCTTTCCATCGCAGATGGTTCAATCTCGACCGGAAGGAAGACACCCTCGAGTGCGACACTCTCACCTGAAGATGGAGTACTCGCCTTCAGCGAAAACCGGGGATCCTTCAGCCATTTGAAAATCAGGTTCGCGTTCATCGAATAGCGCCGCGCAACCTGTGCCACCGAAACGCCTGGCGCTAACGTCTGCGCGCAATTCGTGCGCTTCTAGTCGTCAGACCAGACCCGCTTCTTCTGCCCCTTCTTCCCCGCCATCACCTACCTCAAGATGTCCACTATCGATGGTGGACACTATCACCCACTCCATCACGCAGGCAGGGCAGTCAGACCAGGACGGATACTTCCGTCTTCAGCTTTGTGCAAATACTCCGGGGGAGTCGCCCGCAGGGCGGCGGGGGCAGAGCCCCCCGGATAACGCCTAAGTTTGGCATTGGGCTAACCATATCGTTCTATCCCGTAAGCCGTCTTCATCCAGGTTGACGGATCGCCATACCGGCACCGTCCGGATAAGGAAGGTCTGCCTGCGCGCTGCGAATTTGGTCCATCGCCGCCTCGATCTCCCGCGATGGTGGCGATGGTCGGCGGGTTTTCAGATCCACATGCAGCATGAAACTCTCGCCCGTCGCCAAGAGCTCATCACCTTCGTACATGCTGTGGAACAAGTGTAATTTCTTGCCCTCTCCCACCAACATGCGGGTGCGGATCGCAATCCGCGCACCGGCGTGAACTTCCGCGAGGTGGCGGATATGCGTCTCGGCAGTGAAATAGCTGCCACCGGATGCAATGTAGCCCGCATCACAGCCGATCAATTCCATGAACCGGTCCGTGGCGGCGGCAAAGGCCTCAAGATACTTGGCCTCATTCATGTGACCGTTGTAATCTGTCCAGTCCAGCGGCACCGCCCGCGCAACAGTCAGGATCGGTTGCGACAGATCGCCGATCTCATCCACACCACCGGTCAGCGGGCTGCCATCGCGCAGCCGCGTGTCCTGTTTGTTCAGCAGCGCCCCGGCGCCCCAGTCCTGCCCCTTCAGCGCCCGCATCATCGCCACCAGGTTGTTGTCGCGGATGCGCTCCAGCTCCCGTATCGAATGCGCGCCCGATTGCGCGTCCGACTGATCGGCGATCAGGTCGACCAGTTCGTCCGTGAACTCGGGCACATCCGTCAGCTTGGTCCAAGGCCATTTCAGCGCCGGGCCAAACTGGGCCATGAAGTGCTTCATCCCGGCCTCGCCCCCGGCCACGCGGTAGGTCTCGAACAGGCCCATCTGCGCCCAGCGGATGCCGAAACCCATGCGGATGGCCTCGTCGATCTCCTCGGTCGTGGCGATGCCATCCTTGACCAGCCACAACGCCTCTCGCCACACCGCCTCGAGGAACCGGTCGGCGATATGCGCGTCGATCTCCTTTTTCACATGCATCGGATACATGCCCAGTTCCGTCAGCTGCTCGGACGCCCGTGCCACCTGTGCTGCGTCATTCGCGGATGTCGTGACCAGTTCGATCAGAGGCAACAGGTAGACCGGGTTGAACGGATGCGTCACCACGATCTGAGCGGGCCGCGCCGCGCCTGCCTGCAATTCGCTCGGCTTGAAGCCCGATGTGGACGAGCCGATAATCGCGTCGGGATGACAGGCGGCCTGAAGCTCGGCAAACACCTTGTGCTTGATCTCCAGCCGCTCCGGCACGCTTTCCTGTATCCAGATGGCTCCGGCAACGGCATCGGCCATCTCGGCGTGGAAACTCAGGCGCCCTTCCTCGGGCAAAGGCGCGTCACTCAGCCCCGGCAGCGATCGGCGCGCATTGGCCATCACCTCACCGATCTTGCGTTCCGCGTCCGGGTCCGGATCGAAAACCCGCACATCCCACCCATTGAGCAGAAACCGTGCGGCCCACCCGCCGCCGATCACACCACCACCGATGATTGCCGCTGCTTTCATCCTACGATCCTATTCTCAGAACAACCGCGGCCAAGGCTGCAAACCCCAGGCTGCCAAACATCCATATTTCATACCGAACCGAGAAAACCGCACCCTGCTGCTTTCCGGTGAAAATCATGTAGATCCAGACAAGTGAGCACACCACTGACGCCGAAACCAACAAAGGCCCCATCATTCTGATACATCCCGAAATTGCGTCATCTCATAGCCGTTCCAGTCCATGATTTCGCCCCCTGCCTGCATCAGGTCGGCGCGCGCCGCACCTTTTGTCATGATCCATCCAAACACGCCTGAAGGCGTGCCGATGGCCGCAACGCGATAATCCGCATCCGTCCACAGAACCCAGTGTTCGGTCGGCGGCCCCTCACCGCGCCGCATCAGAATACGCCCCGGCCCGGTTACCTTCGCTGTCAGGGGCGTACGCACGTCAACACATTTCACTGCGTCACAAACCCTATGCGACCAGATCACCGCGATCTGGTTGCCATCCACGGCCTCGAACTCGAAACTCTCCGGGGCCGTGGCCAGTGGGCTCGACGCATCTGCGGCCCGCTGTCTCACCACCCATTTTCCCCGCATCTCGACAGGGTCAAAACGTGTGGTCGCGGCGATGCGCGCCGAACTGTCGCGAAAACCGGTCGTCGTATCGCACCCGGCCAATGCTGCCATTGCGACGGCGACGGCGAGGCGACGCCCGACCTTGCGAGCAGAAGCGCCATGACCCGCCAGTTGGAAGGGCGGTGGCATCACGCCGGTGCCCGTTTCACCAAACTCAGCTTTTCGCGAACCTCTGCCGCACCGATCACGCGCGCGCCCATGTTCTCGATGATTGTTCCGGCCCGTTCCACCAGTTGCCAGTTCTCGGCCAGAACCCCCTTGTCCAGCCAGAGATTGTCTTCCAGACCAACCCGCACGTTCCCCCCTGCCAATACGGCGGCAGCGACATAGGCCATCTGGTTGCGGCCCAAGGCAAAGGCCGAAAAGGTCCAGTCATCCGGCAAGTTGTTGACCATTGCCATAAACGTGTTGAGATCATCGGGGGCGCCCCATGGTACGCCCATGCACAGCTGTACCAGCGCGGGGCTGTCAAGAACGCCGTCCTTGACCAGTTGCTTGGCGTACCAAAGATGCCCGGTGTCAAAGGCCTCGATCTCGGGTTTGACGCCGAGGGCGGTCATCATCCGCCCCATCGCCTGCAACATGCCCGGTGTATTGGTCATCACATAGTCGGATTCGGCAAAGTTCATCGTGCCGCAATCCAGCGTGCAGATTTCCGGCAGGCAGTCCGCCACATGTTGAACCCGCTCTGCGGCACCGATCATATCCGTGCCTGGCTCCTTCAACGGTAGGGGGCGTTCGGTCGGACCAAACACCATGTCCCCCCCCATGCCTGCGGTCAGGTTCAGGACAACATCGACCTCGGCCTCTCGGATACGCTCTGTCACCTCCCGGTAATAGGCGAGATCCCGGCTCGGCGCGCCACTCTCCGGATCACGGACGTGGCAATGCACCACCGCCGCCCCCGCCTTGGCGGCGGCAATGGCACTCTCGGCGATCTGCTTCGGGCTGCGGGGCACATGCGGGCTGCGGTCCTGCGTTGCGCCCGATCCGGTCACGGCACAGGTGATGAACACCTCCTTGTTCATGTCCAACGGCATCGGCTGATCCTCCTGATTTCTGATGCAAACATGCCGCGACTTGGCAATATTGAGTTTACGATCTATGCAGGTTTCTTGATGAAATCCGCAAAAAACATTTTCGAGGCTACAACACGCCCCTTGAACGCCGCCGTTCTGGTGCTGGATGACTGCAACACGCTTAGCTTTGCGGCGGGCGTCGATCCGATGCGCGCGGCCAACCGGATGTCCGGTCGTCGTTTGTTTGACTGGCACTATGTCACCGCCACTGGCGAACCGGCGCAGTTGACCAGCGGGCTGACAGTTCCCGGACCGGCGCTCAGCCGTCTTCAGGGCTGTGATCTGCTCATCGTTATCGCCGGGTTCAAACTGCAAACTCACGACACGCCCGCATTGCGGGCCGGGCTGCGCCGCATTGCCGCCGCCGGCGCGACCCTGGCCGGGATTGATGGCGGGCCCTGGCTTTTGGCCGAAGCTGGAGTATTAGATAAATACAGCGCCACAACTCATTGGGAAGACATGGAAAGTTTTTCTTCTCTCTTTCCCGAAGTCACCACCCTGCGCAACAGGTTTCACGTTGACCGCACCCGCATGACCAGCGGCGGCGCGATGCCCGCCATCGACATGATGCTTCACCTGATCAAATGTCGCTACGGGTCTTCGCTGGCGGCGCGTGTTGCCGGGGCGTTCATCTACGACAGCGCGCCCGACCCGTCCCGTAGCCAGAGCCGGAGCGGCAATCCCGGTCATACCGCCCTCACCGCGCGGGTCAGCGCGCTGATGGAACAATCGCTTGACGCGCCCCTGACCATCCCCGATCTGGCACGCCGGACAGGGACCAGCCCGCGCACATTGCAGGCCCTGTTTCGCGCTCGCCTGAACACCACGCCCAAGGCGCATTACCTGTCGCTGCGCCTGACCGAAGCGATGCGGCTTGTTCGTGACACCGAAATGCCCCTTCTGGACGTGGCACTCGCAACCGGATTCGGCTCTGCCGCAGCCTTTGCCCGCGCCTTTCATCTGGCACATGGCCAATCTGCCCGCACGATCCGGCGCGCTCAGCGCGAGGGCGCTTGACGCGGATCCTGCATCGTCTCCGTCCCCAGGATTTTCGATCAGTACGGCATCGGATGCGCCCTGTGCGCGCTGTCAATCTCGTCCAGCACCTCGTCACTCAACGTCACATCGACCGAGCCAAGAATTCGGTCGAGTTGATCCAGATGTGTGGCACCAAAGATCGCAGAGGCCATGAACGGTCGTGTCCGGCACCAGGCCAGCGCCATGTGCACGGGGTCCAACCCGTGGCGCTCTGCGATTGCCAGATAGGCTGCCACCGCCTCGTGTGCACGCGGCGTATCCCGCCCGCCGAGATTGGCCACGAAGGATTTTCTCGACCCATCGGGCACAGCACCGCCCGCATACTTGCCGGTCAGCAGACCCGCTGCCAAAGGTGAAAACGACAGCAGTCCGACATCCTCGTTCACGCTCAACTCCGCCAGATCGGTGTCATACAGACGGCAGAGCAAAGAATATTCGTTCTGTATTGACGCGACACGGGGCCAGCCCCGCTCGTCGGACACCCGCAGCCATTGCGCGGTCCCCCAGGCGCTTTCGTTGCTCAGGCCGAAATACCGGATGTTGCCCTTGTCGACCTGCTCTTGCAGCGCCTCAAGACAATCCTCGATGTTGGCAACCGTCTCCTCCCGGTTCTGCCCAGATGGATCATAGGTCCAGTTTTTGCGAAACATATAGCTGCCCCGGTTGGGCCAGTGGAACTGGTAGAGGTCGATATAGTCGGTCTGCAGGCGTCGCAGGTTGCCTTCGATGGTGCCGGGAATGGTTGCGGAGGAAATCGGAGCACCTTCGCGAACATGAGCAAGCCCCTCGCCCGAATGCTTGGTCGCCAGAACATACTCGGACCGCCGCGCCGGGTTGGCCGCATTCCAGGTGCCGATGATCTCTTCGGTCCGCCCGACGGTTTCGGCCCGCACGGGATTGACCGGATACATCTCGGCGGTGTCGACAAAATTGATGCCAGCCGCAAGCGCCCGGTCGATCTGGGTGTGGGACTCGGCCTCGTCTGTCTGAGTGCCAAAGGTCATCGTGCCAAGGCAAAGTTCGGATACGGTCAGACCGGTACGGCCCAAAGGATTCATCTTCATTGCGAAATTCCCTGCTTGGTTGTACGGCACCCTAACGATTGACCTGACGTTGGCAAATCGGATACCGGCCTGTTCACGATCCGCAGAGACCCTATTTCTTCACTCGCATCAAGATCATATGCCCCTATGGTCGGATTGGGAGACGCATATGATTGACCCTACCCGGCGGAGCGTGCTGATCAGCCTGAGTTGCATGGCCGTTGGCCTGTCGCCTGCGCATGCCGCGCCAACCCGCTACAGCTTGGTAGCGAAGGACTCCAATGTCGGGTTCCGCTTCTTCCTGAGCGGGGCACCGATAAAGGGGTCAATGCCGGTGCAGGCCGCGCAGATTACCATCGATCCAAGCAACCTGGGGGCGTCGCAGGTCGATGTGACGCTGAATGTCGCCAAGGCCAGAACCTCCCTGTTCTTCGCGACCGACGCGCTGATCAGCGCCGAAGTTCTTGATGCGAAGCAGTTTCCGACGATCCGCTTTGTGTCGCAATCCATCACCCTGGCCGGCGATGGCAGGCTCTCGGGTGGCGCCAGCGTGCATGGTCTGCTCACTCTGCGCGGCATGACCCGTCCGATCACGCTGAACGCCAACGTGTTGCGCGCGCCGGGGAGCGCTGCGGATGATCTCAGCAACCTGACAGTACGGCTCGACGGATCGGTGAGCCGCTCGGCCTTTGGCGCGACGGGATTTCCCGATCTGGTCACCGACATCGTCGAGCTTGACATTCTCGCAGTCATTGCGGCCAGTTCGTAGCAAAAGATCAACACCTTGCAAAAGCGACATTGTCTTGTCGAAAAAAGCCAAGCCCCGAATGACCATCCAGCCAGATTGGCAACATCATGCGTCTGTTGATTTCCTTTGCCGCCTTGTTCCTGTCTGTTCTCCTGCTGCAGATGTCTTCGGGCGGTGTCGGCCCGCTGGATGCGTTGTCGGGCATTCAGCTTTCGTTTTCGACGACGGAAATCGGCTTGCTTGGCTCGTCGCATTTCTTTGGCTTCTTCATCGGCTGCTGGTGGGCACCCCGCCTGATGGGCAGTGTCGGACACTCGCGCGCCTTTGCAGCCTTTACCGCCGCTGGGGCGATCGGTCTGCTTTCCCACATGCTCGTCATCAATCCCTACGCCTGGGCGGTGATGCGGGTGATGTCAGGCCTGTGCGTTGCGGGCTGTTACACAGTCATTGAAGCGTGGCTGCAAGCCAAGGTCACCAACGAGAGTCGCGGCCGCACCATGGGGGTCTACCGGGTCGTTGACATGAGCGGCTCGCTTATCGCGCAACTGATGATCGGCGTGCTCAGCCCTGCCAGCTATGTCAGCTACAACATTCTGGCGATGCTTTGCTGTGCCGCCCTGTTGCCGCTGACCCTGACGACCGCAAGACAGCCCGAAACACCGAACGCGCCGCGCCTGCGCCCGATGCTGGCCGTCCAGATGTCGCCGCTGGCGGCGGCGGGCGTGGTGGTGGCCGCACTGTCCTCGGCCAGTTTTCGAATGATCGGGCCGGTTTACGGGCAAGAGGTGGGGTTATCAGCGGGGCAGATCGGCTGGTTCCTCGCAACCTTTGTGTTGGGCGGCGCACTGGCGCAATATCCGATGGGCTGGCTTGCCGATCGATTTGACCGCAGATGGGTGCTGATCTGGCTGTCGGTTGCCGCAATTGTCAGTTCGGCACTGACCATGGGCGCACCCGGTTTTGGACAGACCGGCGTGATGGTCAGCGCCTTTGTCTTCGGCGCAACGACATTTCCGATCTATTCGGTGGCCGCCGCCCACGCCCATGACTTTGCCAAGAGCGAGGAACGGATCGAGCTGTCAGCAGCGCTGATGTTCTTCTTTGCACTTGGGGCAATCGCCGCCCCCTCTGTCGCCTCGCTTCTGATCGGGCTCTACGGGCCGCACGCCATGTTTACCATGATCGCGGCAGGTCATGTTGGTCTGGTGGTATTCGGCCTGACGCGGATGCGGGTCCGTCCGACGAGCGGCACACGGACACCCTACGTCTACATGCCGCGCACCTCGTTCACCGTAGGACGGTTGTTTCGCCGCCAGAGAGACAGGAAGTAGCCACCCGGATCCCGGCAAAAGACGGGGTGACGCCCCCGCTGCCCTGCGCTACACAACGCGCAACACAGCGCGGACGGAAATATGGCACGCATACTCATCACATCGGCAATTCCCTACATCAACGGGATCAAACATCTGGGCAACCTGATCGGCAGCCAACTGCCCGCGGATCTCTATGCCCGCTACATGCGCTGTCGCGGCAACGAAGTGATGTTCCTGTGTGCCACCGATGAACACGGGACGCCCGCCGAACTGGCCGCCGCCAAGGCCGGGATACCGGTCGCCGAATACTGCGCAGAAATGCATGGAGTACAGTCCGGGATCGCCGCCAGCTTCGGGCTCAGCTTTGACCATTTCGGCCGCTCTTCCAGCCCGCAGAACCACGGGCTGACCCAGCATTTCGCGGGAAAGCTGGCCGAAAACGGGCTGATCCGTGAAGTGTCGGAAAAACAGGTCTACTCCAACGCCGACGGTCGGTTTCTGCCCGATCGCTATATCGAAGGCACCTGCCCCAATTGCGGATATGACAAGGCGCGCGGCGATCAATGCGAGAACTGCACCAAGCAGCTCGACCCGACCGACCTGATCGATCCGCGCAGCGCGGTGTCCGGCTCGACCGACCTTGAAGTGCGCGAGACCAAGCACCTCTACCTGTGCCAGTCCGCGCTCAAGGACGATCTGGACAAATGGATCGACAGCAAGACCGACTGGCCCATCCTGACCACCTCGATTGCCAAGAAGTGGCTGCACGATGGCGACGGCCTCAAGGACCGGGGGATCACCCGCGATCTCGATTGGGGCATTCCGGTCAAAAAGGGCGACGCGGACTGGCCGGGCATGGAAGGCAAGGTCTTCTACGTCTGGTTTGACGCCCCCATCGAATACATTGCCTGCGCCGCCGAATGGGCCGAGGCCAACGGCAAATCCGACGCGGATTGGGAACGCTGGTGGCGCACCGACAAGGGCGCGGATGACGTGCGGTATGTCCAGTTCATGGGCAAGGATAACGTACCGTTTCACACCCTCGGTTTTCCGGCCACGATCCTAGGGTCGGGCGAGCCTTGGAAAATGGTCGACCACCTGAAATCCTTTAACTACCTGAACTACGAGGGCGGGCAGTTCTCGACCTCGCAAGGGCGCGGCGTGTTCATGGATCAGGCGCTCGAACTCCTGCCCGCCGACTACTGGCGCTGGTGGCTCTTGAGCCATGCGCCAGAGAGCAGCGACAGCGAATTCAGCTGGGAGAACTTCCAGCAATCGGTGAACAAGGATCTCGCGGATGTTCTGGGCAACTTCGTCAGCCGCATCACCAAATTCTGCCGTGGCAAATTTGGCGAGGCCGTGCCAGAGGCCGGCAGCTATGGCCCGGACGAAGACGCTCTGATTGCCGAACTGACCACGCGCGTCCGTGCCTATGAAGGCCACATGGAGGCGATGGAAGTCCGAAAATCGGCGCAGGAATTGCGGGCGATCTGGGTTGCCGGAAACGAATACCTGCAAAACACGGCACCGTGGACCGTGTTCAAGACCGATCCCGACCGTGCCGCCGCGGAGGTGCGCCTCGGGCTCAATCTGGTCCGCCTCTACGCGGTGCTGAGCGCGCCATTCATCCCGGACACAAGCGCGCGGATTCTGGCGGCGATGCAGACCGAGGATGACTCCTGGCCCGATGACATTCCGGCGGCTCTTTCTGCCCTGCGCGGCAACCATGCGTTCACGGTGCCCGAGGTTCTGTTCGCCAAGATCACCGATGAACAGCGCGAAGAATGGGAAGTGCGGTTTTCAGGCGTGCGAGACTAGCGTCGCGGGCTGACCGCCGAGAGACAGCACCCGGTCACTCAGGCTCGCGGCCTCCTCGCGGGAATGGGTGACAAATATCGTGGCCGGTCGTTCCTCGTGGATCAGGCTGCGCGCCAGTTCCAGCATCTCCTGGGCAAGCTCGGGATCCAGAGACACGAACGGCTCATCCAGGATGAGCGCCTGTGGCCGCGCCGCGAACGCGCGCGCCAGGGCAAGCCGACGCTGCTGGCCCAGCGACATTTGCCCGGGAAACATGTCGGCCTTGGCTCCGATCCCGACACGATCCAGCGCCGCGCGCGCCGCGTCCTCGCCGAGACCGGGATGCACAAGCGCGATGTTCTCAATCGCGCTGCGCCAGGGCAGCAGCGTCGGTTCCTGAAACACCATCGCCAGCCGGTCGGGCCGGACAATGCCCCCGTCAAACACATTGTCGATCCCGGCGATCAGTCGCAACAGCGTCGTCTTGCCTATCCCGGACGGCCCCTGCAACGCCACGGTTTCCCCGGCATCGACGGTAAAGCGAATATCGCGCAGCACTTCGGTGTCGCCAAACCGTTTGAATTTCACATCCACCGCGATCATGCGCCCCTCCAGCGGCGGGCGTGCCGCTCCCACGGTTGAAGCAAGAGCCATTCGACGGCCAGCATCACCGCGATGAAAGACAGCGCATAGATCAGCACGTGCGCCACGTCGAACAATTGAAAATACAGGTGGATCTGGAACCCGACACCGTTGGATCGGCCAAGGAATTCGGCGACCAGCACGATCTTCCAGATCACCGCAACACCTGACCGCGCGGCCGCCGCGATGAAGGGTGCAAGCTGGGGCAGCACCACATGCCGCAAATAGCTGCGCCGCGACATCCGGTAGACCTGCGCCATCGCCTTCAGATCGGGGTCCAGCGCCCGCGCCCCTTCGCGAATGATCGTCGTCACATTGGGAATCTTGTTGAGCGTAACCGCCAGGATCGCGGCGGTTTCGTTCAGCCCGATCCAGAGATAACAGAGTACGATCAGGACAAGCGCGGGCAGGTTCAGGAACACCACCAGCCACGGGTCCAGCCATTTATCGATCTTTGGGAAGAGCCCCATCACCAGACCGAGGGCCAATCCGACCGACATCGCCAGCACAAAGGCCCACAGCACGCGGATCAGCGTCATCGCCAGATGATAGAGGAGCGGGCCCGATGTCAGCTCTGTCCAGAACGGAGCCAGCAAGGCGCCCGGCATGGGCAGCACTTCGGGATCATTGCCCAGCCATGCGGCGATGATCCAAAGGCCCAGCAGGCCGAGCAGGGACGCAAGGCGAACGATCACGGGGTCATTGAAACTCTGCGAACAGCCCCGGCGGCAAGGTCGTGGCCCCGCCCACCAGCGTTTCGCCACCCAACTCGGCCATCAACTGCAGGAGCTTGTCGGCGCTGGCCTCGTTGATCGGACCTTCTGCCGGAATACCCGCTCTGAAATCGTCGCGCAGCGTGTGAAACTCTGCCTCGGAGCGCACGTTCATTCGCTCGCGCAATGGCTCCCACGCATCGTCGTCCTCGGCCAGCAACGCTTTGGACTCCCGCGTCGCGGCATAGAATGCTCTCGCCATCTCCGGATGCTCGGCCAGAAAACTCTCTTTCATCACATATCCGAGCAATGGCACATCCGGGTCCAGACCAAGCGCCAGTGTTGCCTCGGACACAGACAGCAACTCGCGCATTCCACCAGCTTTCATCTTGGCCAGAAAATGCCAATAGTTGATCGCGCCGGCCATATCGCCAGCCAGTGCGGTCTTGTAGATCAGCGGCGGCGCGCCATAGACCTGTTCGGTGTCTTCAGTCAGATCCATGCCATATTCCTGCTCCGCATAGGCCTGCAGGATCAGCCAGCTCTTGTCGAGAGGTCCGCCCGCAATGCCGATCTTGGCACCAGCCAGATCCGTCAGGCCTTGCGCCGGACTGTCCCCCGGCACGACCAGCCCGCCAACCGCCTTGGAATAGGGGATGAACACGTAGTCCTTGCCTGCCGCCCGTTGACGCGCGGCCCAGATCCAGTCGACCACCGCAACGTCCGCGTCGCCCCCTTCAAACGCCACCCGCGTCGCACCATTGTCGGCATAGGGCAATGCCGCAAGTTCAAAGCCGTTGGCGATGTCGAACCCGTTGCGCTCGATAGTGTCCAGTTCCCAGTTGACGGTTCCGATTTGCAAGACCGCCACCCGGACGACAGGCATCTGCTGCGCCGCCAACGCCGTGCCCAGAACCACCCAGCAGAGCGCCAGGGCCCCGCTGACACAGTTGACAAGTTTCATCATACTTCCCCCGATGCGATTGGCGAAACAGCGAGGCTGCGCGGCCAGGCCATGCAACCGGCACCCCGCGCCTTGCGCGCTGATCCTGCCGCATCCACGAGGCTCACAAAACCGGGACCAAAGGCGTATTCCATTGCGCCGGCAGCGCTCAGATCACAACACCCGACATGGCGATGGCCAGCCCTACGGCACCCAATGACCCCTTGCGCAGCAGACCGCGCGCACCGATCAGGCCATAGCTGAGCAGACCCAGACCGATTGCCACGCGGCACAAGGCAAAAAGGGCCATCAGCGGCGCATCGGCAATGCGCAAGAGATTCGGGTTGGCGATCATCGCCAGCGGGATCACATACAGCCCGACGCCTAGGGCCATGGCGGTCAGAGCCACCTTGACCCAGCTTTCGCCGATCATCCCCGCAGCGATGAAAACCGCACCACAGACCGGCGGCGTGATGGTCGAGAGCAGCGCGAACCAGAACACGAAGAGATGTGCCTGGAGCGGCTCGAGCCCCTGTTGGATCAAGGCGGGGCCAGCCACGGAAACGCAGATCACGTAGGCCGCCGTTGTCGGAACCTCCATGCCGAGCACGAGACAGGCCAGCGCCGTCAGCAAGAGCGACGGCCACAGCAGACCGCCCGAGGCGGACAAGATCAACGAGGTGATCTTGACACCAAGACCGGTGACCGACAGCACCCCGATGATGATCGACGCACAAAAGATGATCGAGGCGATCATCGCGATCTGCCGCGCCGCATTCAGCAATGCGGACGACATCCGCTCGGCCACCTGTGCGCCGTCAAATCGGCCGGTGCGATTAAAAAACAAGAGGATCGCGCCCGCAAGTATCGACAGGCAGGCCGCGTATTGCGGCGTGAAACCCGCCCCGAACATCCCCCAGAGCAACACTGAGAACGGAACCAGGAAAAAGGCCGAGGTGATCAGAACATCGCGCCGCCCCGGTTGATCCGCCGTGTCGATGCCGCGTAGCTCATAGCGCCCGGCATAGGCGTTGATCCCGACCCAGACCGCGAAGAAGTATAGGAATGCGGGCAGGATCGCGGCGGCCATGATGCCGGTGTAGGGAATACCGGTCAGTTCGACCATGACAAAGGCCCCGGCCCCCATCAGCGGTGGCATGATCTGACCGCCGGAACTGGCCACGGCCTCGACCGCCGCCGCCAATCGCTTGGGATATCCCAGCCGCGTCATGGCGGGCAGCGTGATCGCGCCGGTCGAGGCCACATTGGCCGAGGCAGACCCCGAGATAGAGCCGAACAGTGCGGAGGAAATGACCGAGACCTTGGCCGCACCCCCAGTGAGTCGCCCGGCCGCAACGGAGGCGACATTCATGAAGCCCTGCCCGGCCTCGCCCGCATTCAGCACGGCACCAAAGATCACGAATATCGACACCACGCCGACGGACACGGCGGTCAGGCTGCCCCAGATGCCACCTTCGGCAATAGTCATGGTTCCGAGGAAGCTGTAAAGCGGCGTGCCCGAATGGCCGAATTCACCGGGTATGTACTGGCCCAGCATGGCGTAGGCCAGCGCCAGCACCGCGACCGACGGCAAGGGCCAGCCAATGGCCCGGCGCGCAGCCTCGATCACGCAAACCAGCAGCACAACTGCGATTCCGAGCTGAAAATCGTTTTCGAGAAAACCATACTGATCGCCCAGCATGTTGTGGTTTAGCGCGATCCACAGCGCTGCGAAAACGCCAAGCGTGGCGAGGATCAGACCACTGACCGATTGGAAGCCTGACCTGGCACCATACACAAACACCCAGGGCAGCACGAAGGCGAGGTGCAATGGCCGGCTGACCAGATTGGGAACCAGCCCCCAGAAAATCAGCCCGAGGTGAAACGCCACCATGGCCGCCGCAAGGGCGAGCCAGAGAGGGCGCAGCGGCGGCGCATCTGCGGTATCGGTCATCACTCACCTCTATGAAAGACCGGGCAGCACCTGCCCGGCCCGTCGCGTGACAGCGCGTTATTTCTGCGCGTCCGTCAGCTCGATTCCGGCTTCGGCATAGTACCTTTGGGCACCGGGGTGGATCTTGCCGGTGATGTTGGCCATCAGCGCCTGATCGACTCCGTTCCACCAGGCCGCGTCCGCGCCCATCTGGGCCTTGCTTTCCCAGAATGTCTTGGTCAGCGCATAGGCCGTGTCGTCATCCATCTTGGTGGTGGTGAACGCCGCGACGGGCAGCGACGTCGTCACGATATCCTCGGTCTGACCGGTGTAGGTGCCCGCGGGGATCACCAGCTTGGCACGCTTGGTGGCCGCGATTTCCTCGTCGGACAACGAGAGCACGCGTACCCCCGTCGAAGCCGCCGCCTCGATCACATTGGGCGCAGGCCAGGACCCGGCGGTCACGAATCCGTCGATCTGGCCGTTCTTGAGCGCCGGCACCGCGCCGGAAAGTTCCACATCCGCGATTTCGACCTTGCCCTCAAGTCCGAACAGCCCAAGGTATTTCTCCCCTTCCCGCGCACCGAATGATCCTTTGCCAAGCAGGATGGTCTTGCCTTCCATGCCGGCGAAATCGGTGACGCCCGAGTCTTCAGACATGACAAAATGCATGGTCAGCGAGGGGATTGGAAACAGCGCGCGAATCTCGTCAAAGGCCGGATCGCCCTTGCCGTCGAACATCGCCTTGCCGGCTTGCGCGAGCTTCACGAGCACCGGCGGTGTGGTGAACACATAGTCGCCACCGCGCGCGCGCACCTCCATCACGTTCTGAACCGATCCCTGACTCTCCTCGACGGTGACAATGATGTCGCCCTCGGACCCTGCCTTCATCGCCTCGGCGATCTGCACGCCCATCTGGTAGTAGGACGAGGCGGTCTTGGCGGATTTGTAGGTGACGCGGGTTTCGGCGGCGACAGGCAGCGCGAGACTGGCCGCGATGGCCGCAGTGACAAGCGGCAATCTGAGATTGATCATGACTTTCCTCCCTTTTGATCTGGCGATCTTTCTATCAGGGTTAATGGAAGCGTCGACCCAAATCGCCTGCATCAGGCCGCAACGTGCCGTTCTCGTCAATCACGGGGCGTTGGAGCGCAGTTTACTGCAAGTTTTCTTTGCGTAACCATTGGTCGGCTCTTTTCACGCGCCCCATTCGGTGGCAGGCTGTAAAGTACGTAGTGGTCGCAGAGCCACTTGGCGCATCGCGTCGATAACAAAAACACTGAAATTGGGAGAATTTGATGACATTGAAATCTTGTTTGGCAGCCGGTGCGACAGCATTGGCGCTGAGTGCCGGGTCACTCTCTGCACAAGCGCTGGTCTATTGCTCGGAAGGCTCGCCGGAAGGATTCGACCCCGCGCTCTACACCGCCGGGACAACCTTTGACGCCTCAAGCCATCCGCTTTACAATCGCCTGGCCGAATTCAAGGTCGGCACGACCGAAGTCATTCCCGGCCTTGCTGAAAGCTGGGAAGTTTCGGACGACGGTTTGACGGTGACATTCAAACTGCGTCAGGGCGTCAAGTTTCACAGCAATGACAATTTCACGCCCAGCCGTGATTTCAACGCGGATGACGTGATCTTCTCCTTTGACCGTCAGGGCAATGAAGAAAATCCGTATCACACCGTATCCGGCGGCACCTGGGAGTACTACGGCGGCATGTCGATGGGCGATCTAGTCAAGTCCATTGAAAAGGTCGACGACTATACCGTCAAGTTCAACCTGGCCCGTCCCGAAGCACCATTCATCGCGAACATGGCGATGGATTTCGCGTCGATCGTGTCAGCGGAATACGCCGACGCGATGATGGAGGCCGGTACGCCCGAGATGGTCAACCAGGCCCCTATCGGCACCGGCCCGTTCACGTTCCAAGCCTATCAGAAAGATGCCGTGATCCGGTATCTGCGCAACGACGATTACTGGGGTGATCCCGCCAAGGTCGAGGCGCTGATCTTTGCGATCACACCTGACGCGAGCGTGCGCTACCAGAAGGTGCAGGCGGGTGAATGCCATGTCACGGCCTATCCGAACCCTGCCGACGTCCAGGCGATGAAGGATGATGCCGATATCGTGGTGATGGAGCAGGAAGGGCTTAACGTGGGTTATCTGGCCTACAACGCCAAGATGCCGCCCTATGACAATCCCAAGGTGCGCAAGGCGCTGAACATGGCGATTGACAAGCAGGCGATCATCGACGTGGTGTTCCAGGGCTCCGGCCAGATCGCCAAGAATCCGATCCCGCCGACCATGTGGTCCTACAATGATGCGATCGAGGACGATGCCTTTGATCCGGAAGCGGCCAAGGCAATGCTCGAGGCCGAAGGTGTCACCGATCTGAAGATGAAGATCTGGGCGATGCCGGTACAGCGCCCCTACAACCCCAATGCGCGGCGCATGGCCGAGCTGATGCAGGCGGATTTCGCCAAGATCGGGGTCGATGTCGAGATCGTATCCTATGAATGGGGCGAGTATCTGGAGCGGTCAAAGGCAGAAGATCGCGATGGTGCGGTGCTTCTGGGCTGGACCGGTGACAATGGCGATCCGGACAACTTCCTTGCCGTGCTGCTGGGCTGTGACGCTGTCGGCGGTTCGAACCGTGCGATGTGGTGCCACGAGCCATTCGATGAGCTGCTGCAAAAGGCCAAGGTCCTGCCAACGCAGGAAGAGCGTGCGCCGCTGTATGAAGAAGCACAGGTGATCTTCAAGGATCAGGCGCCCTGGGCGACCATCGCGCATTCGGTGGTCTATATGACCATGCGCCCCGAGGTTGAAGGCTATGTCGTGCACCCGCTGGGTGGGCACATCTTCAACCAGGTTGGTCTGTCCAACTGATACGATCCGGGGCGGCCCAATGCGGGTCGCCCCGATTTCCCTGTGAGACCGAAAGCTGCCGCCCCCGTGACACAGACACTTTCCGACCGATTGTCCGACTATGCCGTCGTTGCCGCCGACCTGGGCGTTGATGCGGTTGCGCTTGTGCCGGGGCCGAACTTTACCCGCGCGCTGACCCATTCCTTCATGAGCCACGAACGGCCCTTCCTGCTGGTGATCCCGGCCAACGGACCTGCGGCCGCGCTGGTGCCAAACCTGGAGCTGCGCAGCTGGGACCTTGTCGGGTTTCAGGGGGTGGTGTTCGACTGGCGCGATCAGGATGGCTATGATGCGGCCTTTGCGGCGCTGACCGCGCATCTCGGGATCGCGTCACTGGCCGTGGAGGGCCAGGTCATGCGGGTTTTCGTGCATCACGCGCTGAAGGCCGCGCAGCCCGATCTGCAGATCGTTGACGGCGAGCAGGCCATTTCAGGGTTGCGCATGATCAAGACACCGCAAGACATAGCCGCCCTGCAATCGGCGATCGACATTTCCGAACGTGCTCTGGATCGCGCCCTAGAGACCATTCGGCCGGGTCAGAGCGAGACCGATATCGAACAGGCGCTGATCCAGGCGCTGTTTGCCGAGGGCGCTGACGATCTTGCGTTCCCGCCGATCGTCGCCGCCGGTGACAATTCTGCCCGCCCACATGCCCACGCCCGTGCCGATTACGCGGTCAAGGCCGGCGATGCGCTGCTCTTTGATTTTGGCGCGCGCAAGCATGGGTTTGCCGCCGACATCACCCGTACATTTTTTCTGAGCCATGCCAGTGACGAGGCGCAAGAGGTCTATGACACCGTGCTGCGGGCAAACCTGCGCGGCCATGATGTGGCCCGCGCGGGCGTCACCGCGCATGAAATCGACGACGCCGTGACCGGCGTGCTCGAGGTTTCGCGCTTTGCAGATCGTATCCGCACCAAGACTGGCCACGGTCTTGGGCGTGAAGTGCATGAAGCGCCCTATATCGTGCGAGGCAATCACCTTCCCCTGCCCGCTGGAACGGTCTTTACCAATGAGCCGGGCCTCTATGACATCGGCAATTTCGGAGTGCGCATCGAAGACGATGTGCTGATTACCGAAACCGGCTGTACGTCGCTGACCCGCTATCCCAAGGAGTTGACGGTGCTACCATGCTGAAATATCTGGGCTCTCGTCTTCTGACATTCATCCCGACCTTCATCGGGGTAACCCTCATTTCATTTGCGTTCATCCGCATGCTCCCCGGAGACCCGATCGTCGTGATGGCCGGGGAACGCGGGCTGACCGCAGAACGATATCAGGAACTGACCGAGCAATTCGGCTTTGACAGGCCGATCCACGTGCAGTTCTGGGATTATTTCAGCGGCGTGCTTCAAGGCGATCTCGGCAATTCATTCGTGACCAAACGCCCGGTCTGGGATGAGTTTTTTTCGCTCTTCCCTGCGACGTTGGAACTGTCGCTCTGCGCGATGATCTTTGCGGTCATGCTCGGCTTGCCTGCTGGCGTGATTGCAGCCGTGAACCGGGGCAAGTTCTTTGACCGTGCACTGATGTCAACCGCGCTGGTCGGATACTCCATGCCGATCTTCTGGTGGGCGCTGCTGCTGATCATCGTGTTTTCCGGCAATCTGGGCTGGACGCCAGTGTCGGGCCGGATCGATCTGACCTACTACTTTCCTGACGCCACGGGCTTTATGCTGATCGACAGTCTGGCTTCGGGCCAAAAGGGCGCATTCCTCTCCGCGGTGCGCCACCTGATCCTGCCGACCATCGTTCTGGGCACCATCCCGCTGGCGGTGATCGCACGACAGACCCGCTCGGCGATGCTCGAGGTGCTGGGCGAGGATTACATCCGCACCGCCCGCGCCAAGGGGCTGACGCCGGGGCGGATCAACGGCATCCACGCGCTGCGCAATGCCCTGATCCCGGTGATTACGGTGATCGGCCTGTCGGTCGGCACCCTGCTGGCCGGTGCCATCCTGACCGAAACGATCTTCAGCTGGCCGGGCATCGGCAAATGGATGGTCGACAGCATTTTCCGGCGTGACTATCCGGTTGTGCAAGGTGGCTTGTTGCTGATCGCGGTCATGGTGATGGTCGTGAATCTCACCGTTGATGTGCTCTATGGCGTCATCAACCCCAAGATCAGGGCGCGCTAATATGACCGATACCGTTTCTGCCAACGCCCCGACCGAGATGAGCCGCCCCAGCCGGTTGAGCGAATTCTGGTACTATTTCCGGGAAAACCGCGGTGCCGTGTTCGGGCTGTGGATTTTTGCGGCATTCGTCTTTTGCGCGGCCTTCGGTCCGCTTCTGGCGCCGCATGACCCGACCGAGCAATTCCGGCAGTTCACCCTGCTCCCCCCCGCCTGGCAGGAAGGCGGCAACTGGACGTTTCCGCTGGGCACGGATCCCCTGGGTCGGGACATGCTGTCTCGCCTGGTCGTTGGCGCGCGGTTTTCGTTCTTCGTGGGTGTGATCGTGGTAACGATCGCAGCCTCTGGCGGCATCATGGTCGGTCTGATCGCGGGGTTTGCCCCGCAATGGCTGGATAGCATCATCATGCGGATCATGGACGTGATCCTCGCCTTTCCGTCGCTGTTGCTGGCGCTGGTGCTGGTGGCGATCCTCGGACCGAGCCTGACCAACGCCATGATTGCCATCGCGATTGTCCTGCAACCCCACTACGTTCGCCTGACACGGGCCAGCGTGCTGTCGGAAAAACAGAAAGATTACGTAACGTCGGCCCGCGTTGCCGGCGCCGGTTTTCTGCGACTGATGTTCGTGACCGTGTTGCCCAACTGTCTTGCACCGATCATCGTGCAAGGCGCGCTGTCGTTTTCCACTGCCATTCTCGATGCGGCGGCGCTCGGCTTTCTTGGCATGGGGGCACAGCCACCCACTCCGGAATGGGGCACGATGCTGGCCGAGGCGCGCGAATTCATCCTGCGCGCGTGGTGGGTGGTGACCTTTCCCGGTCTTGCCATTCTTGTCACGGTGCTGGCAATCAACCTGATGGGCGACGGTCTACGTGACGCGCTTGATCCGAAACTGAAGCGGAGCTGAGATATGAGCCTGCTGCGCATACGCAATCTCTCTGTAGATTTTTCGACCGCTTCCGGTGCGTTTCGCGCCGTTGACGCGGTCGATGTCGATGTCGATACCGGCGATATCCTGGCCATTGTCGGTGAGTCCGGATCGGGCAAGTCGGTGTCGATGCTCGCCCTGATGGGGCTGCTGCCGTGGACGGCAACGATCACCGCAGACGAAATGATGTTCGACGGCCACGATCTGCGCGCAATATCGGCAAATGCCCGACGCCGCATTGTCGGCAAGGATCTGGCGATGATCTTTCAGGAACCGATGTCCTCGCTCAATCCCTGTTTCACCGTCGGATGGCAGATCAAGGAGGCGCTGCGTTATCATCTCGGGCTGGACCGAGCCGCGCGGCAGGCCCGCGCGATCGAACTGTTTGAACAGGTCGGCATTCCGGCCCCGGAAAAACGGCTGTCGGCGTTTCCGCACCAAATGTCCGGCGGCATGAACCAGCGTGTCATGATCGCGATGGCCATCGCCTGCAGCCCCAAGCTCCTGATTGCGGATGAGCCGACGACCGCGCTGGACGTGACCATTCAGGCGCAGATTCTGGACCTGTTGATCAGCCTGCGGGACGACACTGGCATGGGGCTGGTGCTGATCACCCATGACATGGGCGTCGTGGCGGAAACCGCCGAACGGGTCAGCGTGCAATACGCCGGGCAGAAGATCGAGGAACAGCCGGTTGCCGATCTCTTTGCCAAGCCGCATCACCCCTATACGTCCGCATTGCTCAATGCGCTGCCAGAGCGCGCCAAGCAGAAACATCTTCCAACCATTCCCGGTGTTGTTCCGGGCCAGTTCGACCGGCCTGCGGGCTGTCTTTTCTCGCCCCGCTGCGAATTCGCCGATGCCCGCTGCAAGGCCGAACCGCCTGCGCCGCAGAGCACGGATTTGGGCCGCGCGCGCTGTCACTATCCTCTGAATTCCAACGAAAGGGCCGCGTCATGACGGAACCGGTGATGACCGCGACAGCCTTGGCCCGCCATTACGAGGTGGGCGGCGGCGTGTTTGCCAAGGCGCAGACCCTGCGCGCCGTTCAGAAGGTGGATTTCAATCTCTATCCCGGCAAGACGCTCGCCGTTGTTGGAGAAAGCGGCTGTGGCAAATCCACGCTTGCCCGCATGGTCACGATGATCGAGGAACCGACCTCGGGTGAGTTGATGCTTGACGGGCAGCCGGTGGTTCCGGCGCGCTGGCCCGACCTGCGGACTTCGGTTCAGATCGTGTTTCAGGACCCCTATGGATCGCTGAACCCCCGTCAGCGCATCGGCACCATTCTGATGGAGCCGCTGGTCATCAATCGTCCGGATCTCAGCACCGCAGATCGCGAAGCCAAGGCACGTGACATACTGAGGCTGGTCGGGCTGCGGCCTGAACATTTCGACCGCTATCCACACATGTTCTCGGGCGGGCAGCGGCAGCGTATTGCCGTGGCGCGCGCGCTGATGCTGGACCCCAAGGTGCTGGTGCTGGACGAGCCTGTCTCGGCGCTGGACGTGTCGATCCAATCGTCGATCCTGAACCTTCTGGTCGATCTGCAGGACCGTCTGGGCCTCGCCTATATGTTCATTTCCCACGATCTGAGCGTGGTACGCCATGTCGCCGATGACATCATTGTCATGTATCTGGGACGGGCAGTTGAAACCGGGTCGAAAGAGTCGGTCTTTGCCGCGCCGCGCCACCCCTATACCAAGGCGCTGTTGTCCGCGACGCCGCGCGCGGATCCGGGCGGCAACAAGGACCGGATCAAGCTGACGGGCGAATTGCCCTCGCCGATGGCAAACCTACCGGGTTGTCCCTTTGCGCCGCGCTGCTGGCTGGTGCAGGATGTATGCCACGCGCAGCAACCGCCGCTAGCAGGCGGCGCCCACGCGGCGGCCTGCCATTTCCCGCTCGACTCGGGCGCTCAGGATCAGACGTAGGACGTATCAATCGGCTTGAAACTGTTTGCCTGCGCCCGCCTCCACCGCAGGAGATAGCCGAACTCGTCCTCTTCATCACGCAGCAGGAAGCCCTCGGGCAGATAGGGATAGACCTGCTGGCCTGTGACCATGTCACGGTCCGATTCCCGCATCAAAAGGTGGTGCGGCAGAAACTTGCCGGGATGGTCCAGTCCGGCGGCCCCGGTCATTTCCCCCAACGCCTTCAGAGTGTTGCGGTGAAATCTGTACACGCGTTCGGATTTGCGGGTTACGTCGAGCGCCCGCTGGCGCAGCGGGTCCTGCGTCGCAACGCCGACCGGGCAATGATTGGTGTGGCAGGCCTGCGCCTGAATGCAGCCAATCGAGAACATGAATCCGCGTGCCGAATTCGCCCAGTCCGCACCAAGCGACAGCACCTTGGCCATGTCAAAGGCCGTGACCACCTTGCCGGACGCCCCGATCCTGAGCCTGCTACGCAACCCCGCCCCGCGCAATGTGTTATGGGCAAAGGTCAGCCCCTCGACCAATGGCATTCCCATGTGGTTCGCAAATTCGAGCGGTGCCGCACCGGTGCCACCTTCCTTGCCATCCACGACGATGAAATCCGGCACGATTTCGGTCTCGAGCATCGCCTTGACGATACACATGAATTCCCGCCTATGTCCGATGCATAACTTGAAACCCACCGGTTTTCCGTCGCCATTTTCGCGCAGTTTCGCGATGAACTCCATCATTTCGATCGGCGTGCTGAATTCGGGATGTGCGGCGGGCGAAATGCAATCCTGCCCCATCGGAATGCCCCGCGCCTCGGCGATCTCCTCGGAGATTTTCGAGGCCGGTAACATGCCGCCATGTCCGGGCTTGGCCCCCTGGCTCAGCTTCAACTCGATCAACTTGACCTGTGGGTTGGCCGCCTGATCGCGGAACTTTGCCACGTCGAACCGGCCATCCGGGGCACGGCAGCCAAAGTAGCCTGACCCGACCTCGTAGATCAGATCACCACCCCCTTGCCTGTGATAGCGGCTGATGCCGCCCTCGCCGGTGTCATGGGCAAAGCCACCTTTCTTTGCACCAATATTCAACGCATGGATCGCATTGGCGGACAGGGCGCCGAAACTCATCGCCGAAATGTTGTAGATGGACGCATCATAGGGCTTCTGGCAATGCTCACCGCCAATCCGGACACGGAAATCCGTATCTTCGATGTGGATCGGCACCACCGAATGCGTCAGCCATTCGTATCCTGAATCATAGACCCGGGCGCGGGTTCCGAACGGCCGCTTGTCCTCGACGCCTTTGGCGCGTTGATAGATGATGGACCGCTTGTCGCGGGAAAACGGCTCTTCGTCCTGATCGCTCTCGATCAGGTACTGGCGGATCTCGGGGCGGATGCCTTCGAACAGAAAGCGCATATGCCCGATCACCGGGTAGTTGCGCAAAATCGAGTGACGGTTCTGGACGACGTCATACACCCCCAGTCCAGTGAGGTAGGCAAACAGCCCGAACGGAAGGAGGAACCACCAGGTGAACGCCACCCCGATCAGCGACAGCACTGCCAATACTGCCACCCCTGCAAGTACCAAGAATCTCATCGATCCATCTCCGCTTTGGGTCAGATGACCGCTGAAATCGCCTGTTCAACCTTGTCGGTCAGTTCATCAAGCTGGTCGTCATTGATAATGAAAGGCGGTGCCAGCAGGATGTGATCTCCTTGCCGCCCGTCAATGGTGCCCGACATCGGGTAACAGACAAGCCCCGCTGCGAACGCGGCCTTCTTGATCTTGCCTGCAACGCCCCGCGACGGATCAAACGGCGCCTTGGTTTCCCGGTTCTCGACAATCTCGATTCCGCGAAACAGCCCGCGGCCACGCAGGTCGCCGATATGTGGATGCTGGCCAAACCGGTCCACCAACCGCTGGTGCAGCTTGTCGCCCTGTTCCTGAACGCGTGGCAGCAGCCCCCGGTTCAGGATCGCCGTGACCACGGCCAACCCACCCGCCGCCGCGACCGGGTGACCGATATAAGTGTGCCCGTGCTGAAAGAACCCGGTGCCGTCGGCGATTGTGTCATAGATTTCCGAAGTACAGAGCATCGCCCCAATCGGCTGATAGCCGGCCCCAAGCCCCTTGGCGATACAGGCGATATCGGGGGCAACACCATCCTGTTCGCAGGCAAACAGCGTGCCTGTCCGCCCCATGCCGCACATCACCTCGTCCAGGATCAGCAGCACCCCGTATTTGTCGCAAATCTCGCGGATGCGTTTGAAATAGCCCGGTGCCGCGGCCAACGCCCCCGCCGTCGCGCCGACGACCGGCTCTGCCATGAACGCCATGACGGTATCCGGTCCGACCCGCAAAAGCTCTTCTTCCAGCGCGTTGGCCGCACGCAGACCATAGTCTTCGGCGCTCTCGCCGTCCTGGCGCAACCGGTATTCATAACACGGGTCAATGTGACTGACATCCAGCAAGAGCGGCGCAAACTGTGCACGTCGCCATTCATTGCCGCCTGCCGACAAGGCCCCGATGGTGTTGCCATGATAGCTTTGCTTTCGGGCGATCAGGCGGCCGCGCTGTGGCTCACCCTTTTCAACCCAGTATTGGCGCGCGAGCTTGATCGCGGCTTCGGTGGCCTCGGACCCGCCGGAGACGAAATAGACCCGGTCCAGATCACCCGGCGCGTTGGCGATCAGCAGATCGGCGAGCGCCTCGGCGGGTTCGGACGTGAAGAACCCCGTATGGGCAAAGGCCAACTTGTCCAGTTGCGCCTTGATCGCGGCCGTCACCTCGGCATCACCATGTCCAAGGCATGATACCGCCGCGCCGCCTGAACCATCCAGATAGCGTTTACCGCTACTGTCGATCAGATAGCAGCCCTCGCCAGCGACGGCCGTGGGCGGGTTCAGTTTTGAATGGCGGGGAAATACATGTGACATCGGTCGATCCTTGGATCCAGAGGCAAGACAGGCCGAACCCCGGTAAGGGATCCGGCCTGATTGTGTCAGCCTATCGTCAATCGCCCGCCATGCAACATCGCTGATGACGGGCGCGTCGCCTTATGCCGCCATCGCGTCCGCAAGCGCCGCTTCAAAGATCGCCAGACCTTCTTCGATGATCGCATCCGATGCGGTCAGCGGCACCATGATCCGCAACGCATTTCCGTGCATGCCACAGGCCAGCAGGATCAAGCCCCGCTTGAGCGCATGGGCAATGACCGATTTGGTCAACGCCGCGTCGGGTGCCGCAGTTTCAAAGTCGGTCACAAATTCGACCGCCAGCATGCAGCCCAGACCGCGGATATCCCACATGCGATAAGGGGCGGTGCGTGCGCCGATGTCAGCAAAGCGCGCGCGAAAGGTTTCGCCCAGAGCCATGGAACGCGCCAGCAGAGCCTCGGATTCGATCGCGTCAATCGCAGCCAGGGCGGCGGCACAAGCCACCGGGTTGCCACCATAGGTGCCACCCAGCCCACCGGGCTGTGCCGCATCCATGACGGCGGCGCGACCAACCACACCGGCAATCGGATAGCCGCCGGCCATCGATTTGGCGACGGTGATCATGTCGGGGACAACACCGCTATGTTCGATGGCGAACCACTTGCCGGTCCGGCCAAAGCCCGACTGGATTTCGTCCGCGATAAGCAGGATGCCGTGCGTGTCACAGATCGCGCGCAGCGCCTGCCACATCTCGGCCGGGACCGGGTGATACCCACCCTCGCCCAGAACCGGTTCCAGGATGATCGCGGCAACACGCGATGGATCGGCATCGGTCAGGAACAGGGTTTGCAGGGCGTTCAGCGCATCCTCTACGGTCACTCCGTTGCGGGCATCCGGGAAAGGCGCACGGAAGATGTCGCCGGGGAACGGACCAAAGTCCTTTTTGTAGGGCGACACTTTGCCGGTCATACCCAGCGTCAACATCGTGCGGCCATGATAGCCACCCGAAAAGGCGATGACGCCGGGGCGACCTGTCGAGGCGCGTGCGATCTTGATCGCGTTTTCGACGGCTTCCGCACCGGTTGTGACCAGCAGGGATTTCTTGGCAAAATCGCCCGGTGCCAGTGCGTTCAGCTTTTCGGCCAGAGCGACATAGGGTTCGTACTGAATCACCTGAAAGCTCGTGTGAGTAAAGAGGTCTTCCTGGGCCTTGGCGGCTTCGATCACCTTGGGATGACGATGGCCGGTGTTCAGGACCGCAATCCCGCCGGCAAAGTCGACATAGCGGTTGCCTTCGACATCCCACAGCTCTGCGTTCTCGGCTCGCGCCGCAAAAACGGGTGCTGCCGATGCGACGCCACGGGCCACGGCTGCTTCGCGCCGCCTTTGGAGGGCGGCATTGCTGCCTGTGGCCGGGGCTGCCTCAACCTTGGGCGGGGCGGTGGGGGCTTTTATTGTCTTGGCCGCAGCGGTCTTGGCGCTGCTACGCCGTGTCCGTGGTTTGGGCGCGGCAGTTTTTTTCGGTTGTGCTTTGGTTGCAGCGGTCATCTCGCTCTCCATCTGAACGGCTGATCAAAATCATCATATCTTGCTTAATATTATTCTCATCATAGGGCAAGCATCGCGTTTTCACAGCGTGCAATATTTCGCCATTCGTTTTTATCTTTTATTTTCAGTCATCAAGATGATTGACTAGACTTGAATTCGAGGATTAATATTTCAATCAATCTGATCAGGAAGAGGTAAACGCGTGGACATTGGCGGCAAACTCAGGACAGTGCGAGAGACTCGCGGCCTTACACAGCGCGACCTGGCCGGGCGCGCAGGTCTGACCAATGGAGCGATCTCTCTCATCGAACAAAACAAGAGCAGCCCCTCGGTTGCGTCGCTGAAGCGCCTGCTCGATGCGATCCCGATGACCATGTCCGAGTTCTTTTCGGAGTTTGAAGACAACGATTCGCCGAAATATTTCTACAATTCCGATGAATTGATCGAATTGTCTCCGCAGGAACGAGGGCTTGGAAATGGCGCCGCGCGGGTATCGCTGCGCCAGGTTGGTGATGCGTCACGCCACGCCTTGCAGATGCTGCACGAAATCTATCCACCGGGCGCAGATACCGGGCCTGATCTGCTGAGTCACGAGGGCGAAGAGGCCGGCATCATCGTTGCGGGGTTGATCGAGATTACAGTCGATGAACAAGTTCGCGTGCTAAACCCTTGGGATGGATACCTTTTTGACAGTCGCCTGCCCCATCGGTTCCGCAATATCGGCGAAGGCGATTGCATCATTATCAGTGCCTGCACTCCGCCCACGTTTTGAGTTGCATGACATGACCGCCTGACATCGACGCGAGACTTGCAAGAATCCAATTGCGTTTTTGGAATAGGCCCGCAGAGGCGATGCACGAAAAAGCGTCCCCCGACTTTGCGTGTCGTCACACGGCACGGCTTCTTTCGTGCCCATGAGACGGTTCCCCGTCACCTCGCCAATCGGGTTGTAATCCTGCTTTTCCTTGAAAGCACAGGTGGCGCCGGGTAACCTTTTCTCTACCTGCCAGGGTCAGGCCACGGCGTTTTCAGCTGCGGACACTCTGGAGGCTGACGACCTTTCGGCGTCCGAATACGCGTCGATCTATTCGAATCGGGCGCGTCGATTCTCGACGAATTTTGGCCAGGTTAGATTTGAGGATTGCCGGTGCTGCACAGATTGCAGCGGTTTGTGCCGGTCTTGCATTTCTGTACGCTTGGGAGGCGTCAGTGCCGTGGTATTGGGTTTTTTGGTAGTTTATCGAATTTCATCGGCGCCGCAACTTCGGTGCCGGACAATGGTCAAACGACTGTCGCAAGCCTCGGCGTCTCTGCTCCCTCTCCCTATTAGTCTAAAGAACACGGGTCCACTTCCGATCCGGCACGTCCTCTTTGCGATGCTCGGCTTGCCCTCTGGCACTCTGGCCCTTTGCCTTGCGCATTCCCGCTCTGGTCAGCCCAAACAATTGACCGGCCCCTCTCAGACGGGCCGCCATACGGCGACGCCTGTCCTCAAACATTTCACGGTTCCATGCAGCACTCGCACTGCCCTCAGCCGTTTCTGAATGCCGTCCCGAATCCGGGGCAGCACGTGAATCATACATTCTGGAGACCGACATCATGACACTTCTTGCCTTTCTGCGTTCCACCATTTCCGACATCCGCGCCACTCTAGCCGAGCCTGAGACCGCCATCCTCCCGATCGACGCCGCCGAAGCCACTGCCATCCGCGGCGGCATGCCGGCCCCCGACCCAGCCCAGGATGCCGATGACGGAGATGAGGGAGATGAGGCCAATGAAGGCAACGAAGACGATGAGGGCGACGAAAACGACGAAGGCAACGAATTGAACGAGGATGATGAAGGCAACGAAGGCGACGAGGGCGACGAAAACGACGAAGCCAACGAAGACGATGAAGGCGACGAGAATGACGAAAACAATGAGGGCGATGAAAACAACGAAGATAACGAGGGCAACGAAGGTGACGAAGGGGGTCTGAACTCCGAGGGGGACGAAGGCAACGAAGGCGATGAAGGCAACGAAGACATAGAGAGCGACGAAGGCGACGAATTCGACGAAGGCGACGAGGCCAACGAAGACAACGAGGACGACGAAGGCGACGAGGGCAACGAAGGCGACGAGGCAAACGAAGACTCTGAGGGAGACGAAGGCGACGAGGGTAACGAAGGCGACGAGGCAAACGAGGACAATGAAGGTAACGAGTTCAACGAAAACGACGAGGGCGACGAGGCCAACGAAGGCAATGAAATCCAGGACGAAGGCAACGAGGGTAACGAGGACAACGAAGGCGACGAGAACGACGAAGCCAACGAGGGGGATGAAGGCA
Source organism: Sedimentitalea todarodis (assembly GCF_032595355.1). NCBI lineage: Bacteria > Pseudomonadati > Pseudomonadota > Alphaproteobacteria > Rhodobacterales > Paracoccaceae > Sedimentitalea > Sedimentitalea todarodis. The sequence goes on along the minus strand of NZ_JASMWN010000001.1, from coordinate 531,483 downwards.
ACGAAAGCGACGAGGGCAACGAAGGCAACGACCAGGGCGATGAAGGCAACGAAGTCACACCCGACGATGAGGGCAATGAGGACAACGAAGGCAACGAGGGCGATGAGGGCAACGAGGTCGGCGTAGACGAAGGCAATGAAGGCAACGAAGGCAACGAAGACGACGAGGGCAATGAAGTCGGCGCCGACGAGGGCAACGAGAACAACGAAGGCAACGAGGACGACGAGGGCAATGAAGCAGGCCTCGATGAAGGCAACGAGGGCAACGAAGGAAACGAAGGAAACGAAGGAAACGAAGGCGGACTCGACGAAGGAAACGAAGGGAATGAAGACGGCAGCCCGGATGACGAGGGCAATGAGGGGAACGAAGGCAACGAGGGCGACGAAGGCATCGGTGCGGGCCAGGACGAGGGAAACGAAGGCAACGAGGACAACGAGGACGACGAAAGCAATGAAGCAGGCCTCGATGAGGGCAACGAAAGCAACGAGGACGATGAAGGCGACGAAGGCAACGAGGCCGGAGCCGACGAGGGCAACGAAAACAACGAAGGCAACGAAGGCGATGAAGGCATAGGCTCCGGTCAGGACGAGGGGAACGAAGGCAACGAAGACACCCCAAATGATGAAGGTGACGAAAACAACGAAAACGACGAAGGCAACGAAAACGACGAGGGCAACGAGGGCAACGAACTCGACGAAGACAATGAGGGCGATGAGGCCGACGAAGGCGACGAAGACGACGAAGCCAACGAAAATCAGGACGAAAACGACGAGCACAATGAATATGACGAAGGTGATGAAGGCGACGAAGGCGATGAAGCCAATGAGGATGATGAAGGTGATGAGAGCGACGAGGCCGACGAAGGCGACGAGTTAGACGAAGACGACGAGAGCGACGAGAACGACGAAGGAAACGAAGGAAACGAAGCCAACGAAGATAACGAGGGCGACGAGACCGACGAAGGAAACGAAGGAAACGAAGGAAACGAGGACAACGAACAGGACGAAAACGACGAGCACAACGAAAACAACGAAGGCAATGAAGGCGACGAAAGTTCCGAGGAAGGCGACGTGCAGTCGACGCTCGATTACCAGGGCGACGAGGGCAATGAGTCCGACGAAGGCGACGAGGACAACGAAGACGACGAAGGGGACGAAGGGGACGAGAACAACGAGGCGAACGAGGACAACGAAGGGGACGAAAACGACGAGGGCAACGAAGGCAATGAAGCCAACGAAGGCTTTGAGGGAGACGAGGGCGACGAAGGCCTGGAAGGCGACGAGGCCAATGAAGGCGACGAAGGGGACGAGGGCGACGAAGGAAACGAAAACAACGAGTATGTCCAGGGCGACGCAGGCAACGAAGGAAACGAGAACAACGAAAACGACGAGGGCGACGAGAACAATGAAGGCGACGAAGGCCTAGAAGGCGACGAGGACGACGAAGGAAACGAAAACAACGAAGGCGACGAAGACGACGAAGCCAACGAGGGCGATGAAGGCGACGAAAACGACGAGGACGATGAAGGCAACGAAAACGACGAAGGCAACGAAGGCAACGAAGGGAACGAAGGCACAGAAGGAAACGAAGGCGACGAAGGCGACGAAGCCAATGAGGGCGACGAAGACGACGCGGCCTATACCCAGGAAGCCAACGAAGACAACGAGGGCAATGAAGGCAACGAAGGCAACGAGGATAACGAGGACAACGAAGGCAACGAAGGCGACGAAAGCGGCGAAAACAACGAAGGCGATGAAGGCAACGAGGGCGACGAAAACAACGAAGACAACGAGGGCGACGAAGGCGACGAGGGCGACGAAGGAAACGAAGGAAACGAAGGCAGCGAAGGTGACGAGGCCGACGAGGGCGACGAAGGCGACGAAGGTGACGAGCACAACGAAAACAACGAAGGCGACGAGGGCGATGAAGGCAATGAGATTGACGAGGATAACGAGGGCGACGAAGGCAACGAGGACAACGAAGGCGATGAGGCCGACGAGGACAACGAAGGCGATGAAGGCGACGAAAGCAACGAGAACAACGAAGGCAATGAAGACAACGAGAACGATGAGGCCGACGAAGGAAATGAAGGCGATGAGTTCATTCCCGGCGATACCGGCGATCAGGGAAATGAAGGCAACGAGAACAACGAAGGCGACGAGGGCGATGAAGCGAACGAAGGCATAGAAGGCAACGAGGACAATGAAGGCGACGAGGGTGACGAAGACAATGAAGGCGACGAAACAGACGAAGGGAATGAAAACAACGAAGGCGACGAAGGCGACGAGGGCAACGAGAGCAATGAAGGCAACGAAGGTGACGAGAGCAATGAAGGCAACGAAGGTGACGAAGGCAACGAAGATTACAACAACGATGAAAACGACGAAGGAAACGAAGGCGACGAAGGCGAACCCGACGGCGGAACCGAAGGGGATGAAGCCGACGAAGGCGACGAATATAACGAAGGCAACGAGGATGACGAAGGCGACGAGAATGACGAGGGCAACGAGGATAACGAAGGCAACGAAAACAACGAAGGCGACGAAGGCGACGAAAACAACGAAGGAAACGAGAACAACGAAGACGACGAAAACGACGAAAACGACGAAGGAAACGAGGACAACGAGGGCGATGAAGGCGACGAAGGCAACGAGGGCGACGAAGCCGCACCTGCCGCTGCCGCCGAAGCTGACAGTTCATGCGGAGGCTACGCCTGCGGCGCGGACGGCGGTGCGGATGAGTCCGACGCTTGCGGCACGGACGCCTGTGCTGTCGATGCTGGATCTTCCGGACATGAGGACGGATCGGATGACGCCTTTGGCGCTGACCTCGCTGGTGGCCTCGATGCCAGCGATCTGGACCCCGGTGTCTAACGACGCCTAGAAAACAGGACTGCCCGCCACAGGATTTTGGCGGGCAGTTGTATCATGTCGCCTCTGGTCCGAGTTTGTGGTGGCTGAAAAATGGCGGTGACCGCGGCGAGATGTAATCAACCCGATCGGCACAACGGCAATGTCGCAACGAGGGCAATCCGCAACATAGAGCGATCCTCGCGATTCCGAAGATCGGATACTTACGCGACAATGCCCATTCCTCGGCCATCGGGCTCTGCGCACGGCGTCGACCCCGCTCCTGAACGAACAGCGAAGTGCAGCGCATCCGCAGGAGCGATCTGTTGGCGGGGCCTTGACCCTATAGCCAAAGCAGGACACATATCCTGAAACCTCCAGACGCACCGGGCTTCGCCATTTGCATTGCCAGCAGGCGCAGATAACCTTGCACGACACATAGAGAGAGGGCGAGAAATGGTCCGCATATTCAAGAAACGCCGACCCGAAGCACCTCCGCCACCCTCACCAACCGACAAGTTGCTTGAAACACTTGTGGCACTTGGCATGAAGCCCACTCATATCGTGGATATTGGTGCCAATCACGGCAACTGGACCCGTGCCGTGCGCGCGGCGTTTCCCGAGGCCAAGATCAGCGCCTTTGAACCGCAGAAAGCCCTGGCGGAGAAGCACACGGACCTGGCTGCCGACCCGCACATCGAAATCCACTACAAGGGTGTCGGTGATTTTGATGGCTCCGCCCCCTTCACGTTTCACGAACGGGACGACAGTTCGAGCTTCATCTATTCCGCAAGTGAAGCAGAGGATCAGGGCCTTGCCCAGGGCGAGACCGAGATCTGCAAACTTGACACGGCGATGGCCGCATCGCCCTTCGGCACACCGGACATCGTGAAAATTGACGCCGAAGGACTGGACCTGAAGGTCCTGGACGGCGCCCCGAAGACGCTTGCGCAGGCTCAGGTCCTGCTGATCGAGGCCACTGCGGCCTGCCCGACCTACCCCAACACGGCGAGTGCGGTATTCGCGAAAATGGATGCGCTCGGCTTTCGACTGTTCGACATAACCGATCTGAACCGGACACCCGGCAAAGGGGTCTTGTGGCTGATCGAAGCGGTCTTTGTGCGCAAGGGATCACACCTTGATACGGTGTCCCAGATTCATGACTGAATTTCTTCGGGACACTTCACAATGACCGCGGCACTGCGTGACCGGAAATTTCCCAGCGATGAACCGGTCAAGGTATCCATCTGCGCGATTACCTTCAATCACGAGCACTACATCGCCCAATGCCTCGAAGGCTTCCTGGATCAGATCTGTGATTTCCGCGTCGAAATCCTGATCCATGACGATGCCTCGACGGATGGCACTGCCGATATCATCCGCGACTATGCGGCGCGACATCCGACGGTGTTTCGCACGATTCTTCAGACCGAAAACCAGTACTCCAAAGGCGTGAACCCGCATTTTGCCTATGTCATGCCGGATGCGCGGGGCGAATACATCGCGTTTTGCGATGGCGATGATTTTTGGTCCGATCCCGACAAGCTGGCGATTCAGGTGGCCGTTCTGGACAGCGAGCCGGATGTCGCCCTCACCTATGGTACCGCTCGCGGGATATCAGAGGCAGGCGAGCCTGTGGAATATGTCGGCGGGATAGAGCACGACCTGTCCCCGACCGACCTGAAGAAAGCTCCCCCCATCAACACCCTGACGACCTGCTTTCGCAACATCTTCCGAGGAACCACAGCCTCGCTGTTCATACGCACGGCCACGATCGGAGATCTCATGGTCTGGAGCATGCTGGGATATCATGGCGGCGGACGTTTCCTGAGCAACTTGAAACCCGCCTATTACCGTGTACATTCCAACGGACTTCTGTCCATGAAGACCCGCGAACGGCAACACTACATGACGGCGATTGCGCACATGCATCTCGCCGCCTATCACGAGGAACAATCCGACCCCGAGGCCGCCACGGCGGCCTTGCAGACAATGTTTCACCATAGCGAGTCGATGATGCGTGCCCTGCCCCACAAACGACTGTTCAAGCTCTGGCGTCGTGCATTCAAAAACAAACTCCTTGGGCGATGAAATTGACATGATGGACGAGATTTTCGTAACCAAACCGTATCTTCCCCCGCTTGAAGACTTTACGCCCTATCTGCAAGAGATTTGGGACAGTGGAATCCTGTCAAATTGCGGGCCATTTCACACAGAGTTCGAAAGGCAGTTGGCAGACTATCTTGGTGTGCCCCACATCTCGTTGTTCAACAATGGAACAATTGCCCTCGTGACCGCCCTTCAGGCCATGGGCAACGATGGTGAAGTCATCACCACGCCGTTCTCTTTCGTGGCGACCTCGCACGCAATCATGTGGAACCGCCAGACCCCGGTGTTCGTCGATATCGAACCGGACAGCATGAACCTTGATCCCGATCAGGTCGAAGCCGCGATCACGCCGAACACCAGGGCCATCGTGCCGGTGCATTGCTATGGGAACGTGGCGCGCGTCGCCGATTTTGAAGACATCGCAAGGCGTCACGGTCTGAAGCTGATCTACGACGCGGCGCATGCGTTTGGCGTCGAAGACGCCCAAGGCAGTGTTCTGAATCACGGAGATCTCTCGACACTCAGCCTTCACGCCACCAAGGTGTTCAACACGTTCGAGGGGGGCGCCATCATCTGCAAGACCGCCGAAATGAAGGACATGATCGACAAGCTCAAGAATTTTGGTCACGAGGGTGAAACAAGCGTCGTCGCGACCGGTATCAACGGCAAGATGAGTGAAATCAACGCCGCCTTCGGTTTGTTGCAGCTCAAGCATATCGATGGCATCATCGACCGCCGCGCGGAAATTTCAGCCCGTTACCGTGCAGCGATCGATGCGATCCACGGGCTCGACTATCTCGCCCCTGCCCTTGGTGGACAGCGGCCCAACCATGCTTATTTCCCAGTGCTGGTTCGCCCGGATTATCATATGTCCCGCGATGAATTGTATCACTGGATGAAGAGCAATGGGGTACACCCGCGCCGCTACTTTTATCCGTTGATCACCGAGTTCGACATGTACAAGGGTTTGCCGTCTGCCGATCCGGCCAACTTGCCCATCGCCACGTCGATGGCGGATCAGGTGCTGTGTCTGCCGATCTATCCGGACCTGACCGAAGCGGACCTGTCCCGGATCATTGATCTGCTTCAGCCCAAATAAGCCGTCGCGATAGAGAGTCCCCCATGCAAACCGCGATCATGCAACCTTACTTTCTGCCCTATCTCGGGTACTTCCAACTGATGCAGGCGGCGGAGTCCTTCGTTGTATACGACACGATCCAGTACACAAAGAAGGGCTGGATCAATCGAAACCGCCTGTTGCGAAACGGTGAACCCGTGACCTTTGCGATCCCTCTCAAGAAGGATTCGGACTATCTGGACGTGGTGGATCGCCGGATTTCGGAGAGCTTTGATCGCAGGAAACTATGCGCGCAGATCGAAGGCGCGTATCGCAAGGCACCCTTCTTTGCCGAGACGATGCCGGTTGTCACCGAAATCATCGAATGCCCCGCCGACAATCTCTTTGAGTACATCCACAATTCGCTCCGGCTCGCCTGTGCACATCTGGGCATCCTCACCCCCATCCATGCCTCATCCGAGGTCGAGGGTGGTCCGACAGAACTGCGCAACGCCGACAGGGTCATCGATATCTGCACACGCCTTGAGGCCACGGGATACTTCAACCCTCCGGGGGGCCGCGGCCTTTATCAGGCAGAGGCATTCCGCGCACGCGGCCTCGATCTGCGCTTTCTGGAACCGCATCTTTCGCCCTACCCTCAATTCGGAGCAGAGTTCGTGCCGGCACTTTCCGTTCTCGACGTGCTGATGTTCAATGGCCGCGACCACACTTCCGACGTGCTGCTGAAGGAATTCGAACTTGTCGAATAATGGCACCAAGCCTCCGTTTCTATGGGAAAAGCTGGGCAAGGTCTTTGATCCGTCCCGTGTCACCGGTCGCGATTGGCTCAGGGAATTCGCCCAAGCGCCCGCGACACTGATTTTCGATGACTTTGTCCGGGTCTATTTCTCGTGCCGACCGCCTGCGGACGCCACCGGACAATATGTCAGCTATTCCGCCTTTGTCGATCTGGATCGCAAGGACCTGACGCAGGTTCTGCGCGTCGCCGAGCACCCCATCCTCCCGTTGGGAGAGCTGGGGACATTTGACGAATTTGGCACCTACCCTGTGTCGATCATCCGCCACGAGGACAAGGTGCGCGCCTATTACGCGGGCTGGACACGGTGCGTGTCTGTCCCCTTCAATGTCGCCATTGGCTGTGCCGAAAGCACCGATGACGGAGCAACATTTCAAAAACTGGGGTCCGGTCCGGTCGTTCCCTATTCACTGGACGAACCCTTCGTGATGAGCGGGCCCAAGATCCGCAGGTTCGACGGCACCTGGTACCTGTTCTATATCGCCGGAAAATCCTGGAAGATCGTCAAGGGCCGCCCGGAACCTGTCTATCGCATTCGCATGGCGTCGTCTCGGGACGGCATCACATGGAGCAAGCTGGGCAAGGACCTGATCAACACCGTTGTCGAGGACGATGAGGCACAGGCCAGCCCCGATGTATTCTGGGCGGACGGTCAGTATCACATGTTCTTTTGCTATCGCTATTCCGAGGATTATCGGAGCCACGCGAACGGCTATCGGATCGGGTATGCCTACAGCGACAATCTGCAGGATTGGACCCGCGTCGATGACAGGGTCGGCATCACCGTCTCACCTACCGGCTGGGACAGTGAAATGATCAGTTACCCGCATGTTTTCCGCGTCGATGGACAGGTGTACATGGCCTATCTCGGCAACGGTGTGGGGCGTGAGGGATTTGGATTGGCCCGACTGGCCTCGCATCCGGAATGGGCAGCACCATGATCATACGCAAGCTTGGCAAGGTCTTTGATCCCGCGGATCACACGCTACCCGACAATTGCAGGGAGTTTGCCCAAAGTCCCCAGGCACTGGAATTCGAGGACTTCACCAGGGTCTATTTTTGCACCAGATCGGTCGACCCCGACGGCAAGACCTTTCGCAGCCACGTGTCCTTTGCGGACATGGAAAAGGATTTTTCCTCGGTCCGCAGGGTTGCACCAAAAACCGTTCTGCCCGCAGGCGATTTGGGCACCTTTGATGAACACGGGGTCTTTCCGATCAACGTGATCCGCAACGAGGGGCAAGTCTGGGGCTACACCTGCGGTTGGAATCGTCGCGTGTCGGTAGCCGTCGATACGGCCGTCGGTCTGGTGGTCAGCGATGATGACGGTGAGACCTTTAGGCGGATCGGCCCCGGCCCGATCCTGGGTCCGTCATTGCACGAGCCGTTTCTGGTGGGCGATGCTTTTGTGATCAGGGCCATGGGTGTGTTTCACATGTGGTACATGTTCGGGCAACGATGGAAGCGCGAAAACGACACCTCGCAACCCGACCGCGTTTACAAGATCGGACATGCGGTATCGCAAGACGGCATCGGCTGGACCAAGGAGGATGGCGTTCAAATCCTGCCGGATCGCCTTGGTTCGGACGAATGCCAGGCCCTTCCCAGCGTTCTTCATTTCGGCGAACGCTATCACATGGTGTTCTGTTATCGGGACGTGCACGGGTTCCGAACCGATCCGGGCAAGGGTTACCGCATCGGCTATGCACAGAGTGATGACCTTGTGACATGGAATCGGGATGACGCGGCATTGGGTTTTGAGACAGAACCGGGCGCGTGGGATGCCGAGATGCAGTGTTATCCACATCTGACGCTGTCGTCGGGCGAGCCCTATCTGCTTTACAATGGCAATGCGTTTGGCCGCTACGGGTTCGGTGCGGCAAAGCTCTCTCTGCCTGAATGCTGACATACGACCGCAACACCTCCACCACCCAGGACATACTGACCCAATTGACGGCGTGCGACAGCACGTTTTCCCCACCGCTGAGCACGCGAACAGACCTGCAAACATATGCAGCAAAACTGCACTCCACGTCAGATCGTTTCGAAGCCTGGGAAGGAACGGCCTTGGTTGGCTTGGTTGCCGCCTATTGCAATGCTCCGGATCGCGGTGCCGCCTTTGTTACCAGCGTGAGCGTTCTTCCGGAGCAGACCGCGAGGGGGATCGCAGCAAGGCTGATGTCCGATTGTATCGCCCATGCCGCCGATCTGGGTTTCACCCGGCTTGAATTGGAGGTCAGCGCCGAGGCGACCGCCGCGCTGCGATTGTATGAGCGCCTCGGCTTCGCACTCTTGGCCGAGTCACCCAAAGACGAGGGGACACTGCATCTGATACGCGCGCTTTCGTGATAGCCGCCCTGCAAGGTCGGGCTCGACTGTTTAGGCAAGCGGCAGAGATGGCCGTTCAGGTCACGCACCACAATCAGCCGCAAGCGAGAGTTGTCATGTTCTGAGCGATGTCATAGGACTTTGCGCAACGATTTATCAGGGAGTACACCATGACTGACGGCCCCACCTATGGCTTTGACACGCTTCAAATTCACGCCGGCGCACGCCCCGACCCGGCAACTGGCGCGCGGCAGACGCCGATCTACCAAACCACCGCTTATGTCTTTCGCGATGCCGAGCACGCCGCCGCCCTGTTCAACCTGCAAGAGGTCGGATACATCTATTCGCGCCTGACCAACCCCACGGTTGCCGTTCTTCAGGAACGCATCGCAACGCTCGAAGGTGGTGTCGGCGCGGTCTGCTGTTCCTCGGGTCACGCCGCGCAGATCATGGCGTTGTTTCCCCTGATGCAACCCGGCTGCAATATCGTCGCCTCGACCCGGCTCTACGGTGGCACGATTACCCAGTTCGGCAACACCATCAAGCGCTTTGGCTGGTCCGCCACTTTTGTCGATTTTGACGATCTTGATGCGGTTAAGGCGGCGATTGACGACAACACCCGCGCGGTCTTCTGCGAATCCATCGCCAACCCGGGTGGGTACATCACCGACCTGGATGCAATTTCCGCGGTGACGGACGAGGCCGGCATTCCCCTGATCGTCGACAACACAAGCGCCACCCCCTACCTCTGCCGCCCGATTGAACATGGGGCGACGCTGGTCGTTCATTCGACGACCAAGTACCTGACAGGCAACGGCACCGTCACCGGCGGCTGCGTCGTGGACTCGGGCAAGTTTGACTGGTCAGCGAACGACAAATTCCCCTCTCTCAGCCAGCCGGAACCCGCCTACCACGGCCTGAAGTTCCACGAAACATTTGGCCCGCTCGCCTATACCTTTCATGGCATCGCAATCGGGTTGCGCGATCTGGGCATGACCATGAACCCACAGGCCGCGCACTACACGCTGATGGGCATCGAGACCCTCAGCCTGCGGATGGAGCGTCATGTCGAGAACGCCGAAAAGGTCGCCAATTGGCTCGAGGATGACCCGCGCGTAGACTATGTCACCTATGCCGGATTGGAGTCCTCGCCCTATTTCGATCGTGTCAAATCCATATGCCCAAAAGGCGCTGGCGGGTTGTTCACCTTTGCGGTCAAAGGCGGCTATGACGCCTGTATCAAATTGGTGGATGCTCTGGAAATCTTCAGCCATGTGGCAAATCTGGGGGATACCAGATCTCTGGTCATCCACTCGGCCAGCACCACCCACCGGCAATTGACGCCCGAACAGCAGGAGGCCGCAGGTGCGCAAGCCAACGTCGTGCGCATTTCGATTGGCATAGAAAACGCCGAAGACCTGATTGCCGATCTCGATCAGGCCTTGTCAAAGGCCACAAGCTAAGGGGGACGGGGCTGCAAGGTGCAGCCCCTCCGCCTCATTCACCGATTGCAAAGATCACTGAAACCGACGCGGACAGGCTGACCTCACCTGCCGCGACGGGTACGGAGGATTCCGCCATCGCGGCGCGTTGCATCATCATCGGACGCGGACCACCGCCACCCTGTTCGGTGATCGAGATGATTGGCCCGAGCGGCACGCCCGCCGCATTCGCCAGCAACTGCGCCTTGGCGATTGCATCCTTGACCGCCGCTTCGCGCGCCGCATCCTGCAACGGTCCCGGTTCTTGAACGCCAAACTGCAAGCCATTGAAATCATTTGCACCGTCAGCAATGACAGCGTCCAGCGTCGTGCCGAGAATATCAAGGTCGCGAATCCGCACCATTACCATATTGCTGGCGGTAAACCCGGTGATCTTGGCAGGATAAGTGCCGGAACTGCCCCGACCGGACCAGACAGGGTTCAACGACAGGCGTTGAGTCTGGATATCCTTCTGTTCGATCCCCAGAGCCGTCAGCCGTTCCAGCACCTGTCCCACCGACGCAGAGGTTGCCGCCATCGCCGCCTTGGCCTCGCGGGCCTCGTTCGTGACACCCAGGGTAATCGTCGCCATATCCGGCGCGGCTTCGACCTGCCCTTCACCGGTGACGGCGATCTGACGCACCTGGTCTTGCGCTGCTGCGGGCGCGGTCAGCGCGGATGCGATCACAATCGCAAGAACTTTCATGCCAATCTTCTGTCGTTTCATAGTGATCCTCCGTTATCGTTGCCTTTCACATGGGCATCTACCCGCCGCCGACGCAAGGGTCGCGATTGCCTTTCTCTTTTCCTCGGTCGACTCCTGCATTAAACTCCTCCCGCGGACGTGTGACGTCAGTGGGTTGGGTCTTTGGGATTATTTGTTGAATGAAACCGGGTTTCGCGCTTTCCCTGTCCCTTGAGGGCATCGCGCTGCTGCACAGGGCGGCGGACGGGTGGCGCGTGGTTGGCGATGTCAGCCTGGATGCGCCCGACCTGACGAACACATTGGAAGACCTGCGCCAGCGCGCACTCGAAATCGATCCGCGCGGGCCGGTTTGCAAACTCATCATACCCAATGATCAGATCCGCTATCTGAACGTGCCGGCCACGGCCTCCGATGACGATGAAAACCGGGAAATGGCCGTCACCGCGCTGGCCACTGCCACCCCTTACACACTGGACGAACTCGCCTTCGATCTGAACCTCGGCGCAAATCATACACAGGTCGCCGCAGTCGCCCGGGCGACGCTTGCCGAGGCCGAGCAGTTCGCCACCGAACACGGGTTTGAACCGGTCAGCTTTGTCGCGATTCCGGACGGGACGGAGTTTGACGGCGAACCCAACTTTGGGCCGGCAAGCCGCGTCGCTGACGAAGAGCCGGTCGAACGGGATGATGCACCGGTGAGTGTGATCGGCATGGCAATCGAGCCTGCCCCGCCCCCCGAACCTTCGGCGGTTGAGGACGATCATTCCGACCCTGACATTTCAGATAGGCCTGCGGAGGTACCCCCGGAACCGGCCCAGTTTACGAGCCGCCGCAGCAAGGCGGACGAGCCGTCGACCGCACCGCCATTGGCCGGCGCGACGCGGAACGCACCAGATATGCAGCCGGTCAAGCCGGTTGAGCCCACACCGTCGGTCGCCAGCATCCCGGAGACCGAGAGCGCCCTCCCTGAGCCGGTGCCCACCGAGCCCGAACCGGTACCAACCGAGCCCGAACCGGTTTCAACCGAACCTGTACCGGTCCCTGCCAACCCTGAACCGGTGCCCACCGAACCTGTCCCTCTATCAACTGAAAACGACACCGCTACTGCCGAAGAGGACAAGCCGGAAACAACAGCCACGACCCCAGATGCGGATACGCCGCCTGACACGATAAGAAAGCCGGTCATCATCCGGCCGGCCAAATCTGTCGAATCGGCCACGTCCGACTCAGCGCCTCCCGCCTCGCAGCCAGATCCTGAGCCCATGGACGAAGCGGCAAGACTGACGGTTTTCGGCGCGCGCGAACGCTCCGCGGTCGGCGGCAAACCCCGCCATCTCGGCCTGATCCTGATGGCCGCGCTCTTGCTGTTCCTTGCGGGTGTCGCAGCCTGGGCCACCTTTTTTCTGGAAGACGGGCTGGCCGGGCTGTTCGATCGTTCACCCGCGGTGACAGAACAGGCCGCGGTGCCCACTGCCCCGACGCCCGGCGTCCAGAGCAGCGCGCCCACAAGTCCGGCAACGGATGGACCCACCGCAGACGGGGATGTGGAAACCGCCCGGATCGAGCCCGAAGCGGCATCGCCCGGCGACACCGCCCCGGAAACCACGACGGAGGCGGACTCCGCCACACCCGAACCCGCTGGTGCAGCCGACCCGCAGGCGCTGCAACAGGACCTGGACCGCTATGCCGCGACGGGTATCTGGCAGCGTGCTCCGGCAATCCCTGAAACGCCCGAGATCGTCGATCTGAACAATCTCTACGAGGTGTCGATCGACCGGACCGATCTGGCGCAGGACGCGGTGGCTCTGCCTTCACTCTCCGAGCTTGATACCGACCTGCCTCTTGATTCCGTAACCGCGCCCGCTGCCGCCGGAACCACCTTTGCACTGGGCGCGGACGGGTTGGTCATACCAAGTCCCGAAGGCACCCTTACGCCCGAGGGGATTCGTGTATTCCAGGGCAAGCCGCCGGTTGTTCCGCCGCCAACACCAACCCGGTTCGAGGCCGAACCCGACCTTGATGCCGGGCGAGATCGGCTCGCCGGTCTGCGCCCCAAGCCGCGGCCATCGGATCTGGTCGAGCAAACCGAGCGCACCCAGCTCGGCGGGCTGACGCGTGCGGAATTGGGCCAGGTCCGCCCCAAGACGCGGCCCCGTACGCAGAAACAAGAAGCCGAACGCGATGAGACACCGACCGCGCAGGCCGTCGTCGTTTCAAAAACACCCAAGGCCCGACCGCGAAATTTCAGTGCCAAGGTCGAAAAGGCGCGAAAACAGACTGCGGGCCCCTCCGCACAGGTTGCCGCCGTTACCGTCGCTCCCAGAACCGTCAAGCCCAAGATCCCGTCATCAGCGTCCGTGGCGCGCCGTGCGACACTCGACAACGCAATCAACCTGCGCAGGATCAACCTGATTGGTGTCTACGGCACCCCGGCGAACCGGCGGGCGCTCGTCCGGCTGCCAAGCGGGCGCTACAAGAAGGTCAAGGTCGGAGACCGGGTGGATGGCGGCAAGATCGTGGCCATTGGTGACAGCGAATTGCGCTACCAGAAGAACGGGCGCAACGTGACCCTGAAAATGCCGCGCGGCTGATCGCCTCGGCTCGCGCCGGCAGAACATAAAACGCCGCAGACCTCTCAAGGCCTGCGGCGTGTGATGCAAGCGCAGAAGGCGTGACCGCCGCTCCGGAGCCTCCCTAACGGTGCAGCCTACTTGGTGGCCAATTCGCCGCTGTCGATCTGCTCTTGTTCGATGCTCTCGAACAACGCCTTGAAGTTGCCCTCGCCAAACCCATCGTCCCCTTTGCGCTGGATAAACTCGAAAAAGATCGGGCCGATTACGGTCTTGCTGAAGATCTGCAACAGGATCCGTGTCTCTCCCCCATCCACAACACCTTCGCCGTCGATCAGGATGCCGTGCTTCATCATCCTGTCCAGCGGTTCTTCATGACCAACGACGCGATCCTTGCTCAGCGCGTAGTAGGTCTCTGGTGGACCAGGCATGAATTTGACGCCCATCTCGGAAATCGCATCGGTGCTGTCATAGATATCGTCAGACCCAACTGCGATATGCTGGATGCCTTCTCCCTTGTATTTCTTGAGGTAGGCAACGATCTGACCGGTTTCGCCGCGATCTTCGTTGATCGGGATGCGAATGCGCCCACAGGGAGACGTCAGTGCCCGGCTGAGCAGACCGGTGAATTTTCCCTCGATGTCAAAAAAGCGGATTTCCTTGAAATTGAACAGATCACCGTAGAAACGGAACCACTTGTCCATGTTTCCCTTGAAAACGTTGTGGGTAAGGTGATCGAGATAAAAGAACCCGACACCGCGCGGCTTGGACTGGGCCAACCATTCGAACTCTTCGTTATAGGGGCTGGTTTCATAGTACTGGTCGATGAAATAGATCAGGCTGCCACCGATACCCTTGATCGCGGGTACATCCATGGTCTTGTCATCGCCTTCATAGGGCTCTGCACCCCTGGAGACGGCATGATCAAACGCCTTTTGGGCATCCACCACACGCCACCCCATCGACGGCGCGCAGGGGCCGTGCTCTTCGACGAAACGCGCGGCAAAGCTGCCCGGTTCGGCGTTCACGACATAGGTGATATCGCCCTGCTGCCAAAGCTCGACGTCCTTGGATTTGTGCCGCCCCACCAGCGCATAACCCATGCGGGCAAACAGCGCCCGCAGTTCTTCCGGGTCCGGATGGGCAAATTCGACAAACTCAAAACCGTCCGTGCCTGCCGGATTTTCGTCGCTGATTACTGATTTCGGGGCATTATGCGGAAATGGGCCCATCCTGAACGTCTCCTGTTGCTGATGCTGTTCGCTTTGATACATATAGAACAGATCAAACGCGGTTTTTGCGCGATCTTGAACATCGGGAAAACCAAACATGCGCAATTTCCGCGTCATTGCCCAGAAAATCCGAGGATATCCCGCACATGCTGGACACCACTGATACCCGTCTTCTGGCTGCGCTTCAGAAGAATGCGCATCTCACCGCTCAACAGCTCGGAGAGATGCTGAACCTTTCTCCAAGCCAGGCGGGCCGCCGGCGGCAGCGGCTCGAAAGCATCGGATACATCCAGGGCTACGCCGCGCGGCTCGATCCGTTGCGACTGGGTCTGACTGTGCAGGGTTTCATTCAGGTCCAGCTTGGAACACACGGCCCGGAGCAATCCAAAGGATTCGCGCGTCTGGTCCAGACCCGACCCGAGATCACCAGCGCATGGACAATGACCGGTGACGCGGATTATCTGCTGCGGGTGTATTGTGATGATCTGCCTGCACTCAATGCCTTGATCCACGAAGTACTTTTGCCGCACCCTACTGTTGCGCGGGTCCAGAGCCAAATCGTGATGGATCAACTGAAACGCGACGCACCACTGCCCACCTGACGGGCAAGAAGGACCGCCGACCCATGGAAAATTTCCTGTACCAGGCCACAATCTATCTGGGTGCCGCCGTGATCGCGGTCCCATTCGCGGCCCGGTTGGGGCTAGGATCGGTGCTCGGCTATCTGGCCGCGGGTATCATCATCGGCCCCGTTCTGGGACTTGTCGGCAGCGAAACCCAGGAATTGCAGCATTTCGCCGAGTTCGGCGTTGTGATGATGCTGTTCCTCATCGGGCTCGAACTCGAACCGAAAGCGCTCTGGGACATGCGCCATCGCCTTATCGGGCTGGGCGGGCTCCAGATCACGGTCAGCACACTGGCGCTGATGGCCGCAGCCATGGCTGCGGGTCAGACATGGTCTGTCGCGCTCGCCATCGGTCTCGCCCTATCCCTTTCATCGACGGCAATCGTGCTGCAAACCCTATCGGAAAAGGGCCTGATGCAAACCGGCGGAGGCCGCTCCGCCTTTTCCGTGCTGCTGACGCAGGACATCGCGGTCATCCCGATTCTGGCCCTGTTGCCACTGCTCGCCAGCGGCCCGGTCATGACGATCAGCACCGACGGCTCGATAGAACGCGCCGGCAAGGGGGGGCATGGTCACGGTGCGGAACTGTCGCTGGTCGAAGGACTGCCGGGCTGGGGCGTGACGCTTGTGACCATCGGCGCAGTCGCCGCCGTGGTTCTGGCCGGAATCTATCTGGCCGGTCCCGTATTCCGTTATATTCACCTGTCCCGCCTGCGCGAGATGTACACAGCACTTGCACTGGCCATCGTCGTGGGCATTTCGTTTCTGATGACACTGGTGGGCCTGTCACCCGCTCTTGGTGCGTTCCTGGCGGGTGTGGTTCTGGCCAACAGTGAATTCCGCCATGAACTTGAGAGCGACCTCGAGCCGTTCAAGGGTTTGCTGCTTGGTCTTTTCTTCATCACGGTCGGTGCCGGGATCAATTTCGGGCTGTTCTTCTCCGAACCCGCTGACCTGATCGGGCTTGCCCTGCTGGTTATTTTTGCCAAAGGCATCGTGCTCTATGTTCTTGGGCGAACCTTTGGTCTCAAAGGCCGCGATCGCTGGCTCTTTACGCTCAGCCTGGCTCAGGCGGGTGAATTTGGGTTTGTGCTGGTTGCGTTTTCGGTCCAGCAACATGTCATTCCCACATCGGTATCGGAAAAGCTGTTGCTGATCATCGCGCTGTCGATGCTGATCACTCCACTGTTGTTCATCACATACGACTTCATCTCGAAGCGGATGAGCGATGCCGGTATCATCCATGAAGCGGACGAGATTGACGAACAAGGACCGGTGATCATAGCCGGGATTGGTCGCTTTGGGCAGATCGTCAACCGTCTGGTGCAGGCCAGCGGGTTCAAGACCATCGTTCTGGACAACAACATGGAAACCATCCAGTTGATGCGCCGGTTCGGCTTCAAGGGGTTTCTTGGCGACCCCACGCGCCCGGAACTGCTCAAGGCAGCGGGACTTGCAAAGGCGCGGGTGCTGGTGGCGGCGATGAACGACAAATCGGCGGTGACGCAGCTTGTCGCCTATGCGCGGCGCGAACGGGCCGACCTGCACATCGTTGCCCGCGCCCAGGATCGCAATCACGTCTACGAACTCTACCGCGCAGGGGCCAATGACATCGTGCGCGAGACCTTTGACGCCAGCCTGCGCGCGGGGCGCTACGTTCTTGAAAACGTCGGCCTGAGTGATTTCGAGGCCGACGCCGCCGAGCGTACATTCTATGACCATGACCGCTATGCCGTACAGCAACTGGCCGAGGTCTGGGATCCGAACATCCCACCAACCGAGAACGCCGCGTACATCAAGCGCGCGCGGGAACTCGAGAAGGAACTGGAACTTGCCCTGACCAACCGCGCCAGCGAGATTGACAAGAAGTCGGCCTGAACCGAAAGCGCGCTATCCTGCGGCGACTCCGGCCTCGGCAAATGTTGCCATTCCGCTATGACAGGCGAGCGCGCTCCTGATGATATTGATCGCCAGGGCACCGCCCGATCCTTCGCCCAGACGCAGGTTCAGCGACAGAAGCGGCTCTTTGCCCAACCTGTCCAACAGCGCGCCATGCGCGCCTTCGGCACTCATATGCCCAGCAACCGTGTGATCCAGTGCGCTGGCATCAATCGCGTGCAGGCAGGCCGCCGCCGCGCAACAGATGAACCCGTCGAGAATCACCGGAATTCGCAGCGCTCTTGCCGCAGCGAGCGCACCCGCCATCGCCGCGACCTCGCGCCCGCCAAGACAGCGCAGCACGTCCAGCCCGTCCGCAGTTTCGTGCAGCGCCACCGCTTCGGCCACAACCCGTATCTTGTTGGCCAGCCCAGCCTCGTCCACACCGGTACCGCGACCGGTCCAATCGGATGCGGAGCCTCCAAACAACGCATGGCAGATCGCTGCTGCCGAAGTGGTGTTGCCAATCCCCATTTCCCCCACGACCAAGAGATCGGCCGATGGATCAACGGCGTTCCATCCGGTTTGGAGCGCGGCCAGGCATTCGGCTTCGGTCATCGCCGGGCCCTGGGTGAAATCTGCGGTCGGACGATCCAGATCCAGGGCATGCACATCCATCGATGCACCGGCTGCCTTTGCCAGCTGATTGATCGCCGCGCCGCCATGTTCAAAGTTCGCCACCATCTGCACGGTGACTTCGGCGGGAAAGGCGGAAACCCCCTGTGCCGTGACCCCGTGATTGCCCGCGAACACGATGACCTGGGGCGCGGAAATCTCCGGGCGCGCGTCGCCGCGCCACGCCGCATACCAAAGCGCCAGGTCCTCGAGCCGTCCCAGAGCGCCCGGCGGCTTGGTCAACTGCCCATTGCGCTCTGCCGCCTTCTGACGTGCTGTGTCGTTCTCCTTCGGTGCATCAGAGAGCATTTCTCGCAGAGTTTTCAGGTCGGTCAGGTCAGGTCGCATTCAAAGCCTCGTTGCATTGGGTTTCGACCCCGTGTTTAACAATTGAGCGACAAGCGACAACACTCGAAAAGGCCAACTCATGCGCAAATCCGACATTCCCCGCGCGTGGGCCCTGAACGTGGGAATGGCATTTGCCCTTCTCACCCGTCTGCCCCTGCCACGCCTGCCGGATGACGCCTTTGACCGGCAGGCCGATGCCGTTTGGGCGTTTCCCGTTGTCGGCCTCGCGATCGGCGGCATGGCAGGCATGATCGGAGTTGCGGCTCTCGCGCTTGGCCTGCCCGCTTCGGTATCCGCGGGCCTGATCCTCGCCATTCAGATCGGCGTAACCGGGGCGATGCACGAGGACGGGCTCGCCGATACAGTTGATGGTTTGTGGGGGGGCTGGACCCGAGAACGGCGGCTCGAAATCATGAAGGACAGTGCCATCGGCACCTACGGTGTTCTGGCCCTGATCCTGTCGGTTGGCCTGCGCTGGATGGCACTCGCCGCCTTGCTCCCCTTGGGTATCTGGCCGGTGATCGCCGCCGCCGCGTTGCCGCGCAGCCTGCTGCCGCCGCTCATGGCCGGGCTGCCCCATGCCCGTGACGACGGGCTCTCGCGCAGGGTTGGAGCGCCCGCGCGCGGCCCGGTGGCAATGGCGCTGATGTTCGGCCTCGCCATCGGCTGGTTCGCGGTCGGCCCTGCCATCGTCGGTGCATGGCTCCTGGCCGTTGCACTTGTCCTTGCCCTTGCGCTGCTGGCCCGGTCGCGGATCGGCGGTCAAACCGGCGACATCCTTGGCGCGGCTGAACAGCTCGGGGAAATCGCGGTCCTTCTGACGTTGCTCGCCTTTGCGGCATCCTAAAGCGTTCCGCCTTAAACCTGAATCACCTAACGCTGCCTGAAATCATAGATTTCAACGCGTTAGGTGACATCAGGTGATCCAAATCAAACGCGAAACGCTCTAATCAGTCGGACGTGCGCAACCGCGACATCTGTATCAGCAGGACCGTGACCAACGGCAAGACCAGTCCCAGAACCGCCACCGCGATCAGCAGCCATCCCAGCTCTCCGTAATCCGCCGGGACCTCGACCAAGTCAGTTCCGCGGTCGCGCACCTCGCGGGTGATCAGGAAAATCTGGTTCAGATACTTGGTCGCCAGCGCGCTCGCCGACAGCGCCAGATTGGTGAAGGAGGCCATGACCGCAAAGAACGTTGCCTTGAGGTTCGATGGCGCATTGCGCGCAATCCAGGCCAGCATCGGGATCATCGCCACCTGCCCCAGCGGCGATTCCACCGCTGTATCGAGGATCGCGATGAACCTTGCATCCACGATCCCGCCGGTATGCGCCGCCGTCCAGTTTTGCAGGCCGTAATACAAACCGATATTGGGCAGCGACAGCACCGCCGCCACAAGGGTCAGCAGGATGACGATGCTGGTAATCGGGCGGTTCGCCATCATCGGGCGCAACAGGATGATGCCGACCAGTGTCAGCACCGACGTGATCAGATAGAGCACCGAAAGGAATTGCTCGTCAAAGCCCAACACATCTATTTCAAACCAGGTCTGTCCCGGGCCCGGAAGCGGAACGGCACGGAACACGAAAATGATGATCGCGGTGCCAACCAGCATTCTGGCCTTGGCGGGATCCAGTGCCTTGATCAACTGGCGCATCAGGAACATCACGATGGTCATCGAGCCGACGAACACCATCTCTTGCGCATAAGGAATGTCAGACAAGCCAATCGCCAGCGTCAGCACCACAAAGATCAATCCGCCGGTAAAGTACCAGTGGTTCGGCGCCACCTCGTCTTCCTCTCGACCGATCGCTGCATCGATCTCGGACACGGTCTTGCCCAGATATTCGAGTCGGCGGCGTTCCTGCCACCGTTGGAAAGCCGCCAACGCCACGCCAGAGACAGAGAGCACCGGAATGATCATCGCGATCAGGTAAATCTGCGCATAGATTTCGGCCTTATCCGCCTGCGGCAGGTTTTCGGCACCCGAAAACATCACGATGTTCAGCAGCGCCACCGCCACCGTGCCGCTGATCAGCGCAAACCGGCCCAGCGTTTGCATCGTGGTGTGCATGGCACGCGACTGCTCCACAGGGATCGGCTCTCCGTCCTCGTCGAGCCGTGGCACCGCTTCGACAGACATGGCATCGGCCACCGAGTCCTGGATGACGTATCCGCAGGGCGCAAGAAGCACGCTGATCACGTACCACGCGCTGACCGGAAGCAGATGCGCCATCCCCTCCGGATCTGTGATCAGAAAATACATGATCGCTAGGCTGGTGGCGATAAGCGTGGCACCGAGGTAGACCAGCCACCCCTTGAACCGCCAGATCAGGTCCACCAGATGGCCCAAAGGCATCTTGAGCGCCCAGGGAATCCCAGCCCAAAATGCGATCCCCGACAGAAATGCAGCAGAGAGCCCGAGGTAGTCCTTAACGAAAAACGTGCCGACAATCGCCGTCAGGCCTGAAACGCCATAGGAAAAATAGATCATCAGGGGCGGAAGAAACGACCACCGCATCTGCCGACCGAGATCGATGAACACACGATCAAACCAGCCGGTCATGCCCTTTTCGGCCATCTTCGCGATCCTTGCCCTCTACCCTGTTCGGGTTTGGTAAGTCAGGACTTCGCCATTGTCGATCATCCCGCCAACGAAAAACCGCGCCCATCAGGCGCGGTTCCGGTTCGTGTGGTGGATCTGTGATCAGGCAGCGACGCGGGACATCAGCACATCCCCGACTTGCTTGGCCGCGACGCCTTCGTCACCGCCGCCAACAGCAGCCACTTCGCGGGTCAGCCGTTCCAGTGCTGCTTCATAGAGCTGACGCTCGGAATAGCTCTGTTCGCGCTGATCATCGGTGCGGTGCAGATCGCGGACGACTTCTGCGATTGCGATCAGGTCACCCGAGTTGATTTTCTGCTCGTATTCCTGCGCGCGGCGCGACCACATGGCCCGCTTGACCTTGGCCTTGCCCTTGAGCGTGGTCATCGCCTTGGTGATCACATCGGGCGAACTCAGCGAACGCATGCCGATTTCTGTGGCCTTGTGGGTTGGCACACGCAGGGTCATCTTGTCCTTTTCAAAGGAAATCACGAACAGCTCCAGCGAGATGCCGGCAACTTCCTGCTCCTCGACCGAAACGATCTGGCCGACGCCATGCGCAGGATAGACGACGTATTCGTTGGGGCGGAAATCAAGCTTTTTCGATTTGCTCATTCAGTTGGTCCTTGCTTACAGCTGGTTCAGACGACAAAATACCCGCAGCGGCGCACATTCATGCCCCGTCTGACGGCGTTCTTTTAGTTGACTGAGCCACTCCGGTTGAGTGCGTAGGAGGGCGTTTTTCCAGACATTGATATCATTTGTAGACAGAGCATACCACAGAATCAGCCCAATCGGAAGCGGACGTAGCGTCAGCTCTCGGCAATGCGTCTCTTTTCAGGACTTTATCGGCAAGAACTGACGCATATGCGCGTTGCCATTCGCCGAATCGTTCAGCCACCCTCGCCGGGGGCCTCGGAAAAGTACTTTTCCAGCTTGCCGGACTCGCCATCGCGCTCTTCGGCCTCTGGCAACGGGTCTTTCTTGGTGATGATCACCGGCCACATTTCCGAATACTTGCGGTTGAATTCAACCCATTTGTCCATGTCGGGCTCGGTGTCGGGGCGGATCGCGTCAGCGGGGCATTCCGGTTCGCAAACGCCACAATCAATGCATTCATCCGGATGGATGACCAGCATGTTTTCGCCCTCATAGAAACAATCCACGGGACAAACCTCAACACAATCGGTGTATTTGCAGGCAATGCAGGAGTCGTTGACGATATAGGTCATGATGGGCTTTCCGGTTCACGTCTTGGCGGACTAGCTAATTCAGCACCGCCGGTACTTCAAGTCGGCAATCCGCCAAAGGGCACGCCCCCGGGGCTGAAATCCGGTGTTTCGGGCGAATTGGACGACCCGTGTTCCACGGAACGGCCCTTGATGGGCACAGGTTCCGCGATCCTGGGTAAATTCGGATCAGAAATCGCCGTCCTGACCGCCGCGCAGCGCATCCAATGCCCTGCGATCTTTCTTGGTCGGACGTTCCCCGACCCTTTCGGGCAGGGGCTCACGGGGCTCCGGCGGAGCAAGGTCGTCGTAAAGGGCCTGCGCCTCGTCAGCGGGGCCTCGCCGGACACCAAGTTCCACGATCTTGATGACCCGCGCGCGCCGTGCCTGCGCAAAGGCAAGGATATCGCCGGGCGCGATGCCATACGCCGGCTTGACCGTCCGCTCTCCGTTGACCCGCACATGGCCGCCGCTGACCTGTTTGGCAGAGAGCGTGCGGGTCTTGAAGAACCGCGCATGCCACAACCACTTGTCCAGTCTCTGCTTGTCTGGCTGCGTGTCGCTCACCGGCCTAGGTTTTGTCCTTCAGCCCCATGAGGGCCGCCGCAAACGGATTGTCCGGATCGATCTTCTTTTCCGGGCGCGGCGGACGTGCTGCGAACGACTTGGCGCCCTTGTCCTGACGGCTGCCCTTGCCCGGGCCCTTGCCGCGTGGTCGACCCTTGCCCTGGGGTTTTGCGCCTTGCCGTTCCTTCTGGCCACCCTTGCCGCGGGGACCCTGATGATCCCGACTCGGTCTGGCCCAGGTGAAGGTATAAAACACCTCCATCTCCGGCTCTTCCGGGCTCGGTTCTTCTGCCGCCGCTCCTGCATCGGAAGTCGACTCGGACGCTGTTAGCTCTTCCGTCGGTTCCGGCGCGGGAGCAGATGCCGGCTCTTCGGTCAGTGCCGGTTCGGAGGCGGGTGCCGCTGTTTCAGCCACGGGTTGCGCTTCTGCAGTATCGGGCGCGGCGGATGCGGCGGTTTCCGGATCTGCCGATGCCCTGGATTCCGGAGATGTCTCTGAAACGGGTGCCTCAGGCGCTGGCGTCGGCTTCACCTTGACGCGTTCACCGCGCTCTCCCTTGTATCCCAGCCCCTGCATCAGATCGGCGAATTGTTCCAGTGTGGTACCGGTGATCGACAGCATGTCGGGCTTGGCCTCAAACCCGCTCCGGCTGTCTTCGGCGCGCAGCATGTCGGCGAGCCGCTCCAGCATATCGATTCGCACCGCCCGCTCACCGGCTGCCCGATAGCCGCACATCGTGTGATAGCCGTCAGGCGCGTCCTTGACCGTTGGAACCGTCACCAGACCCGGCGGGGGGGATTCGGGGAACTCCTGCAAGCCCTTTGCCAGCGACCACAGCACCAGACGCAACCGCGTTGGCGCAGGTTTCAGCAGCAGAGGCATGAAGATCGTGAACTGACCGAAGCGGATCCCATGCTTGCGCAGGGCGCCGCGCGCGTCCTGATCCAGATCTTTCACCTCTTGCACGACATCGGCGCGTGGCAGGATTCCGAAGGCCTCAATCATGCGAAAGCCAAACCCGCGGGCCAGTCCCGACAGGTCTTCGTCACGCTGTAACGTCAAAAGCGGTTCGAACAGCAAAGCAACCTTGCGGTCTATGAAATGCTGCAGCCGGCGCTCGACCTTCAGCGCCACCTCTGCGCCCGCAGTGTCATCCACGAACACTTCGACCTGCGGTTTCAGCGGTTCAGGGCCCGCAACCAGCTTGCCAACGGCGTGTTCGCCCCACATCAGACCGCCCTGTTCGGTAAAGTCGATCTCGGTATCGGGGGCATTGTAGAACCGGTCCGCCCGCAGATGGAATTGCGGTGCCAGCGCCTGTAAAGACGCGGCCTTGACGGCCTTTTCCTCGGCTCCTGCTGCCGCGGATTTATCCGCAGAGAATCGAAAGCCTTCCAACCGTCCGACAAATTCGCCTTCGACGGTCACTTCACCCTTATCGTTCACTTCGGCCAAAAGGGCCTCCTTTTGCTTGAGCCGGCGCAAGAGCACGGATGTGCGCCGGTCCACAAATCTCTGGGTCAAACGCTCGTGCAGCGCGTCAGACACCCTGTCTTCTACAGCGCGTGTCAGCCCGCGCCAATGGCTTTCGTCCCGAGTCCAACCCTTGCGTTGCGCCACATACGTCCATGTGCGGATAAATGCCAACCGTTTGCTCAGCGTGTCGATATCGCCGTCCGTTCGATCGATCCGTTTGATCTGCCGGGCGAGCCAATCGTCGGGCACAATCCCGCTTTCGTGGAGATAGCCAAAGATCACTTCCAGCAGCGCGGAATGTTCCGCGTGGCTGATTCCCCGGAAATCCGGAATCCGGCAGACGTCCCAAAGCAACCGGACCGAGGCGGGGTCGGACGCGCGGGCAAAAACCTCGTCAACCTGAGCCAGAGATTTCAACGCCCCCAGATCATCGGCCTCGCGTGCACGGGTCAGGTTTTCGCCTGTCGGGGGCCTCTCCAGGGAGCGGATCAAATGCTCAATCGTGCCAAATTCCAGTGCAGCACTCCGCCAGTTCAGCTTTTTCAGTGGCGTGAACCGATGCTCCATGATGGCCTGTGCCACCGGCTCATCCAGCGGGCGCGCCTCTCCGGTAACACCAAAGGTGCCATGCGACATGCCCCGCCCTGCGCGACCGGCAATCTGCGCCAGTTCATTCGGCGCGAGCGGGCGCATGCGACGACCGTCAAACTTGGTCAGTGCCGAAAACGCGACGTGATCGATATCGAGGTTCAACCCCATCCCGATGGCGTCGGTGGCCACCAGAAAATCCACGTCACCGTTCTGATACAATTCAACCTGTGCATTGCGCGTGCGCGGCGAGAGCGCCCCCATCACAACTGCCGCGCCGCCCTTTTGGCGGCGGATCAACTCCGCGATGGCATAGACACCCTCGACCGAAAACCCGACTACGGCGCTGCGCTCAGGCATCCGACTGATCTTCTTGGCCCCGGAATAGGCCAACTGCGACATGCGTTCGCGGCCTTGAAACTGTGCCTCCGGAACCAAGGCGCGGATCGGACCGCGCATTGTATCGCTGCCCAGAAACAGCGTTTCAAGCTGCCCGCGCGCGCGCATCAGCCTGTCGGTAAACACATGCCCCCGTTCCGGATCGGCGCAGAGTTGGATTTCGTCCACCGCCAGAAAGTCGCAGCCCATGCCCTCGGGCATCGCTTCGACCGTGCAGATCCAGTATTGGGTACGCGGCGGCACAATGCGCTCTTCGCCGGTGACCAGCGCCACAACCGATGGACCACGCACCGCCACGACCCGGTCATAGACCTCGCGCGCCAAAAGACGCAGCGGCAGCCCCATGACCCCCGTGCGATGCCCGAGCATCCGCTCGATTGCGTAGTGCGTCTTGCCAGTATTGGTCGGGCCCAGAACAGCCACGATCCGCGATGACCCGGTCACCTGTCGCCCCCCGCCCGTCAGGGCCTAAAGTGCCTCGCCCTCGATTCCCGGGCGCAGACGGTCCAAGGCTTTGGTTACTTCCTCGTGATGGGGATGTATAGCCTGAGCGCGCGTATAGGCCTGATAGGCGCGGGTTTTGTCGCCAAATTCCTCCAGCAGCGCCCCGAGACCCAATATCGCATTGTAATTATTGGGATTCAGCGCCAAGGCACGCTCCAGATCCGAGAGCGCCGGACCGTAGAGTTCCGCATGAAAATAGGCAAGCGCGCGCGTGCTCCAGCCTTCTGCAAAGTCCGGCGCATGGTCGGTCAGCGCCGTCAGGTGCTCGATCGCCGCAGCGGTGTCGTCTTCCTCTAGCGAATCGCGACCGCGCTGAAGCAGCAGGTCCATCGACGCCGAGCCGCTCCTTGACCAGAGTCGCTGCAATTGACGGTCCAGACCCCGTGCCTCTTCCGCGTCCGCCTCGGCAAGCGCACCCAGCAGGGCTTGCTCATCCTCAGAATCGGCGGATTGCGCGGACAAAGGTATGGAATACATTACTATGGCCAGAATTGCCGCGACGGTAGTTTTGAATTTGGGATGGATAACGCTCATAACGTTGTTCAGTGTAACGTGCTGCATGGGAATATCCAGAGATCCATGCACCAAATATCTTGAGAGTGATAATGAGCGAATTCCTTGAAAAGGCTGCGGCCGAACTCAACACCAAACTTGCCGCGTCCGATTTTGACGGCACAGCCAAATTCGACGTCGCCGGCGAGGGCACGATCATGCTGGATGGCGAAGGTGCCCGCGTTGGAGATGACGAGGCCGAAGTGACTCTCAGCGCTGATGCCGATACCTTTCAGTCGATTTTCGAAGGGGAGATGAACCCGACCTCCGCGTTCATGACAGGCAAGCTGTCCGTGGATGGCGACATGGGCATGGCAATGAAACTGGCTGCGGTTCTGGCCTGATGGAGCCGATCTCCGCGCCTCTCCATGACGATATGGTTGGCGTGCCTCAGGGTGGGCAGGCCTATTGGTTACAGACCTCGGATGGCGTGCGCATCCGCGTCGGCGTCTGGCACCCCCAGGGGACGGCACGGGGCACCGTGCTGATGTTGCCGGGCCGTACCGAATACATCGAGAAATACGGCGAAACGGCGGGCGAACTGGCCCGTCGCGGGTTCGCGACACTGGTGATTGACTGGCGCGGACAAGGGCTCGCCGATCGGCTGCTGGATGACAAGCGGCTCGGACACGTGAATCTCTTTACCGATTATCAGTTGGATCTGGCCGCCGCGATGAAGCTGGCGCGCCAGATCGAACTGCCCACGCCCTTTCATCTGATCGGCCATTCGATGGGTGGCGGCATCGGATTGCGGGCCGTGATGGAAGGCCTGCCCGTGCAAAGCTGTGCGTTCACCGGGCCGATGTGGGGCATCTACATGTCGCCGATGGTCAAGCCGTTCGGCTGGGCGCTGTCGCATGTGGCACCTATGGTCGGCATGGGCACGCGCCTGCCCCCCAGCACCCGTCACGAAGGATATGTCACCGCGCATCCGTTCGACGGCAATGCCCTCACAACCGAACCAAGCATGTACAGGATGATGCAGGAGCAGATTGCCGCGCATCCCGAACTGGGTATCGGCGGACCGACGCTGGTCTGGCTGCGTGAAAGCCTGATGGAATGCCGCGCCCTGGCACATCGGCCGTCCCCGGACGTGCCATGCGTGACCTTCCTTGGCTCCGGCGAGCAGATCATCGATTGCGACGACGTGCGCCAGCGGATGGATCGCTGGCCAGGCGGACGACTCGAAATCGTGCAAGGCGCGCGCCACGAGGTTCTGATGGAAACCCCGGAGATCCGCGCCGACATATTCGATCAGCTTGAAACGCTGTTCACCAGCCCGCAAGGCGGCAAAGAAGACAGCGCTGTCTCCGCCTGATCCCCGCATCGCCTAGCTGCCCGTGCGCGGCGCAAATGTCTTTCCAAATGCAGCGACCTGTCACGCCAACGGTCACGCTCTCAATGCCGGCGACGGCCATACAGCAGAGCTATCCGTCCACATCGAGCGCAGCCCTGTTGCCGACGGCAAATACCCGAGTGTTGAGTGCGACAACCGCCAGCCGCGCATCGTCATTGATCGACATAACCGCGCCGCTGACATTGAAGCGATTGACACGGGCACACTCGGCCCCTCATCGCCCCGGCCCGGTCGGGCCTGCCAATGAATGATAGAGCCTTGCCAGCGGTTTGGCGTAATATTTCATCGCATTTCGGCTGAACACTTGCATCTGCCCAAGCTCGCACACTACTTCGAGGGCAAAGCAGAAGGATTGAGTGATGACGATCAAACCGAATTTCGACGCCAACGCCTCGGCAGGCGGCAAGGATCTGGGCAATCTGCCCGAATGGGACCTCAGCGATCTCTATACATCACAGGACGCCCCCGAACTGAAACGCGATCTGGATTGGCTTGAGACCGCCTGCGCATCATTCGCCTCGGATTACGAAGGAAAACTGGCCGATCTTGACGCGGCCGGATTGCTCGACTGCGTGTTGCGCAACGAACGCATCAATTCGGTGGCTGGGCGGATCATGTCCTTTGCGGGGCTGCGATACTATCAGCTGACCACCGATGCAGACCGGGCAAAATTCATGTCCGACATGCAGGAAAAGATCACCAACTTCACCACCCCGCTGGTGTTCTTCACGCTGGAACTCAATCGTCTGGAAGACGGTGTGCTCGACGTGCATTTCGCCGCCAATGCGGATCTGGCGCGGTACAAGCCGGTGTTCGACCGTATTCGCGCGATGAAACCCTATCAGCTCTCCGACGAGTTGGAGAAATTCCTGCATGATCTCGGTGTCGTCGGCGACGCCTGGGAAAGGCTGTTTGACGAGACCATCGCCGGGCTGGAATTCCAGGTGAACGGCGAGACGCTCAACATCGAGGGCACCCTGAACCTCTTGACAGAGCAGGAGCGCGACACCCGCGAGGCGGCGGCCCGTGAACTGGCCGGCGTCTTCGCCGACAACATCAAGACCTTCGCCCGCGTGCACAACACGCAGGCCAAGGAAAAGGAAGTGGTCGACCGCTGGCGCGGCATGCCCACCCCGCAGACCGGTCGCCACCTCTCCAACGACGTGGAGCCCGAGGTCGTCGAGGCCCTGCGCGAAGCCGTGGTCAATGCCTATCCCAAACTCAGCCACCGCTACTACGAACTGAAACGCAAGTGGCTGGGTCTGGACATCATGCAGGTCTGGGACCGCAACGCGCCCCTGCCGATGGAAGACACCCGCGTGGTTGACTGGGCCAGCGCCGAGAAGACGGTGATGGATGCCTACAACGCATTTGATCCCCGCATGGGCAAGATCGCGGCCCCCTTCTTCTCCAGGGGCTGGATTGACGCGGCGGTGAAACCGGGCAAGGCGCCGGGTGCCTTTGCCCATCCCACCGTGACCGAGGTGCATCCCTACGTGATGCTGAACTATCTCGGCAAACCACGCGACGTGATGACCCTCGCCCACGAACTCGGCCATGGTGTGCATCAGGTTCTGGCCGCCGGTCAGGGCGAAATGCTGTCCTCCACACCGCTGACGCTCGCCGAAACCGCGAGCGTGTTCGGCGAGATGCTGACCTTCCGCAAGATGCTCGACACCGCAGAAACCAAGGAACAGCGAAAGGTGCTGCTCGCCGGCAAGGTCGAGGACATGATCAACACCGTCGTGCGCCAGATCGCGTTTTACGATTTCGAATGCAAACTGCATGACGCCAGGCGCGGCGGAGAGCTGACACCGGACGATATCAACGCTCTCTGGATGAGTGTGCAGGCCGAGAGCCTCGGCCCCGCGTTCGAATTCATGGACGGCTATGAAACCTTCTGGGCCTATATCCCGCATTTCGTGCACTCGCCGTTCTACGTCTATGCCTATGCCTTTGGCGACGGTCTCGTGAATGCGCTCTACTCGGTCTATGCAGATGGCGGCGAGGGCTTTGAAGACAAGTACTTCGACATGCTCAAGGCGGGCGGTTCCAAGCACCACAAGGAACTTCTGGCACCCTTCAGCCTTGACGCATCCGACCCGGCCTTCTGGGACAAGGGGCTAAGCATGATTTCTGGCTTCATCGACGAACTTGAGGCAATGGAAGACTGACATGACAGCGTGATCGCCCTCGGGCGATCACCCAAGCCACGATCACAAGGACAGGACACGCAGACGGATGTCATCACAGCACACACGCCTGAACCTGTCCGCCGGCACCGCATCGGTAACCATGGCGCTCTGCCTTGTCGTCATCAAGCTATGGGCGGTCGTGCAGACGCAATCGCTTTCGGTCGCCGCCTCAACGGCGGATAGCGCACTGGACCTGTTGGTCTCGGCCCTTGGGCTGGCCGGCATTGTCTATGCGTCGCGCCCGCCCGATGACGACCACGCCTTTGGACATAGTTCGGCCGAAGATCTGACGGCGCTTGCACAGGCATTGTTCTTGCTTGTCACCGCAGTCGCACTGGCCGGTGTTTCGCTGCAACGGCTGCTCAGCCCCGCCCCCGCGCCCCTGGCATCGGAAGGTACGGGAATCACGGTGATGGTGATCTCGATCGTCCTCACCGGTGCTCTCGTTTTATGGCAAAGACGGGTCGCCCGTCTGACGGGCAACCGTGTGGTCGCTGCGGACTCCCTGCACTACCTAAGCGATCTGCTTCCCAGCCTCGGCGCGATACTGGCTCTGTGGCTGTCGGCGCGGTACGGGATCACGGATGTCGACACGATTGTCGGTCTGATCGCCTCGGTCGTACTGTTTGCTGGCGCTGTCAAGATCGGAACCGGCGCCTGGAATGCCCTGATGGACAGGCGGGTGGATCCCGCCCTGATCGCCGAAGTCGAGACCATCATCCGGGACTATCCGGGTATCATGGGGTT
The DNA here is from genome assembly GCF_032595355.1 of Sedimentitalea todarodis. Classification (NCBI taxonomy): domain Bacteria; kingdom Pseudomonadati; phylum Pseudomonadota; class Alphaproteobacteria; order Rhodobacterales; family Paracoccaceae; genus Sedimentitalea; species Sedimentitalea todarodis. The sequence goes on along the minus strand of NZ_JASMWN010000001.1, from coordinate 500,587 downwards.
TCATGATCTGCGCAGCCGAACCGCAGGCAGCCAGATCTTTTTCGATTTTCACATCGAACTGGACGGCACCCTGACGCTGAACGAAGCGCATGCCATAGGGGCCGGGCTCAGGCGTCGGATCATGGAGACCTATCCGCAAATGGACATATTGATCCACAAAGACCCCTGTGACGCCGACCGCTGATAGGCGTCATTTCAATTGGCTGTCCTTGCTGCCGCGCCGGTTCATCCCGCCCCGCGCCTTGAATGCGCTGTCGCGTTCCTGCATGCAGTCGATGCACAGCTTGACGCCCGGTATCGCCTTGCGCCGTGCTTCCGGGATCGGTTCTTCACATTCCGCGCAATGGGTCCGGCTTTCGCCCTGCGGGCCCCGCCGCGTCTTCAGCCGCGCCAACTCGTCATTGATCGAGGCTTCGATCTGTTCACTCACCGCGCCATCACGCGCCCATCCACCGGCCATCACGTCTCTCCTTTCGGCAACGAATACCTCACAGGGTCCGCGCCACGTCGAACACCCTGTCGATCATCGCCTGCGTCCCTTTCGAGAACTCGAGCGAACAGGGATACTCCGCGCCATCCCGTACTGATCTTGCGAACGCCTCTACTTGCAATACATAGTGGTTATCCGCCGGAAAACGTTCAACCCGCACCCCCAGATCAGGCTGATGCAACTCGATCCGCGCCTCTCCGAAAACCCGAGCATTGAAGGGCGCGGTCAACCGAATGACACCGGTTTCACCGTGAAACAGCATTTCCTGATAGGGGTGCATGCGGGTGCTCACATAGGCCGCGTAGGTAAATCCCGGAAACTCGGCCTGCACATCGGCAAAGACATCGACGCCGTTCTGCCACCGCACCCGCGCCGTGATGTCCTCCGGCTCGGCACCGGTGACAAACCGGGCCGCGCCAAAGACATAAACCCCAATGTCGCGCAGACCACCGCCGCCCGCCTCGGCCTGATTGCGGATGTTGCCGGCATCGCGATTGTCAAAACTGAACCGCCCGCCCACATGCACCAGTTTACCAATGGCGCCATCCCGCACCATCTGTCGAACCCGTTGCCATTGCGGGTGGTGCACGATCATAAATGCCTCTGCCGCCACAAGACCGGTTTCATCGCGTCTTGCGATCAACTGGTCGAATTCCTCCGCCTGCATCGTCATCGGTTTTTCGCACAATACATGCTTGCCCGCGCCCAGCGCCTTTAGGCTCCACTCCACGTGCAAATGGTTGGGCAACGGGATGTAAACCACGTCGATCTTCGGGTCCGCCAGCATGGCATCATAGCTGTCCAAAACGCGCAACTCCGGGCAGAAGTCGAGAAACGCCGCCGCCTTGTCGGGGTGTGTGGTCGCCAGCGCAATCAATTGCGCCCCACCTGCCGCATGAATCGCTGGCCCCATGTGTCGGCGCGCAAAATCAGAAGCCCCCAGAATGCCCCATCGGATAGGTCCTGACACGTGAATCTCCTTGGTTGCGACAACTATAGAACGTCGCCGCAGGTCCGCCCAACTCCTTTTACCGCGCAGTCGGAATTGTTGCTCATCACACACCCGGTAGGATCGCGATCAGGGTAAGGTACAGGAGGCACCATGTGCACGCTCGGATAAAGGTTGGGGCGACGATCGCTGGCCTTGCTTGGTGCAGTCGCAGCATCCTTTGTCCTTGCTCCCGGCTCTGTCGAATACGCCAGGAACGGTGTACGTCCGCATGCGCCCTGCCCCGTTACGCCAGAAGCACAGGCGTTGCATGACGATAGGATCGTCGCTGGCTTGCACGCCGACGACTTGCTGTGGAACCGTCATCTGGCGGAACGCGGAAGCTACGGGCAGGTTGATCTACCCCGCCTGATCGAAGGCGGCATCGCACTTCAGGTCTTTGCCGCCTTGTTCAAAAGCCCGGCCGGCCAGAGCTGAAAATTCTGCCGATGCCGCTGACAACATCACCCTGCTCGCTATCGGGCGGCTGTGGCCCGCGCGCACCTCGAACAGCTTGCTAATACGCGCGTAACATAGGCCCGAAGAGCTTCAGGGCTTTGCCAACAATGCCCCGATGGTCTGAAGATCATCAAGAGCCGTGCCGATATCGACGCCCTACAGGCCGCGGGATACTGTTTCGTGGGCCTTCAGCATTTCTTCGACAATGACCCAGGCGGCTCACTCCACGGCGAGGGCAATCACGGGCTGACAGTGTTTGGCCCTGCCGTGGTTACCGCCGTCATGGGCCGCAACATGCTGCGCCCCCCGCCTGAGATGCTCAGGTCATGAAAAAAGGGGCGCGACCCGCCCCTTCATCTTTGTTGCAATACTCCGGGGGTGAACGGGTAAAATCCCCGATTTTTTCCGGAGGGGGCAGAGCCCCCTACTCCGCTCAGGCCGACGCCAGCATTCCCTTTTCATGAGCCAGATCGCGCATTCGCTTTTGCAGTTTCTCGAACGCCCGCACTTCGATCTGCCGGATCCGTTCGCGACTGACATCGTACTGACCGCTCAACTCTTCCAGTGTTACGGTCTTGTCTGACAAGCGACGCTGGGTCAGAATATCACGCTCGCGCTCATTCAGCACATCCAGCGCCTGCGCAAGGAGTTCGCGCCGCGCCTCAAGCTCGTCACGCGCTTCATAATCTCCCGCTTGATCGGCGTCTTCGTCCTCGAGCCAATCCTGCCATTGCATCGTCCCCTCGCCATCGGAGCCGACAGTGGCATTCAGCGACGCATCGCCGCCACTCATCCGGCGGTTCATGCTGATGACTTCGGCCTCGGTCACGCCCAGATCGGTGGCGATCCGCTGCACGTTGTCAGGATGCAAATCACCCTCTTCCAGCGCACCGATTTTGGCCTTGGCCTTGCGCAGGTTGAAGAACAGCTTCTTCTGTGCCGATGTCGTGCCCAGTTTCACCAGCGACCAGGACCGCAGGATGTATTCCTGAATGCTCGCCCGGATCCACCACATGGCATAGGTCGCCAGACGAAACCCTTTTTCAGGATCAAACCGTTTGACCGCCTGCATCAGACCCACATTGGCCTCGGAAATCACTTCTGCCTGCGGCAGCCCATACCCGCGATATCCCATCGCAATCTTGGCCGCCAGACGCAGATGGCTCGTGACCATCTTGTGCGCGGCCTCGGTGTCCTGTTCCTCGACCCAACGTTTGGCCAGCATGTATTCTTCTTCTGGCTCAAGCAGCGGGAACTTGCGGATTTCCTGCATGTACCGGTTCAGACCGCCCTCGGGCGTCGGTGCCGGTAGATTTGCATAGTTGGCCATACTCGTGTCCCTTGTTAATGTTTATTGGCTTAACATGTATATGGTGGTTGATGTCGCCCGTTCAAGTGTGAAGGCCACCACTATGGGCCAAATCCCATGCGAGGTTGAGCGGAAATGTCGTGCATTCACGCGCATGTGCTGTTCATGACAATCGCTGCCCAGGCTTTTCAAGTGCCACGGCACGGGCCCTATATCGATCATTCTCACTGGTCCGCTTCACCTGGCGGTCGTCGCAGGGCGGTGGCAAGCGCCTCCATGTCGTCCGGACACGCGGCCTCGAACCGCACCGCCTGCCCGCTGACGGGATGGACAAAACCCAAAACCGCCGCATGCAATGCCTGCCGGGAAAACGCGCGAACCGCTTGGGCGGCTTCCGTTGAAATCGCCCGCACAGGCAGTTTTCGCCGCCCGCCATAGACCGGATCGCCAATCAGCCCATGCCCCGCATGCGCCAGATGCACACGGATCTGGTGCGTGCGCCCGGTCTCAAGCCAGCATTCAACCAGCGCAGCGACCGGTGGCGAGCCAAACTGTTCCACGATCCGCACGCGCGTCACCGCATGCCGCCCACCGTTAAAAAGCACCGCCTGCTTCTGACGATCTGTCTTGTGCCGGGCCAATTGGGTGGTCAGGCGCAGGATATTGCCCGGCTCAAACGCCGCGCCCTTGATCCCGCGCAGGCGTGGGTCATTGGCATCGGGCACACCATAACACATCGCCCGATAATACCGTTCAACGCTGTGGGCCTCAAATTGCGCGGCCAACCCCTGATGCGCGACATCCGATTTTGCCACCACCAGCAGGCCGCTGGTGTCCTTGTCGATCCGGTGCACGATCCCCGGCCGCTTGACACCGCCGACCCCCGACAGATCGTCACCGCAATGATGCAGCAACGCGTTGACCAACGTCCCCGAAGGCGTCCCCGGTGCGGGATGCACGACCATGCCCGCCGGTTTGTTGATCACGATCAGATCGTCATCTTCGTGAACGATATCCAGGGGAATGTCCTCGGGACCGATATGGCTCTCTTCCGGCGCTTGGACGGTCAAGACCACTTCTGCCCCCTCGCCCACGCGCGCCTTGGCGTCCGTGGCCGCAACGCCATCCACCGACACCGCCCCATCCGCGATCATCCGCGCCAGCCGTGTGCGCGACAGCGCAGCCTCGTCTGGTACATCGCGGGAAAGCGCCTTATCAAGGCGCGGCGGCGGATCCGCCGTGATGGTGAACTTGATTTGGCGCGTGACCATGACTGACCCTTCCGAACCGGTTGAAGAGCCGGCAAACCTGCGATTTCTGCGTCGGCTTGTAACGGTGCTGACTGCGGTGATGATTGGCGGGCTTTTAGTGATCGTTGCGCTGCTTGTCATCCGTTTCTCGTCAGACCGGACACCGGCGCCGATCCCATTGCCTGATAGCATAACCTTGCCGGACGGTGCAAAGGCCGAGGCCTTCACCATGACCGCCGGCTGGTATGCCGTGATCACCAAGGATGATCGCCTGCTGATCTTTGACAGGGCAACTGGCACGTTGCAAAAATCCATCGACATGACCCAGCCGGACTGAACAGCGGATCGGGGCGTTGCGATTCCGCATTTGAAGCCGCTGTCACGTTGAAAAACATGGCAAATCGTGACAGGCTGGTCTCGAAACGAGGTGATCTGATGCGTGCCATCCTCCTTGCAGTGTTTATCCTGTGCCTGCCCGGACTGGGCTGGGCGGGAAACGTGGCGCTTGTCATCGGAAACTCGGCCTACCGCTCGGTTGAAACGCTGGCGAACCCGGTGAATGACGCCCGTGCGGTCGCAGATGCCCTGCGCACACATGGGTTTGACGTTATTCTGGCCAATGATCTGACCCGCGCCGAGATGCTCAACACCTTGCGCGGGTTTCGTGATGCGGCGGATCGTTCCGACATCGCCGTGGTCTACTATGCCGGTCACGGCATGGAGATCGGTGGACGCAATTACCTTGTGCCGATTGATGCGCGGATTACTGATGAACGTGACGCACGGCTCGAAATGATCGAGTTGCAGGATGTCATGTCGCAGATGTCCGGTGCAAAGCGCATGAAAACCGTGGTTCTGGATGCCTGCCGTGACAATCCCTTTGTGACCGGGATGAAACGCAGCAACACCGGCCGCAACGTCGGGCGCGGCCTTGCGCTGGTTGAAAGTGCTGGCGCGGATACACTGATTGCCTATGCTGCCGCGGCCGGTGAGATCACCCCCGACGGCGCCGAGGGTGGCAATTCCCCCTTTACCCGCGCCTTTCTGAACGCGATGAAAGGGCCCTCCCTTGATATCCGTCTGCTGCTCGGCTCGGTCCGCGACGAACTGCGCCGCTCGGTTCCGGGTGCAGCCCCGTTTGTCTATTCCTCGCTTGGCGGCGGAACCTATGTCATCAACCCCAAACCCGCCGCGTCTCCCGCGCCGACCGCACGACCAGACGCCAATGCGATGCTGTCTGATTATGCAACTGCCGAACTTGCGGATTCGATCGCCATTTGGGATGCCTTTCTCGACACCTACGCCGCACAGTCGGATCACACGCTCTACATTCTGGCGCGCCGCAACCGTGACCTGAAGCTCGCGGCGCAGGGTGCCACCACCACGGCGCAAGCACCGGCATCGCGCGCTTCTGTCAACGATCCGGTGGACTCTCCTGCCGTCAGCACCCCGCAGCCGAATGTCCCGGCGCCAGTGCTGCCGGCACTGAGCCGCCAAGATGCCATTCTCGAAATCCAGCGCCTGCTGAAAGGCCGCAACTGCTATGGTGGCCGCCTTGACGGGATTTACGGACGGCGAACGGCATCCGGGCTTGCGACCCTGTCCCGCGAATCCGGAAGCAGGCTGGCCATGAACCGAAACTCTACCGCAGAGCAGCTGATGGACCTGATCGACGCGCTGGTTGTTGTCGACGATGCCCGCTGCCCTGACGTTGTCATCGTCCGAAAGCCCGCCGCCAAAAAGCGGACACGTCCCACGGCCAGCACACCGGCACCCGCCCCCGTGATCCAGGCGCCGGCACCCAAGGCCGCACCCAGGAAATCGGAACCCGGTCAGACGGTGTTCAGGAACCCACCGAACTATTGCCCGCAATTTGGCAGTTCGCCAGGATGCCGCGACGGCGACCGCATCGATAACTGAACATGACGCTGGCTGGCCCATCTCTCCTTGGCAATGGTCTGGGGGGCCTGTAACTTCTGGTGTCAGCCTATCGCCGATTTGGCGCGGTGCCTGATGCCATCTCTCTCAAAACATCTCTGTTTCCCCTTGCCTGCGTCCTCCATCATCGCCACATGCCGGGTGGACCGGGCGTGCGCGCCTCTCGACTGTCAGCCCAAGGAACCACGCCCGTGCCGCTGCGCCTCGCCAACCTCGCCCTCCTGATCCTCTACCCCGTCGCCTGGTTCGCGCCACTTCTGCGCGCCGGTTTGCTGCCGCTGTTCGGGCTCAGCGAAATCTCGGTGATGACCGGACTGCAAAGCCTGTGGGACAGCGACGTTGCGCTGGCATTGCTGGTGACGTTCCTTGCGATCTTCGCGCCCTATCTCAAGACCATCGGGCTGGCCCTGATTCACTTCGGCATGATGCGGCGCAAGATTCTGCCGGTCATGGACATCCTTGGCAAACTGGCCATGGCAGACGTGTTCCTGATCGCGCTCTACGTGGTGGTGGTCAAAGGCATCGGCCTTGCCACGGTTCAAACCGCCTGGGGAATTTACCTCTTTTCCGGCTGCGTTCTGGCCTCGATTGTGATTAGCCATTTGACCGCCAAACGCTAAGAGGTCATGAACGCCTCATGGCAAAAACCAAATCCTTCACCTGCTCGGCCTGCGGTGCGTCGTTTTCGAAATGGTCCGGCCGTTGCGAAGCCTGCGGCGACTGGAACACGATCTCCGAAGAGGCCCCTCTTTCTGCCGGTCCAGCCTCCAAATCGCTGGGCGCGAGGCGCGGCAGTGCCATTGCGCTGACCGACCTTTCAACCGAGGAAACGCCGCCGCCCCGCACGCTGTCAGGCGTTGCCGAGCTTGACCGGGTCCTGGGTGGCGGGTTGGTACCGGCCTCGGCGATTCTGGTCGGTGGCGATCCGGGCATCGGCAAATCGACGCTGCTGCTGCAAGCCGCCGCGCGATTCGCGAAGAACGGGCTGAAAACCGTCTATGTCAGCGGCGAAGAGGCCAGCGCACAGGTGCGGATGCGCGCCCAGCGGCTCGGGCTCGCGGATGCGCCGGTCAAACTCGCCGCCGAAACCAACCTGCGCGATATCCTGACCACGCTGGAAACCGAGCGCCCGCAGCTTGCGATCATCGACTCGATCCAGACCATGTGGGCCGACAATGTCGACAGCGCGCCGGGTTCGGTCAGCCAGGTGCGTGCCGCCGCGCACGAGTTGACCACCTTTGCCAAGCGGCGCGGGCTTTCGGTGGTGCTGGTCGGCCATGTCACCAAGGAGGGCCAGATCGCCGGCCCCCGCGTCGTCGAACATATGGTCGACACCGTGCTTTACTTCGAAGGCGAGCGTGGTCACCAGTTCCGCATCCTGCGCGCGGTCAAGAACCGGTTTGGCCCCGCCGACGAAATCGGCGTGTTCGAGATGACCGGTCGCGGCCTTGCCGAAGTCACCAACCCCTCTGCCCTGTTCCTCAGTGAGCGTGGCAAGCCCACTCCCGGATCCGTAGTCTTTGCCGGCATCGAGGGCACCCGCCCGGTGCTGGTCGAGTTGCAGGCGCTGGTCGCCCCCTCGCCCCACTCGCAGCCCCGCCGTACCGTTGTCGGCTGGGATGGCGGGCGGCTGGCGATGATCCTCGCCGTGCTTGAGGCGCGCTGTGGCATCCCCTTTGCCGGGCTCGACGTCTACCTCAATGTCGCAGGCGGCATGAAGATTTCGGAACCCGCCGCCGATCTGGCTGTCGCCGCCGCGCTGCTTTCCGCCCGCGAAGACGCCGCCCTGCCCCCGGATACGGTGGTTTTCGGGGAAATCAGCCTATCTGGCGCCCTGCGTCCGGCTCCACAGACAGAAAACAGGTTGAAAGAGGCGCAAAAACTTGGTTTTACCGCCGCCATCGCTCCGGCAGGTGGCAAATCCGGCACAGTCGCCGGGCTTGCAGTGACGCGAGCGACCGATTTGACAGGATTCGTTGGCGAAGTGTTCGGGGCCGGGTAAGGTCTCGCAGCCGAAGCAGACAGCAACAGGACGGGCAGAGACGAATGGACGGTTTTACCATTATCGACGGGCTCGTTGCCCTGATCATCGTTGTCTCGGCACTGTTGGCCTATTCGCGCGGCTTTGTGCGTGAGGCAATGGCCATCGCGGGTTGGATCGCCGCCGCGATCCTCGGCTTTCTCTTTGCGCCCAAGGTTGAACCCCTGATCAAGGAAATCCCGGTTCTGGGAGAATTCGTCGCCGACAGTTGTGAACTCAGCATGATTGCGGCCTTTGCAGCAGTGTTTGCGGTGGCGCTGATTATCGTGTCGTTCTTTACGCCCTTGTTTTCTTCGCTTGTGCAGCGCTCGGCGCTTGGTGGTGTCGATCAGGGGCTTGGGTTCTTTTTCGGCGTGGCGCGGGGCATCCTGCTGATCGCGATCGCGTTCTTTGTCTACGAAACCGTGATCACCGGCCAGAGTTTCACGATGGTCGATGAAAGCCGTTCGGCGCAGGTCTTTGCCAAGCTGACCGGCACGATCGAAGAAAAGAACCCGGAACAGGCGCTTGGCTGGGTCACTCAGCAATACGAAAACCTCGTCGGTTCCTGCAGCCAATAAACGGTACTCACATCGCCATCGGCACGTCGCCCGCGAGGATGATTCGGGCGCGGAAGGTCGCGAATCCGGACCAATTCGCGTGATTGTGGCGGATAGGTGCCAATTCGATAACTGTTCGCGCGATCTGGCGGTCCGGTTGCCGGTCTCCGAATGAGACCCTTTGCCCATGTGCCGCACCAGCGGGCAAGCCATATCCCCTGCGCATGTGCGGGGCACGGCATACGACAGCAGCAGCATCATAGATGCAACATCCCCGGGCGCGCCATGCTGCAGTGCAGAGATGCAACGGTTTCATGACAGCATGGGTGACACGGGCAGCCCGACGCACTATGTCAGATCCAGATACCGCAAACGGATTCGGAGCTGCCTGCTTTGTCGATGAATTCCATGCCGCCCTCTCATCCATTTGATGATGACAAACTCCGTGAAGAATGCGGGATCTTCGGCGTCGTCGGGGTTCAAGACGCCTCGACATTCGTGGCCCTCGGGCTGCACGCGCTCCAGCATCGGGGCCAGGAGGCAGGCGGCATCGTCTCGCATGACCCCCATGTTGGCTTCAATCAGGCTCGTCGCTTTGGCTATGTGCGTGACACTTTCACAAGCCAGAAGATCATGGAAACCCTGCCCGGCCCGATCTCCATCGGCCATGTCCGTTATTCGACATCTGGATCAAAAGGTCAGACAGCCATCCGCGACGTGCAGCCGTTTTTCGGCGAATTCTCGATGGGCGGGGCCGCGATTGCCCACAACGGCAATATCACCAACGCAAATGCCCTGCGCCGAGAGTTGATCGAACGCGGGTCGATCTTTCAGAGTTCGTCCGACAGCGAGTGCATCATTCACCTGATGGCCCGGTCGCTGCAACGCAACATTCCCGAGCGGATGGAAGACGCGCTGCGCCGTGTCGAGGGTGCGTTCTCGGTGGTGGCCATGACCCGGACCAAACTCATCGGCGTCCGCGACCCGCTGGGTGTGCGGCCACTGGTTCTGGGCAAGATCGGCGATGGCTGGGCGCTGAGTTCTGAAACCTGCGCGCTGGATATCATCGGCGCAGAATTCGTACGCGAGATCAAACCGGGTGAGATGGTGGTTATCAATGACCGGGAAGTGGAAAGTCATTTTCCCTTCCGCCCGCGCAAGTCCCGGTTCTGTATCTTTGAACATGTCTATTTCAGCCGCCCGGACAGCATCCTGGGCGGTCGCAGCGTTTATGAGACCCGAGAAAACATCGGCCGCGAACTGGCCAAGGAAAGCCCGGTCGATGCCGATCTGGTCTGTCCTGTGCCCGACAGCGGCACCCCGGCCGCCATCGGCTATTCGCTGCAGAGCGGCATTCCCTATGCGATGGGCATCATCCGCAACCAATACATGGGCCGGACATTTATCGAACCGACCGAGCAGATCCGCAACATGGGCGTGCGGCTCAAGCTGAACGTGAACCGGGCATTGATCCGGGGCAAGCGCGTGATTCTGGTGGATGATTCCGTCGTGCGCGGCACCACCAGCCGCAAGATCAAGGAAATGATCCTGGACGCCGGTGCCAAGGAAGTGCATTTTCGCATCGCATCGCCGCCGACGGCATGGCCCTGTTTCTATGGCGTCGACACGCCGCAACGCGAAAAACTTCTGGCCGCGACGATGAGCGAAGAGGAAATGTGCACGCATCTGGCGGTGGACAGTCTCAAGTTCATCTCGCTGGACGGTCTTTATCGCGCGGTTGGGCAGACAAACGGGCGCGATCCCCAAAGCCCGCAATATTGTGATGCCTGCTTCTCGGGCGAGTATCCGGTAGAGCCTGCCGATATGCTCGAACAGGGATTTCAGCTGAAACCGGCTGCCGAGTAGCGGACTTCAGCCTGCATGGGCAAGTCCTTGCCGAGTTGGCATGGCTTGCGCTTCACACCCTCTTTCTCTTGCCTTTTGCCCATGCTACCCGCCTGAATCTGAATTGCTGCAGTGCAGCATATTTGACATGACGGTCCAAGAGGCACACCATGACAAGCAGTACCGGGGCCGGGAAGACGCCCAGCCGCGTGGCCAAATTGGCCACCACAGATCACGCGTTCGCGCGCGGCCAAACCGATTTGATCGGCCTGTTCGGGCCGCAAAACAAGATGTCCGCCCTCATCCGCACCGCAAGGGGTGCGGTCAAGCGCGTCGAAATCGGCGAAACCCTCAGCATCGGGCGTATCGTGGCCATTGATGACAAGGGCGTCATGCTGTCAAAGAACGGTCAAAACCGGCGTCTGTCGCTGCCAGCAAGCTGATCCGGGCTTGACCACCGCGTTTTCCCGGTTCAAAGCGCGAGCATGACACAATTAGCATTGATTACCGGTGCGTCGCGCGGACTTGGCGCCGCACTTGCACGGGCGCTTGCACCGACACACCATATCGTTGCCGTGGCGCGGACCTCGGGCGCGCTCGAGGAACTGGACGATCACATCCAGGCAGCGGGCGGCAGCGCCACTCTGGCGCCGATGGACATTACCGAAGCGGGAGCGATGCAGACCCTGTGCCGGGGTATCTATGATCGGTGGGGCACATTGAATCTCTGGTTGCACACGGCCATCCACGCCGCCCCGCTTAGCCCGGCCAATTTCGTCGACGCCAAGGACTGGGAGAAATCCGTCTCCGTGAATGCCACCGCGACGTCGATGCTGATTGGCTATGTGGCGCCACTTCTGGGCGCCGACGGTCGGGCCGTGTTCTTTGATGATCCCCGCGCCGGAGAAAAGTTCTTCGGGGCCTACGGCGCAACCAAGGCCGCGCAGATGGCCCTTGCCCGAAGCTGGGCGGCGGAAACCGTCAAGACCGGTCCCCGGGTGCAAATCCTGTCGCCACAACCGATGCCCACCGCTGTGCGGGCGCGGTTCTTTCCCGGCGAGCCCCGCGATGCGTTGAACGCGCCTGCGACCGAGGCCGCGCGGCTGCTGGCAGAGCTGTGAACGCAGCGATCTTGCCGCAGGCCCGCAATATCACCGCCCGAGCAGGCACGCTTGCTTGCCGCATGCCGGTGTGGCGTCTATCAAGAGCGCAAAGGGGCAGGCGAACATGCGTATTCTGATCACCAATGATGACGGCATCAACGCGCCGGGTCTGGAAGTCCTCGCCGCGATTGCCGCCGATATCGCCGGACCGGAGGGCGAAGTCTGGACCGTGGCCCCGGCATTCGAACAATCCGGCGTTGCCCATTGTATCAGCTATACGCACCCGATGATGATTGCACAGATGGGCCAGCGCAGCTTTGCCGCTGAAGGCAGCCCGGCGGATTGCGTCATGGCGGGTCTGCATGAGGTCATGAAAGACGCGCGGCCCGATCTGGTCCTGTCCGGTGTGAACCGGGGCAACAATTCGGCAGAGAACGCGCTTTACTCAGGGACACTGGGCGGCGCGATGGAGGCCGCGTTGCAGGGATTGCCCGCAATCGCGATGTCCCAGTATTACGGCCCGAAAAACCTCCATATCGACAATCCGTTCGAGGCGGCCGCCGTTCATGGGGCCGATGTGGTGCGCAAGATACTGGCGGCCAACCCCGATGGCGGTGACGACTACCGACTTTTCTTCAACGTGAACTTTCCGCCGGTGCCTGCAGGCGATGTGAAGGGCACCCGCATCACGGCGCAGGGCTATCGGCGAGGCACCCATTTCGGTGTCGAACCGCACAATTCACCGTCGGGGCGACGTTTCCTGTGGATCAAGGGCGGCAATCAGCAGGTCCGAACCGGACCGGGAACCGATGCACAAGCGAACCTGGACGGTTACATCTCGGTCACGCCGATGCGCGCGGACCTGACGGCGCATGATGCACTGGCTGCGATGAAAGCCATCGAATGACCGGCCCGGAACCCGAAACCAAGATGCAATTCCTGTTTGCGCTGCGCTCGCGCGGCGTGACCGACAAGCGCGTGCTGCAAGCCATGGAAGAGATCGATCGCGGCGTGTTCGTGCGCGGCATCTTTGCCAACCGCTCCTACGAGGACATGCCCCTGCCGATCGCCTGCGGACAGACGATCAGCCAGCCGTCGGTTGTCGGCCTGATGACCCAGGCCCTGCAACTCAGCCCGCGCGACAAGGTGCTCGAGGTCGGCACCGGGTCCGGCTATCAGGCCGCAATCCTCTCTCGGCTGGTGCGCCGCGTCTATACGGTGGATCGGCACGCGCGCCTGGTGCTCGAGGCAAGCGAGGCTTTTGCAACCCTGAACCTGACCAATATCACCGCGATGACGGCGGACGGATCGTTTGGGCTGCCCGAGCAGGCCCCGTTTGACCGCATCATCGTGACCGCCGCCGCCGAAGACCCGCCAGGGCCACTCTTGGCGCAGCTCAAGATCGACGGTATCATGGTGGTACCGGTCGGCCAGTCGGATGCGGTCCAGACCCTGATACGGGTTCACCGGACCGAGGCAGGCTATGACTATGAAGAAATCAGACCCGTCCGTTTCGTGCCCCTGCTCGAAGGCCTGGGCAAGGACGGATAGACAGGACGAACAACACCAACTGCACGCTTGAACCCCCGCGATCAGACAGGGGACTATTTTGAGGACAACGAGATGGCAATTCCATTTGGACTGACTTCGGCCCGACTGTTCGGCGCGGTGGCCGCCGCTGCGTTGTTGGCAGGCTGTAACGCGCCGCTGGATTACGATCTGCGCGGCCAGCTCGGCGGCTTCAGCACGACGAACGCTGCCCGCAACATCACCGCAAACCGGCCCAAGCCGGACGCGCGCGGTGTCATATCTTATCCAAATTACCAAGTCGCGATCGCGCAGCGTGGGGACACTGTCACCAACGTCGCCGCTCGGGTCGGCCTGCCCGCAAGCGAACTCGCGAAGTACAACGGGATCGACCCGAGCGTGCCTCTGCGCGAAGGCGAAGTCATCGCCCTGCCCCGCCGCGTTGCAGAGCCCGCCGGCACGGTGGATATCGCCACGCTGGCAGGCAATGCGATCGACGCCGCACCGGACACCTCGCAGGTCCAGACCAGCACCCTGCCGCCGGCCAGCACACCCATCATCACACCGGCCCCCAAGGCCGCAGCCAAGCCGGAGCCGCTGCGCCACAAGGTCGTGCGCGGGGAAACCGCCTATACCATTTCGCGCCTCTACAACGTGTCGGTCAAATCGCTTGGAGAATGGAACGGGCTCGGCTCCGACTTTGCCATTCGCGAAGGACAATACCTGCTGATCCCGGTCTCGGGTGCCAGTGCGCCCAACAAAAGCGCCGCCGCAGCAACGACGGTCACCCGACCCGGAAGCGGATCGCCCACGCCAACGCCGCCCAGTGCCACCGCGCCGCTACCGGACGAAAAGGTGGCCGCCAAGGCACCGGAGCCGCCAAAGACCAATGTCGGCAGCCCCACCCGCACCAGCAACGCCGCAATGGCGTTTCCAATTCAGGGCAAGATCATCCGCACCTATTCAAGGGGGCGGAATGACGGGATCGACATCTCGGGCAACCCCGGCACCGCCGTGACCGCCGCCGCCAACGGATCCGTGGCCGCGATTACCCAGGATGCCGATCAGGTGCCGATTGTCGTCGTACGACACCCTGACAACCTGCTGACGGTCTATGCTAATGTTGACAAGATCGCGGTCAAGAAGGGCGATTCGATCAAGCGCGGGCAAAAGCTGGCCCAACTGCGCAGCGGCGACAACTCCTATGTGCATTTCGAAGTGCGCAACGGATTTGAGAGCGTCGATCCGATGCCGTATCTGGAGTAGCGGCATGGCCTGTGCAAACAGCGCTTGACCTCAACCTGACCAGCATCACAATGCGCAGTAGCAGCACAGAGGAAAATGCATCATGAAGTACTTTCTCACACTCGCCATCATCGCGCTCCCGGTCGTCTCCGCTGCCCAGGATTGTCGCTGGGCGGGCGGCTCCTACCGTGGTCAGGAACTGCCCTTTGAAGTCCAGATTCAGGTCAACGCGGACTGCACTGAAGTGACCATGAAATCCTCCGGCAACGACGGCATCCAACCCACGGATGTCGCGCAGACCTTTCCGCTGACCGACGGCAAACATGGCTGGGTTGCCGATGTGAACGGGGTCAATGCGACGCTGGCGAAGGACGGCGATTTCGTCACCTTCTTCGGCGAAGGCCTTGACCTGCGCCTGCAAATGCGCCCGATGTAGTGTTCCGGGCACCTCGCTTTGAGACATGACAACCGCCTCTTGGCGGCGCATAGCTGGCAATCTCGAAGCACCCATGTGCCTCACCGTCGCTTTTCCGCGCAGACAGCTGCTCATGCGGCCTTTTGCGCCTCATCGAAAGGAAAGTCACATCAAAAAATCTCTGTTTACTCTCGCAATCATCACCTTGCCCGCATCTGCCATCGCTCAGGACTGTCACTGGTCCGGTGGGACCTACAGTGGTGAAAAAGCCAACTTTCAGGCGCGCTTTTCCGTCAACGAAGACTGCACCGAGATGAATTTCGAGTCGTCAGGCAACACCGGGATCCAGGCCGAAGATGTCCCGGAAACCTTTGCCCTGACCGAAGAAAAGCATGGATGGGTCGCCAATATCAACGGCGTGACCGCCACGCTTGGAAGCAAGGGAAATTTCGTCAATTTCATAGGCGAAGGCGTCAACGTTCGCCTGCAGGTGCATTCGGACGAATGACTGGCGCGGCGACGCTCACCCGGCGTCGTCTCGGCATCTCAGCTCAACCGGACCCCTTTGCGCCCGGCCAGATCGGTAAAGAACTGCCAGGCCACGCGGCCTGAGCGCGACCCGCGTGTGGCCTGCCATTCGATCGCCTCGGCACGCAGGGTGTCTGGATCGATCTGGATCCCGTATTCTGCGCAATACCGGTCGATCATCGACAGGTATTCGTCCTGCGAGCAGGGATGAAAGCCCAGCCACAATCCGAACCGGTCACTGAGAGAGACCTTTTCCTCAACCGCCTCGGACGGGCTAATCGCGCTTGACCTTTCGTTTTCGATCATGTCGCGCGGCATCAGGTGGCGACGATTGCTGGTCGCATAGAAGGCGACGTTCTCGGGCCGACCCTCGATACCGCCGTCCAGCACCGCCTTGAGGCTCTTGTAGTGCTGATCGTCGTGAGAAAACGACAGATCATCACAAAACAACAGAAACCGGTAAGCTGCCCCGCGCAGATGATTCAGCAACCGCCCCACGCTCGGCAGGTCCTCGCGCTGCAATTCCACCAGTTTGAGGTTTGGATGATCCGTCAAAACTTCGGCGTGTATCGCCTTGACAAGGCTTGATTTTCCCATGCCCCGCGCGCCCCATAACAGGGCGTTGTTGGCGGCATATCCGCCGGCAAATCGTCGGGTATTGTCGAGCAGCGTATCACGCGACCGGTCGATGCCCACCAACAGGTCCAGCCCCACCCGGTTGACCCGCGCCACCGGTTCCAGACGGTCCGGCTCTACATGCCAGACAAAGGCACTGGCACCCTCAAACTCGGGGACTGGCATCGGAGCCGGCGACATCCGTTCGAGCGCCGCAGCAATCCGATCCATCGGGTTATCTGTCACTTGCCGTCTTCCTCATCAAACTCGGCCATGGCGGCGTCAGCCAGATCTTCGTCGTCGTAATACCCTTCGGCGCGCAGCTTCTCTTCGCGCTTGGTCTCGACACGTCGCACAAGGAAAATCGACACCTCATAGAGGCCATAGACCACAACGAACAGGATCACCTGGGTGATCACATCCGGCGGTGTCACCAGCGCCGCCAGCACCAGGATCCCGACCACGGCGTATTTACGCACGTTGCCCAGCCCTTCGGCACTGACCAATCCGGCCTTGCCCATCAGGGTCAAAAGCACCGGCAACTGGAAACACAGCCCGAATGCCACGATGAATTTGATCGTCAGGTTCAGGTATTCCTGCGCGCTGCCCTGGAACACGACGCTGAGCGGCGCAGTCTCGCCCACCACGGCTTCGCCTTCCGCCCCGAATTGCTGGAAGCCGAGGAAAAAGTCATACGCCAGCGGAGTAACCACGTAGAACGCAAACGAGGCACCCAGAATGAACATGAAGGGCGAGGCGATCAGAAACGGCAGGAACGCGCCCTTTTCGGTCTTGTAGAGCCCCGGAGCCACGAACCGCCACATCTGCAGACCGATATAGGGAAAGGCCAGCAGGAAGCCCCCCAGGAGCGACACCTTGATCGCCACAAAGAACCCTTCTTGCGGGCTGATGAAGATCAGGTCGCAGTCCTGTCCCCGCTCCGCCAGCACCTGGCATAGCGGCGCAGTCAGGAAATTGAAGATTGGCGTGGCCACGGTGAAACAGATCACCATGCCGATGACAAAGGCCACAACCGAATGGATCAGCCGGTTGCGCAGTTCCGCCAGATGCTCGATCAGCGGTGCGCTGCTGTCGTCAATCTCGTCTGTCTGGCTCATGTCTTGCTTTCCGGGGCGTCCGTCAACGCGGCCTCTGCCGCGTCGGCTTTGGCCTGCGCCTCGGCGGCCTCGCGTTTCAACCGATCGGCAGCGGCTCTCGCGGTCGCGGCTTGAATCTTCTTGGCCTTTTCAGCGCGTTCTTCGGCCAGCTTGCCGGTTTCGCTGTCGGCATCGTACTTCTTGGGGTCAAGTTTGGCTGGGTTCAGGCTGTCGTTCAGGTCTCGGGTCGCGTCCTTGACCCCGTCCATGACGCTCGACATCGGGTTCGTCGCCGCCTTCATGCTCTTGGCCACGTCCTGTATGCCGGACTCGTCGGCAGCATCATGCATCGCAGTCGAAAACTCGCGCGCCATGCCCTTGGCTTTGCCCACGAACCGCCCGACATTGCGAAACAGCACGGGCAAATCCTTTGGGCCGACCACGATCAGCGCCACGATCCCAATGACCAGCAACTCGGTCCAGCCCAGATCGAACATGGGGTTTTACACCTTGTCCTTGTCGGTTTCCGGCGTCACGTCCTTGGCGGTTTCCGAAGGGTCATCGTCCAGCTCTTTCTGACCTTCGCTGATGCCTTTCTTGAACGAGGTGATCCCCTTGCCCACCTCGCCCATCAGCGAACTGATCTTGCCGCGGCCAAACAGCACCAGCACCACGATTGCAATCAGCAAGATGCCGGGAAGGCCAATATTGTTCAACATGTCCGTCTCCTCAGATTCGCGCAGGCCTCGATTCCGGGCTGCACTGCAGAATTCTTCTGCTTTCTATGCATCTCGCCATCAGCGTGAAAGTCACATTGCCCCTGATTTCGCGCACTTGGTAGATTTCCTGCACTGCGAATTGGCTGCTTGATGCATTACTGACGTGATTTTGTCAGTAATGATGGACGTTCTGGTGTCGCTGTGGCACCAAGCGGCATGGCCCGTACCGACCGCCTTATCACTTTGATCGGCATTCTGCGCGACGGGGCGCTGCACCGGGCGCAGGATCTTGCGGCCCGGCTCGATATCTCCGTGCGCACCATCTATCGCGACATGGATCGGTTGCTGGCTGCCGGTGTGCCAGTGCAGGGCACGCCGGGCACCGGGTACAGGATGGCCGACACAATCGCCCTGCCCCCGCTGCATCTCGCGCCAGCGGAACTTGACGTCTTGCAACTCGGCATCGCCATCGTGTCCGAAGCCGCCGACCCGAATCTCAGGGCCGCCGCGCAGACACTCGCCAACAAGATCGACATGGCGCTGCCCGCTGAAACCATCGCCGAAGCGGACGCGTGGAAGACGGCCCTGTCGCCGATGGCCGATGCCGCGCGGGGCCTGTCGCATATGACCATCCTGCGCAGCGCCATCGACGGGCGACAAAAGCTGCGGCTGTCCTATCGTGAAACCACGGGGCAGCTTGACGATCGCATCATCCGACCACTGAAACTGGAAAGCTGGGGACGGGCCTGGCTGCTCACGGCGTGGTGCGAAACCTGCGATGATTTCCGTGATTTTCGCCTGGATCTGATCGAAAACGCGACGCCGCTGCCCGAACTCTTCACCGATGAACACGGCAAGCGGCTTGCGGATCGCCGGAGCTAGGCCTTTTCGCCTGCCGAACGCAGCTCTCAGGCCGCGAACACAAAACAGCGATTGCGCCGGATTGTCAGCCACATGACCTTGCCCGGCGCTGGCAGGAAGACGTTTGGAACCGTCGCCTTTATCACCGAGGCGTCATGCGACATGCGAAACTCGATCAGGCTTTCGTGGCCCATGAACCGCGCCCGTTCCACCACGCCGCGCGCCGCAACGCCATCGGTCGGCGTCGGCAACGGGCCGGAGCCGCCGCGGTCGAAATCAATGCGCACATGCTGGGGCCGGAACACGATATCGACGTCGGTGCCGTCGGGAATGCCCGGCGCAAGGAACTGGCCAAACGGAGTCTGTGCCAGCGCCCCGTTAACTTGCGCGCGCAACATATTGGCATCGCTGAAAAATGACACTGACGCCCGGTCAACCGGACGGGTATAGACATTATAGGGTGCGCCCTGCTGCACGATCCGCCCGTCGCGCATCAGGGCAATTTCGTCCGCCATACGCATCGCTTCCTCGGGTTCATGCGTGACCAGCAGAACAGCGGTATCCTCTTCCTTGAGCAAAGTCAGCGTTTCGTCCCGGATCCCGTCGCGCAGCCGGTTGTCCAGACCCGAAAACGGCTCGTCCATCAACATGATCCGCGGTCGCGGCGCCAGGGCCCGTGCCAGCGCGACCCGTTGCTGTTCGCCACCCGACAGCTGGTGCGGATAGCCATCTATGAATTGCAACAGGTCCACCCGACGGAGGAGTTCCTCGACCCGCGCCCGTTTGTCATCACGGCTGCCGGTCAGGCCATAGGCGACATTGCCCGCCACGCTCAGGTGCGGAAACAGCGCGAAATCCTGAAACATCAGGCCAATCTCGCGTCGCTCCGGCGGCACCCGGAACACCGTGTCACAGACCAGCTTGCCATCGACCCAGATCTCGCCGCTGTCCTGCATCTCCACGCCGGCGATCATCCGCAGGGTCGTGGACTTGCCACAGCCGGATGGCCCAAGCAGACAGGTCACCTGCCCCGGCTCAATCATGAGCGAGACGTCATCCACCACGGTGCGCCCGTGGAACCTCCGCGTCAGGTTGCGGATCTCCAGCCGGGGAGCGGATCGCGTTGGTGCAGGTTGCGCTGTTCTGACGTGCTCCACCGGGGTCCCCTTGGCCGTCCCGATCAAAACCATCGGGTTTCAGCGCAGATAGCAATCCCCAAGGCCCTGCGCAACCTAGCGCGGGGCAAAGACCGACCATCCGGTGCGCAGCGCCAGTTGTTCAAGCGCCTGCGAGGCCAGATGCGAATTGCCGACCGCATTCAGGCCGGGCGACCAGCAGCCGATGGAGGCCTGCCCCGGCACCACCGCCATGATCCCGCCGCCAACACCGCTCTTGCCCGGCAGTCCAACCCGAAAGGCAAATTCGCCCGAGCCATCGTAATGCCCACAGGTCAGCATCAGCGTATTGATCTGCCGTGCCATGCGGGCCGAGATCGCGCGCGCGCCGCCCGGAGACAGGCGGCCGTCAAAGGCGAGGAACCGCCCCGCAGCCGCCAGCTGTTCGGTGGTCATGGCAATGGCGCAATGATGGAAATACACCCCAAGCGTCAGTTCCGGCGGGCTGGTGATTGTCCCGAAACTGCGCATGAAGTTGGCCAGGGCCACGTTTCTGAAACCGGTTGCCAGTTCCGAGCGCGCCACGTCCGGATCAATGGCGATGTCCTCGTCGCTCGCCAGGAACCGCACGAATTGCAGGATCTCGCCCAGCGCCTCCTTGGGGGCAAACCCACCCAGAATGCTGTCGGTGACGGCGATCGCACCGGCATTGATGAACGGATTGCGTGGCAGACCCTTTTCATGCTCCAGCTGCACGATCGAATTGAACGGATCGCCCGACGGCTCACGCCCCACCCGCGCCCACAAACGTTCGCCCAGCCGGCCAAGTCCCAGTGCCAGGGTGAACACCTTTGACACGCTCTGGATCGAAAACCGGGTCTGCGCGTCGCCGCCTGAAATCACTTCACCATCCTTGGTGATGATCGTCAGTGCGAACTGGTTCGGATCGATGCGCGCCAGCGGCGGGATATAATCCGCGACCTTGCCTCGCTCGGTTTCGTCCGCCATCTCTTTGGAGATTTCGGCGACGATGTCGTGCAACCGCTCACTGGACAGGTCTTGCTTCGCCATGCCGCTCCCTATTGCGCCTTCAGTTCAAACGTTGCCTCGGCCCGCACCCGACCATTGATCTGCAATTCAACACGATGCTGTCCGGGATAGAGCCGAAACGTGGTCGCGTCCCCTTTAAGCCGGTGCGATTTGGTCACATCGGCCACCTTGCCTGCCGGCAGTTCGATTTGTTTCAGCTTGAACACCTTGGCCGTCAGATCTCCATTCGCCTTGCGTCGCCAGAATACATAGTCAATCAGCGCCCGCGCGCCCGTTTCCGAGTGCAGCGCAACAGCCAGGGGCAACATATCGCCGACGGCCACGCGGTCCGGCACATCAAAGCGCAGCACCTCGATATCTGCATCCGCATCGTAGCCCAGCATTGCCAACGCCCCTGCGTTGCCTGCCTTGACCAGCCCCCGCAAGGCGTGCTGCGTCATCCACTTCAGTTCTGCACGGCTCTGCGTGCCCTGCGCGCGCCACTGCTCCAGCCGGTCCATGACCAGATCGGGATCCTTCTTGCTGATGTCGTTCAGGTGATTGGCGACGGAGCGGGTGACATATCGCGTCCGGTCCCCCTGCAGTGCATCCAACAGGGGCAGCGGCACAGAGATGTCCAAATCAACCGATTGCCCCCAGGGCAAACGCGGGCGACTGCCCTCGCTCACCAGTCGCCGCACGTGATAGCTGGGATGCGTGGTCCACCTTTGCATTCGCGCAAGCACGCGTTCCGGCCAGCGGTTCAGAAACGGGCGAATCGCCCACTCCATCGAGAACCTCTGGGTTGTCTCTTCGATCAGATCAAGCGACAGGTCGGGGGTCTCAAGCCCCCGCAAGACGATCAGGTCTCCCAGCGGGGCAAAGATGAAATCGCCGAAATCATCATCTGTCCGGTCCGGATCGAGTGGCGGCGGCAGGGCCGCAAGCAGCACCGGACCAATGTCCTGCAATGGGCCACTCAACTGCCCGCCAAGACAGTCCGCGATCCACGCGATCCGCTGTTTCAGCTCCAGCTCGGGCAATCGCTCCATCACCTGTTGTTCAAACAGATCAGCATCGAACCCGGCGGCGGCGGCCCCGAAAAGGCCGGCCAGATAACGCACCTTTTCGGCGTTGAACAACTGATCCTTCAGCGAGAACCCCTGTGCCATCTCACATGGTCAGATTGGTTGCGCCGCCATCGAGCAGGATGTTCTGACCCACGATGAATCCGGCGTGCTGGCTGCACAGAAAGGCACAGGCTGCGCCGAATTCCTGCCGCGTGCCATACCGGCCCGCGGGGATCGTCGCCGCTCTCTGCGCCTGTGCGTCTTCGAGTGACAAACCCTGTGCCTTGGCAACGCCGCCATCCAGAGAGACAGCGCGATCAGTCGCGTGAATGCCGGGCAACAGGTTGTTGATGTTCACACCGCTCCCGGCCACCTGCCGCGCGGTTCCCGCGACATAGCCGGTCAATCCGGTGCGGGCGGAATTGGACAGGCCCAGCACTGCGATCGGGGCGCGCACCGACTGGCTGGTGATGTTGATCACCCGGCCCCAACCCCGGTTGATCATCCCCGGCATCAATGCCTTCATCAAGGCAATCGGCGCCAGCATGTTGGCATCCAGCGCCTTGATGAAATCATCCCGGTCCCAGTCAGACCAGAGCCCCGGAGGCGGCCCGCCCGCGTTGTTGACCAGAATGTCCACACCTGTGGCGGCCTCGATCACGCGGGCCTGCCCCTCTGCGGTTGATACATCGCCGGCCACGGTAACGACCTCGACCCCGTGGGCATCCCGGATCACTTGCGCGGAAGCTTCCAGCGCCTCGGCGCCGCGCGCGTTCATCACGAGGTCGACACCAGCCTCGGCCAGCGCCTCGGCGCAGCCCAGCCCCAGCCCCTTGCTGCTTGCACAAACCAGTGCCCGCTTGCCTGCGATTCCCAAATCCATGTCTGACCTCCCGATTGTTTTCTGTCCCTCGCATAGCACCGCTATTGTCAGCAATGCCAGCGAATGCCGCAAGCGCGCAAAGGCGGCCGTCGATTTTCTTGCGCTTGGTGCGTTCCTTACCTATACGCGCCTCATGCTGGACACCGCTTCAAATCGCCCCGAATTGCCGCCCGAAATCGCGCGTCGCCGCACCTTTGCGATCATCTCGCATCCCGATGCGGGCAAGACGACGCTGACTGAAAAGTTCCTGCTTTACGGTGGTGCAATTCAGATGGCCGGTCAGGTCAGGGCAAAGGGCGAGGCACGGCGGACCCGATCGGACTTCATGCAGATGGAAAAGGACCGTGGCATCTCGGTCTCGGCCTCGGCCATGTCGTTTGACTACAACACCTTCCGCTTCAATCTGGTCGACACGCCCGGCCACTCGGATTTCTCCGAAGACACCTATCGCACACTCACTGCCGTCGATGCGGCGGTGATGGTGATTGACGGGGCCAAAGGTGTCGAGAGCCAGACCCGAAAGCTCTTCGAGGTCTGCCGCCTGCGCGACCTGCCGATCCTGACCTTCTGCAACAAGATGGACCGGGAAAGTCGGGATGTCTTTGAGATCATAGACGAAATTCAGGAAAACCTCGCCATCGACGTGACCCCTGCCAGCTGGCCCATCGGGCAAGGGCGCGATTTTGTCGGCTGCTACGACATCCTGCGCGACCGGTTGGAACTGATGGACCGGGCCGATCGAAACAAGGTCGCGGAGAGCATTGAGATCAATGGGCTTGATGATCCTGCGCTCGCTGAACATGTGCCTGCCCAGCTTCTGGAACAATTGCGCGAAGAGCTCGAGATGGCCCGCGAATTGTTGCCGAAACTCGACCCGCAGGCGGTCTTGGAAGGCCACATGACGCCGATCTGGTTCGGCTCGGCGATCAACTCGTTCGGGGTCAGGGAACTGATGGACGGCATCGGCACCTATGGCCCTGAACCTCAGATTCAATCTGCCCAGCCCCGCCAGATTTCGCCCGAAGAAACCAAGGTTTCGGGCTTTGTCTTCAAGGTGCAGGCCAATATGGACCCAAAGCATCGCGACCGTGTCGCCTTTGTGCGAATGGCGTCGGGTCATTTCAAACGCGGCATGAAGCTGACCCATGTGCGATCGAAAAAGCCGATGGCGATCACCAACCCGGTGCTGTTTCTCGCCTCCGACCGCGAACTCGCGGAGGAAGCCTGGGCCGGGGATATCATCGGCATACCGAACCACGGCCAGCTGCGCATCGGCGATACGCTGACCGAGGGCGAAGCGCTGCGGGTGTCGGGTATCCCGTCCTTTGCGCCCGAACTGTTGCAAGGGGTGCGCGCGGGCGATCCGATGAAGGCCAAGCACCTGGAAAAGGCGTTGATGCAGTTTGCCGAAGAAGGGGCCGCCAAGGTATTCAAACCGGCAGTTGGATCGGGTTTTGTCGTCGGCGTTGTCGGCGCGCTGCAATTTGAGGTTCTGGCCAGCCGGATCGAGCTTGAATACGGGCTGCCGGTGCGGTTTGACGCGTCGCAGTTCACCTCGGCCCGCTGGGTGAGTGGTGACAGGCAAGCCGTTGATAAGTTTGTGAATGCCAACAAGCAGCACATCGCGCATGACCATGATGGCGACATCGTGTACCTGACGCGCCTGCAATGGGACATCGACCGGATCGAGCGGGATTATCCCGACGTTCACCTGACCGCGACCAAGGAAATGATGGTCTGAACCGATGGGGATTTTCACCGCACCACCCCCGGTGTAAGCAAAGGTATGGATCAACGCGACCCGACCTATGACGGTGGCCTTGCGGGCATGCTCGAGCGGTACAATACCCGCCGCAGGCCCTACAACCCCGCCGCCGTGGCCCTGCCACCGCTCGACACCGACCTTGCCGCGCTAGCGGGTCAGATCGTTACCGAGGACGACCTGATTGTTCAGACGCCAACACGGTGGGCTCGTAAACGGGCCCGGATCGCCAGCGAGTTTCCCGGCAAGTCACAGCTCGCCCTGCTCAACGCGCTGCTCATCTCGAACCTGCGGAAACACAGCGCGCCCGACCATGTCCCCGCTCTGTTTCAGCGGATTTGGCGTGAACAGCATGTTCACCTGATCGATCAGCTTGATCTGCGCTGGAAGGTGTCGTCTGTCATTACCTTTGCCGATCATGGCGGATCGGATTTGCAGCGGCAGGTCGGTCAGGCCCTGCGGATGCTGTTCTCGATGATGAAACTCTACGAGTTCGAACGGCTCTTCAGCGGACTGCCCCCCGATCAGCCCCATTCGGTCAGACGCCGGGTGCATACCGCCCTGCCTCTTGAGATGGAGGATTTCTCGATCCGCAAGGGTGGGCTCGATGTCAACATCCTCGCCCCGGTCTGGGAATTGGCCTTGACCGATCCGGTGATCGCGCCATTGGCAGATCATCTGATGCAGGAACTGAACCGCGATCCGGCAAACATCTTTCGCCGCCTGAGCAAGATGCGCCAGCAGTTTCAGGACAAGACCTGATGCAGTGGGGACTCGTTGCGACAATCAAGGCCCCGACCACGGCAACGCTGAACTTCGTCGCGCATCACCTCGAGTTGGGCGCACACCGGATCTATGTCTATCTGGACGAGCCCGACCCGGCCACGTTTGCATTGCTCAAGTCCCACCCAAAGGTGCGGGTGACGACCTGTGACGACGCCTATTGGTCAAAGCACCCCAGACGGCCAAAAAAGCATCAGGTCCGGCAATCATCCAACGCCACCCATGCCTATGGTCGGGCCGAGGTGGATTGGCTCGCACATATCGACGTGGACGAGTTCCTGTGTTCGGACGCACCGATCATCGACCAACTGGCAGCCCTGCCTGACAAGTCCCATTGCGCCCGGCTCTATCCGGCCGAGGCGCTTGCCGGGGACGGTTCGGCATTCAAGCTGACCCATCGGACACGGGCCGAGCGTGCTGCCTGTGTCGAGCGGCTGTATCCAACCTACGGGCGATATCTCGACGGCGGATTTCTAAGCCATGTCGAAGGCAAACTCTTTGTCAGAACCGGCCTCTCGGATGTGACCCTTCGCATCCACAATGTGTTTCAGGGAGAAATCAAGAACCCCGGCGAGCGGTCGCTGGATCAGATCACCCTGTGCCACTGTCATGCGCAGAACTGGGACGCGTTCATCGCCGCCTATCGGTTCAGGCTGGAACGTGGGTCGTACCGCGCCGATCTCGCCCCCATGCGCCCGGCCACCGACAAGGGCGTGACACTTCACGCATTGCTCATGTCGATTGATCAGAGAAACGGCGCGGATGGTCTGCGCAGATTCTACGACGAACTTTTTGCCGATACGCCTGACCATCGCCAGCGCCTGCAGGACGAAGGGCTCTTGTACCGCTGCGATCTGCAATTGGCGCGATCACGACGGAAACAATTTCCCGATTTTAGCTGACAATGCGTCAAAGCGGAAACAATCGGAAAATAGCACGCGATTATGGCAGGTCCGTTTGACCGCTGCGTCCCTTTTTGTTAATGCACGCAGACGAGCCAACATGCGCACAAGCGCAGGACCGATGTGGTCCGGCTCTGACATGACGGCGGGCCAAATGAGTGTCCGCAACACACGGACACAAATGACAAAATTTTCTGAACTGAACCTGAATCCAAAAGTACTCAAGGCCATTGAAGAGGCAGGGTACGAATCCCCCACCCCGATTCAGGAAGGCGCCATTCCCCCTGCCCTCGAAGGCAAGGACGTTCTGGGCATTGCCCAGACCGGCACCGGCAAGACCGCAGGCTTTGTGCTGCCGATGATCACCCTTCTGGCGCGTGGCCGTGCCCGCGCCCGAATGCCGCGCAGTCTTGTGCTGTGCCCGACGCGGGAACTGGCCGCGCAGGTGGCCGAGAACTTTGACACATATTCCAAGCACGTCAAGCTGACCAAGGCCCTGTTGATCGGCGGCGTCAGCTTTGGCGAGCAAGACAAACTCATCGACAAGGGTGTCGATGTTCTGATTGCAACGCCGGGCCGCCTCCTGGACCATTTTGAACGCGGCAAGCTGCTCTTGACCGGCGTGCAGATCATGGTGGTGGACGAGGCCGACCGGATGCTCGACATGGGATTCATCCCGGATATCGAACGCATTTTTTCGCTGACGCCGTTCACCCGGCAGACCCTGTTCTTTTCGGCCACGATGGCGCCCGAGATCGAACGGATCACCAACACGTTCCTGTCGGCCCCGACACGGATCGAAGTTGCACGGCAGGCCACCACCGGCGAGAATATCACGCAATCAGTGGTGATGTTCAAAGGCAGCCGCAAGGATCGTGAGGCCAGCGAAAAACGCAACGTGCTGCGCGCCCTGATCGATGCCGAGGGCGAAAAATGCACCAACGCAATCATCTTCTGCAACCGCAAGACCGATGTGGACATCGTCTCCAAGTCGCTGAAGAAATACGGCTATGACGCGGCCCCGATCCACGGCGACCTGGATCAAAGCCAGAGGACCCGCACATTGGACGGCTTTCGCGATGGATCGCTGCGTTTTCTGGTGGCCTCCGATGTGGCGGCACGCGGACTGGATGTGCCTGCGGTCAGCCATGTGTTCAACTTTGACGTTCCGGGTCATGCCGAGGACTATGTGCACCGGATCGGTCGCACCGGACGCGCCGGGCGTGATGGCACAACGATGATGATTTGCGTGCCGCGGGACGAAAAGAATCTCGCCGATATCGAGCGGTTGGTTCAGCGCGAGATACCGCGCCGTGACAATCCGCTGAAATCCGCGCCACCGAAGGCCGAGCCGGAGCCGGTCAAGGAAGAGGCGGTTGCCAAACCCGAGCGGCGCAGCCGGACGCCCAAGAAGCCGGAACCGGAACGGGCACCCGCAGAAGCGAGTATCAAAGAGAAGCCGAAAAACGAATATCGGTCTTCGTCTCGCGGCCGGTCATCCAACCGCGATTCCGGGGGCAACAAGGTTGTTGGAATGGGCGATCATCTGCCCAGCTTTATCGCGCTGAGCTTTGAAGAGCGTCGGGCCGGTTAACACCCGCCCGACCTCTGGTTTGCGGGCTGGCAAGGCCGGAGCGGGTTACCGCATCCGGCTGATCACCACCGTCACTTCCGGTTTCTTGCCGATCTCGGCCTGCGCGGTCTGACGCGCCGTGCGTCGCAGGGCCTCTTCCAGCTTGTCGTCGTCGCGCAGGGTCTTGTTCCCGGCACGGCCCAGATACTGGCTCAGATCTTCTTCCAGGACCTCGACCAGCAACGCGTTTGAACGCCCGGTTTCCGCCAATCCGCTGGTGTCACACCAGGGCTCGCCAAGCGGTTCATCCTTTTCATCCAGAATGACCGTCACGGTGATATGCCCGTTCAGCGCCATACGGATGCGGTCGCGCACAACCCCGTCCATCGCGCCGATCTTGACCGAGCCATCCAGATAGGTTCGACCGGTTTCGATGTATTCCGCAACGCTCGGTGCGTTGCCGGACAGGTCCATCATCATCCCGTTGACCACGACCGCACCCTGATAGCCCCGCGCAATCGCCAGCTTTGCATGTTCGCGCAGATGGCGGTGTTCGCCGTGCATCGGGATCACCATCTGCGGGCGGACGATGTCGTGAAGCTGTTCGATATCAGGCCGGTTTGCGTGACCCGAGACGTGGTATTTTCCGTTGCTGTCATCGACAACATCAACGCCCATTTCGCTGAACTGGTTCATCACGCGAATCACGCCGCGCTCGTTTCCGGGGATCGTCTTGGATGAAAACAGGAACATGTCGCCCTCTTTCATCTCGATCCCGCGATATTTGCCACGTGCGAGTTGCGCGCTGGCCGCGCGGCGCTCGCCCTGGCTGCCGGTGACCAGCAACATCAGGTTCTCGCGCGGCACATCGCGCGCGGCCTCATCGCTGATGGTGTTCGGAAACCCGTGAAGAACGCCGGTTTCCCTGGCGGCCTCGACCATCCGCTCCATGGCGCGCCCCAGGAGCACGATAGAGCGCCCCGCGCGTTGCCCCGCCTCGGCCAGGGTTTTGACCCGTGCCACGTTGCTGGCGAATGTCGTGGCGACCACCATGCCCTTGGCACCAAGGACCAGTTCTTCGATCGCCGGGCCAAGACCAAGTTCGGATCGTCCCGGATCAGGCGAGAACACGTTGGTGGAATCACATACCAATGCCCGCACGCTGCCCTTGCAGACTTCGGCCCACAGGTCCGGGTCAAACGCTTCGCCGACGACCGGGGTCGGGTCGAGCTTGAAGTCGCCACTGTGGATCACGCGCCCGTCGGGCGTATCGATGACCAGCGCGGCGCTTTCGGGGATGGAATGCGAAATCGGCAGGAAGCCGACCTTGAATGGTCCCGCCGTCACCTGCTCGGGCCAGGCCGAAACTGTCTGTACTGCATCCTCGGGATGGCCACGCTCCGACATCTTGCGCCGGGCGATATTGGCGGTAAAGACCCGTGCATAGACCGGCGCGCCAAGATCGCTGTAGAAATGCGACACCGCGCCCACATGATCTTCGTGCGCATGGGTGACGAAAATCGCATCCAGCCTGTCGGCCCGCTCTTTCAGCCATGTGATGTCGGGCAGGATCAGATCGACACCGGGCGACCCATCCATGTCAGGAAAGGTAACCCCCAGATCAACAAGGATAAAGCGTTCCTTGTCCGGCGCGCCGTATCCGTAAAGATAGGCGTTCATGCCAATTTCGCCTGCTCCGCCAAGCGGCAGATAAATCAGTCTCTTGCTTGTCATTCGATTACCCGTTGTCCTTGTTAAATTGATGGATCACGGTAAGACCGTGCATTGTCAGGTCATCTTCCATCACGTCAAACAGCTCCGCGCTCTGCTGAAACAGAGGTGCCAGCCCACCGGTTGCAATCACCCGCATGTCGCGGTCCCGCTCGGCCTTGACGCGGGTACAGATCTCGCGGACCAATCCGACATAGCCCCAGAAGATGCCCGACTGCATACAGCCCACGGTATTGGTACCGATCACCTTTTGCGGATTGCTGATATCCACATGCGGCAAAGCGGCGGCAGCCATGTGCAACGCCTCGAGACTCAGATTCACGCCGGGCGCGATCACGCCACCAATATAGGCTCCTTCCTTGGCCACAACATCAAATGTTGTTGCTGTGCCAAAATCCACCACGATCAGGTCGCCACCATGGCGATCAAAGGCACCAGCGGTATTGACCAGACGGTCAGGACCGACCTGCGTACCCAGATCCACGCGCGGTTCGTTTGGCAACAGGCAGTCCGGCTTGCCCACGACGATCGGCCGGCAGCCAAAGAACCGATCGGTAAAGACCCGCAGATTGTACACCACGCGTGGCACGGTGGAGGAAATGATGACCTCGTCGATGTCCACCTCGATCCCATAATGTTTCACCAGGGTCGAATACCAGGTGAAATAGGCATCGGCCGTGCGTGCATGATGGGTTGATGTGCGCAGCGTACACAGGAACTGTTCGCCGTCCCATATGGAAAAGACGGTGTTCGTGTTGCCGCAATCAATGGCCAGAAGCATGAGCGTCTCTCCTAGAAATAGACGTCGGCCGCCGGGATGGTCACACGGCCTTTGCTGGTGTTTAAGACAAGGTTGCCCTGCGCGTCCACCGTCTGAAAGGTGCCGGTGGTTTCTCTGTTTCCGGTCCGCGCGGTGATCACCTCGCCCAGTCGTGCCGCACGATTCAGCCATGCGGTGCGGATCGGTTCAAAGCCATAGGTCGTGAACGTGGTTTCATGGCGGGCATAGGCGGCAGCGAGGAAGGTCAGGAACGTTTCGGGATCGACCTCGGCACCGGTCGCCGAAAAAAGGGATACCGGCGGCACCGCGCCCGGCTCGACCATCGCAGGCAAAGGCGCATCGGACAGGTTCACCCCGATCCCGATCGCCAGATGCGCCATTTGCGTACCCTGCCCTGTGCTCTCCAGCAATATGCCCGCCAGCTTGCCACCATTCAGCAGAACATCATTGGGCCATTTCAGTGCAAACCCTTCGCTGCGCCCACAGACCCCGACACAGGCATCAAACAAGGCCAGCGACGCGGCAAAGGACCGGAGCGCCGCCACCGCCGGGGGTTCGTGCGGGAACAGCACCAGAGTGGCCGCGAGATTGCCCTTGGGATTGGACCAGGGTCGCCCCCGCCGTCCGCGCGCCGAAGTCTGCCGATGCGCCATGATCCATTCCGGACCGGACAGGCCGGGTGCAATCCGTGCCGCTTCGTTCAGGGTCGAATCCACCTCGTCCAGCACACGTCTGCCATAGCCATCAGGCCACTGGGTCATGCCCGCATCATTTCAGCGTCATCCGCAATGCAAGGGGTTCGATGCCGAGTGACAAGGTTCAGTTGAGCAGCGTTGCCGCCGCGGCGGCCGCTGCGCCTTCGACGCCGAACATGTTGATGATGCCCAACAGCGTGACTGCGGCCGATGCCATCAGAAAGCCCCAGAGCACCGGCGAAGAATTGGTCTCAAGTTCATCACCCTCTTCGCCGAAATACATGTAATAGACGATCCGGAGATAATAGAACGCACCAATGACCGATGCGATCACACCCGCAACGGCCAGCCAGGCCAGACCACCATCATAGGCTGCGCGCAGCACATAGAACTTGCCAAAGAAGCCCAGCATCGGCGGCACACCGGCCAGCGAGAACAGCAGGACCAGCATCGCCAGCGCCCGCCCGGGTTCTCGCCGGGCATAGAGGTTGAGGGACGTGATGTCGGTGACAGGGCGCCCGTCTTTCTCCATCATCAGGATAAACGCAAAGGTGCCGATATTCATCGTGACATAGATCGCCATGTAGATCAGCATCGCCTGCACGCCGAATTCCGTGCCTGCCGCCAGCCCCATCAGCGCAAATCCCATATGCGCGATCGAGGAATAGGCCATCAGCCGTTTGATATCGCGCTGCCCGATCGCCGCCACGGCACCAAGGAACATCGAGAGCACCGCAAGCAGGGCAATCACCTGCTGCCAGTCCGCAACCGCGTGTCCGAACGCATCGTGCAGAACCCGCGCGAAGAGGCCCATCGCCGCCATCTTTGGCGCCGTCGCAAAGAACGCAGTCACCGGTGTCGGAGAGCCTTCGTAGACGTCCGGTGTCCACATGTGGAACGGAACCGCGCTGACCTTGAAGGCCAGGCCCGAGATCACGAAGATCAGGCCAAAGAGCAGACCCAGCGAAACCTCGCCATGCTGTGCGGTCTGAATGATGCCTGAGAACAGCGTGGTGCCGGCATAGCCATAGACCAGCGATGCCCCATAGAGCAGCAGACCGGAACTCAGCGCGCCGAGGACAAAGTACTTCAGACCGGCCTCGGTCGATTTCACGCTGTCACGTCGCAGGGCCGCAACCACGTAGAGCGCCAGCGATTGCAGCTCCAACCCCATGTAGAGCGACATCAGATCGCCCGCGCTGACCATCATCATCATACCGACAGCAGCCAGTGCCACCAAGAGCGGATACTCGAACCGCAACAGGCCCCGGCGCGCCATGTAGTCCTGGCTCATCAGCAGAACCGCCGCTGCGGAAATCAGGATGATCACCTTGGAAAATCGCGCAAATCCATCGTCCACGAACATCCCGCCAAACGCGACGTTGGTTCCGCCGCCACGGGTCGCGATGAAAAATGCGAGGATCAGCATCAGGGCGGAAGTCGCCCAGACCAGAGCAGGCCCGAGCCGATCCTTGCCGGTATAGGCAGCCCCGAGCAAGGCGAACATGGCAAAGACCGCCAGCACGATTTCCGGAATGATTACGCTCAGATCAGCCTGGATCATATGCCCGGCCCCCTCAATTCGATGCGTGCTGGGTGG
Organism: Sedimentitalea todarodis; assembly: GCF_032595355.1. Lineage (NCBI taxonomy): Bacteria > Pseudomonadati > Pseudomonadota > Alphaproteobacteria > Rhodobacterales > Paracoccaceae > Sedimentitalea > Sedimentitalea todarodis. The sequence continues at coordinate 467,694 of NZ_JASMWN010000001.1, read as the reverse complement.
CGGCCTCTGCCGCTGCCAGCGCAGTGTCATATGTCGAAATCAGTGCCGTTGTCGATGGCCCGATGATGTCGGTGACGAGCGATGGATAGACGCCCAACAGCAGGGTCATCGCCACCAGCGGCGCAAAAATCACGCGTTCGCGGGTGGACATGTCCTGAATGGTGCGCAGGCTTTCCTTGATCAGGTCGCCAAACACGACGCGGCGATACAACCACAGCGCATAGCCAGCGCTGAAGATCACGCCGGTGGCGGCAACGGCTGTCACCCAGGTGTTGACCTGAAAGGCCCCCATCATGGTCAGGAATTCGCCAACAAACCCGGACGTGCCCGGCAGGCCCACATTGCCCATGGTAAAGAACATGAACACCAGCGCATAGGCCGGCATCCGGATCACCAGACCGCCATAGGCCTCGATATCGCGGGTGTGCATCCGGTCATAAATGACCCCGACACAGAGGAAGAGCGCGGCCGAGATAAACCCGTGGCTGAGCATCTGGAAGATCGCACCATCGATACCCTGCTGGTTGGCGGCAAAGATACCCATGGTGACAAAGCCCATATGCGCCACCGAGGAATAGGCGATCAGCTTTTTCATGTCTTCCTGCACCAGCGCCACCAGCGAGGTGTAGACAATGGCAATCGCACTCATCCACAGGACCACCGACGCCATCACATCCGCCCCGACCGGGAACATCGGCAGGCTGAAACGCAGGAACCCATAGCCGCCCATCTTGAGCAGGATCGCCGCCAGCACGACCGACCCTGCCGTCGGGGCCTGCACGTGTGCGTCCGGCAACCAGGTGTGAACCGGCCACATCGGCATCTTGACCGCAAAGCTCGCAAAGAACGCCAGGAACAGGAGCGTCTGCAGTCCGCCGACAACTTGCATCCCCATGAGGCTGAAGGTCTCACTGGCGAACTCATGCGCCAGCAGCACCTCGATATCCGTGGTCCCCGCATCCGCGAACATGGCGACCATCGCAACCAGCATCAGCACCGAGCCGAGGAAGGTATAAAGGAAAAACTTGAAGCTGGCATAGATGCGTTCCTTGCCACCCCAGATGCCGATGATCAGGAACATCGGGATCAGGCCAGCCTCGAAGAACAGGTAGAACAGCACCAGATCGAGCGCCACGAACACACCAAGCATCAGCGTTTCAAGCAGCAGGAAGGCGACCATGTATTCCTTGACCCGTTCCGTCACGTTCCAACTGGCCAGGATGGTCAGCGGCATGATGAACGTGGTCAGCATGACGAACAGAACGCTGATACCATCAACGCCCATCTTGTATTGCAGGCCCAGCAGCCATTCAGACTGTTCGACGAACTGGAACCCCGTGTTGGAGGGATCGAACTCGAAATAGATGCCGAGCGAGACAAGGAAGGTCACGCTGGTTGCGAACAGTGCTACGTATTTCGCATTGCGCTGCGCCGCCTCGTCATTGCCGCGCAGGAACACCACCAGGATCAACGCCGCCAGGGCGGGGACAAAGGTGACAATGGAAAGGATATTGTCCATCAGTGTGCTCCTCCGCCGATCGTCATCCAGGTGACGAGGGCCGCGATGCCAAGCACCATCCAGAAGACATAGGTAAAGATGAAACCGGACTGCGCGCGCCCTGCAAGGCGGGTGAAGAACGGGATGATGCCCAACGCCACGCCATTAAGGAAGCCGTCAATGACATTGCCATCGCCGCGCTTCCAGAACAGGCGTCCGATCCCGAGCGCCGGTTTGACAAAGATCGCATCGTACAACTCGTCAAAGTACCACTTGTTCTTGAGGAACAGGTAGAGCGGGCGCTGGCTTTCGGCCAGACGCGCCGGAAGGGACGGATTGACGATGTAGAACCAGATCGCGATGCCCAGACCCAGAACCATCGCAACGAACGGAGATACCTTGACCCAGACCGGAGCCGCATGGGCGTCGTCCAGAACATGGTTGTCAGGCCCGAAATAGATTGCGCCCTCGCCCGGTTTTCCGACAAAGGCGTAGTGATGCTCGCCTTCCGCGCCATGCCCTTCGTCGGCATGGGAGTCTTCGGTTGCCGTGCCGTGGTCGGCTGCCTCGCCATGCGCGCCGTCTTCGCCTTGCGCCGATGCCTCGGCAACCGGGATGCCATAGAACTTGCCCACCTGATCGGCGTGACCAAAGAAGCTGCCATACCAGATCATTCCGGCGAAGACCGCGCCAAAGCTGAGCACGCCCAGCGGGATCAGCATGGTCATCGGACTTTCATGCGCGTGTTCATGCGTATGCTTGTCACCGCGTTCCTCGCCAAAGAAGGTCAGGAAAATCAGCCGCCAGCTGTAGAAACTGGTCATCGCGGCGGCAATCACCAGCATCCAGAACCCGTAGGATGATCCACCGGCAAACGCGCTCTCGATGATCGCATCCTTGGACAGGAACCCGGCAAACCCGATCGACGTCAGCGGAATGCCGACACCGGTAATCGCCAGCGTGCCGATCATCATCGCCCAATAGGTATAGGGGATCTTTTTGCGCAGGTTGCCGTAGTTGGTCATGTCCTGCTCGTGGTGCATCGCGTTGATGACCGAGCCCGCCCCAAGGAACAACAGCGCCTTGAAGAATGCATGCGTGAGCAGGTGGAACATCGCGGCGGAATACATGCCGACACCGGCGGCAACGAACATATAGCCCAACTGTGAACAGGTCGAATAGGCGATCACGCGCTTGATGTCGGTCTGCACCAGCCCCACGGTCGCAGCAAAGAACGCGGTCGTGGCCCCCAGCACGGTGATGAATGCGGCCGCTTCGGGCGCAAATTCAAACAGCGGCGACATGCGGCAGACGAGGAACACCCCGGCGGTCACCATGGTCGCGGCATGGATCAGGGCGGATACCGGCGTCGGGCCTTCCATCGCGTCCGGCAACCAGGTGTGCAGGATCAACTGCGCCGATTTGCCCATCGCCCCGATGAACAGCAGCACACCGATCAGGTTCGCGGCATTCCATTCGGTCCACAAGAAGCTGAGCTGCGTTTCCGCGAGGGTTGGCGCGGCTGTAAAGATATCGTCCAGCTTGATGCTGTCGACCAGAAAGAACAGCGCAAAGATGCCCAACGCAAAACCAAAGTCACCAATCCGGTTGACCACAAAGGCCTTGATCGCGGCGGCATTGGCCGAGGGTTTGCGATAATAGAAACCGATCAGCAGGTATGAGGCAACGCCCACGCCTTCCCAGCCAAAGAACATCTGCACCAGGTTGTCGGATGTCACCAGCATCAGCATGGCGAAGGTAAAGAACGACAGGTAGGCAAAGAAGCGCGGCTTGTAGCTTTCGCCCTCTTTCCACTGTGGATCCTTGTCCATGTAGCCAAAGCTGTAAAGATGCACGAGGGCAGAGACCGTGGTCACCACGATCAGCATGATCGCCGTCAGTCGATCCAGCCGGATCGCCCACTCGGTCGCCAGCGTGCCGCTTTCGATATAGCGCAGGACCGGGATTTGCGTCGTCACGCCGTCAAAGGAAAAGAACACGACCCAGGACAGTAGGCAGGCCAGGAAGAGCAGCCCGGTCGCCACCCACAGGGCCGCCGTCTCGCCTATGAACTTCCAGCCGAACCCACAGATCAGCGACCCGACAAGAGGGGCAAAGAGGATGATGGTTTCCATTGTTCTCTCAGCCCTTCATCATATTGACGTCTTCAACCGCGATGGTGCCGCGGTTCCGGAAGAAGCAGACCAGGATCGCCAACCCGATCGCGGCTTCGGCGGCGGCGACCGTCAGAACGAACAGCGTAAACACCTGCCCGACCAGATCGCCCAGAAAGCTGGAAAACGCGACAAGGTTGATGTTCACCGCCAAGAGCATCAGTTCAATGCTCATCAACAGGATGATCACGTTCTTGCGGTTCAGGAACAGCCCGAAAATCCCGATGACGAACAGCGTCGCTGCGACTGTGAGGTAATGTTCAAGTCCGATCATGATTCACCATTCCAGCAACGGATAACCGTGCTTCTTGCATGCGTGTTGTGCCAGCGGGGCAACGTCGGTGGTTACATCAATCGGACTCAGATTGAACCCGAGGGAATTCACCGGAAATTCGTCCGGGCTGGCATCGCCGGCATAGACGGGGGCGTAGGTCTTGTTCGTACAATCAAAGCTATGAATCGAATGTGTGGTTGCACCCGCGCTTACCTTCTTGGAATGAAGCTGAACGGTTCCATCGCCAAAATCCTTGCTGGCAACCTCATAATGCTCGTCGATTTCATGAGGCGTGGTAATCGGGCTTTCCGCGAGGGCGACGCTTGCGACAGACAACAGACACCAGATCGTCACGGCGGCAAGACAACGTGTTCTGGATGCAATGTTTAGCATTGGTTACAGCCCCTGCCCCGGTTTCACGTCTTTCAGTTCCATCGCGGTTGCCGGATCGCGCATCATCTGCCCGACGATGTTCTGCCGCTTGACATCGGTGCGGTGCCGCAGGGTCAGCACGATGGCCCCCACCATCGCAACCAGCAGGATCAACCCCGCCAGCTGGAATAGCAGGAAATACTGGTCATAGAGGATCAGCCCGAGCGCCTCGGTATTGTGCCTGTCGGTCGGCACCACCTGGGCACGCAGATCACTGGCCACATGGCTGCTTTCCCAGGCCCCAAAGGCCATGACGAACTGCATCAGGATCACGAGACCGATCAGCAATGCGAGCGGCATGTACCGGGCCATCTCGGCCTTGAGTTCGGCGAAATCCACGTCCAGCATCATGACGACAAACAGGAAGAGAACCGCAACCGCGCCCACATAGACGATGACCAGCAACATCGCGACGAATTCCGCGCCCAGAAGGACAAAGAGGCCCGCTGCCGAGATGAACGACAGGATCAGCCACAACACCGAATGAACCGGCTGCCGGCTGATCACGGTGAACAGGCCACCGGTGATCACGCTGATCGAAAAGAGGTAGAAGGCAAAAACACTCATGTTTCGTCGCCCTCTGTTTCGTCCATCACGTCTTTCGCAAGATCCATCGCACGGGTCATGGCCGGAAGGCCGGCGAACACCGACATCTGACCGATGGTCTCCACGATCTCCTGCTTGCGTGCCCCGGCCTCGATGGCGTGGCGCACGGTCTGGCGCACGGCAGTGTCGGCCTGCGCGCCCTGCATGGTCAGCCCGGCCAGCGTGATCAAGAGGCGGGTCTTGGCATCCAGGCCGTCTTTGTTGACCGAATTGCCGAACCACATTTCCATGACCTCTTTGGGCATGGTCGGCCACAGCGTCTCGAACCCTTTGGGCGAGAAATTCTCGAGCGCCGGATTGAATGACTTGGCCATGTCCTGCGCCTGTTTCATCATTGCTTCGAATGGGTTCTGTGGGTCCGTCATTCAAAATTCTCCGTCGGAATCTGCGGAAGCTCACCGCGAAGCCGTGCCACTTCTACTTCCAATGCTGCAATGCGACGTAGCGCGTCATCAAGCGTGTCGCGCAACGTGTCGATTTCGCGTGCCGGGCGCTTGATCGGCTGCACCAGCCCGCCGGTATTTTCCGTCATGTTCATCGGTACGGCGCGTCCAGTTCGAGGTTGCGGGCGATTTCGGCTTCCCACATGTCGCCATTCGCCAGGAGCTTGTCCTTGTCATAGAACAGTTCTTCGCGGGTCTCGGTGGCGAACTCGAAATTCGGGCCTTCGACTATCGCATCCACCGGGCAGGCTTCCTGGCAGAAGCCGCAATAGATGCATTTGGTCATGTCGATGTCATAGCGAGTAGTGCGGCGGCTGCCGTCCTCGCGCGGTTCGGCATCGATGGTGATCGCCTGTGCCGGGCAGATCGCCTCGCAGAGTTTGCAGGCGATACAGCGTTCCTCGCCATTGGGATAGCGACGCAACGCATGTTCCCCGCGAAAGCGCGGCGACAGCGGGCCCTTTTCATGCGGATAGTTCAGCGTCGCCTTGGGCGCGAAAAAGTACTTCAGCCCCAATTTCATGCCGACCATGAAGTCCCAGAGCAGGAAATATTTGGCCGCGCGGGTATAGTCGATAGTCGCCATTATCAGCCCCCAGTGCCCCAGCGGGCGAATGCCCCCCAGAACCAATCGAATTTTGCCGCGAAGGATACGAACACCACCCAGCCGAGGCTGAACGGCAGGAACACTTTCCAGCCCAGACGCATCAACTGGTCATAGCGGTAACGCGGCGTGATCGCCTTGACCATCGCAAAGAGAAAGAAGAAGAACGCCATCTTGCCGACCATCCAAAGCACGCCGTCCGGCAAGCCCGGAATTGGTGACAGCCAGCCGCCAAAGAACAAGAGCGAGGTCAGCGCACACATCAGGAAGATAGCGATGTATTCACCGGCCATGAACAACAGGAACGGCGTTGCCGAATACTCCACCTGATAACCGGCCACCAGTTCGCTTTCGGCCTCGGGCAGGTCAAACGGCGGGCGGTTGGTTTCGGCAAGGGCCGAGATGAAGAACAGGAAGACCATCGGGAAATGCGGCAGCCAGTACCAGCTGAAGAACCCATAGGCTCCATCCTGCGCCCGCACGATGTCGGAAAAATTCAGCGAACCGGTCGAGATGATGATGCCGATGATGATCAGGCCGATGGACACCTCATACGAGATCATCTGCGCGGCCGAGCGCAAGCTCCCCAGGAACGGGTATTTCGAGTTGGAGGCCCAGCCCCCCATGATCACGCCGTAGACCTCGAGACTGGACACCGCGAACACGTAGAGGATCGCGACGTTGATATCCGAAAGCACCCAGCCGTCGTTGAACGGGATCACCGCCCAGGCGATCATCGCAAGAACAAAGCTCGTCAGCGGTGCCAGAAGGAACACGGCGCGGTCTGACCCGGCGGGTATCACGACCTCTTTCACCACGTATTTCAGCGCATCCGCCACCGATTGCAGCAGACCGAACACACCCACCACATTCGGGCCCCGACGCATCTGGACCGCAGCCCAGATCTTGCGGTCACCGTAGACGAGGAACAGGAGCGAGATCATGACAAATGCAACAACGGCAAGCACTTGTGCAAAAATCAGCAGCGCGATGCCGCCCGGAGTGGAAAAGAAATCAGCCATAAGTCCTCACACCGTCGGTATTCCGTTGTTTTGCGCTTTTGGCGACCACGAGACAGGCGCCCGAAGAGTCCAGCCCGCATGGCAATGATGACGAGTTGCTGTAAACAGCATCTGCCGGCCACATACTAGCCTCTTCATTGTATTTTGTGCGCAAATGACGCGCCCATATCGCCGGCTGGCCGCGCATATTGCCCCTGCTCACGGCATTATCTGCCCGTGGCGATGCTATGTGTGGCGTCGTGTTCATTCCGCCGCGATCCGATCCTGTCCGCGTGCCTTCGAGGCCGCAGACAGTTCGGCCATCAGCGCGCTGGCCCGGGCAATCGGGTTGGTCAGATAGAAATCGCTGATCGCCGGACGAAAGCTCGCCTCGCCCAGAGATGCACCCTCCAGCAGCTGAACCTCGTTTTCCGGAACCTCGTCGATCCGTGCCAGATGCGGCACGTCGGCAACCAGTGCCTTGCGCAGCTGCGCCAGGGTGTCATACGGCAGCGTCGCCCCCATTTCCGAACTCAGCGCGCGCAGGATGGCCCAGTTTTCCTTGGCCTGCCCCGGCGCGAACCCGGCGCGCAGCGCCAGTTGCGGGCGGCCTTCGGTGTTGACGAACAAACCCTGCTCTTCCGTATAGGCCGCGCCCGGCAGGATCACGTCGGCACGATGCGCACCCCGATCCCCGTGGCTGCCCTGGTAGATCACAAAGGCTCCGGCGGCGATGTCGATCTCATCCGCACCCAGGTTATAGATCACGTCAGCGTCGTTGAGCGCGTCCATGCCACGGTCATTGGTGCACCCCGCATCCATCGCGCCGACCCGACCGGCGGCGGTGTGCAGGATCAACAATCCGCTCTGAGTGGCCTCGGCAACCTTCTGGGCTGCGGCGAGAACGGCCGTGCCATCGGCGTCCTGCAACGCGCCCTGCCCGACGATGACCATCGACGCTCGGCTGCGAATCTCGTCGTCTCCGCCCATGTCGACGACCTGCTGCAAGGCTGCACGGTCATCCCCCACATGCGCGTATTCATACGTCAGATCGGCCGCTTGTCCAACCAAAGCAATGTCGGCGCCGCGCGCCCAGGCCCGGCGAATACGGGAATTCAGAACCGGGGCTTCAAGGCGCGGGTTGGTGCCGATCAACAGGATGCGCTCGGCGAAATCCACGTCCTCGATCCGTGCCGTTCCAACATAGGCACCGCGATTGCCGGCAGGCAACTTGGCCCCATCGGTACGGCATTCGACGACACCCTCCTGACCCTCGATCAGCTGTTTCAGCGCAAAGGCGGCCTCGACCGGGGCCAGTTCGCCGACGACACCCACCGGAGCCTTGGCTGCTTTCAACGCATCAGAGGCCGCGGCAAGCGCTTCGCCCCAGCTCGCCGGGCGCAATTTGCCACTCTCACGGATATAGGGCTGATCCAACCGCTGGCGGCGCAAACCGTCCCAGACGAACCGTGTCTTGTCTGAAATCCATTCTTCGTTCACGCCGTCATGGTTGCGCGGCAGGAACCGCATGACTTCGCGCCCCTTGGTGTCGACCCGGATGTTCGACCCAAGGGCGTCCATCACGTCGATGCTTTCGGTCTTGGTCAACTCCCAGGGCCGCGCCGTGAATGCATAGGGCTTGGACACCAATGCGCCGACCGGGCAGAGATCGATGATATTGCCCTGCATGTTGGAATCGAGCGTTTCACCGAGATAGCTGGTGATTTCGGCGTCCTCGCCGCGCCCGGTCTGGCCCATCTGGGTGATACCCGCAACTTCGGTGGTAAAACGCACGCAGCGGGTGCAGGAAATGCACCGGGTCATATGGGTTTCCACGAGCGGCCCGAGATCAAGGTCCTCGGAAGCGCGCTTGGCTTCGCGGAACCGGCTGAAATCGACGCCATAGGCCATTGCCTGATCCTGCAGGTCGCATTCACCGCCCTGATCGCAGATCGGACAATCCAGCGGGTGGTTTATGAGCAGGAACTCCATCACCCCTTCGCGCGCCTTCTTGACCATAGGCGAGTTGGTCTTGACCACGGGCGCCTGACCTTCGGGACCGGGGCGCAAATCCCTGACCTGCATCGCACAGGATGCCGTCGGTTTCGGCGGGCCGCCCACGACCTCGACCAGACACATGCGGCAGTTGCCCGCAATCGACAGGCGTTCGTGATAGCAGAAACGCGGAATCTCCACACCCGCGACTTCGCAGGCCTGGATCAGGGTCATCGCCCCGTCAACTTCGATCTCGGTTCCATCAATGTTGATCTTGCGCAGGTCAGACATGGTCTATCTCGCCTTCAATAGCGCGCCAATCGCGCTGGATTTTGCAATTTCCGCGCGACCAAACGCACAGAAAGTTTCGGGTTTGTCGACATCGACACCCCGGGATTCAAGGTATTTTTCGCCTTTCGCGCGCATCCGGTCCTTTTCCCTGTCGGATTCAACATAGGCACGGATCTCGGCATCGGTATAACCCAGCTGATTGGCGCGGCGGCGCAGCTGGAACAGCATGTTGTAGCCCTTCAGCCGACGCCCCGCGAGGGTGTCGCACTTGCGGCCCACCTCGCTCGCAACGGCAACCACGAACAGCGTGCCTTCAATTTCCGGCACGTCGCTCAGCGGTGGTTTGGAATTCGCGGCAACCGCCGGAGCGGCGGCACAGACGGCAAGTGCCAGGGCACAGGATTTCAGTCGGTTCATGTCAAAGTCCTCCATTGTGGAAGACCGACTGCGCCCGTCTGGCCGATGATATGCAATATCATCCGCGTGTTATCGTCTTTTGTCGCGGCATAACCCCTCATGGATCGCATTTCCCGCGGAAGGTGATGTTGTTGTCGACAATCGCCAGACGCCCGGCTTCGGTATCCGGGCCGATCGTCCATGCGATGTCGGACGTGCCATAATTGGTCACGCAATAGATCGTACCCTGATAGCGCGCAGCCTCGCGCGCGCCATCCAGCGACTGGGTCGCCTTGTAGATGGTCGAGGTGAAATCCGCGCGCGATACCTTCTTGTCAACAGCCTTGGTCTTGGACTTGAACACCACGCCGTCAAACGGCACCAGATTGGGATTGTCCCGTCCGCAGGCAACCGGCACCGTCAATGCCGCAGCGATCAAGACCACAACCGTTTTCACAGACATCTTCATTCTAGCCCACCCGCGAGTGAACGGGTCGATAGACCGGTTCTTTTTCGATGACAGCAATGGAATCGTGAATGTGCAGGCCCGATATGACCCTGCCCAGTTCAGGGTGGCGCATGCCCTTCTTGTGATACCAGCGGTGCATGTCGTCGACCAGTTCACGGGCAAATCGGAAAAAGTTCTGATTGCTGCGATACCCGCCGCCATATTTCTCGATGTAAGCGGTGTGCAGATCCTCGATCATGTAGATGCCATGCTCTTCCAGACGCGGATACAACGCCTCGAACGAGGCCCGCACATGCGGCATGCGGTGGCTGCCATCGTCCAGAATCACATCAACACCGCCCATCTCGTCAACCAGCGCATTCAGGAACTCCGGATCTGCCTGGCTGCCGATGCGCACCTGCGCGGCCTGCCCGTCGAACCGGGCGCAATCCTTGTTGATGTCGATGCCGTAGATCACCGCATCCTCGCCAAGATAGTTGCGCCACATCTGCAGGCTCCCGCCCTTGTTGATGCCAATCTCGAGAAACCGCACCTTGGTGCCGCGAAATCTCGAAAAATAGCGATCATAGATCGGAATGTAGTGATGCCACTTGTGAACCACGACGCCGGTATTGCCGGCAAACACCGGCAACAGATCACCGTCATATCCGTATTTCTCTCGGATATCGGCGGCAACATCGCCATCTTCGTCAAAGCGAAAGCGCCTCATGATACCTTGCTTTCTGATATCGGCAGGGAAAATTTCTGCATTATGCTCATACCCCGCCCCTATTTCGCCGCCACAGGGGTGCAGCGCTTGCCTCGCCACATGCTGGCCTGTTCAAGCTGCGCCCAGCCAAAGGCGGATTCGTCGGGCCCGTTGTCGCGCATATGCTCCAGACGCGCCATCGCCTCGTCCAGCGTCGGGCGATGCCCGACAGGAACCCACCACATGACGAAATGCTGATCGGCGAGGATATCGAACCATTGCTGGCGCTTGTCGTAGAACTGCTTGTGTACCGTTCCCCAGACGAATTTTTCCAGCGCGGCCACATCCTCCCAAACCGTCAGATTGGCAACGAACTGCGGATCACCGCCAATGCTGTTCTCGGTATTGCCGGTGCCCGGTTCTCCCGAGCCTTCCATCATCCAGACGAACCCCGGCATCCGTTTGCCCAAGCCGTTGATCCGGTCGAGATTTGCCATGAACTCGGCCACGCGCGGATCGTCGGTGGGTGCCAGCAGGCGGCCGATGTTCAGCTCTGCCAGATGATATGTCTGTGTTTCGCTCACAGCAATGCCACCAATCCCAGGATGGCCATCGCCAACATGCAGACCCAGCCCACGACATATGCAATGCTGCGTAGTCCGTTGTGCGGACTTCCGATCGCCGCCACGTGCACGAAGATCATGAACAGGCGGCTTGCGAGTGTCAGCGCCGCGAGAAGGTTGATCCAGAACGGGCTGGCCCCGGCCAGAACCGCAATACCCGCGGTCGCGAGAAAGATAGACAGGGTATCGGTTCCGTTCTCGAACACCCGGTGCAGCCGGTAGGCAAGGTCAGAGTAATCTGCCGCAGGCTCGGCACCGGGTGCAAGCCCTTGCTTGCCCTTCTGAAGTGCCGAAAGCGGCGAAAACAGCATCACGACCACGGCAAAGAGCGCGACCGATGCCAATACTGGCCCATATGCTCCGAAAGTTTCCATGACTACTCCGCGGCCACGGCGCTGACGCGCCCGGTGCGCTTGTGCTTGATCCGGTCTTCGATCTCGTCACGGAAATTCCGGATCAGCCCCTGAATCGGCCAGGCGGCGGCATCGCCCAGAGCACAGATCGTGTGGCCCTCGACCTGCTTGGTCACATCCAGAAGCATGTCGATTTCCTCGACCTCCGCCTCTCCCGTCACAAGCCGGTCCATCACGCGCATCATCCAGCCGGTGCCTTCGCGGCACGGCGTGCATTGCCCACAGCTTTCGTGCTTGTAGAATTTGCTCAGCCGCCAGATCGCCTTGATGATGTCGGTGTCATTGTCCATCACGATCACCGCCGCCGTGCCCAGACCCGACCGCTGCTCGCGCAGCCAGTCGAAATCCATGATACAGTCTTCTTTCATGATCTTGCCGGGCAGACAGGGCACGGATGATCCGCCCGGAATGACCGCCTTGAGATTGTCCCAGCCACCGCGAATGCCGCCGCAATGGCGGTCGATCAACTCTTCAAAGCTGATGCTCATCGCTTCTTCGACAACACAGGGCGCGTTCACATGCCCGCTGATCGCAAACAGCTTGGTGCCCGCGTTGTTGGCCCGTCCAAAGCTCGAGAACCAGTCAGGACCCCGCCGCAGGATCGTCGGGACCACGGCAATGGATTCAACGTTGTTGACCGTCGTCGGGCAGCCATAAAGGCCCGCGCCCGCTGGAAACGGCGGTTTCATGCGGGGCATGCCCTTCTTGCCTTCGAGACTCTCCAGCAAGGCGGTTTCCTCGCCGCAGATATAGGCACCTGCCCCGTGATGCAGGTAGAGATCGAAATCCCAGTCTGATCCGGCGGCGTTCTTGCCCAAGAGGCCCGCGTCATAGGCCTCGTCTATGGCGTTCTGCAACGCCTCTTTCTCGCGGATATACTCACCGCGAATGTAGATATAGCAGGCATTTGCGTTCATCGCAAAGGAGGCGATCAAGCACCCTTCGACCAAGGTATGCGGATCATGGCGCATGATCTCGCGGTCCTTGCAGGTGCCCGGCTCGGATTCATCCGCATTCACCACCAGATACGCCGGGCGGCCATCGCTTTCCTTGGGCATGAACGACCATTTGAGACCGGTGGGAAAGCCCGCGCCGCCGCGTCCGCGCAGCCCGGAATCCTTCATCTGCTGCACGATCCAGTCGCGCCCCTTCTGGATCAGCCCCGCCGTCCCGTCCCAGTGACCGCGCGCCTTGGCACCGGCCAGAGTGCGGTCGTGCATCCCGTACAGGTTGGTAAATATCCGATCCTGGTCTTTCAGCATGCTGCCTACCTTTGACTATCCTGACGCATGCGCCAGAGTTGAAACGTGTTGATACCCGCATAGACAAATCCAGCCAGGGCAATGAAATCGAAGAGCAGAGCGTAGCGCCCCGGCAAGCCGATGGCCGGTCCGATGAAAAGCGAAAGCGCAAGCCAAAGCAGCGTCGTCCCGGCGATCACCAGAGCGATATGTCGTCCCTTGCGGGCGATGGCGAGATTGCGTTCGTCGTTCATTCACTTCGGTTCGTCTGCCATTTGCCTCATGCCGAGGCGGGTTTGTTCTCAAAGCGCCACGAGCCTTTGCGCGTGGCGAGGTCCACCTGACCGGGGAGCGCCTTGCTCGCCTTGACCAGAGTGCTGGCGGTCAGGCCGGGTTGCTCAGCATCCGTCGGCGTTGTCACGTCCGGCGCAGGTTGAACGTCGGTCGCCTGCGGCTCTGGCGTGGGCTCGGGCTCTGCCGGGGTGGCGACGGGGTCCGCCGGCGCCGGTGCCGTTTGGACCTCGCGTTGAACCGGCGCCGCAGGGCGGCTGACCTCGCGTGTCACTTCGGTTTCCGACGCCTTGCCCCGTGGCAGCAGCACAAGACCAATCCCGAAGATCGCCAGACCGCCGACCACGGCAAAGACCAGACCGCCCCCCGCAACAAGAAGCACGATCCCGACGATTGCCCCGGCGATTGCTGCGGGAACCCAGCTTCGTCCCGTCTTGTTTGCTGATCTGGTCATGGCTCTGTTCCCTCGCGCTGTCGTTTTCCCTCAGGTGTCGTAAATCCCGTCCTCTTTGGCCCGCGCGGCAAACGCGGTGTCTTCGCCCGCCGCCAGTTTCTTTGCCTGCTCAACCCAGTCGTCACGGCTGACCCGGCCCTTGAAGCCAATCAGGTTCTCGTCAACCCACGCCACCTCCGCCGGGCTCCATGCCGCGACCTGGTCAAAGTGATACACACCGATGCTGTTCAACACACTTTCCAGCTTGGGGCCCACGCCCTTGATCAGTTTCAGATCGTCAGGCGTGCCGTCCCGCGCCGCATCAAGCAATACCGGCTTCTCGCCGGCGGCAACTTCGGCCGGGACCTCGGTCTTGTCGGCAGCCGGTCCCGCCGGACTGCCGCCTTGGTATGTCCACGCGCCCTTGCGGGTTGCCAGTTCTGCCTGACCCGGCAAGGGGCTGGACGGTTTGACAGGACCGGCCTGCCCTGTCGTCGCCTTGGCGGTTGCCTGTGCAGGCGCTTGAGCCTTGGGGGAGGGCGTTTCGGGCCGGGCCACAGGCTTCTCGCCACTGTTTGCCGCGTCCTTGCGCCATGGCGCAATCAACGGAACCTCGGTGCCATCGATGCGCTTGACGGTATCGCCGATATCGACCGCCAGTTGCACACTTGCGTTGTACTTGGTGTGGCCGCTGTCAAATTCCTTGAGACTCGTCAGACCGCTCAGCGGCTCGGACGCATAGCGCCCGTTCTGCGGGCCGGGCACCGGCACCTTGCCTGCCGCCAGTTCATCGATGATCTCGCCAAGACGGGTAACGGTCAGGTCTTCGTAATAGTCCTTGCCGATCTGCGCCATCGGCGCGTTCGCGCAGGATCCGAGGCATTCCACCTCTTCCCAGCTGAACTTGCCGTCTGCCGAAAGCGTATGCGGTTTCGCGGCGATCTTGTCCTGACAGACCGCCATCAGGTCCTCGGCGCCGCAGATCATGCACGATGTGGTGCCGCAAATCTGGATATGGGCCACGCTGCCCACCGGCTGAAGCTGGAACATGAAATAGAAACTGGCGACCTCGAGCGCACGGATATAGGCCATGCCCAGCATGTCGGCCACGGTTTCTATCGCCGGACGCGACAGCCAGCCTTCCTGCTCCTGCGCACGCCACAAGAGCGGAATGATCGCGCTGGCCTGCCGGCCTTCGGGATATTTGCTGATCTGCGCCTCGGCCCAGGCCATGTTGGCATCGGTAAAGGCAAAGCTCTCGGGCTGATCGTGATAGAGACGGCGAAGCATTAGATCGTCTTTCTGTTCACGCTGAGACGTGGGACGCCTCCGGCGGGAGTATTTTGACAAAGATGAAAAGGGCGGGACGGCATCACCGGTCGATCTCCCCAAACACCACGTCCATGGTTCCGATGATTGCCGCGACGTCGGCCAACTGGTGGCCGCCCGCGACATAGTCCATCGCCTGCAGATGCAGGAACCCCGGCGCGCGGATCTTGGCGCGGTAGGGTTTGTTGCTGCCATCGGCCACGAGGTAGACGCCGAATTCGCCCTTGGGGGCTTCGACGGCGGCATAGACTTCGCCCGCGGGGACATGGAAGCCTTCGGTATAGAGCTTGAAGTGATGGATGAGGCTCTCCATCGAGGTCTTCATGTCACTGCGCGACGGCGGTGTGATCTTGCCTCGGGCCAGAATCTCGCCTTTGCCCTCGGGCGCGCGCAGCTTTTCGATGGCCTGGTCGATGATGCGCAGCGACTGGCGCATCTCTTCCATGCGGACGAGATAACGGTCATAGCAATCGCCGTTCTTGCCGACCGGGATCTGAAAGTCGAATTCGTCATAGCATTCATAGGGCTGCGAGCGGCGCAAATCCCAGGCGAGACCCGAGCCGCGCACCATGACGCCGGAGAATCCGTAGTCCAGAATGTCCTGCTCGGAGACGACGCCGATATCCGCGTTGCGCTGCTTGAAGATGCGGTTTTCGGTCAGCAGTCCATCGATATCGGCCAGCACGCGCGGGAAATCGGCGGACCATGTTTCGATGTCGTCAATGAGATCGTCCGGCAGATCCTGATGCACGCCACCGGGCCGGAAATAGGCCGCGTGCAGACGCGCACCGCAGGCGCGTTCGTAGAACACCATCAGCTTTTCACGCTCTTCGAAACCCCAGAGCGGCGGAGTCAGCGCGCCCACGTCCATCGCCTGTGTCGTCACATTCAACAGGTGGTTCAGGATCCGGCCGATCTCGGAGTAAAGCACCCGGATCAGGCTGGCGCGGCGCGGCACCTCGACGCCGGTCAGCCGTTCGATGGCCAGACACCACGCATGTTCCTGGTTCATCGGCGCCACATAGTCGAGCCGGTCGAAATAGGGCAGGTTCTGCAGATAGGTGCGGCTTTCCATCAGCTTTTCGGTGCCACGGTGCAAAAGGCCGATATGCGGATCGCAGCGCTCGACGATCTCGCCGTCGAGTTCGAGCACCAGCCGCAGCACCCCATGCGCCGCAGGGTGCTGCGGGCCGAAGTTGATGTTGAAGTTGCGGATCTTCTGTTCGCCGGTCAGGGCGTCGGTTGATCCATCGTCAAATTTCGAGCCGTCCATCTACAGTTTCTCCAGCTCTTGCAGTTTGATCCCCATCCACCACAGCAGCGCGATGGTTCCGAACGGGACAAGACAGGCCGCGGCCCAGTATTTGTTGATGCCAAAGAACGGCAACAGCTTGACCATCGGGATCGCAGTCAATGCCGACAGAATGAGCCACCAGAAGCCACCCATCATGCACCGCCTTCCGGCTTGGGGGCAAACATCTCGAACACTTGCGCGCCGGTCAGCTTCATCGTCTCGCCCGCCAAGGCATAACTGTTCGGTTTCTCATCGTAAAAAATCTCGGCAACCACCGGAAAGGCCCCGGGATCGTCGAAAGCCTGTACCGAAACAACCTGATGAGAGCCGTCCTGCATGCGCCAGGCCAGAGACGAGCCGCATTGTTTGCAAAACACGCGCTCGCCCCATTCGCTTGCACGATAGATGCCGATCGGGGCATCGGCAGCGAAATCAAGACGGGTGCATTCGACAGAGACCATCATGCCCCCCGACCATTTCCGGCACATGCGGCAATGGCAGATGCCGGCGGTCGTTTCCTTCAATACTGCCGTCAGACGACAGGCTCCACAGAGACAGGTTCCGGTGACTTCGCTCATTTCGCCGCCTCCTTCTCATCCCCCGGCAGGATGTATTCGGCACCTTCCCAAGGGCTCATGAAATCGAACTGCCGGTATTCCTGCACCAGCGATACGGGCTCATAGACCACGCGTTTTTCGGCCTCGTCATAGCGCACCTCGGTATAGCCGGTGGTCGGGAAATCCTTGCGCAGCGGATGCCCGCGAAAACCATAGTCCGTCAGGATACGGCGCAGATCGGGGTGGCCGGAGAACAGGATGCCGAACATGTCAAAGACTTCGCGCTCAAACCAGTTGGCCGAGGGGTGAACGTCGATGATCGACGGCACCATATCCTCTTCCCGAGCGCCGACACGCAGACGGATCCGATGGTTCTGGTACATCGACAGGAAGTGATAGACGACATCAAAGCGTTTTGCCCGCTCGGGATAATCGACCGCCGTGATATCGACCAGCGACGAGAACCGGCAGTTCACATCCGATTTCAGAAACTCGACAAATGGCACCAGCGACGCAGGCGTCACATCCACGTTCAACTCGCCATGGGTCACATCCCATGCCAACACGCAATCAGGGCGCTTCAACTCGATATGGGTGCCCAGTTCGTTCAATGCGGCGCTCATCGTACAATCGTCCCCGTGCGGCGAATCTTGCGCTGCAACTGCATCAGGCCATAGAGCAACGCTTCTGCGGTCGGCGGGCACCCCGGCACATAGATATCGACCGGGACGATGCGGTCGCATCCGCGCACCACTGAATAGCTGTAATGATAGTAGCCACCGCCATTGGCGCAGGACCCCATCGAGATCACGTAGCGCGGCTCGGGCATCTGATCATAGACCTTGCGCAGGGCGGGCGCCATCTTGTTGGTCAGCGTCCCGGCAACGATCATCACGTCCGACTGGCGCGGAGAGGCGCGCGGCGCGATGCCAAACCGTTCCGCATCATAGCGCGGCATCGATGTATGCATCATCTCGACCGCGCAGCAGGCCAACCCAAAGGTCATCCAATGCAGGCTGCCGGTGCGGGCCCAGTTGATGATATCTTCGGTGGAGGTCAGCAGAAAGCCCTTGTCCTGCAGTTCGGCGTTCAGGGCCTGCGTCGCGACCTCGCGGTCAGGGCCGGCAGTGTTTCCGTTCGTCTGCAATGCAGTCTCACCTACTCCCATTCCATTGCCCCTTTTTTCCATTCATACGCAAAACCGAGCGTCAGCACGGCAAGGAACACCATCATCGACCAGAAGGCCGTATCGCTGAGATCCTTGAACCCGACGGCCCATGGGAACAGGAACGCGATTTCCAGATCGAAAATGATGAACAGGATCGAGACGAGGTAGAACCTGACATCGAATTTCATGCGCGCATCGTCAAAGGCGTTAAAGCCACATTCATAGGCGCTGACCTTTTCGGGGTCGGGATTGCGCACAGCCAGGATCACCGCTGCCAGGATCAGAACGATTCCCAGACCGGCCGCGACGACCAGAAACACCAGGATCGGGAGGTATTCCCGCAACATCTCTTCCACGAGCGTCTCCATTTTTGCTGCGCACGGTATCACACGGCGCTGACTAGGGATTTGTCTACTCTTGCCAATCCGGGGGGTCAACCAAGGGAACCGCTTGCGAAGAGGCGTTATCGCCGCAGTCCTGTGATAAAATGGGGAATCTGATCCCGCGTCGGGGCGGCTTGACGCGCGGCTGCCGCCATGTGTTCATGGTGAAAACCACTCTCACAATGGCGGAGAACACAATGCATTCGGCCCTGAGACGCGCCAGCGAATTCGCCCGGAATCTCGGCCTGAGCCGACCAATCCTGCTCGCGCCGATGGCGGGGGCATGCCCGGTTTCGCTCTCGGCGGCGGTTGCGGCCGGGGGTGGCATGGGAGCCTGCGGAGCATTGTTGATGACCCCGGACCAGATCGGCGGTTGGGCCCGCGACATGCGCGAAACATCGAACGGTAGTTTCCAGATGAACATCTGGATACCCGACCCGGTCCCGAACCGCGACGCGCAGCACGAGGCGCGCCTGCGCGATCACCTCGCGGATTGGGGGCCGAGCGTCCCTGCCGATGCCGCAGAGGCGCCGCTGCCGGACTTTGACGAACAATGCCGGGCCATGTTGGCGGCCTCGCCCGCGGCGATGTCATCGATCATGGGCCTCTATCCGCCGGATGTCGTGGCAGAGATGAAAGCGCGGGGCATCAAGTGGTTTGCAACTGTCACGACGGTTGCCGAGGCGCGCGCCGCTGCCACGGCGGGCGCGGATGTCATCATCGCGCAAGGCATGGAGGCCGGCGGTCATCGCGGGGCGTTTGATGCGGATCAGGCAGCAAGCGCGCTGGTCGGGCTGTTTGCCCTGCTGCCCGCCGTGGCCGATGCCGTAGATGTACCGGTGGTGGCAACCGGCGGCATCGTCGATGCACGTGGCATCGCGGCGGCGCTGGTCCTGGGGGCGTCGGCGGTCCAGATCGGAACCGGCTTCCTGCGCGCACCCGAGGCACAGACCAACCCGGCCTGGGCCGCCGCACTCGCCCGCACGGCACCGGAAGACACCATCGCGACAACGGCGTTTTCCGGGCGATTGGGCCGCTCCGTGCGCAATGCCTATGCCATGTCCGATGGCCCCGCCCCTGCCCCCTACCCCATACAACGGGCGCTGACCGGGCCGATGCGGTCCAGGGCGGCGAAAGACGGCAACATCGATGCGATGCAGGCCTGGGCCGGACAATCCGCGGCCCGCGCGCCGGACGAGCCTGCGGACCGCATCATCACGCGCCTTTGGGATGAAACGCTGGCCTTGTTCGGCTGAGGTCGCTCAGCTCATCCACGCGGCTTTGCGCTTGTCAAAGAACGCGCCGATCCCCTCTGCGGCCTCTTCGGTTTCCCACCGGTCGACAAGGGCGCGGATCGTCATGTCGATGGCCGCCTCGTTGACCGTCGGGGCCAGATCGCGCACCAGTTGCTTGGCTGACGCCACAGCACCCGGCGCACAGGACAGATATGGCACCACCTCGCGCTCGACCACCCCGGCAAGGTCCTCGGCGGGCACGATGCGCGCCAACAGGCCCAGATCAATCCCTTCGGCAGCCCCGAACAGACGGGCCGACATGAACACGCGCCGCGCCCGCGCCTCGCCCATCCGGGCCACGACATAGGGCCCGATGGTCGCCGGAATGAGGCCCAGCCGGGTCTCGGTCAGCCCCATCTTGATGTGATCCGCCCCGATCGCCACGTCGCAGACGCTGATCAGGCCCAGCCCACCGCCAAAGGCATTGCCCTGCACCGCCCCGATCACCGGTTTGGGCAGGGTGTTCAGCGCCCCCAGCATCTCGGCCAGCTTGCGCGCCTCGCGATACCGCGTTTCGCCATCTGCTGCCATCTGCGCCTGCATCCAGCCCAGGTCGCCGCCCGCGCAAAAGGATTTCCCCTCCGCCGCCAGCACGACGACACGCACAGCAGCGTCTGACGCCAGTTGCGCCGCGGCCGCTGTCAACTCGGCAATCATCTCGCCCGACATGGCATTGTGCTTGTCCGCACGGCTCAGCGTCAGCGTCGCGACGCCCCGGTCATCGGTGATGATGTCGATTGTCTGATACATCACGCCTCACCACCGCGCATGGCCTGCGCCATGCCCGCCGCCTTGCGCAGCACATCAAGATCCAGCCCGGTATCATAGCCCAGGCGCTCGAGATGCTCGGCCACCACCTCGGTTGCGACATTGCCGCTGGCACCGGGCGCATAGGGGCAACCGCCCAGACCGCCGACAGCAGTATCAAAGACGCGCACCCCAAGCGACAGCGAGGCGTCGATATTTGCAAGCGCCCGACCCGCCGTATCGTGGTAATGCCCCGCCAGTCGCGACACCGGTACGTGGTCGCGCACGGCGATCAGCATCCGCGCGATGCTGTCAGGCGTGGCCTGTCCGATGGTGTCGCCCAGCGAGATTTCATAGCAGCCGTGTGCAAACAGGGTATCGGCCAGTTCCGCAACCCTGGCCGGATCCGTCTTGCCATCGAACGGACAATCCGTGACGCAGGAGATATAGGCGCGCACCGGCAGATCCACATGCCGTGCCGCCTCGAGGATCGGTTTGAAGCGCTCGATCGATTCGGCAATGGTCGCGTTTACATTCGCCTTTGAAAATCCTTCGCTGGCGGATGCAAATATCGCAATCTCGTCGGCGCCGGCGGTGCGCGCATCGTCATAACCACGCATGTTCGGCGTCAGCGCCGCGTACCGAACGCCGGGGGCCCGCGTGATTCCCGCAAGCACATCGCCACTCCCGGCCATCTGCGGAACCCATTTCGGCGACACGAAACTCGCCACCTCGATGCGCGTGAAGCCTGCGCCGCTGAGGCAATCGACCAGTGCGATTTTCTCCCCGACCGGAATCTCGCGCTTTTCGTTCTGCAAGCCGTCACGCGGCCCGACCTCGAAAATCTCAACAGTATCGCTCATCGTCTCTCCCAACGCAGTTTGGACTGCCCGACCCTAGCACCGTCTTTCGGCGCGCGGTTCACTCTTCTTCCGGTTCAAGCCGCACCAGCGCCGCACCGGCCTCGACCTGCGCACCGGCGGTCGTCAAAACCTCGGCCACGACGCCATCGCGCGCGGCGAGCAAGGCATGTTCCATCTTCATCGCCTCAAGCACCGCCAGCCTGTCGCCGGCGGCAACCGCCTGCCCGACCTCGGCAAACACCGCCTTGACCAACCCGGGCATCGGCGCTTCGATCAGGTTGCCGTCCCCGGCAGCACCCGCCGCCCGTTCGAGCGGGTCAATTATGTCAAAGGCGAGGCCATAGGCGTCAAACACCGTGACCACGCCCTCTGCCAGCGCTGCCTCTGGCATCGGGTCGCCGCCGATCAGCCAGCGGCCACTGACCCGCACCGCGATGACCTCGTCCTCGCCCACGGTCCAGATTTGCCGGTCCGGTCCCTCGGCCCGCATCTGCAACTCTGTCGGCTCGTCCTGCCACGCGAGCGACACCGCACGCACCAAGGGCTCCCACAGGGTGAAACCCGTCGCCCAATCACCACCCGTGACGTCCAGCGCGACCATCCCCGCCGCCACAAAATGACAGGGCGCAGGTTCTGCCGCGACCACAAGCGTTTCGATATCGCGTCCGATCAAGCCGGTATCCACATCGCCCGAGGCAAATCCGTCATGCCGGGCCAGCGCGCCCAGAAATGCCAGGTTCGTCACCGTCCCCGCCACCTGGGTCTGTGCCAATGCCCGGTCGAGCCGGGCCAGCGCGACGGCGCGGGTCGGTCCATGAACCGTGACCTTGGAGATCATCGGGTCGTACCAGGGCGAAATCACATCTCCGGACCGGACGCCGCTGTCGGCGCGGCAGCCCTCGGGGAAAGACAGATGGGTCAGCGTTCCGGTCGCGGGAAGAAACCCCTTTGGCACGTCCTCGGCATAGAGCCGGGCCTCGAAGGCATGCCCGTTGATCGACAGATCGTCCTGCGCTGCGGGCAGCGCCTCGCCCGATGCGACACGCAATTGCCACTCCACCAGATCGACGCCGGTGATCGCCTCGGTCACCGGATGCTCGACCTGAAGCCGCGTGTTCATTTCCATGAACCAGAAGCGATCCGGGCGCAGCCCGTCGCTGGCATCGACAATGAACTCCACCGTACCGGCACCGGAATAGCCGATGGTTTCGGCGGCCCGCACACCGGCCTGTCCCATGGCGCTGCGCATCTCTTCGGTCATGCCGGGGGCCGGGGCCTCTTCGATCACCTTCTGGTGGCGGCGTTGCAGGGAACAGTCCCGTTCAAACAGATGCACGGCGTGTGTACCATCGCCAAAGACCTGCACTTCGATGTGGCGCGGTTTGGCGACGAATTTCTCAACCAGCACGGCGTCATTGCCGAACGCCGTCCGCGCCTCGCTGCGTGCGCTGTCCAGCGCGGCGGCGAAATCTGCGGGTTTCTCGACCAGCCGCATGCCCTTGCCGCCGCCACCCGCAACGGCCTTGATCAGCACGGGATAACCGATTGTGTCCGCTTCTGCCGCCAGATGCGCAGGATCCTGATTGGCACCATGATAGCCCGGCACCACCGGCACGCCGGCCTCTTCCATCAAGGCCTTGGCCGCGTCTTTCAGGCCCATCTTGCGGATCGCATCGCCCGAAGGGCCGATAAAGATCAGCCCCGCCGCCTCGACCTGATCAACGAAATCGGGGTTTTCGGACAGGAAACCATAGCCGGGATGAATTGCCTGCGCCCCCGATTCCTGCGCGGCGCGGATGATGCGCTCGCCTTTCAGGTAGCTCTCGGCCGGGGCCGACGCGCCGATATGCACCGCCACATCGGCCATCTGCACATGCCTGGCCCCGGCGTCGGCATCGGAATAGACCGCGACGCACCGGACACCCATCCTCTGCGCGGTTTCCATGACCCGGCAGGCAATTTCACCGCGATTGGCAATCAGGATCGTATCGAACATCACTCTGCTCCTTTGGCAGTGCGGGTTGCCGGGGGCCAGCCCCCGGACCCCCGGGATATTTTCAGCAAGAAAAAGGGCCTACATCCGGAACACGCCGAACCGCGTGTCCTCGATTGGCGCGTTCAGGGCGGCGGACAGGCTCAGCGCCAGCACGTCGCGCGATTTGCGCGGGTCAATGACCCCGTCGTCCCACAGCCGCGCACTGGCATAGAGCGGATGTGACTGATGCTCGAACATCTCGATGGTGGGGCGTTTGAACTCGGCCTCCTCCTCTGCCGACCATTCGTCACCGCCGCGTTCGATTGCATCACGCTTGACCGTCGCCAGAACCCCGGCGGCCTGCTCGCCCCCCATGACGGAAATGCGGCTGTTGGGCCAGGTCCACAGAAAGCGCGGCTGATAGGCGCGACCGGCCATGCCGTAATTCCCCGCCCCGAACGAGCCGCCGACCAGCATGGTGATCTTGGGCACATTGGTCGAGGCGACGGCGGTCACCAGTTTGGCCCCGTGTCGCGCGATGCCTTCGTTCTCGTATTTGCGGCCCACCATGAAGCCGGTGATGTTCTGCAAAAAGACCAGTGGGATCTTGCGTTGCGAACAGAGTTCGACAAAATGCGCGCCCTTCTGGGCGGCCTCGGAAAACAGCACGCCGTTGTTGGCGATGATGCCGATCGGACAGCCCCTGAGATGGGCAAACCCGGTGACCAGCGTCTCGCCAAAGCGGGGCTTGAATTCATCAAACCGGCTGCCATCCACCAGCCGGACAATGACCTCGCGGATATCGTAAGGCGTGCGCAGATCGGCGGGGACAACGCCCAGAAGCTCTTCGGGATCATGGGCCGGCTCTTCGGGTGTTTCCCATTGCACGGTCGCGGGTCTGCCCCGGTTCAGCGATTCAACCGCACGCCGGGCGAGCGCCAGTGCATGCGCGTCGTCTTCGGCCAGGTAGTCCGCCACGCCCGACAGGCGGGTGTGCACATCGCCACCGCCCAGATCCTCGGCGCTGACGACTTCACCGGTCGCGGCCTTGACCAGTGGCGGACCGGCCAAAAAGATCGTCCCCTGCTCGCGCACGATAATGGTGACATCCGACATCGCGGGCACATAGGCACCACCAGCTGTGCAGGATCCCATCACCACGGCGATCTGCGGGATCCCCTTGCTGCTCATCCGGGCCTGATTGTAGAAAATCCGCCCGAAATGGTCCCGGTCCGGGAACACCTCGTCCTGGTTCGGCAGGTTCGCCCCGCCGCTATCCACCAGGTAGATACAGGGCAGATGGTTTTCCTCGGCGATTTCCTGGGCCCGCAGGTGTTTCTTGACGGTCATCGGGTAGTAGGTGCCACCCTTCACCGTGGCGTCGTTGCAAACGACCATGACCTCCTGGCCATGCACCCGCCCGATCCCGGCGATCACGCCGGCACAGGGCGCCGCACCGCCATACATGTCGTGCGCCGCCGTTGCGCCGATCTCAAGGAAGGGCGAGCCGGCATCAAGCAGGTTCGCAACCCGTCGGCGCGGCAACATCTTTCCCCGGCTTTCGTGGCGCGCGCGGGATTTCTCTCCGCCGCCCAACCGGGCAGCCCCGGCGGCGGCGCGGATGGTTTCCAGCGCCGCAAGATGCGCAGTGCGGTTCTGCTTGAAACCGTCCGAAGACGGGAGAGCGCTTGATGTCAGTCTCACTGTTCAGCCTCCTGTTGCGCCGCAGCGCGACGTTTGATTTCCTGGCTGGCCACCGTCCGGGCGACAGTCACCGGCAATCCATCGACAATTCGAATTTTCGTTTTTTGTAAGAGCGTTGCAGGGCAACACTCAACACGAACATAAAGCACTTCAGCGATCAAAACCGCACGCGACCGTCGCGAAGCGAAATCTGACAGGGCTTGGTGTGGCTCACCCCATGGTCCCCATCATTTCGCGGCCCACCAGCATCCGGCGGATTTCGCTGGTGCCCGCGCCGATTTCCATCAGCTTGGCATCGCGGAAGATGCGGCCAACCGGGTTGTCGGAAAGGTATCCGGCGCCGCCCATCGCCTGCACGGCCTGATGCGCCTGAACCATCGCCTGCTCTGACGCATAGAGACAACAGGCGGCGGCATCCTGACGGGTCACGTCGCCCCGATCACAGGCCTTGGCCACCTCGTAGACATAGGCGCGGGCGCTGTTCATCGCCGTGTACATGTCGGCCATCTTGCCCTGCATCAACTGGAAACTACCAATCGGTTTTCCGAACTGTTTGCGCTCGGCCATGTAGGGCATGATCTCGTCCAGACAGGCGGCCATGATGCCGGTGCCGATCCCGGCCAGAACCACGCGTTCGTAGTCGAGCCCGGACATCAGGACAGCAACGCCGCGCCCCTCTTCGCCCAGCACGTTCTCGAACGGCACTTCACAGTCTTCAAAGATCAGTTCGGCGGTGTTTGACCCGCGCATGCCCAGCTTGTCGAAATGCGGGCTGGTGCTGAACCCTTTCATGCTCTTTTCGATCAGAAAGGCGGTGATGCCCTTGCTGCCCGCTTCGGGATCGGTCTTGGCATAGACCACCAGCGTATCCGCATCCGGGCCATTGGTAATCCAGTACTTGGTGCCGTTCAGGACAAAGCGATCATTGCGCTTTTCCGCGCGCAGCTTCATCGACACGACATCGGAGCCCGCCCCGGCCTCGGACATCGCCAGCGCGCCGACATGCTCGCCGGAGACCAGCCCCGGCAGGTATTTCTGTTTCTGCTCGTCGGTGCCGTTCAGCTTGATCTGGTTCACGCAGAGGTTGGAATGTGCACCGTATGAGAGCGAGACCGACGCGCTCGCCCGGGCGATTTCCTCGACCGCGATCACATGGGCCAGATAGGACATCTCCGCACCGCCGTATTCTTCGGGGACGGTAATGCCGAGCAGGCCCAGATCGCCCATCTCTTTCCAAAGATGCGCCGGAAACGTGTTCGTGCTGTCAACTTCTGCGGCCAGCGGTTTGACCCGGTCCTGCGCCCAGCGATGCACCATGTCCCTCAGCGCATTCACATCCTCGCCCAGGTCAAACTGCATTGAAGCATTGAACATCGCGATCTCCTCCCGTTTAATGAACAACCGTTCAATAAACTCTTAGCAGCCCGTTCCGAGTCGGTCAACTCTCATGGCGCAACCGATCTGAAGCTGCCGGAATTCTGGTGGACCGCACCGACCTCGGCGCGGATGATCCGGGCGATCAGGGCACAATCCTGCGGCGAAAAGGTGAGCGGGATGCGCATGTCGACAATGCCTGCCAATATCCGATCACTCGCAGGCATCCGTGGTGCGTCGACGTATCGCCAACTGTCATAGCGCGATGTGAACCCAACCGGTTCGGCACTCCCGAACCATTTCAGCTCGACCCCCCGCGCGCCACAGCGCTGCAACACCTCGGCCACCTCTGTCGGGGTCCAGTCAAGCAGCAGGAACTGGATCGAGGACCCGACAAAGGATTCCGGCTCGGGCCGGTGGATCACCGTCAGGCCCGGCGTGTCGCGCAACCCCTCTTCGAGCACGCGATACCGTTCGTTCCAACGGGCAACCTGTGTCTGGAGCGCGGCAAGCTGCGGGCGCAGGATCGCGGCGCGCAGATGGTCCATTCTGCCGGATATGTTGGGCGTGTGGTACTTCACGCGCTCGAACACCTCGGGATCCGGGGCCGCCGTGTGACGCTCGTACAGCATGTACGACCCCGACAGCATCACCGCACGTGCCGCCATGTCCGCATCATCGGTGACCAGCAACCCGCCCTCGCCCGAATTCACATGCTTGTAGGTCTGGCAGGAATAACAACCGATCGCCCCCTGCCGTCCCGAGGGCACACCATTCCATGCCGCCCCCATCGTATGCGCACAATCCTCGATCACCAGAACACCGGCGTCATCACAGATTTGCATCAGCCGGTCCATGTCACAGAGATGCCCGCGCATGTGACTGAGCAGCAGAACGTGTGCCTGATCCGCCTTGGCTGCCAGATCCTCGAGGTCGATGGTCAGGGCCTCGCTCACGCCGACAAACACCGGCCGCGCGCCCAGCGAGGCAATCGCCCCCGGAACCGGCGCGAGGGTGAAAGCGTTGGTCAGCACCGCGTCGCCCGGCCTGACACCTGCCGCACGCATCGCCGTCGCCATCGCGTATCCGCCAGACGCCACCGCAAGACAATATCTTGCGCCCGTCAGCGCGGCAAACTCCTGTTCCAGCAAGGCAGTCTCGCCCACCTCGCCGGGGACAAGGTTGTATCGGTGCAACCGTCCGCTCTGCATCACCCGCAGCGCGGCCTCGATGCCGGCCTGGGGGATGGGTTCCTGCTGGGTGAAACTACCGTTAAAACGCTCTGTCATGGATCATCTTTGGGCCGCAGTTTCATAGGGGTCAAGGGTCTGCGCACCTGTTTGAGGATCGCATCCCCTACGTCGTGCCGGTCGCCGGGAACACGCCCGGCCCGCCTCCCGTTTGCCCACAGTGTGATTTCAGCCGATCAGATCTGCAACAATCCCCGGTAGATCCGCGAACTGATGCAGCAATGCCTCTGGCTCCAGCGCCGCCATGTCCGCGCCGGACGGCCCGAAAGTGACAAGGACCGAAGGCACGCCCGCCGCCCGTGCGGTATTCCGGTCGGTATCTGAATCACCGATCAGCACACAGTGCGCCGGATCGCCACCGGCCCGCCGTGCCGCCTCGCGCAGCGGTTCGGGATCCGGTTTGCGCACGGGCAGCGTATCCGCCCCCACCATCGACGCAAAGGCGTCGCGGATCCCAAGCCGGCGGAGCAGCAGATCGGCCAGCGCCTCGGGCTTGTTGGTGCAGATGCCGACGCCATATCCGGCGGTTTTCAACGCCTCGACCGCATCCATCGCACCGGGATAGAGTACCGTATGGGTATCGATTGCGCCGCGATAGGCCTCCAGCAGCACAGGATACTGCGCCTCGACCGTCGCCGCATCATACCTGCCCACCCGCTCCAGCCCGCGCCGCAGCATCATCTTGCCACCACGCAAGGCGATCCCCGCGTCCTCGCCGGGCACCAGAACATCGCCGTGACCCAGTTGCCGGAAACAGGCATTCGCCGCCGCAAGCAGGTCGCCCGACGTGTCGGCCAGCGTACCATCCAGATCGAAAATCACAGTGCGCATCATATTCCCCGTTTGCCGAACCGGCGGCATTTCGCCCGCCTCTGTTGCATACCGCAACCTTGTTTGATGGAGGCAAGCCTTGCCATGCGGTGCCCAGCGGATAAAACGGTCGCAACAAAAACACAAAGAGTATTCATATGAGTATAGCATTGGTCATTCTGGCTGCGGGCAAGGGAACACGGATGGAATCCGATTTGCCCAAGGTTCTGCACCCGATCGCACAGGTGCCGATGCTCCTGCACGCGATGCGGGCCGGTGCGGCGCTTGAGCCTGACGAGGTGGTGATCGTCGCAGGACACGGCGCCGCTCAGGTCACCAAGGCGGCACAGGCCGAGAACGAAAACGCCCGCATCGTTCTGCAAACCGAACAGCTGGGCACAGCCCATGCGGTCGATCAGGCCCGCGATGCACTTGCGGAGTTCACCGGCGACGTGGTGGTCCTCTATGGCGACACGCCCTTCGTGCAGCCGGAAACACTGGAACGGATGGTCGCCGCGCGCACCGATCATGATCTGGTCATTCTGGGGTTTCACGCCGCCGACCCCGGACGCTATGGGCGGTTAGTGACAGAAGGCGAACACCTGCAGCGTATTGTTGAATTCAAGGACGCGACCGAGGCAGAACGTGCAATCACGCTCTGCAACAGCGGGCTTGTCGCGTGCGATGCCAAAACGTTGTTCGACCTGATCTCCGCCGTTGGCAAAGACAATGCGGCGGGCGAATACTATCTCACCGACATTGTGGCACTGGCGCATGATCGCGGCCTGTCGGCAACCGCCGTGACCTGCGACGAAAGCGAAACGCTTGGGGTGAACTCCCGTGCGGAACTGGCGACGGCGGACGGCATTTTTCAGACGCGCGCCCGCGCCGACCTTCTCGCGCTCGGCGTCACTCTGATGGCCCCTGACACCGTCTATCTGGCGCAGGACACGGTGATCGGTCGCGACACGGTGATCGAACCCAATGTGGTCTTTGGCCCCGGCGTCACGGTGGAATCCGGCGCGACCATTCGCGCATTCTCGCATCTGGAAGGCTGTCATGTCAGCCGCGGAGCAGTGATCGGCCCCTATGCCCGCCTGCGCCCCGGTGCCGAACTGGCCGAAGACGCCAGGGTCGGCAATTTTGTCGAGATCAAGAATGCCCGGATCGACGAGGGCGCCAAGGTCAATCACCTGTCCTATATCGGTGACGCCTCGGTCGGTGCGCGGGCCAACATCGGCGCGGGGACCATCACCTGCAACTATGATGGCGTCATGAAGCACCAGACCCGCATCGGTGCCGGGGCCTTTATCGGGTCCAACACCATGCTGGTCGCGCCGGTCACTGTCGGCGATCACGCGATGACGGCAACCGGTTCGGTGATCACGCGCAATGTCGAGGACGAGGCCATGGCCATCTCCCGAATCAAGCAGGAAAACAAACCGGGGCGCGCCCGGAAGCTGTTTGATCTATTAAAGGCCAAGAAGGCCAGACGCGATAAGGAACGGTAGTCATGTGTGGTATTGTAGGAGTTCTGGGCAGCAACGAAGTGGCGCCGATACTGGTCGAGGCGCTGAAGCGGCTGGAGTATCGCGGCTATGACAGCGCCGGGATTGCCACGCTGAATGACGGGGTTCTGGATCGGCGTCGTGCCGTCGGCAAGCTCGTCAACCTCAGCGATCTGCTGGTTCACGACCCGCTGGCCGGCAAATCCGGGATCGGTCATACCCGATGGGCCACCCATGGTGCCCCCTCGGTCAAGAACGCCCACCCGCATCGCGCGGGCAATGTTGCCGTGGTCCACAACGGCATCATCGAAAACTACCGCGAGCTGCGCGCCGAACTGGCGGCCGAGGGCATTCAGTTCTCCACCGATACCGACACGGAAACCGTCGCGCTGCTGACGGAACTGTATCTTTCTCAGGGCAACGACCCGATCGCGGCTGCCTACAAGACCCTTGCACGGCTGGAAGGTGCCTTTGCCCTCGCCTTCCTGTTTGACGGCAACGACGATCTGATCATCGCTGCCCGCAAAGGCTCGCCCCTGGCCATCGGACATGGCGACGGCGAGATGTATGTGGGCAGCGACGCCATCGCGCTCGCGCCCCTGACGGACCGCATCACCTATCTCGAAGAGGGCGACCGCGCGGTTGTCACCCGTCAGGGCGTCACGATACACGATGGCAACGGCAAACTCGCCAACCGCGCCGTCAAGAAGATCAAGCTTACGAGCGCCAGCATCGACAAGGCGGGTCACAGGCATTTCATGGCCAAGGAAATCGCCGAACAGCCCGAAGTAATCGGTGACACGATCCGCCACTACCTGCCAAGCGGCGATGACATGGTCAATCTGCCGGGCGATGGCGTTGATTTTACCAAGGTCCAACGGCTTACCATGGTGGCATGCGGCACAGCGTATTACGCTTGCCTGACCGCAAAATACTGGTTCGAGCAAATCGCCCGCCTGCCGGTCGAGGTCGATGTCGCCTCCGAGTTCCGCTATCGCGAACCGCCGATCACCGAAGGAACGCTGGCCCTCTTCGTCAGCCAATCCGGCGAAACCGCCGACACGCTGGCGGCGCTGCGCTATTGCCGCGACAAGGCGGATCAGATCGTCTCGGTGATCAACGTGCCCGAAAGCTCGATTGCCCGTGAAAGCGACCTGGCCTTGCCGATCCTCGCAGGCGTGGAGATCGGCGTTGCCTCGACCAAGGCCTTCACCTGCCAGCTCACGGTGCTCCTGATGCTCGCGATCAAGGCAGCGGCGGACCGTGGCGAACTGGACCCGGAGACCATGGCCGACCACGTCGCGGCCCTGCGTGGCCTGCCGGCGATCCTGAATGTGGCTCTGGACCAGAACGACACGATCAAGGCCGCTGCCCAACGGCTGAGCGAGGCGCGGGACGTGCTGTTCCTGGGGCGCGGACAGATGTACCCTTTGGCGCTTGAAGGCGCTCTGAAACTAAAGGAAATCAGCTATATACATGCCGAAGCTTATGCATCAGGTGAATTGAAACACGGCCCCATCGCCCTGATCGACAAACACATGCCGGTGGTGGTGATGGCCCCGCGCGATACGCTCTTTGACAAGACCGTATCCAACATGCAGGAGGTCATGGCGCGCCGGGGCAAGGTCATGCTGATATCGGATGATCGCGGCATCTCCGAAGCCAGCGAAGGGGTCTGGGAAACCATTCGTATGCCGCATATCCACACGACGCTTGCACCGATTCTCTACGCGATTCCGGCGCAACTTCTGGCCTATCACACCGCCGTCGCCAAAGGCACCGACGTGGATCAACCCCGCAATCTGGCAAAATCAGTGACGGTGGAATAGATGGCAAAGCAGTTTGACAGTATCGATGCCGCGCATCGGACGTTCATCGCGGATCAACACCTGTTCTTTGTCGCGACCGCCGACGAAACCGGGCGCGTGAACCTGTCACCCAAAGGCGGCGACGCCTTGCGCGTTCTGTCTCCGACACGGCTTGTCTGGCGCAATCTGACAGGATCGGGAAACGAGACCGCCGGGCATCTGGCGCGGGTCAATCGCATGACCCTGATGTGGTGCAGTTTCGAAAAACGCCCGCTGATCCTGCGCGCCTACGGCCACGCCCGAACCGTTCACCCCCGCGACAACGGCTGGGCAGAGCTGGACGGTCATTTCCCACCCCATATCGGTGCGCGGCAGGTCTATGATATGACGGTCGACCTCGTTCAGACGTCCTGCGGATACCAGGTTCCGTTCATGTCTTTCGAAGGGGAACGGGGCACGCTCGACAAATGGACGGATGATCGCGGGCCAGACGGTATTTCCACCTACTGGAAGGAACGCAACCGCGAGACCATCGATGGCCTGCCCACCGGCATCTTGCCGGAATGAACAGCGATGACGTGATAGTTCGGCTGTCTCTGCAAGGCGACGGGGAAAAGGCGGCCCAGATGGCCCGCTACCACAAGGCAGACCGCCGATATCTTGGGGTGGCCAACCCGGTTCTGAATGATCTGGCCCGCGATCTGCGCCGCGACCTGCCACTGGAAGTGCGGATTGATCTGGCGCGCGATCTCTGGACCACCGATATCCATGAAATCCGGGTTCTCGCGGCAAAGCTGTTCACGCAGGCCCGGATTCGTCCGGATGAAGCGGTCTGGTCTCTGATTCAGAGCTGGCTGCCCGACTGCGACGCCTGGGCCATCGCCGATCATGTCTGCATGGCGGGCCAGAAGCGCCTCGTTGCGGAGCCCGCGCGCCTTGATACCGTCGAAGACTGGACCCGATCCGATCACATGTGGACCCGCCGCGCCGCGCTTGTGATCACCCTGCCCTGGACGAAACAGAACCACCCCAAGCCCGCGGAACTGGCCCAACGCGACCGGATACTGGGATGGGCGGCAACCTATGTCACGGATCGCGACTGGTTCATCCAAAAGGCCGTCGCGTGGTGGCTGCGCGATCTGTCCAAACACGACGCTCCAAGGGTGCAGGCCTTCCTCGTGGAACATGGTGCCACGATGAAACCCTTTGCCCGCAAGGTAGCGGCAAAGTACCTGCCAGCGCCCTAACCGACGTCTGACGTCACGTTCCGCAAATGCGGAAAATCACCCTCAGCGATATAGGCCTCCTCATCGCGCGTCGACACCCGGCCCAATATGGCGTTGCGATGTGGGTGCCGCCCGAACCGCTCGATGATGCCTGTCACGCGAACATGTTGCGCCCTGAGCATGTCTCCGGCAATGATGATCGGCTCGGGCAGACGCGACGCAATACGCTCGACAACTTCATCCAGCCGCCGCATGCGTTCCAGGTGCCCGGGGCCCTCGCAGTGGGAGATCGCAATCACGAAGAACGACTGTTCCCAGGGCGCGAGCGTATCAAAATCACCGTTGTCGATACCCGCCTGCGCCAGCCGTGCCGCCTTGATGTCCTGCGCAAAGGCCGCCGGCGTATCGCGCCATAACGACCTTGGAAACTGGTCCAGCGCGATCAACAGCGCCAGGCGGCCGCGCGGTGTCACGGCCCAGTGATCCAGCGCGCCAGTGGCCGCCGCATGGGTCAGCCCGCCAAAGCGCGCGATGATTTCGGCGTCCATACCGCCCTGCATCCGCTCATCCCAGAACGCCGCATGAGACTCGGGCGCAGCCTCATGCCCGCTGTCGGGGAACCAGAAATCCAGCACCGTTTCCGGCATATATGTTTGTTTATCCATGCAATCCTCCCCGGATGGCAAAACACTAGCGTGGCAGAATCTCCCCGGCAAGCTGGCGCAAACTCCGGACACCACCCGATATGCCCCTTGCCGCGTCGCAGCCTGCGCTTTACCTATGTCGCATGACAGCACCCCTGATCGATCCATTTGCCCGCGCCATCACCTATCTGCGCGTTTCCGTCACCGACCGGTGCGATTTCCGCTGTGTCTACTGCATGTCCGAAAACATGACCTTTCTGCCCAAGAAAGAGCTGCTGACGCTGGAAGAACTCGACCGCATGTGTTCGGCCTTTGTCGGTTTGGGCGTGGAAAAGTTGCGCATCACCGGCGGTGAACCTCTGGTGCGCAAGGGAATCATGACGTTCTTTGACGCGATGACCCGGCATCTGGACAGCGGCGCGCTCAAGGAGCTGACCCTGACCACCAATGGCAGCCAGCTCGAACGCTTTGCCGACGATCTCTATGCCACCGGCGTGCGACGGGTGAATATCTCGCTCGACACGCTGGATGAAGCCAAGTTCGCCGACATCACCCGCTGGGGTCGCCTGCCGCAGGTCATTCGCGGCATCGACGCGGCACAGCGCGCCGGATTGCGGGTCAAACTCAATGCCGTGGCGCTCAAGGGGTTCAACGAACTGGAACTACCGGCCATCACCGAATGGTGCGCCGAGCGGGACATGGATCTGACCTGGATCGAAGTCATGCCGATGGGAGATATCGGCAATGAAAACCGGATCGATCAATACTGGTCGCTCAAGGACGTGCGCAAAACCTATGCCGAGCATTACACCATCACCGATCTGGCGGAACGCACGGGCGGCCCGGCGCGCTATGTCCGGCTTGAGGAAACGGGCCAGAGAATCGGTTTCATCACGCCGCTCACCCATAATTTCTGCGAAAGCTGCAATCGCGTCCGCCTGACCTGTACCGGTGAATTGTTCATGTGTCTGGGCCAGGAGGACAATGCCGATCTGCGTGCGCCCCTGCGGGATCACCCGGACACCGACGCGCCCCTGCGCGAGGCGATCCGCGCCGCCATTGCGCACAAGCCCAAAGGTCATGATTTCGACTATTCCCGCCAGCGCGCCGACGGGCAGATGTCACGTCACATGAGCCACACGGGCGGCTGATGACCCGCCCCGTTGCCGCGCCGACGGCCCTGTTCCGCCTCTATCGCGGCGCCGCAACGCTGCTGTCGCCGCTGGCCTATTCGGTGGTATCACGCAAACTGCGCCGCCACGATGTCAGCCCGCGCCGGATGCACGAGCGCCTCGGCAACGCCAGCGAGCGCCGCCCCACGGGACGGCTGATCTGGTTTCACGCGGCCAGCGTCGGGGAAAGCCTGTCGGTCCTGACACTGATCAGGCATATGGGCGACCATCTGACGGATGCAGAATTCCTGATCACCAGTGGCACCGCCACCTCCGCCGCCCTGATCGCGCGCCGCCTGCCTCCGCGCACGCGGCATCAATTTGTCCCTTTGGACGCGCCCGGCCCTGTCTCACGTTTCTACGATCACTGGCGGCCCGACGCGGGCATCTTTGTCGAGAGCGAGCTTTGGCCGGTAATCCTGAGCGAAGGCCACGCGCGCGGCGTTCCGCTTGCCCTGCTGAACGCCCGCCTGTCCGAGAAATCGGCAAGAGGCTGGCAGAAGGTGCCGGCTACCGCGCGGTTCATACTGGATCGCTTTGCGCTGCTGCTGACCCAGAACGCCGAGATTGCCGACCGCCTTCTGTCGATCGGGGCCGATCCGGCCCGGGTCGAAGTGGGCAGCAATCTCAAGGCCACCTCGGCGCCCCTGCCGGTGGATCACGACACGCTCCAGCATCTGCACCGCGATCTTGGCGGGCGGCCCGTCTGGGTTGCCAGTTCGACCCATCCCGGTGAGGAACAGGTCGTGCTGGCCGCGCATGAACAATTGCTGAAGTCTCACCCCGATCTCTGCCTGCTGCTGGTCCCGCGCCATCCCGAACGCGGTGACGAGGTCGCGGCACTTGTGCGCGAAGTCGGGTTGCGCATGGCGCGGCGCACCGCGCAAGAAACGATCACCGCCAATATACAGGTCTACATGGCGGACACCTTGGGCGAGACCGGCACCTGGTACGCGTTAAGCCCGCTGGTGTTTCTGGGCGGCTCGCTGCTCCCCATCGGCGGACACAATCCCTACGAGGTCGCGCAGGCCGGAGCAGCGGTGATGACCGGCCCTCATTATGCCAATTTCGCCGAGACCTATGCGCCCCTGATCGAGATGGGCGGCGCGGTCGAGGTGTCTGACGCTGCCGAACTGGCCGCCGGTATGAACCGCTGGCTGGACGACCCGCAGGCGCTGAACGAGGCCCGCGCCGCCGCCGCCGGTTTTGTTGCACAGCAGCAGGACAAGCTCGCCGGGCTGGTCAGCACGCTGTGCACGGCCCTTGGGCTTGCGCCCCGTGCCTGACCTCTTCGTGACCAACCTGAACCCCCGCTTTACCGGGGTCTCCGCGACCGCCGCCAATGTCATCCGCCAGCAGGCAAAATCCCACGATCTGCGCCTCGTCGGCCACGCCCTGCCCGGTTGCCCCGATCCGATCACGGTGGCAGAGGCGCGCGGCCTGTCGCGCACCGCCCCGCCGGGCACACCATTCGCGATCTGGCATGTGCGCCGAAACCCCGAAATGCGCGCGGCGATCTGGGCGCGCGACGTTCTGCGCCTGCCGATCCGGATCGTGTTCACCTCTGCCGCGCAGCGTCGGCATTCGGCCTATCCCCGCTGGCTGATCAGCCGCATGGACGCGGTCATCGCCACAACCGACGCGGCCGCAGACTATGTGCCCCATGTGCGCGCCGTTGTGCCTCATGGCGTCGATACCGACCTGTTCGCACCGGCGCAGCATCGCGCCGCCGACTGGGCCGCGCTTGGCTTTGGCGGCACCATGGGCATCGCGACGGTGGGCCGGATCCGACCTGAAAAGGGCACGGATCGATTTGTCGCCGCGATGCTGCACCTGTTGCCCAAACTGCCGGGCGCGGTCGCGTTGGTGTTGGGGCGCGCCACGCGGGAACATCAGGGTTTCTTGCAGGGATTGCAGCGTCAGATCAGCGCCGCAGGCCTGTCTGACCGCATCCTCTTTCCCGGAGAGATCCCGGCGGATCAATTGCCATCGCTGATGCGCGCCTTGTCACTGGTCGTGCAACTCCCCCGATATGAGGGCTACGGCATGGTGCCGCTGGAAGGCATGGCGAGCGGCGTGCCCTTTGTCGGCAGCGACGCGGGCTATTACCGGGCGTTCTCGGCCCAGGGGCGCGCGGGTCTGATCGTTGATCAGGATACCCCGGAACGGATTGCCGAGACCGCACTTGGCATTCTCGCGGACGAGAACAGGCACACCACCATGTCCACCGCAGCACGCGACGTGGCACGCACCAGCTTTAGCGCCGCCATGGAAGCCAACGGGATCGAGGCTGTCTATCAAGAGCTTTGGCAGGGCGGAAAAACTTGATTATTCGTTAACATTCAATCGATTAACGCGCCTTAACCTGTTTCGCGCGCGAAACAAATCCCTGTAACCGGTTGAAAAACCACGGCCCAGCCACCCGCCGATCAGGCCGCCGGCATCCGCTGTTCCACGATCTCGGCCCACCAGCTGCATCCGGCGGGAATCGCCTCATCGTTGAAATTGTAGTCCGGGTGATGCACATGCGCGGTGTCGCCATTGCCGACAAGGATATAGGCACCGGGGCGCTCTTCGAGCATGAAGGCAAAATCCTCGCCGCCCATCACCAGCGGCGCGTCATCGCAGTTCCCCGACACCTTGCGCGCCACATCGGCGGCAAAGGCGGTCTGCTCGTCATGGTTCACCATCACCGGATAGCCCCGATAATAGCTGACATCGGCACTGCCACCAAAGGTCGCCGCGACGCCTGCGCAGATGTCCTTGATCCGCCGCTCCGCAAGGTCGCGCATCGCCGTGCTCAGCGTGCGCACGGTGCCTTTCAGATGGACCTGTTGCGGGATCACGTTGAACGCCTTTGACGAGGTTTCAAACGAGGTGACCGACACCACGACCTGATCCACCGGATCGGCATTGCGGCTGGCGATGGTCTGCAATGTCATCACCACCTGCGATGCCATCACTGTCGTATCCACGGTTTCCTGCGGTTTGGCCGCGTGCCCTCCGCGCCCTTCGAGCGTGATGTCAAACTGATCCGTTGCCGCAAAGAACGCGCCGGGACGGATGGCAAAGCTGCCCACCGGCTGACCGGGCCAATTGTGCATGCCATAGACTTCCTGAATGCCCCACCGCTCCATCATGCCGTCTTCGCACATTTCACGGCCGCCGCCGCCGCCCTCTTCAGCGGGCTGAAAGATCACCACGACGGTGCCATCAAAATTGCGCGTCTCCGACAGGTACTTGGCGGCGCCCAGCAACATCGCGGTGTGCCCGTCATGCCCGCAGGCATGCATCGCGCCGTCGGTCTTGCTGGCATAGTCGAGCCCGGTCGTCTCGTGGATCGGCAGCGCATCCATATCCGCGCGCAACCCGATGACCCGGCGCTGGCTGTCGGACTTGCCCTTGATCACGCCCACGACGCCGGTGCGCCCGATGCCGGTCACGACCTCGTCACAGCCAAACGCCTTGAGCTTTTCCGCGACAAGCGCGCTGGTGCGATGGGTCTCGAACAGGATTTCCGGGTTCTCGTGGATATCACGGCGCCAGGCGGTGATTTCATCCTGCAATTCTGCAAAGCGGTTCTTGACGGGCATGGTGGTATCTCCTGATTCTTGCAAAATACGCGGATGCGGTTGCACAAGTAGTACGCTTCCGGCGTGCACCGCTCAACCAGTCCGGCAAAACCTGGGCAGCCGATCGGCATGATTTCGTCGTCACGGCTCGATTGGCCGGGCCACAGTCGGGCGACCCTACCCCTCCTGCAAGCGCGCAAGCAGCCTGTCCATGAAATCGATACCGGCGTTGAACTGGCTGATTTCGATGAACTCGTTGGGTTGGTGCGCCTGTGCGATGTCGCCGGGACCACAGACAACGGCGGAATAGCCCGCGTCCTGAAACTGCCCGGCTTCGGTGCCATAGCTGACGACATGGGCGGCGTTGTCACCGGTGATGGCCCGCACCAGTGCCTCGGCCTCGCCGTTTTCTTCGGGACGCAGGCCCGGCACGTCAAACAAGGGGTCAAGGTCGATGCCGGTTTCCGGCTGAATACGCTGCATCCCCGTCTCGATCCCGCGCACATGATCGACGAACCGCTGGTCCCACGCCACGGTGTCTTCGCCCGGAACCACGCGCATTTCGAAATCGAGCCAGCAATCCTTGGCAGTGATGTTGCGTGCGGTTCCGCCACGGATATTGCCCACATGCAGCGTGGTGAACGGCGGCACGAACATTGCCGCAACCGGCGTCGGTTCAGTGCTCTGGATCTCGGCATTGGTGGTGTTGACCCATTCCAGTATCCGGCCCGCTTCGAGGATCGCGCTGACCCCGGCTGGCAAGAGCGAACTATGCACCTCGAACCCGCGGACATGCACGGAGTAGCCCTGCCCACCCTTGTGACCGGTCACCGCCTTCATCATCGACGGCTCACCGACAATCACCGCACTGCCCTTGGGCAGAACCGGCTGCATCGCCTCGATCATCGGCGGCGCTCCGGTACAGCCGATCTCTTCATCAAAGCTGAGCGCCAGTTGCAACGGACGTTTCAGCCCGCGTGCCTGCGCCTCGACCATCGCCCAGATGGCAATGGCGTCATAGCCTTTCATGTCACAGGTGCCGCGCCCGTAGTAGCGGCCATCTTTCTCGACCACGGTGAACGGGTCGGTGTCCCAGGGCTGGCCATCGACAGGCACGACATCGGTGTGCCCGGACAGGACCACCGCGCCATCCTGCCACGGCCCGACATGGGCAAAGAGCGCGGCCTTGGGTTGATCCGGGTGGTTGTAGCGGTGCGCGGTGATGCCATGGCTGTTCAGATAGGCCTCGACCCAATCCACCAGGGGCAGGTTGGTGTCGCGGCTGACGGTCGGAAAGCCGACGAGTCTGGTCATCAACTCAAGCGGGGTCAGTCGTTCAGGCATCACATCCCCTTTTGCGTCTAACGGTCTGTCCAGTCACGATTTTACCGCTTCCCCATAGAAGACGAGCGTGCAGTCTTCGTCGGCAACATGAAACTCCCGCTGGCCGTACTCCTGATCAAAGGGCGCACGCACGCGTCCGGATGGCAGGGTTTCGAGTTTCGGGCGGAGCCGGTCATACAAGGTGTCAAGACCGGTGACGTCGATATAGAACGACCCCTCACGCTCGGGTGTATGCAGGTCTATCGTCGCATCAACCTCGACGAGGCGAACCGCCACGGAATCGCAGCGCAGGAAAGCATAGTTGTCGGCCTCAAATCCAACCGTGAATCCCAGCATGTCCCGGTAGAAGGAAATCTGCGCCTGCAGGGAGGAACAGGGAACGAACGGCGTGATCTGGGTCAGCCGCGGTTCCATCAATACCCGCTGTCGGTGGTCAACACGTAGTGCCCCGGTTCGACCTCGTGATAAACCGAGGACTCAGGTTGATAGTCGACACCGTGGATCGGCGATGGAATCGGTTTGAAGTTTAGGTCTTTTTCCGTCTTGCGGCGGCGCGGATCGGCAATCGGGACCGCCTTCATCAGGGCCTGCGTATAGGGATGCTGCGGGTTCTCGAACACCCGGGCGCGCGGCCCCATTTCGACGATGCGACCCAGGTACATCACGCCGACCTGATGGCTGACACGCTCGACCACCGCCATGTCGTGGCTGATGAACAGGAAGGACAAGCCCAGTTCCGACTGCAACTCCATCATCAGGTTCAGGACCTGCGCCTGCACCGACACATCCAGCGCGCTGACCGCCTCGTCGGCGATGATCAGCTTGGGGTTCAGCGCCAGCGCGCGGGCGATGGCGACGCGCTGGCGCTGCCCACCGGAAAGTTCGTGAGGATAGCGGCGCATGAAACTCTTGGGCAGTTCCACCCGCTCAAACAGCATCGCGACCCGTTTGCGAATCGTCTCGGCCGAATTGGTGCCGTAGTTGCGCAGCGGCTCGGCCACCTGATCCATCAATTGCATCTGGGGATTCAGCGACGCGAAGGGGTCCTGAAAGATCATCTGCATATCCAGCCGCGCCTCGCGCAGGCCACGCGAATCGAGCTTGAGGATGTCGACCCCGTCCAAGTCAATCTCACCGGACAGCGGTTCGACAAGACGCAGGATCGACCGACCCGCCGTGGATTTGCCACATCCGGACTCGCCCACAAGGCTGAGCGTCTGGCCGCGATTGATGGTAAAGGACACGTCCTCGACCGCGTGCACATTGGCCACCGTGCGCCGGAAAAAGCCGCCCTTGACGGGGAAGCGTGTGGTCATGTTGCGGACCGTGAGCAGCACCTCGTCGGTGCCGAGGATCGGCGCAATCTTCTGACCCTCGACCCCCAACAGCTTCATCGGTTCGGGCGCGGCCTTGCCCCGCATCTCGCCCAGCTTGGGAACTGCGGCAAGCAGCGCCTTGGTGTAATCGTGCTTGGGAGTCTCGAAGATTTCCTCGACCGTACCCTCTTCGACCTTGTGGCCCCGGAACATGACGACAACGCGGTCCGCCATCTGCGCGACCACCGCCATGTCGTGGGTGATGAACATCACGGCAGTGCCGGTTTCGCGTTTCAGCCGGTCCATCAGCGCCAGGATTTCCGCCTGGATGGTCACATCCAGCGCAGTGGTCGGTTCGTCCGCGATCAAGAGGCGGGGTTCGCAGGCCATCGCCATGGCGATCACGACCCGCTGGCGCATGCCGCCGGACAGTTCATGCGGGTATTGGCGCAAGCGCCGTTCCGGTTCAGGGATACGCACCTCGCGCAACAGCACAAGCGCACGCGCCTCCGCCTCGGTCTTGGTGAGTCCCTTGTGCACCCGCAGACCTTCGGTTAGCTGCCGCCCGACCGTGAACACCGGGTTCAGGGCGGTCATCGGTTCCTGGAAGATCATCCCGATCTCGTTGCCGCGAATCTGGCGCATCAGATCCTGATCGGCCTGCACGACATCCAGTTCCTGCCCGTCGCGGCGATCAAATATCAGCCTGCCCGCCCCGATCTCGCCACCGCCGAATTCGACAAGGCGCATCAGGGACAGCGAGGTCACGGATTTGCCGGAACCGGATTCTCCGACGATACAGACCGTCTCGCCCGGATTGACGTCAAAGGACACATCCTCGACGCCGACCACCGGACCATCTTTGGTCTGGAATTCGACCTTGAGCCCTTTGATCTGTGCAATTGGATGATCCAGCACGGGCATTCCTCGACTGCTTCAAGCCCAAACGCTACGGTGCAAGAGCCATCACTGTCAAACCCCGCAGTTGCATTTTGCCAAGGCAACTCTTGCTTTTTTCACAAACTCTGTTTCGATA
Source organism: Sedimentitalea todarodis (assembly GCF_032595355.1). Taxonomy (NCBI): domain Bacteria; kingdom Pseudomonadati; phylum Pseudomonadota; class Alphaproteobacteria; order Rhodobacterales; family Paracoccaceae; genus Sedimentitalea; species Sedimentitalea todarodis. Next base: position 425,447 of record NZ_JASMWN010000001.1, on the reverse strand, counting down.
AGCGGATTAGTGTTGCGAGGGATGTCTGACCAAACAGCTAGTTTTTTAACCCGTCGCCCGTTTCTCCTGCGTATCCCAGAGCAACCGCAAGCCATGCCCGCCGAACCGAGCGGGCCAAAAAAGGCGCGCAAGCGTCCAACAAGGAGTACGACATGACAATCAGAGCCCTATTGCTTGGTGCAATCGCCGGAACGGCATTTGCCCCCGCAGCGATGGCCGAGCGCGGAGCGGACGGCGAAGTCAAGGTGATCTACTGGCAAGCGCCGTCGATCATGACACCCTACCTGTCAGGCGGCACCAAGGATCTCGAAGCCGCCTCGCTGGTGATCGAACCGCTCGCCCGCTATGATCAGGACGGCAACATGGTGGCCTGGCTGGCCGAGGATGTGCCGACCGTTGCCAATGGCGGCGTCAGCGAGGACCTCAAGTCGATCACATGGAAGCTCAGGGACGGGCTGCTGTGGTCTGACGGCACCCCGGTGACCTCCGAGGATGTGAAATTCACCTGGGAATACTGCACCGCCGAGGGCGGTGGCTGTGCGCAGTCCGAGAAATTCGGCGATGTGGTTTCGGTCGAAACGCCAGATGCGCAAACCGTGGTGGTGAACTTCGGAGTGGCCAAGCCGTTTCCCTATGGCCCGTTCGTCGGCGCGCAGGCCCCGATCATCCAGAAGGCACAATTCAAGGATTGCCTTGGTCCCAAGGCGCCGGAGTGCACCGAGGCCAACTTTAACCCCATCGGAACCGGCCCGTTCACCGTGACCGAATTTCGACCCAATGACGTGGTGACGCTGGTTGCCAACGAAAACTATCGCGATCCGGACAAGCCAGCGTTTGCCAGCATGACCCTCAAAGGTGGCGGTGATGCCGCGGCGGCAGGCCGTGCGGTGATGGAAACAGGCGAGTTCGACTATGCCTGGAACCTGCAACTGGCACCGGAAGTGCTGACGCGCATGGAAGAGGCCGGCAAGGGCACCAACGTCGTCTCGTTCGGCACCTCCGTCGAGCGGATCCATGTCAACCTGACCGACGTTAACCCGGATCTGGGTGACGAACGCGGAACCGCCAAGCATCCGCACCCGTTCCTGACCGACAAATCCGTGCGGCAGGCGATGTCGATGGCCATTGACCGTGCCCTGCTCACGGAAATCGGCTATGGCGACTTTGGCAAGCTGACCTGCAACGTACTGCCGGCACCCGCGATCTATGCCTCGACAGCCAATGATGATTGCCTCGTGCAGGACATCGAGGGTGCCAACAAGCTGCTTGATGAGGCAGGGTGGGTTGCCGGTGCCGATGGTATCAGGGCCAAGGACGGGGTCCGGTTGTCGGTCCTGTTCCAGACCTCTGTGAACGCCGTGCGTCAGGATTATCAGGCCCTGATCAAGGACTGGTGGGCGCAGATCGGTGTCGAAACCGAATTGCGCAGCATCGATGCCTCGGTGTTCTTCGGGTCCGATCCCGGGTCACCGGATACGTTCCAGAAGTTCTTTGCCGATATCGAGATGTTCACCAACAACTTTGATGGCACCGATCCCGAGGCATATATGGCCAACTGGACCTGCAACGAGTTCCCGCGCCCCGAGACCCAGTGGCAGGGCAACAACATGATGCGCTTCTGCTCGGAAGAGTATGATGCATTGGTCGCCGAAATGGCCGGAACCGGTGATCTGGACGAACGTGCGCGCCTCGCCAAGGCCATGAATGACATGCTGATGCAAGAGTATGTCATGATGCCGCTGACCTATCGTGGTCGCAACTCGGCGCATGCAAACTCGCTGGGCGGCGTGATCATGAACGTATGGGATTCCGAATTGTGGAATGTCGCCGACTGGCACCGCAAGCAGGGCTCGTAAGCCCCTGATCCGATCGGCCGCGTCCCGGATGTGTTCCGGGGCGCGGCGAAATCGCAACAAGACCAAGCTGCAAAGGCCGATTGAATGCTGACCTTTACGATCCGACGATTGGTCCTGGCAGTTCCGACGCTTCTCTTCATCAGCCTGATCATCTTTCTGTTGCTGGAATTGGCACCGGGTGATCCGATGTCGCAAGTGCCGCTGACCGTGCCTCTCGAAGTCAAGGAAGAGATGCGCAAGGCGCTCGGGTTGGGAGAGCCCATTCCGGTCCGGTTCTGGAAGTGGACTGTCCAGTTCTTCTGGGTCGAACCCCAGGTGTTGATCGACAACATATTCGGCACCCATTTCGCTGATGGCAAACTGCGTATTCTCAGCTGGCAGACCCGCTCGCCGGTCATGGACATCGTGGCGCAGCGTATTCCCCAGACGCTCTGGGTCGTCGGCACGGCCTATGTCGTGGGTATCCTGATCGCCCTGCCCATCGGAATATATTCGGCCTATCGTCAGTATTCATGGTTCGATCAGACCGGCACATTCGTTTCGATGATCGGCTTTTCGGTTCCTCCGTTCTTTTCCGGGGTGCTGGTGATCGTGATCTTTTCCGTCCATCTCGGCTGGTTTCCGTCGATCTATGACACCACCCACAGGGTCACAAACTGGGACAGCTTTCTGGTGCAGCTCAGGCAGATGATCATGCCGGTCATGGTTCTTGCCCTGCAGATCACTGCACAGATCAGCCGGTTCATGCGGGCCTCGATGCTGGACAACCTCAACCAGGATTACGTCCGGACCGCCCGCGCCAAGGGGATCGGTGAATACTACGTCGTCATGGTGCACGTGCTGCGCAACTCGATGATCCCGGTGGTAACAGTGATCGCCCTTGGCGTTCCGGCGATCTTTGGCGGCGCGATCATCACCGAACAGGTGTTCAAGGTGAACGGCATTGGCCAGTTGCTGATCGGGGCGATTCAGGCAAATGACCTGCCGATGGTGCAGACGCTGGCGTTCATCTTTGCGGTGCTGATCGTGCTCTTCAACCTGATTGCCGACGTGCTCTACGGCATTCTTGACCCGAGGATCCGCTATGACTGAATCGCGTCATGACAAGTCGACAGATCCGATGGACGAGGTGGCGTCGCTGGCGGCGCATGATCCGGCGGCGGCAATTGCCATCGACCCGATCCCGGACCGCCCGCCGCGCAGCCAATGGCTGGATGTCTGGGATCAGTTCAAGACCCACAAGGGCGCCTTGTGGGGTGGTATCCTGTTCCTGGCGATCATCCTTGCCGTCTATCTCGGGCCCTATGTCTGGACCATCGACCCAACCCAGATCGACATTCGTGCCCGCAATCAGGGGCCAAGTCTGGGCCATCCCTTTGGCACCGATCAGCTGGGTCGAGATATTCTGTCGCGGATGATGTCCGGAGGGCAAACTTCTGTTTCGGTCGGCATGACGGCGATGCTGCTGGCGCTGTTCCTCGGGTCTTTCGTTGGTGTCGTCGCCGGGTATTTCCGCAAGCTGGACGGGCCGCTCATGCGGTTGACCGATCTGTTTCTTGCCTTGCCCTTGTTGCCGCTCTTGCTGGTGATGATGCTGCTCTTTCGCGAGCCGCTGAGCGCCGCCTTTGGCCCGGAACAGGGCATTTTCATCCTGATTGTCTGTGCCATCGGCATAACCAGCTGGATGCCCACCGCCCGCATCGTGCGCGGCGATGTGCTGGCGTTGAAGGAGCGGGAGTTCGTGCTGGCCGCGCGCAGCATCGGCACCACCAATACCAAGATGATCACGCGGCATATCCTGCCCAACGTGCTCAGTCCGATCATGGTGTCGGCAACACTGGGGATTGCCACCGCCATCATCACCGAAAGCAGCCTCTCGTTTCTGGGTCTGGGCTTCCCGCCGGATTTCCCGACCTGGGGGCGGCTGTTGTTTGATGGCACCGACTATCTGCAGGATTATCCCGAGCGGGTGATCTGGCCGGGCATCGCGATTTCACTGACCGTACTCAGTGTCAATTACCTCGGTGACGGGCTGCGCGATGCATTGGACCCGCGTATTCGCGGCCGGTAGCACGATCCGGTTCACTGGGCTGGCGATCAGCGCATGAGTTGCCGCGCATGACGTGGAGCGGTGTCAGAACAGGCCACGGACCCCTTCGATTGCAGCAACGAGTCCCGCCACCAGCGCGGTCAGCGACAGCCCCCGCGCGATCAGGTTTTCGTATTGCATCCACCAGGGTTTGAGCGTGTTTGCCACCTTGCCATGCAGTTCGTTCAGCATCTGCAAGGCGCGGAACCGTTCATCGGCGCTATCGGCTTCGGCATACTCCTTGGCCAGCGCCACCATCGTGACGGTCAGCATGTCCTCTGCCGCGCGTCCGGCGGCCTGTCGATAGGCATCGATCCGCAGGCAAATGGTCTCGGCAAGCCGGTCATGGGCGTCGGGCGCGTTGATCAGCTCCAGCGCGCGATAGGGCAACGCAACTTCGGCACGCGACGCGCTTGCCCGCAGCAACCGCGCAATGAAAAAGCTGCTGATGGCGAGGATCGCACCGCCGAAGAGCAAGGCCAGGTGCCAGGGGTTGGCAAGCGCAGGCGGTGGTCGTATCGACGGGTTCGCCGGATCGACGTTCCAATAGGATTGATCCAGAGTTCCGAACGCCCAGGCAACCAGCACCATGATCGCCACGAGAAAAACCACGACAGCGGCACCGATGCCCCAGCCAGCGGACTTGGCGGCGGCGCGCGGGGGCGGCGCGGCAACCGGTCGGTGGCTGTCTTGAGGCGGCGCCGGCATCGGCGACTGCGGGACAGTCCAACCGGTCGACTCGGCGGATCGCGCCTGTGCCAGCAGATCATCGATCCGCGCAATCGCCTGTTCGGCGTCGGGGCGACCAGAGGGATCCGGGGCAAGCAATGACGCCAGAAAGGGTTGGACCGCTTCGGGTGCGGCCGCAAGATCAGGTTCCTTGCCGAGAGACTGGCCCAGTTGCACCATGCTCTTGGCGCTTTGCAGTCTCTGACCGGTGAGCGCCTCGAAAAGAACAGCGCCCGTGGCCCAGATATCGGCCGAGGCGCTTTGCGGCGCTGCAACTAATTGTTCCGGCGACATATAGGCCAGCTTGCCGGCAAAATCGCCCACGACCGTCGTCTTGCCGAAACTGCTGTCCTCGGTCAGCATGCCAATGGCGTCAAAGTCGATCAGTACCGCACCATTGTCGGACAGGATGATGTTTTCGGGGCTGACATCGCGGTGGACCATTCCGTTGCGATGCAGGACCGTCAATCCGCAAAACACGTCCCTGACATAAAGCAGCGCCTGAGCAATCGGCAGCTCGCCCTCCGATATCCGATCGCGCAGCGATGGCCCCGGAACAAAGGCGTGTACGATGACCAGCCGACCGTCCGGTTGCTGGTTGTACTGCAGCAGACGTTGCAGATACGGGCTGGACAGCGTCGCCGCCTGCGCCCACCGACGCCGTGCCGCACCGGGATTGGCGACATCCTCGCGCCTGATCTTGAGAACGGATTTCTGCCCGGTGACCGCGTCACGCGCCAGCCAGGTCTCTCCGAGCCGACTATCGCCGAGCAGTTCCCATCCTGCATAGGCCTGGCTGTTTTCGAACTCTGGCGGTTTCACCTGTCCTGCATCCGTTTTGGGGATCCTGATCGTGAACCCCCACCCTGCCAAGACATGTGGCAAATGTCACTCCATCTTGCGCCGTATGCGCCGGACCAACCACCAGACCAGCGCGATGACCGGCAGGGTCACCATCGCGGTCAGCGTGCCCTTGCTGAGACCCGTGGCCTCGGTCAGCGGGTAGAGCAGGTAGGCGGCCAGCGACACCGCGTAATAGCTGATCGCCACCACCGACAGCCCCTCGACCGTGTGCTGCAGGCGCAACTGCAGATCGGCGCGCCGGTCCATACTTTCCAGCAGAGCCTGGTTCTGGGCGCTGCGCTCGACATCGACCCGCGTCCGCAGAAGGTCGCCCGCCCGGATCGCCCGGTCGGCGAGCGCCTGAAGCCGGGTTTCGGTCGATTTGACCGTGCGCATCGCCGGTGCATAGCGGCGCATCATGAATTCGCCAAAGGTCTGCCGCCCCTGGAACCGCGTTTCGCGCAGCACCCGGATGCGTTGGTTCACAAGCGCCTCATAGGCCCCCGTGGCCCCGAACCGGAACGAACTGCTCGCGGCCAGAGTCTCCAGCTGCGACGAGATCGACAGCAGATCGGGCAGGATGACATCGGGCGGTGTTGTTCCCTGTGTCATCTCAAGCATCATTGCCGCCAGTTTGTTGTCGAGTTCGGCGATCTGGCCCGACATTTCACGCGCGCGCGAAAAGCCGAGCATCGACATGGATTTATAGGTTTCGATTTCGCAGATGCGCTGAACGAGCCGACCGATGCGTGCCTCGACGATCTGCGTCCCGACAAAAACGGCGAAACGCAGATGCCCGGCGGGATCGATGCGAAAATCACCAGACATGATCGCGGAGTCATCCAGCACATTCGCAATCGCCGTGCTTTCCGGAACGAACCAGTCCGTGAGCTTCCGCGATATCTCGTCATCTTCCGGGCGCGGCTCGACCCGGATGATCGCCGATGTGATCCGTTGCCCCGGAGCGGTCTCCAGCCAGTCCTCCGGGAACACTTCGAAGTCTGCCGGATCAAACGGACGATCCGCAACCCCGTCGCGATAGGCCGTGTAGCTCACGAATTCCGTGTGCTGTTCCCATTTGAGCACATGTTGCCCGATCCGGTTCGCATAATGCGTGGCGCCGGGCTGCGGATGCGGCGCGCCATAGCGATCCAAGAGCGCGGTCAGGTGAGCCACATCCCCCGTCCGGTCCCGGCTGACCGCTTCGGTGGGCTGTTTAATCGCCACGAACACGACACTGCTCCTGGCCCCGATTTCCGGAAACGGGCGCGCATGCAATTCGTTTGCAAGCCGGTAGCGCAGAGGGTGATCTTCAATAGGTGGCATCGGAACTTCCTGTCAGCGCGACACCAGAAACGACGCGCGCCTTGGCTTAAACACATAAATTCAACAAGTTAAAGGAATACATTTGTATACTTCACCGGGTCTCGTACCAATGTCTGATAGAGGTGTCGCGCATTGGGCAGCGCAAAACCGATGGAGGTTCGGCGTTCTCTGATTGAACTGGATTGTTCTGGCGCGGGGATGCGGGCGTGGAATTGGCAAGAGTCGCGGGGACCGGACAGGGTGACATCCTGGTTGCCGGACCCGGCGCGGAGTTCCTGCACGGCGGTTCGGGGATCGACACTGCGATCTTTCGCAGGTCCGACGCCGCGATCCTGATCTCGATGGGAAACATGATCTTCAAATGCGGCAAAACTGAGGGCGATGTCCTGAGCGGGATCAGCAACATCGACGGCATGTGTCTTGGTGACACGATCGAAGGGAACGTCCTCGAGAACCGTTTGCGCGGGCTTGAGGGAGATGATGTTCTGAGCAGGCCTGTTTTAAAAAAAATCCCCCGCCGGAGGACCGGCAGGGGCAATGTCCAATCGCTGGCAGATGGATCAGTCGATCATCGGCAACAGCTTGTCCAGGCTCGCCTTGGCGTCGCCGTAGAACATGCGCGTGTTCTCTTTGAAGAACAGCGGGTTCTCGATCCCGGAATAGCCTGTGCCCTGCCCGCGCTTGGAGACGAACACCTGCTTGGCCTTCCAGCATTCCAGAACCGGCATACCGGCAATGGGGCTGTTGGGGTCTTCCTGGGCCGCCGGATTCACGATGTCGTTGGAGCCGATGACGATGGCCACGTCCGTCTTTGGAAAGTCATCGTTGATCTCGTCCATTTCCAGCACGATATCATACGGCACCTTGGCTTCGGCCAGAAGCACGTTCATGTGCCCCGGCAAACGCCCGGCCACCGGGTGGATCGCAAAGCGCACGTTCTTGCCCTTGGCCCGCAGCTTGCGCACCAGTTCGCTGACCGATTGCTGCGCCTGTGCCACCGCCATGCCGTAGCCCGGAATAATGATGACGCTGTCCGCGTCGTTCAGCGCCGCGGCAACACCGTCGGCCTCGATGGCAACCTGTTCGCCTTCGACTTCCATCTGGGGGCCTGACGTGCCGCCAAATCCGCCGAGGATCACGCTGACAAAGTGACGGTTCATCGCCTTGCACATGATGTAGGACAGGATCGCACCGGACGAGCCAACCAGCGCGCCGACAACAATCAGAAGATCGTTGCCCAGCGAGAAGCCGATCGCCGCCGCGGCCCAGCCGGAATAGCTGTTGAGCATGGATACGACCACCGGCATATCCGCGCCGCCGATGCCCATGATCAGGTGATAGCCGATGAACAAGGCCGCCAGTGTCATCAGCGCCAGGGGCAGGAAACCACCGGTGTTGAAGTACCAGATCAGGCAGATCAGCGACAGCCCCGCAGCACCGGCGTTCAGCGCGTGACCGCCGGGCAGCTTGGTCGCGGTCGTGTTTACCTTGCCCGCCAGCTTGCCATAGGCAATGACCGACCCGGTAAAGGTGATCGCACCGATGAAGATACCGAGGAACAGTTCGACCCGCAGGATCGAGATCTCGACGCCTGATTTATGGGCCAGCAGCGCCGCAAAGCCTTCCAGCGTTTCCCGCTCTTCGGCCCCCATGGCCATCACGTTGCCCAGTTCGATATGCGCATTGAGGCCGACAAAGACCGCCGCCAGACCGACCAGCGAGTGCATTGCCGCCACAAGTTGCGGCATTTCGGTCATCTGCACCCGTTGCGCCACCACGTAACCGATGGTCCCGCCGCCCGCGATCAGGAGCAGCGACAGCAACCACAGACCCGAGCCTGGGCCGATCAGCGTGGCCGCGACGGCCAGCCCCATGCCCACGATGCCGTACCAGACCGCGCGCTTGGCGCTTTCCTGCCCGGACAGACCGCCAAGCGACAGGATGAAGAGAACAGCCGCGACCACATAGGCCGCCGTTGTGAATCCGAATTCCATTGCTCGGCTCCTTTACGATTTCTGGAACATGGCAAGCATGCGCCGAGTGACGAGGAATCCGCCGAAGATGTTGATCCCGGCCATGAAAATGGACAGCGCCGCCAGCAGGATCACGAGGAAACTGCCCGATCCGATCTGCATCAGCGCACCCAGGATGATGATCGAACTGATCGCGTTGGTGACCGCCATCAAGGGCGTATGCAGCGAATGGCTGACGTTCCAGATCACCTGGAAGCCGACAAAGACCGCGAGCACGAAGACGATGAAATGCTGCATGAAGCTGGCCGGAGCCACGAGCCCGACAGCCAGCAGCACCGCAGCGCCCACCGCCAGCAGGGTCACCTGCTGTTTGGTCTGCGCCTTGAACGCGACCACTTCGGCGGCGCGTTTCTCTTCCGCCGTCAGCACCTTGGGCTTTTCCTTGGGCTTGGCCGCAATGGCCTGAACCTTGGGCGGCGGCGGCGGGAACGTGACCTCTTTTGCATGGGTGATGGTCGAGCCACGGATGACGTCGTCTTCCATGTCATGATTGATCACCCCGTCCTTTTCAGGTGTGAGATCGGTCATCATGTGACGGATGTTGTTGGCATAGAGCGTCGAACTCTGCGCCGCCATGCGCGACGGGAAATCGGTGTAACCGATGATCGTAACGCCATTGTCGGTCACGACTTTCTCGTCCATCACGGTCAGTTCGCAGTTGCCGCCACGCTCTGCCGCGAGATCGACGATCACGCTGCCCGGCTTCATCGACTCGACCATGTCCTTGGTCCACAACAGCGGCGCAGGCCGGTTCGGGATCAGGGCGGTGGTGATGACGATATCGATGTCCGGCGCAATTTCGCGGAATTTCTCAAGCTGTTTGGCCTGAAACTCGGGGCTTGAGGGCGGTGCATACCCACCGGTCGCCGCCCCGTCGGGCAATTCGGATGCGTCAAATTCAAGGAACACGAACTCGGCCCCCATCGATTCGATCTGCTCCGCCACTTCGGGACGCACGTCAAAGGCATAGGTGATTGCACCCAGCGATGTCGCCGTGCCGATCGCGGCGAGACCGGCCACACCAGCGCCGACCACCAGAACCTTGGCCGGGGGCACCTTGCCCGCCGCCGTCACCTGTCCGGTAAAGAAACGCCCGAAATTGTTGCCCGCCTCGATCACCGCGCGATAGCCGGCGATATTGGCCATCGACGACAGCGCATCCATCTTTTGCGCGCGGCTGATGCGTGGCACCATGTCCATGGCGATGACCGTCGCGCCTTTTTCCGCCGCCTTGCCCATCAGATCCTCGTTGGAACCGGGGTAGAAGAACGAAATCAGGGTCTGATCGCTGCGCAGACGCTTGACCTCGGTGTCGGTGGGTGGACGCACCTTGGCGACCACATCCGCCGCCTTGAACAGCGCGGCCGCCGTCTTGACGACCTCGACACCCGCCGCCTCGTAGGCTGCGTCCGAGAACCCGGCCTCAATGCCGGCCCCGGTCTCGATCAGACATTCATGGCCCAGCTTCTGAAGCTGGAGCACGCTTTCAGGTGTCATTGCGACACGACGTTCCCCGTCGTGAATTTCCTTCGGCGTTCCTATCTTCAATCCAAGTCCCCCTGATTTTGCCCATAAAGGGCGCAAAATAGCCCAATTTCTGCACGCTTCACTACCTTGCGCATCAAACGCGCGCAAGCGCGGCGCAGGGACGCGCGACGAATATCTTACTTGCTTACATCCATCTGCGCACTTTTCTTTCGTATCTGGCGAAATCCGTACGGAACAATCGCCGCAGCCGGTCTTCTTCCGGCAGGATGAAACGTCTTTCGATCACCCAGACAAATACAGGTATCAAAGGCAGCGCCAGAACCGCATCAAAGCGCAGGATGAGGCCGGCCAGGACCAGGGCGTCTCCCACATATATCGGGTTGCGCGAGCGGCTGAAAATCCCCGACTGGATCAACCGGTCGGGTGTGCCGTGCGGGTTGACCGTGGTGGCGTGACGGCGAAATTCGGAGAGCGCCAGCACCATCAGCAAGAGACCGCCTCCGATCAGCATGCCGCCCAGAAGGTCCGCCCAGGCACCACCAAAATCCAGCCCGTAGGAGAAGTATCTCGACTGGACCCAGGCCAGCACGACGAACAGCAGCAACCAGACCGGGGGGATATCAAGCCATTTCATCAGATCACCTCTGCCCGTTTATCAATCGCTGCGCGGCACAAACGGCATCCCGCTTCGCACGCGCTGTTGTCTGCTCGGGAAACGCGCCGGAGTGTGCACCGGAATCGCGCCCTGTTCCACCCGGTGACGGGGTACGCATCGCCGCACCCATTGTGCGGGGCGACTTGTCTCTGGCGCGAGACCGGATAGGGTGCGCCCGACGCTACGGAGGAACATCATGACACTTCAGGGTAAGCACGCGCTTGTCACGGGTGGCGGAACCGGGATCGGGCTGGCGATTGCACAGGCACTGGCGGCAGAGGGGGCACAGGTCACGATCACCGGACGACGGCAAGAGGTGCTGGACGCGGTCGCGGGCGACGGGATTTTCGGCATGGCGATGGATGTCCGCGACGAAGTGGATGTCATCGCCAAGATCGCAACGGCGGTAGAGGCCCGCGGCCCCGTACAGATCTGCGTGGCCAACGCCGGTGTTGCCGAGGGCCGCGCCGTGCACAAGACCAGCATGGAATTCTGGCGCAACATGATGGCGACCAATCTGGATGGCGCCTTCCTGACGATCCGCGAATGCCTGCACAGCATGCGCCAGACCGATTGGGGGCGCGTCATCACCATGGCGTCGATCGCCGGAGTCAAAGGTCTGCCCGGTGCGGCCTGCTATACCGCGTCAAAGCACGGGTTGATCGGCCTGACCCGCGCCCTGAGCGAGGATTACATGGGCAAGCCGATGACCTTCAACGCGATCTGCCCGGCCTATGTCGACACCCCGATCGTCGAACGCAACACCGACAACATCGCAAAACGCGCCGGGATCAGCGAAGACGACGCCCGCGCGGTCATGGTGAACGCCAACCGCCACAAACGCCTGATCGCCCCCGAAGAAATCGCCGCTACTGTGATGTGGCTGGTGCGGCCGGGATCGGAAAGCGTGAACGGTCAGGTGATCGAGATCGCGGGCGGTCAGATGTGAGCCGTCAAACAAGGCTGGACAGGCCCACAGGCTGACGCATAGATCATGGATGACGATGCCGCGATCCCCTGACAACAAGGAAGGCCAATGACCGATTTTGCAGCGACAAAGGCACTGTTCGAGATACCGGACGGTGTGCTCTATCTCGACGGAAATTCGCTCGGCCCCCTGCCCAAGGCCGCGCCCGAGCGGGTCGCAAAGATGCTGACGCAGGAATGGGGCGAGTTGCTGATCACCGGCTGGAACAAGGCGGGCTGGATGGCGATGCCGATGGCCCTTGGTGACCGGGTCGGACGTTTGATCGGGGCGGAACCGGGGCATGTGGTTCTGGGCGATACCCTGTCGATCAAGGTCTATCAGGCGCTGGCCGCAGCACTCGACATGAACCCGGACCGGCGCGTGGTACTGACCGACAGCGGCAACTTTCCATCTGACCTTTACATGGCGGAAGGGCTGTTGCGCAGTCTGGGCAGAGGTCACGAATTGCGCATTGTCGCCCCTGACGAGGTGGCGGGGGCGATCACGGACGAAATCGCGATTCTGATGCTGACCGAAGTGGATTACGGGACTGGCCGTCTGCACGACATGGCCACGCTCACGAAACGGGCGCATGACGCTGGTGTGGTGACGGTCTGGGATCTTGCCCACACGGCCGGGGCGGTGCCGGTGGATGTCGCCGGTGCCGGTGCCGATTTTGCGGTGGGTTGCACCTATAAATATCTCAATGGCGGCCCCGGCGCGCCTGCGTTCATCTATGTTGCACCGCGCCATGCGGACCGGGCGGTGCCTGCCTTGTCTGGTTGGCTGGGCCATGACGCCCCCTTTGCGTTCGAAAAAAGCTATCGGCCCGGCACCGGTGTCGAGAGGATGCGGGTCGGAACGCCGCCGATCATCCAGATGACGGCGTTGGAGACCGCGCTGGATATCTGGGACATGGCCGATATGGCCGACGTGCGCAGGGCGTCAATCGGGCTGTGCGAGGTGTTCATCGCCGAGATCGAGGCCGCCTGCCCGATGCTGACCCTCGCCAGCCCGCGCGACGCGGCCCATCGCGGCAGCCAGGTCTCGTTCCGCTTTGCAGATGGCTATGCCGCGATGCAAGCGCTGATTGCCCGTGGCGTGATCGGCGATTTCCGCGCGCCTGACATCATGCGGTTCGGCTTTACCCCGCTCTATATCGACGAGGGCGACGTGCGTGCCGCCGTCGCCATCATCCGCGACGTGATGCAGAACCGGCTGTGGGATCAGGCAGAGTACAAGGCCCGCGCGGCGGTGACATGACATGGGCCGTGCGCCCCTACGTGGCAGCGGACTGTGCGGGATGCTGGCACGTGTTCTTTGACGCGGTTCAGACCGGAGCGCGGCACCACTATAGTCAGGCGCAAAGGGATGCCTGGTGCGCCAGCGTGCCTGCGCCGACACTTGAGAACTGTGCCCGTCTGGGCGATGCCCTGACTTGTGTCGCGCATCGCGGCGAGACCGTTATCGGTTTCATGACGTTGGAACGGAACGGCCATCTGGACATGGCCTTTGTCACGCCCGACGATATGGGGCGCGGGGTGGCTGGCGCCCTGCATGAAAGCGTGCTGCAATCCGCCCGCGCGCATGGCCTGGGCCACCTGACAGCCGATGCCAGTCACCTGGCGCGGAAGTTTCTCGCGCGCCACGGCTGGCATGAGATCGAAGCGGAAACCGTGATGCGCGCCGGCGTGCCGCTGGAGCGGTTCCGTATGGAGCTGAAACTGGAGCCGACACAATGACCGACCCTTATGATCCCGCGCGCGAGGGTGCGCAGATGTCCTTTGACGGGCGCATGTCCTATGGCGACTATCTCAACCTGCAAAAGGTTCTGGATGCGCAGCACCCCCTGTCGGATGCCCATGACGAAATGCTGTTCATCATCCAGCACCAGACTTCGGAATTGTGGATGCGGCTTGCGATCCACGAATTGACGGCTGCACGCGCAACCCTGCAAGAGGCCGACCGGCGCCCCGCTTTCAAGATGCTGGCGCGCGTGTCGCGGATCTTTGAGCAGCTGAACAATGCGTGGGATGTGCTTCGGACCATGACACCCAGCGACTACACAACGTTTCGCGAGGCACTTGGGCAATCTTCGGGGTTTCAGTCGCATCAATATCGACAGGTCGAATTCATGCTGGGCAACCGCAACATCGCCCTGCTCAAGCCGCATGCCCATCGCCCCGGCATCACGGCTCTGCTGACCGGCGAACTGGCGCAACCGTCCCTTTATGACGTGGCCCTGCGCGCGTTGAACCAGAGCTTTCCGTTGCCCGACGAGGTTCTGGACCGGGCGCTTGAGCAACCACATGCAGAGAGCGAGGCCGTCGCCGCCGCCTGGAGCAAGGTGTATCGTGATCCGCAGACCCACTGGGAGCTTTACGAACTTGCCGAGAAACTGGTCGATCTCGAAGACTATTTTCGCCGCTGGCGGTTCAACCATGTCACCACGGTCGAACGTGTCATCGGGTTCAAGCGCGGGACCGGCGGCACCGGGGGGATAAGCTATCTGAAACGGATGCTCGACGTCGAACTGTTCCCGGAACTCTGGCATTTGCGGACTGATCTCTGAGGCGATCGCGGTCTACGCAGCCTCAAGCCCACGCCCGATCAAAGACGCGAATGCCGCGAGCCTTGCCCGTAGCTGTGGAACCGAACTGACCGTTGTCTTGAGCCCCTTCAGCGCGACAAGGATAACATCCGCGACCTGTTCGGGAGTGTCGGGAAGATCAATGCGGCCATGCTCGGCCTGCTGTTTCAGCCAGTCGGCGTAGAGCACGCGCAGCCGGTCCTCTCCGGTCTGCTTGATATCCGCCGCCGTCCTTTCACCGGTGTCAAGAAGCTCCATCCCGTGTGGAGACGCCAGGAGCGCCTCGACCATGTCGCCGACCTGTGCATCAAAGGCGTGATGCAGGGTTTCGGTCACCGGCCTGTGCGCGCTGAACACCGTCGCGAGCGCATCGGCCGCCTGATCGTAGTAGATCTGGGTGAGCCTGCGAAAGATCTCGTCCTTGTTCTTGTAGTGCTGGTAGACGGCCGGGCGGGACATGCCGGCGCCGTTCGCGATGTCGTTCATCGAGGTCTTGCGAAACCCATAGGTCGCGAAAACCCGCAATGCTGACTGCAATATGGCGTCCTGTCTGGAATCGGTTGCATCGCGCATCATGGCAAAGGCCTTGAACTTCCCTGTTTTTCCCCGATTGACATGCTGACATTTTTTGCTATTAATGTCAAAGCGTCAGAGCATTCGCCAGATCGAGGGCAAGCCATGTCAACACACCTCACCATTAACGGTAAATCGCACCAAGTGGAACTGCCCGGCGACGTTCCTTTGCTCTGGGTCCTGCGCGATGAAATCGGCCTGACCGGAACCAAGTTTGGCTGTGGCGTGGCCTCCTGTGGCGCCTGCACGGTCCATATCGATGGCGAGGCCGTGCGCAGTTGCCAGGTGCAGCTCTCCGATGTCTGGGGCAAAGTCACCACGATCGAAGGGGTGGGCACGCCCGACGCGATGGCCGCGATCCAAGAGGCCTGGGTCGAGACTCAGGTGGCGCAATGCGGGTATTGTCAGTCCGGCCAGATCATGCAGGCCGCCGCGTTGCTCGCCGAGAATCCGAACCCGACCGATGCGGATATCGACGACGCCATGCTGGGCAACCTCTGCCGGTGTGGCACCTACCCCCGCATCCGTGCCGCGATACACACCGCCGCCGGCAAGATGAAGGAGGCCTGAACCATGGCAAGCATCGGCAAGATCGCGCGTCGGACCTTTCTGATCGGCTCTGCCGCCATTGTCGGTGGCGTCGCCTTCGGAGCCTACTATGTGTCGCGCCCCGCGCCCAATCCACTGAAGCCCACCGAGGGCGAAGCCGCGCTCAACCCATTCGTGCTGATTGACCGGCAGGGCGTGACCCTGTTCGCCCCGCGCGCCGAGATGGGCCAGGGGGTCAGGACCACCTGGGCCGCCCTGATCGCCGAAGAACTGGATGTCGAGCTGGATCAGGTTCGCGTGCTCCACGGCCCCGCCGCCGCAGCCTATTACAACAGCGCCATGATCGGAGAGGTTCTGCCCGGTAAAGGCTATGATCGCTCCAACTTCATGCACAGCGTCGCTGAAACGCTGGGGAAGGTCGGCAAGGTCATCGGAATGCAGGTCACCGGTGGATCGACCTCGATGGTCGACGGGTTCGAGCGGATGCGCGCCGCAGGTGCCTCGGCCCGTGAAACGTTGAAGGAAGCCGCCGCCCGGCAACTCGGCGTGGCGCGGCAAACGCTCAGGACGGCGGACGGCAAGGTCATCACCCCGGACGGGACCGAGATTGCCTACGTCGATCTGGCGGTCGCCGCTGCCGCCCTTGATCCGGTGAAGGCCGATGTACGGCCTTCGACCGAATGGCGGTTGGTTGGAAAATCACAGCCCCGCGTTGATATGGTTGGCAAGTGCACCGGCACCGCCGAATTCGGCATTGATGTGCGGTTGGACGGGATGAAGTTTGCCTCTGTGCGAATGTCTCCGCAACGCAGCGGCATGACGAGGTTCGATGCCTCGGCGGCAGAGCAGATGCAAGGGGTTCAAAAGGTGATCGACCTTGGCACCGGTGTGGCCATTGTGGCCAACAACACCTGGATCGCGATGCAGGCGCTGGACAGCCTCGACATCGAATGGGAAGATGCCGCCTACCCGCCCGAGACCGAACAGATATTTGCCAGGATCGCATCTGCCTTTGACGCTGACCCGAATTCGGAAATGCGCGATGACGGGGATGTTGAAACGATCCCAACCGGCGCCACCGAAATCAGCGCCGAATACCGCGTTCCCTATCTTGCCCATGCAACGATGGAACCGATGACCGCCACCGCGCTCTTCTCCGGGACCCGGTTCGACATCTGGTGCGGCACCCAGGCCCCGATCTTCGTGCAACGCCATTGCGCCGAAGCCGTGGGATTGGAGCCCGCAGCGGTGGATGTGCATACCACCTATCTTGGCGGTGGTTTTGGGCGGCGGGGGGAAATGGATTTCGCCGTACTCGCGGCCCGCGTCTCCAGGGAAATGCCAAACGTCCCGGTGCAGCTCACGTGGTCACGCGAAGAAGACATGCAGCATGATTTCTACCGTCCCGGCGCCATTGGCCGGTTCAAAGGCGCGGTGCAGGATGGCAAGGCCGTTCTGCTGGATGGTGGCATCGCAACCCAGTCCTGCACACAGCAGACGATGGCGCGCTGGATGGGCGCACCGGCTGCGGGGCCCGACAAGGGCACCGTGGACGGGGCCTTTAACGCGCCCTACGCCATTCCGAATTTCCGCATCCGGGGCTACCTTGCCGATATGGCCGTTCCCGTCGGGTTCTGGCGCTCGGTCGGGGCCTCGATCAACGGGTTTCTCCTGGACAGCTTTGTCGACGAAATGGCCCACGCCGCAGAACGCGATCCGTTGGACTTCCGACTGGAAATAGCCAAAGCCGAATGGGGCCCCGCCGCCACCTGCCTTGAAACGGTGCGCGACATGTCTGGCTGGACGGGGAAAACGCCGGACGGTATCGGGCGTGGCGTCGGATTTACCTACAGTTTCGGCACACCGGTCGCGCAGGTCATCGAGGTCGTGGACGAAGACGGCACCATCCGCATCAACAAGGCCTGGATTGCCTGTGATGTCGGGATTGCACTGGATCGCAGCATTGTCGAAGCGCAGATGATCGGCGGCATGATTTATGGCCTGTCCGCCGCCTGTTTCGGAGAGATCACCTTTGCCGGTGGCGAGGTCGAACAGATGAACTTTCCCGATTACGACGCGATCCGGATGCACACGGCACCGGTGACCGAGGTCGCCGTGCTGGAGAACAAGCGCCACATCAGCGGCGCGGGTGAGCCGGGCACGCCGCCATCGATGCCCGCGCTCGGAAACGCGCTGTTCGACCTGACCGGCACACGCGTCCGCGAATTGCCCTTCAGCAAGAGCTTTGATCTGTTGATTTGATGCGCCGGGATCAGGCGCTCTTCTGCAAAGGCGCGCGTGCCGCCCAGGCCCGGACCGCATCGCCGAACGCGGTGAACAGCGGACGCGAAACCGGATCGTTGGCCGCATCCCATTCCGGATGCCACTGAACCGACAGGGTAAAGCCCGGCGCGTTCTCGACATAGATCGCCTCGGGCGTCCCATCGGGCGCATGGCCGTCAATCACGATCCGGGATCCGGGACGCTTGATCCCCTGACCATGCAAGGTGTTGGTCATCACCTCGACGGCACCGAACAGGTCGTGAAACACGCCGCCTTCGGAAAACCGGACCATGTGACGGAGCGCGAATTTCTCTTCCATCGTCCCGTCAGGCGGCATCCTGTGGTTCATCCGGCCCGGCAAGTCGCGGATTTCCGGATAGAGCGTGCCACCCAAGGCAACGTTCACCTCCTGAAACCCCCGGCAAATCCCGAAGAACGGTTGCCCCCGCTCGACACAGGCCCGCACCAGCGGCAGCGTGATCGCGTCGCGTGCCCGGTCAAACGCGCCATGCGCTTCGGTTTCCGCCTCGCCGTATTCCTCGGGATGCACGTTGGGACGTCCGCCGGTCAGCAGGAATCCGTCACAGGTTTCGAGCAGTTCCTCGACAGACAGGTACCTGGGATCGGCCGGTATCAGCAACGGCAGGCACTTCGATACCTCGGCCACCGCCTCGGAGTTGTGCGACCCGCCCGCGTGGGCCGGATACTCGTCGTTGATAAGATAGCTGTTTCCGATGATGCCTACGATTGGGCGCGCCATATATGTGCCTGTCCGCTTGTGTTTGAACAAGAATAGGACGCCCCGCAACAATGGGCAACTGCCGGTCCCTGCATGATGGCGCAGGTGCATGTGTCGTGGCGCACCAAGGCGCAGAGTAAAGCCCGCTCAGATTTCGCCGGTCAGCCCCGCAGCTTCGATCCCCGCCAGCGCAGCTGTCGCGTCATTGTCAGACGTATCTCCGGTCACGCCCACGGCCCCGATCACCGCGCCCTTCTTGTCGCGCAGCAACACGCCCCCCGGCACCGGCACCATCTGCCCGCCGAAGAGCCCGTTCACCGCCCCCATGAAGTACGCCTGCTGCTCGGCCCGCGCCATCTGTGCGGTCCCGGCCATGCCCAGCATTACCGCCCCATAGGCCTTGCCATGCGCGATTGCGAACCGCCCCGGAGAGGCCCCATCCTCGCGCTCGAACGCCTGCACATGCCCGCCCGCATCCAAAACCACCACCGACAGCGGCTTCAGCTCCAGCTCGCGGCCTTTTTCAAGTGTCTTGCGAATAATGGTGCGCGCCTTGCGCAGTGAGATCGTCATGACTGAATTTCCTTTTTCTTGCTGAAAATATCCTCGGGGGAGCGCGAGGGGGCAGACAGCCCCCTCGTTCCCGTGTCTCGCCTCACGCGCGACCGGCGGCTTTCAGTTCCAGGCGCCGTGCATGCAGGACCGGCTCGGTATAACCCGACGGCTGTTTGCGCCCCTTGAACACCAGGTCGCAGGCCGCCTGAAACGCGAGCCCATCAAACTCCGGCGCCATGGGCCGATAGAGCGGATCGCCGGCATTCTGCTCGTCCACGACGGCGGCCATCCGGCGCATTGCATCCAGCACCACTGTCTCGCTGACAATCCCGTGGTGCAGCCAGTTGGCAATATGCTGGGCCGAAATCCGGCAGGTGGCGCGATCTTCCATCAGCCCGACATTGTTGATGTCCGGCACCTTGGAACAGCCGACCCCCTGATCGATCCAGCGCACGACATAGCCCAGAATGCCCTGCGCGTTGTTCTCGATTTCCTGTGTCTTCTGCGCGTCCGACCAGCGCCGGTAGGTTGCCAGAGGGATGGTCAGAACCGCATCCACATGCGCGCGCCGACCATTCGCCTTGAGCTTGTCCTGAACCGCGAACACGTCGACCTTGTGGTAGTGCAGCGCATGCAGGGTCGCCGCTGTCGGGCTCGGGACCCAGGCCGTGTTGGCACCGGCGCGGGGATGGGCGATCTTCTGATCCAGCATCGCTTCCATCATGTCGGGCATCGCCCACATGCCCTTGCCGATCTGCGCCTTGCCCTGCAGCCCGCATTCAAGTCCGATGTCGACATTGCGGTCTTCATAGGCTCCGATCCAGTCCTTGCGCTTGATGAAGTCCTTGCGCGAAAACGGCCCGGCCTCCATCGACGTATGGATTTCATCTCCTGTCCGGTCCAGAAAACCGGTGTTGATGAAACAGACCCGGCTCTTGGCGGCCCGGATGCATTGCTTGAGATTGACGCTGGTGCGGCGCTCTTCATCCATGATGCCGATCTTGACGGTATTGCGCGGCAGGTCCAAAGCGTCTTCGACCATGTCAAAGGTGCGCGCCGCAAACGCGACCTCTTCGGGGCCGTGCATCTTGGGTTTCACGACATAGACCGAGCCATGAACGGAATTGCCGCCCTCGCGTTTCAGGTCGTGCATGGCGATCAACACAGTCACCATCGCGTCCATCAGACCTTCAAACGTCTCGTTGCCGTCGCCGTCCAGAATGGCCGGGTTGGTCATGAGATGACCCACATTGCGCACCAGCATCAACGCCCGCCCCTTGAGCGACAGCGCGCTGCCATCCGGCGCGGTATAGTCCCGGTCAGGATTGAGCGTACGCGAGACCGTCTTGCCGCCCTTGTTCAGCGTTGCCGTCAGGGTTCCCTGCATCAGACCCAGCCAGTTGCCATAGGCCAGCACCTTGTCCTCGGCATCGACGCAGGCAACCGAGTCTTCGCAATCCATGATCGCCGTCATCGCGCTTTCCATCAGCACATCGGCGAGACCCGCCTGATCGTGGCTGCCAATGGGATGGGCGCGGTCAAAGACCAGTTCCACGTGCAGCCCGTGATTGACCATGACCACCGCATCCGGCGCCTTTGGATTGCCACGATACCCGACGAACTGCGCCGGGTTCGCAAGCGGCTGGCCATCCACCAGCAAGGCGCCACCCTGCACATGATAGCGGCGCACGTCTGCGTGGCTGGCTCCGGCAATCGGAAAGGCCTCGTCCAGAAACACCCGCGCCCGCGCGACAACCCGCGCGCCGCGCCCGCGATCATATCCGCCTGCACTCGGTGTGCTGCCCATCGCGTCCGTGCCGTAAAACCCGTCATACAAGCTGCCCCAGCGGGCGTTTGCGGCGTTCAGCGCATAGCGCGCGTTCGTGACCGGCACCACAAGCTGCGCCCCTGGCACGGTGGCGATCTCCGGATCGACATTTTCCGTATCGATATGGAAATCATCGCCCTCTGGCAGCAGATAGCCGATCTCTTCCAGGAATGCCTTGTAGGCCTCGTGATCGTGCGACCTGTCGCGATGCTCCAGATGCCAGGCGTCGATCTTGCCCTGCAGTTCGCTGCGTCGTTCCAGCAAGGCCCGGTTCTCGAGACCCAACTCGTTCATCACGCGCGCAAGGCCCGCCCAGAACTGGTCCGGGCCGATGTCCGTCCCCGGGAGCGCCCTGTTCTCGACAAAATCCACAAGTTCGGCCGCGATCTGCAGCCCTTCGATCACGGTCCTGTCGCTCATTCCGGTCCCTCTTCTTGTCATGTGCACGAATGTATACCGCGGTTAGTTAGATCGAAAGTTTCCGATAGGCAACAAGCGACCACACGACCGGCCTATGGACCGTGACCCACCCGTTCGATTGCCGGTCGGCTCCGCAGGGTCCCAAGTCAGCGCGAGCGCCGCAAAGCTGGCAAGTCGGGGCCTGGCATCGGTGGATCGATCACATCGACCGGTTGCACCTGCGGTCCTGCGAACCTAACGTCCCACGACAACACCTGCCCCATCCCGGAGACCAATCCCCATGAAGGACACCGCCCCGCAGACAATCTATCTGAAGGATTACACACCCTTTGGATTTGACGTAGAGTCCGTTCACCTGACGTTTGATCTGTCGCCCAACGCGACGCGGGTCATGAGCCGCATCGCATTTGCACCCAACCCCGAGGCGACGGACCATCGGTTCTATCTGCATGGTAAAAAGCTGACACTGATCAAGGCGGCAATCAACGGCGAGCCGGTGCGCCCGGAGGTCACCGACGAGGGGCTGACCTGCCCGGTTCCCGATGGGTCGTTCATCTGGGAGTGCGAGGTCGAGATCGATCCCGAGGGCAATACAGCGCTTGAAGGGCTCTACATGTCCAACGGCATGTATTGCACCCAATGCGAGGCCGAAGGGTTTCGCAAGATCACCTACTACCCCGACCGGCCCGACGTGATGAGCGTGTTCACCGTCGAGATCAAGGGCCCCCACCCGGTTCTTCTGTCCAACGGCAACCCACAGGTGCAAGGCCAGGGTCACGCGATCTGGCATGATCCATGGCCCAAGCCGGCCTATCTGTTCGCCCTCGTCGCGGGCGAACTGGTCGCACATTCAGACAGTTTCACCACCTGTTCAGGCAAGGCGGTCGACCTCAACCTTTATGTCCGCCCCGGCGATGAAGGCAAATGCGCCTTTGGCATGGAAGCGCTCAAGAAATCCATGCAGTGGGACGAAGAGGTCTATGGCCGAGAATACGATCTGGACGTCTTCAACATCGTCGCAGTGGATGATTTCAACATGGGCGCGATGGAGAACAAGGGGCTGAATGTCTTCAACTCCTCTGCCGTTCTGGCAAGTCCGGAAACCGCGACAGACGGGAATTTCGAACGGATCGAAGCCATCATCGCGCATGAGTATTTTCACAACTGGACCGGCAACCGCATCACCTGCCGGGACTGGTTCCAGCTCTGTCTGAAAGAAGGGCTGACGGTCTATCGCGACAGCCAGTTCACAAGCGATCTGCGCAGTGCGGCGGTCAAACGGATCAGCGATGTGATCGACTTGCGTGCGCGGCAGTTTCCCGAGGATCAGGGACCGCTGGCACACCCGGTGCGGCCCGAGAGCTTTCAGGAAATCAACAACTTCTATACCGCGACCGTTTATGAAAAGGGTGCCGAGGTGATCGGCATGTTGAAACGGCTGGTCGGTGACGCCGATTATGCGCGGGCGCTCGACCTCTATTTCGCACGCCATGACGGTCAGGCCTGCACCATCGAGGATTGGTTGCAGGTGTTTGAAGACGTTACGGACCGCGATCTTGCGCAATTCAAACGCTGGTATTCGCAGGCGGGGACACCGCGCCTTGCGGTGCGCGATGAGTGGAAAGACGGCACATACACGCTGCATTTCTCGCAATCCCTTCCGGCCAGCGCCGCATCGCCCGATCCACAGCCACAGGTGATCCCGATCAGCGTTGGCTTGCTCGACCCCAATGGCGACGAGGTGCTGCCCACCCGGATGCTGGAGATGACCGAGGCCACGCAGAGCTTTGCGTTTGAAGGGCTGGCGGCAAGACCGGTTCCGTCGATCCTGCGCGGGTTTTCCGCGCCGGTCGTGCTGGACCGCGACGTCGGCACCGCCGAGCGGGCGTTTCTTCTGGCGCATGACACCGACCCGTTCAACCGGTGGGAAGCAGGCCGCGCCTTGGCCCGCGAAACCCTGATGGCGATGGCCACGACGGGCGCGCCCGCGGGGGCAGATTATCTCGACGGGATGCTGGCGGTGCTGCGCGACGCGGATCTGGACCCGGCCTATCGCGCGCTGATGCTGGGCCAGCCGAGCCAGTCCGAATTGGCCGCCGCCCTGGCCGAAGCGGGCACAACACCCGATCCGGATGCAATCTGGCAGGCCAGCGAGACCCTGGCATTGGCAATGGCCCAACATGCGCAGGACGTGCTGCCGCGCATTCTGGCCGAATGCCGCGTGGATGGCCCCTATCGCCCCGATCCGGACCAGACGAGCAAACGCGCCCTTGGCGGCAGGGCACTTTCACTGGTGACGCGACTGGACGGCGGCACACAGGCAGCCGCGCAATATGCGGCAGCGGATAACATGACGTTGCAACTGTCCGCGCTCGGCTGTTTGCTGGCAGCGGGCAAGGGCAGCGCAGAGGTCGCGGCCTTTTACGACCAATGGCAGGACGACCGGCTGGTCATCGACAAATGGTTCGGGATGCAAATCGCCCAAGCCGTACCGGACAAGGCCGCGACGATTGTGGCGGCGCTGACAGAGCACGCCGATTTCAATTGGAAGAACCCCAACCGGTTCCGTGCGACGCTGGGTGCGCTCACCATGAACCACGCCGGTTTTCATGCCGCGGACGGATCGGGATACCGCCTGCTTGCGGACTGGCTGATCCGGCTTGACCCCGTCAACCCGCAAACAACGGCGCGCATGTGCAGCGCGTTTCAGACCTGGCGGCGGTATGACAGCGACCGTCAGTCAAAGATCGGAACCGAACTTGAACGCATCGCCAGCACAGCGGGCCTGTCCCCGGACACAACCGAGATGATCACACGCATCCGGGGGGCGAAATAGATGCGCAAGGTTCTGTTGATCACAGGCGCCAGCGCCGGGATCGGCGCGGCCACGGCCCGCCTTGCCGCGACGCGCGGCTATGATCTGGCGTTGAACTACAACAACGACCGGGCCGGGGCCGAGGCAGTTGCCAAGGATGCCGAGGCCGCCGGGGCACGCACCCTGATCTGTCAGGCCGATGTCGCCGAGCCGGAGCAGATCACGCACATGTATCAACAGGTCGACGCCACATTCGGGCGGCTGGATGCGCTGGTCAACAACGCGGGCGTGGTGGACCAGACCGCGCGCGTGACCGAGATGACCCACGCCCGCCTGCGGCGCATGTTCGACATCAACGTGATCGGTGCAATCCTTGTCGCCAAAGAGGCTGTACAGCGGATGCAGGCCCAGGGTGATGGTGGCGCGATCGTCAATGTTTCATCCGCCGCCGCACGGCTGGGCTCGGGCGGGCAATACGTGGATTACGCCGCCTCCAAAGCGGCCATCGACACCTTTACAAAGGGTCTGTCGGACGAGGTTGCAGGCGAGAATATCCGCGTCAATTCCGTGCGCCCCGGCCTGATCGAGACGGACATCCACGCCAAGGGCGGCGAAGCCGGTCGCGCTCAACGCCTTGCCCATATGGTGCCGATGCAGCGTACCGGATCGGCGGGTGAGGTGGCCGATGCGATTCTGTACCTGCTGTCCGATGAGGCGAGCTATGTCACCGGCAGCATGCTCGAGGTCACTGGCGGTCGCTGATGCCCGAGGATCTGGTCTTTGAGCGGCGGGGCCGATCGCGGCGAATGATCCTGATCCTTGCGGCCATCTATGGCGTCTTGATTGCACTGGTCGTGAAAGTTGATGCGGCGTGGTGGCTGATGGCGCTGCTCGCCCTGCCCACCCTGCCCGCGCTGTTCGATATCCTGAAGGACACGAGCGCGGGCCTCCGGCTGTCGCAGGACCGACTTGAGTGGTACACGGGCAAGCGGCAGGGCGCGCTGGAACTGAGCGAGATCGAGCATATGCAGTTTGACACGAGATGGGATTTTTCGGTGCGCGTCACCGCCTTCCTGATCGGCAACAAGAAGGTTCGCCTGCCGTATGAGGCGATCCCGCCGCACCGCACGTTCGAGGTGGCACTGCAAGATCGCGGCCTGACCGTGAAGCGCAACCATTTCACGGTGTTCTGACCGCATCGCACCGGCCCCCTCTTGCCCCGATCTGATCGGTGTCCTAGAAGGCTTCGACGTTGGACAAGAGGTACGCCATGCTGGACCTGAGCTATACCACCCCCAAGCCCAAGATCATCGCCGGGGCCAAGCACGACTGGGAACTGGTCATCGGCATGGAAGTCCATGCGCAGATCAGTTCGAACGCAAAGCTGTTCTCGGGGGCGTCGACCAAATTCGGGGCGGAACCCAATTCAAACGTCGCCTTCGTGGACGCCGCGATGCCCGGCATGTTGCCGGTGATCAACGAATACTGCATCGAGCAGGCCGTGCGCACGGGGCTTGGCCTGAAGGCTGAGATAAACCTCGCAAGTGCCTTTGACCGCAAGAACTATTTCTATCCCGACCTGCCGCAAGGTTATCAGATTTCGCAACTTTATCACCCCATCGTCGGTGAAGGCGAAGTGCTGGTCGAGATGGGCGATGGCGTCGCGCGCTTGGTGCGGATCGAACGTATCCATATCGAGCAGGACGCGGGCAAGTCGATCCACGACATGGATCCGATCATGTCCTTTGTCGATCTGAACCGGACCGGCGTGGCGCTGATGGAAATCGTCTCTCGCCCTGATATTCGCGGCCCCGAAGAGGCCGCCGCCTATGTGACCAAGCTGCGCCAGATCCTGCGCTATCTGGGGACCTGCGACGGGAACATGCAGAACGGTAACCTGCGCGCCGACGTGAACGTGTCGATCTGCCGACCCGGTCAGTACGAGAAATACCAGGAAACGCAGGATTTCTCCCATCTCGGCACGCGCTGCGAGATCAAGAACATGAACTCGATGCGGTTCATACAACAGGCGATCGAGGTCGAGGCGCGGCGGCAGATCGCGATTGTCGAAGGCGGCGGAACAGTCGATCAGGAAACCCGCCTGTATGATCCGGACAAGGGCGAAACCCGGTCGATGCGGTCCAAGGAAGAGGCGCATGACTACCGCTATTTCCCTGACCCCGACCTGCTGCCGCTAGAGATCGAACAGGGATGGGTCGATGACATCGCGGCCAGTCTTCCGGAATTGCCGGATGACAAGAAAGCGCGTTTCATCAAGGACTTCGGGCTGTCCGACTACGACGCCTCGGTACTGACGGCAGATCTGGAATCCGCAGGCTATTTCGAAGCTGTCGCAGAAGGCCGTGATGGCAAACTAGCGGCGAACTGGGTGATCAACGAACTGTTCGGGCGGCTCAAGAAAGAAGACCACGAGATCGGCGAAAGCCCGGTGTCACCGTCCCAGCTTGGCGGGATCATCGCGTTGATTTCCAAAGGGGATATCAGCGGGAAGATCGCCAAGGACCTCTTCGAGATCGTCTATACCGAAGGCGGCGACCCCGCGGACATTGTCGAAATGCGCGGCATGAAGCAGGTCACAGATACGGGCGCGATCGAGGCCGCCGTGGACAAGGTAATCGCCGACAACCCGGCACAGGTGGAAAAGGCCAAGGCCAATCCGAAACTGGCCGGCTGGTTCGTGGGCCAGGTGATGAAGGCGACCGGCGGCAAGGCCAACCCCAAGGCGGTAAACGAGATCGTCAGCGCCAAACTGGCGCTCTGAGGTGTTCGAATGCCGCCCGGTTGGTATGATCTGTACAGAGACCGGGTGAGGCGCATCCGCTGATGTCGTGCGGATGATCATTGAAGCCAGTGCCCGTTTCCGGGCGCAGGCAGGCCAAAGGAGAACAGTATGAGCGCACCTTTCATGTCCAGCGTGATGACCGTAAAACCGGAATGGATCGACTATAACGGCCATATGAACATGGCCTATTACAACGTGCTGTTCGATACCTGTGCAGATGAAGCGTACGAGTTGCTCGGGTTGGGGCCGGACTATGCCAGAACGAAGGGGTTCACGACCTATACGGCGGAGTTTCACATCTGCTACATGCGCGAATTGCACGAGGGCGACCGGGTTCGGGTGAGCTTTCAGCTTGTGGACCACAGCGACAAGAGCTTTCACACCTATCAGGAATTGCATCACGAGGATGGCTGGCTGGCGGCGACGGGCGAGGCCCTGGGGCTGCATATCGACATGAGCGGGCCGAAGGTTGCGCCGTTCCTGCCGGATGTCGCGGAGAAGTTTGCGGCGATGGCCGCGGCGCAGGCCGACTTGCCACGCCCGGAGCGCGCCGGGCGCAGCATCGGGATCCGGCGTTAGGGCTGGTATTGATCGCAGTGGCGCTGTTATAGGGAGCGCGCAGAAAGAACTCGGGATCGCAGATATGTCACGCTATGAATACAAGGTTGTCCCTGCCCCGCAGAAAGGGCAGAAAACCAAGGGCATCAAGACGCCCGAGGGGCGCTTTGCCTTGTCGGTCGAGGCGGTTCTGAACGAGATGGCCGCGTCGGGCTGGGAATACTTGCGGGCCGAATTGTTGCCCAGCGAAGAGCGCAGCGGGCTGACCGGATCGACAACCAACTGGCGCAATGTGCTGATCTTTCGCCGCGCGCTGGAGGACGACAGCGCCGTGGTTTCCCCGGTGATGACGACGCCCGCCGCCAAGGCCCCTCCGGTCGTGCCCGCACCATCGGTGACGGTGGAGGAGCCGGTTCGCACGCCTCCTTTGGTTTCGGGCGTGGAGCCAATGCCCGAACAGCAGGATATCGAGCGCGAACGGAACTGAGTGATATTTCAGACCGATGCCGGTACGGCCTCTGGGTCGGGCGTTGGAAGGGACAGAACCAGCCCGAGGCCGAGCGCGGCCATAACCAGAAGCCCGCTGAAGGCGATAAAGTAGCTGCCGGTGGTGTCAAAGACGAGACCGGCCAGGATCGGGCCGAGTGAGCCGCCGACCGTCCCAAAGAACAGGACCGTGCCAAAGATCGCCCCATGCGCGCGCAGACCAAAGAACTCGGCGACCGTGGGCGAAACCACGGTAAAAAACCCGCCGTGGCCAAAGCCGTAGACCGCCATCGCCGCAAAGAGCGCGATGTGGGAATGTCCCAGGATCAAGATGCAAAGGCCCAGTATCAGGGCGGCAAAGCAGCAGATATAGCCGTTGCGCCCACCGATACGGTCGATCAGACCGCCAACCAAAAGCCGGCCCGCGATACTGGCCACGCCAATGGCCGAGAGCAGCGTTGCCGCCAGCGGAGCGCTCATCCCGATATCCATGCCATGCACCGCGACGTGCAAAGGCACCGTAAACAGCGACGGCATGAGCAGGAACTGGGTCGCGCCGAGGGTCCAGAAGGCGCGGGTGCGACGGGCAGAGGCGAACGCCATTCCCTGCGGCGGCGCCAGGGGATCGGTGCTGGCGGCAACCGGCGGGCTTCGCATGGCCATGGCGGCGATGAAGAGCAGGACCGCCGCCGCCACGCCCAACGTCATCAGCGCCATGCGCCAGCCGAAGCCGGCGATCAGCAAGGCAGCCAGCGGCGGCACGATGATCTGCCCGGTGGCCGTGCCGACCTTGACCAGCCCCGTCATGATGCCCCGTCGCGCGGAGAACCAGCGCCCGATGGTGGACAGCGTCACCACATCATGCGAGCCGAGCCCCAGCCCAAGGAACGTGGCGAAGATCAGGTAGAGCTGCCATGGCGCGCTGATCTGCGACATCAGCACATAGCCCAGCCCATAGCTGATGCCGGTCACGGCCAGCACCCGGCGCGGCCCGAACCGATCGCTGAGACGCCCGCTGACCATGGCAAGCAAACCCATCATGAAAAACGCAAGCGTCGAACAGCCGGACAAGAGGGTGCGCGACCAGCCGAACTCGGTCTCGAACGCCTTGATGAAAATGCCATAGGAGAACAGCAAGCCGATAATCGTGAACTGGGTGAGGCAGGCCCCGAATACCACGGCAAAACGCCCATTCATCCGTGGAATCCTCCGCTGCCCCGGCACCGTCCCGGTTGCCCTGCCCTCGCCGTCACCCGGCACTGCGTACGCAGTGGGCCCCGCCGGGTCAAGCCTGCCGATGCTGGCCACACAGCACACAGCAGCTCGGCTTACTCGGCTTGCTCGGCTTGCTCGGCTTGCTCGGCTTGCTCGGCTTGCTCGGCTTGCTCGGCTTGCTCGGCTTGCTCGGGAAAGAGGCGCCATTCCGTCTGTGTTTGAAATACACGTATGTCGTGTTATTGATTCTGCGGGCAAGTATTCGTGGCTGTCCGACAACAGATGTGGGAAAGCAGGATGACAAACAAGAAAGCGGCGCGAGACTTCTTTGAAGCCTGCGAGACCGGCCAGGGCTGGGACGCCTGCAAGCAGTGGTGCCACGACGACGCGAGTTTTTCGGCGCAGGCGGATGCGCTTGCGGATGTCACCACCGTCGAAGGGTACGCCGAGTGGATGAAAGGATTGTTCGTGCCTGTCCCCGACGGTCACTACGAGTTGAAATCATTTGCCGAGGACGAAGAGCACGGCAAGGTGATCGCGGCTGCGGTTTTTCACGGGACACATACGGTCGATGCCGGGTCAGGAGAGCCGACAGGCAAGAGCATTGCGGCAGATTACGTCTATGTCCTGGATTTTGATGCGGGGAAGCTCCGGCATATGACGAAAATCTGGAACGACGTTCATTCGCTGAGACAGCTTGGCTGGGCGTGAACGACGCTCGAGACCCGATCGAACGGGCGCCGCTCGCAACTCCCTGCACCGGGAACACGATGAGGAGCCTGCAGGTGTCACCCGGCATCGGTCTGGCGTTGCTCGCTCGCCTTGACAGCCGTCCGCATGGCAGGATCGTCGTTGCGCCGGTCGCCGTCAGACACCGATATCCAGCGACAGCGCATGGATGCGACCCACCAGATCAGCCCCAAGTGCGGCATGCACGGCGCGGTGCCGGTCGATCCGGGATTGATCGCGAAACGCTTCTGATCGGATGCGCACGTTGAAATGGCTTTCGCCGCCCTCTTGATAGCCGGCATGGCCGCGATGACTTTCGCTGTCATCGACCACGTCCAGCGCGGAAGGGGCAAAAGCGGCTTGAAGCCGCTCATGGATGTCGGTGGTGACGCTCATTTTGTGTATTTGCGGATTTTTTTCACCGCACCCTCTTCTATCTCACGCCACATACTCTAAACTCTGGTCTCCGAAACTGAAAGATGCCCGTGTAAAGGTTCCTTCGATGACCAAATCAGATCCCTTTGGCTTTGACATGTCGATCAAGTCAGCCAAGAAAAAGAACCCTCGCGGGCGGCGCGGCATGTCCGGGGCGTCGGAAACCTCGGTCCGGCAGTGCCATCACGAGGGCTGTGAGGAACCGGGCAAGTTCCGCGCACCCAAGGCGCCGGACGTGCTGGATGACTATTACTGGTTCTGCCAGCAGCATGTGCGCGAGTACAATCTGAAATGGAATTTCTTTGACGGCACCACCGAGGCCGAGATCAACGCGCAGCAATCCAAGGACAAGGTGTGGGAACGCTCGACCAAGCCGATGTCCGACCCCGAGGCGCGTGCCTGGGCGCGTCTTGGCATCGAAGACCCGCACCAGGTGCTGGGCGCGAATGCCACGCAAAACCCCGGACGCAATGGTGGCGCCGGACGCCGGTTGCCCCCGACCGAGCGGCGGGCGATCGAGATACTCGAAGCCAAGGACAACTGGACCAAGCCCGAAGTGCGCAAGGCCTACAAGAAGCTGATCAAGGTGCTGCATCCCGATATGAACGGCGGCGACCGGTCGCAGGAAGAACAGCTGCAAGAGGTCGTCTGGGCCTGGGATCAGATCAAGGTCAGCCGCAACTTCAAGGACTGAGGTCGCTCTCGCTTTGGCGCCAATCTCAGGTTTGAACCCGGGCGAACAGATTATGGCACCATCGAGAGGTCGGTTGGCTCTGGCTTAGCACCCGCAGCCGTCAGCATAGCGTGGACCTGCCCCCGGTGGTGGGTCTCGTGATTGAAGAGCTCAGCCGCACAGAGAGCCGTTGGCCTCTCGATCCGGGCTGAACCGTCCCCAGGATACCAAACAACTGTACCGTTGAGGTCAGCATCGACCAATCGGGCCGTCCATTCTTCAATTTCCTCGTTGCGTTGCAAGCGCAGCGTTTTGAAATCATCCCAATTCGATGGGCTGGTTAGGGAGTGCGTGATGGTTTCCTCTGGGCGTCCGTTGCCTTTTAGTCGCTGCAACATCAAGGCATCAGCCCAATAAAGATGGTTCAAAGTAGCCGCAATCGATTGAAAGTACGCACCTCGATCCTTCCAGCGATCCGCATTGGTGAGTCCATCGGCGGCGTTAACCAACGAGATGTTTTGCCATGTATTGTAGCGAGCCATGAGTCGGCAGTATTCGGATGAGATCATTTTCTCAGCCTCCGATGATTTTTGATGTGAGTTGATTCTGAGACGCTTGTCCGGAAGCGTCTTTGCTTGCGCTATTCGATACCGTAATGTCTGGCACAAATGTCCTGATCGGAATGCCAATACGGCCAGCTCACCTAGGCAAGATCAGTCATTTTATGGGTTGCGTCAAGCGTCGCAATGACCGCTTCGTCCCGCGGTGCCGACCATCAATCAATGCATGGCGAACCGATTGTGTGGATGGCCGCTGCGCTATGTCTGTCTGCACCATTTCTAGAAACGTCCAACTCAGTGCCCTGTTGGATCGAATTTCAACGCCCGTCCCCTTGCCCTTGCCCGCTTAATGTTGCACCACACGCGGGTTCAGCCCCCAGCCGGGGGGACAGAGGATAAGGACGACGGGCATGGCGGACGGCGCGATTGAGATGAATGCGAAACCGACCGAAGACGTTTCGGTGCGGGATGTTTTTGGGATCGATACCCCGATGACGATAAAGGGTTTTGCCGATCGCAGCGACCGAGTGCCCGAAATCGATGCCACCTACAAATTCGACCCGGATACCACCCTGGCGATCCTGGCCGGGTTTTCGCACAATCGGCGGGTGATGATCCAAGGCTATCACGGCACCGGAAAGTCGACCCATATCGAACAGGTTGCGGCGCGATTGAACTGGCCCACGGTTCGGGTCAACCTCGACAGCCATATCAGCCGGATCGACCTGATCGGCAAGGACGCGATCAAGCTGCGCGATGGCAAGCAGGTGACGGAATTCCACGAAGGAATCCTGCCCTGGGCACTGCGCAATCCCACCGCAATTGTCTTTGACGAATATGATGCGGGACGCGCGGACGTCATGTTCGTGATCCAGCGTGTCCTGGAGCATGACGGCAAACTGACGCTACTGGATCAGAACGAGATCATCACGCCGAACCCCTATTTCCGGTTGTTCGCGACGTCCAACACGGTCGGCCTTGGCGACACCACGGGTCTGTATCACGGTACGCAGCAGATCAACCAGGCACAGATGGACCGGTGGTCTCTGGTGGCGACGCTGAATTACCTGAGCCATGACGCCGAGAGCGCCATCGTTCTTGCGAAGGCACCGCACTACAACACCTCTGACGGGCGCAAGACGATCGGCCAGATGGTGACGGTTGCCGATCTGACCCGGACCGCGTTCATGAATGGCGATCTTTCCACCGTGATGAGCCCGCGGACCGTGATCACCTGGGCCCAGAACGCCGAGATCTTCCGCAATGTCGGCTATGCCTTCCGCCTGTCCTTCCTCAATAAATGTGATGAACTGGAACGACAGACCGTCGCCGAGTTCTATCAGCGTTGCTTTGATGAAGAACTGC
Organism: Sedimentitalea todarodis; assembly: GCF_032595355.1. Classification (NCBI taxonomy): domain Bacteria; kingdom Pseudomonadati; phylum Pseudomonadota; class Alphaproteobacteria; order Rhodobacterales; family Paracoccaceae; genus Sedimentitalea; species Sedimentitalea todarodis. Next base: position 392,285 of record NZ_JASMWN010000001.1, on the reverse strand, counting down.
CTGAGAGTGCCGCAAGCACCGCCTTGGGATAAGGAACGGCGTCAGCGTCCTCTGGAAACGGCATTGTGATCGTCGCCGCTCGCAGGGTCGGGTGGCGGGGCGCGAGGGCTGTTTGTGAATCCGGACGTCGGTCCATCCGCCCTTTCGACGCCGAATCTGGCGTAGCGGCAGACGACAATTATAGATCGGCAGCCGGATAATAGCATCGAGTTGGGCGAGACGCGGTGCCCAGTCCGACGTGGTGTGGATCTCGATGTGCACCTCGGGATGAACGCGCCAGAGCGAGCCGATCGTCGCCTCCATCTGCAAGACGTACTTTCGCTTTGCGTAAACACAATATACAACGCGCAGGACCGGTTTCCCCCGTATCCCCTGTACGGTCGTCATCAATCGGAGCAGATTATCATGCGTGGGATACACCCGGCGCGCAACGCTAACCCTGAGACTGTCGAGCATCGCAATGGCCATCAAATCCGACAACCCAGCCGATCCGTTCAAGAAGGCGCTGGCCGAGGCGACCAAGGTGATGGCCGACGATCCCGAACTGTCGATCAGCTACACGGTTGATCCGTCCGGACTGTCGGGCGATGCGATGCGCCTGCCGCAAGTCAGCCGCCGAATGACACGCGACGAGGTGATGCTGGCACGGGGCACCGCAGATGCGCTGGCCCTGAACCGCAAGTATCACAACAACGCCACCCATGCGCGCTATGCGCCACCGGGTGACATGGCGCGCGAACTCTACGAGTCGATGGAAACGGCCCGCTGCGAAGCGATGGGCGCGCGCGACATGCCGGGCACCGCCGGCAATATCGATGCCAAGATCGGCAATGATGCGTTGCGCCGGGGCTATGATCAGATCACCCAGGCATCCGAGGCGCCGCTTGCTGTGGCAGCGGGCTATCTGATCCGTCACCTTGCCACCGGTCGGGGCATGCCGCGTGGGGCGCAGAACGTCATGGACCTGTGGCGCGGGTTCATCGAGGATCAGGCGGGCGGCACGCTCGAAGACCTGCAGGAACAGCTGGCCGATCAAACCGGTTTTGCCAAGTTTGCACGCAAGGTGATTGCCGACCTGGGATATGGCGATCAGCTTGGCGAAGACCCGGACAGCGAGGACGAGGATCAGGACGACCAGGCCGAGGAAGATGCCGAGGAGGATCAGGACCCCGACAGCACCGGTCAGGATGATGACGACGACAATGCCGATGCCGACCCGGAGCAGACGCAGGACGATCAGCAGGACCAGTCGCAGGCCCAAGTCAGCTCTGATGATCTGGCTGATCAGGATCTGGCCGAGGATGCCGAGATGCCCGACGGCGAAGCGCCGCTCGAGCCGCCTGCCCCGCAGCCGATCTCGGACGCAGACCCCGATTACAAGGTCTACAAGACCGATCATGACGAGGAAATCGCCGCCGAAGATCTGGCCGAGCCGGTCGAACTGGAACGGTTGCGCGCCTATCTGGATCAGCAGCTTGAACCGCTGAAGGGGGCCGTATCGCGGCTGGCAAACAAGTTGCAGCGCCGCCTGCAGGCTCAACAGAATCGCAGTTGGGAATTTGACCGCGAAGAAGGCATTCTGGACGCCGGGCGTTTGGCGCGCGTGGTGGCGAACCCGACCACGCCGTTGAGTTTCAAGGTCGAGAAAGACACCGAATTCCGCGATACCATCGTGACGCTCCTCCTGGACAATTCCGGGTCGATGCGGGGCCGACCGATTTCAATTGCCGCGATCTGCGCCGACGTTTTGGCGCGCACGCTGGAACGTTGTAACGTCAAGGTCGAGATCCTGGGCTTTACCACGCGGGCGTGGAAAGGCGGGCTGGCGCGCGAGGCATGGCTGAATGATGGCCGCCCGCAGCAACCCGGTCGCCTGAACGATCTGCGCCACATCATCTACAAGCGTGCGGATGCCCCGTGGCGGCGCTCGCGCGACAATCTGGGCCTGATGATGAAAGAGGGCCTGCTCAAGGAAAATATCGACGGCGAAGCGCTGGAATGGGCGCACCGGCGCATGGTAAACCGGCGCGAGGCGCGCAAGATCCTGATGGTGATTTCAGACGGCGCCCCTGTCGATGATTCCACCCTGTCGGTGAACCCCGCCAGCTATCTGGAAAAGCACCTGCGCGATGTGATCGAAATGGTCGAGCGGCGCAAGGCAGTGGAACTCTTGGCCATCGGCATTGGCCATGACGTCACGCGATACTATGAACGCGCCGTGACGATTACCGATGTCGAACAACTGGCCGGTGCCATGACAGAACAGCTTGCCGCGCTGTTTGATTCCGATCCTCGCGCCCGCGCGCGGGTCATGGGGATCAAGCGGGCAAGCTGAGACCTTCTGGAGGTGAGTTGGCGCTGATCCTCGGGAATTCCCGATGCAACGCTGCATGTTATGCGGCCGACACATTGCCAACAGAGGCCCGTTGCCTTGCACGCCTGAGCGGACAGGAAATCAGTTGGACTGCCTGGCCGAAAATGGCATCAGGCTCAGTAGCGCTTTCGAAAGAGCCCGCGCTTGTCGTAGAACGCTGCTGCTTCTTCTATGAAATCCGCGAGCAGTGTTGCGTTGTAGCGCGATCTGATCTGGTGTGCGGCGTCGCGCAGCTCGTCACTCGAAGCAGAGCGACCGGGACGCAACAACTCGTAGATACGCATCACTTCGGCCTGTGGGATCTCCGTCATCTCGGCCGCGCGCTCCAGATTCCCCGCCAATGCAGCGCGGCCGACCGATTTGGCAATCTGGGCCTGCTGCAACAAGGCTTGCGGTGTAATGCGCAGATCCTCCATCTCGACGTCGCCGTCGATGACCGCGTCCAGCGTCAGGCTGTCCAGAGGTTTGCCACGGCGGCCCAGGACCCGCTCGGGACGCGTTTGTGCAATGGGGTAGTCCTTGGCGTCTAGTTCATCCGTCATGGTCCTGGCTCCAGGAAGGCAAGTTCAAGATCCTCCGGTGAGGCGTCGTCTTCTGTCAACGCGGTTTCAATCGCATAGGTCAGGGCGACGCGGGCGTGGAACCTGGCCCCCAGGGCCTCGCCGCGCGTGGGGACGACCACCGGTTCGGGCAGTTCATTGCCAGCATAGCATGTGGCGTTGAAACCCATCTTTTCGTAATGCTCCAGCGTGGTGACCGGGGCATTCGAGAAAAGTTCGAGATTGTTGTGAGGAAGGCGATCCTTCTGGTGAACAACGGCCGTCCCTTTGGATTGCAGGCCGATCCCCACGCCCGAGCCGGACAGGCGCGCAGCACTCAGGCCCAGAAAGGAAGTATCCGCGGTATGCCAGAACCGGACCAGGCGCATCGTCCCTCCGCCGCGTTCGATCCCTGATTTCAACGCCTTCAGAACCGCACTCAGCCGGTGTCCGGCGAGGGTGCGGAAAATCTTTGTCCCGAAGCCCGGGCTGACCCCCACGACGATTTGGTTTTTTGCAGTACCGGGCGTGGCCGGACCCATCGACTGATAGCGTATGGCCTTGGCCTCGCCCATTTCGCTGGCGGCTTCGGCACGCAACACTTCCTCGCGGTTGAGCACATTGCGGATCGCGGCCAGTTCTTCGCGCCGTTTGTCGGTCAGGCGATATCCGGAGCCGGGCCCGTCATATTCATTCGGATCATTGATCGCACTGATCACCCGCCCGTCACGCACGATGGCCGAGGTCTGAAGATAATCGCCCGACACCCGCAGCTTGACGAGGAACAGCAGGTTCTCGGCCTCCGCCTTGAACCCTCCGCGATGCAGCGAACGGATGACATCCAGCACATCCACCCCGTTGCCCTGGATCTTGTCACTGATCAGCGCCACATCGCGCGGGGCAAAGCTCTCTGTGTCGTTTGATCCCGAGGCCACGGCGACCGACCGTTTCATGATCTCGGTTGCCTCGGCAAGTCCGAGATCCCTGAGCACGAAGGAAAGGGCGTCGATCGCGCGCCGCCGGAGTTCCAGCGCCCGCGCATCTTCCACCGCGGTCAACCCGCCGTCGGCCTCGAAATCCCGTTGAAGCACCAGAAATTCCTCGAGTTCTTCGCCATTGAACGAAGACGGGTTAAACGAATTGTCGTATTTCAGAATACTGCCAAAGCCCGAGCAGATCAGGTCGGATCCACCGATCAGAAAGGGCAGAACCTTGGCCGCCACCCGCATATCGGACTCTGAATGCCGCGCGTCATTACCCGAGGCGCATTCCAGATCAAGCCAGACGGCCACGAGATTCTCGGCCATGATTTCGCGAACGCCACCGGGAATCGAAGAGGCCAGCGGAGCGCCGTCAATGCCACCATTCTGTGTGCCTTGCGATCCCATGCCGCGTTGCAGGCACAGGCATCGCGCTTCGAGATAGAGCAGAGATTTCGATTCATGAAAGCCCATCAGCAACTCGGCTGCCGCGCCCGAGGTGCAGCGCATCTTGATCCCGCGCGAGGCATAGGCCGCCGCCAGCCAGGCCTTGGACCACGGTGTGTCATCGCCATCGACAAAGGCGCTTTCGGTGCCATAGACCGAGACGGTCTCGGCGTAGGACGTGAAGCCCGCCATGCCGATTTCAAGTTCTTCGGCTTCTTCGCTTGAGCATTGAAAGAGCGTGCCCGACCGCCCTACAGCGGAGCCGACACAGCAGGCCAGAGCATTGGACCAGGAATTGCGGGCAACACGCATGGTGGTTTCGATCTCGTCAAAGCCAAGGGCGACCGCGATCGCGGCATCCGCAGCCAGTTGCAGCGGATCGTCCTTGGCATTGGTCACATGCGCCTGGTTGCCCGGCGTCTGGCGCGCGCGCATCTTGGAATAGGCAAATGCGATTTCCATGGCGTTCATCTGGGCCACGGTTTCGGCCAGCTTTGCCGGGGTCAGACCACGGGCAAGGCGCGTGAGCTCGGTCCGTGGGACATTCATGTCCACCAGCATTCGGGCCAATTGGTTTGACGGGATCGCCATCGCCTCTTCGGCGATGTCCGGGTCGATATGGTAGGTCGCGATGAAGGCGTCGATCAGGTCGAAATCCTCTGCCGCGACACCATCCATAGACGTCACCCTTTTACCCTTGATCCCAAGGTCCGGTTTGGGGTCCGCCGCTCCGTGAAAGGCCGAGAATCCATTCTCGGGGTCTTCGATCGCGAATGTGTCCAGCCGCAAGGCACGATCATCCCAGTCATCAAAACGCTTCCAGCGGTTTGCTCCCATGCTCTGGCTCATGATCTGTGCTCCTTTGGCAATGTCATGGCCGGCTCTCCGACCGGGATGTGTCATAGAGCAGTTCTGCTCCACGTTGCCGAATAGCGGCCTGCAAGGCAGGTTCCGGTTCCTTTTGCGTGACCAAGCACACGTTCCGCTCAAGACCTACGACCTGTTGCAGCGACCGGACCCCGAATTTCGAGCTGTCGGCGAGGACAAGCGTTTCATCTGAATGCCTGACCATTGCCGAATAGACCTGTGCCACGTTGAGCAATGCTTCACTGACTCCGTCCGCATCCACACCCGATGCGCCGATCACTGCAAGAGGTGTTCGAAACTGGGCAATACATTTCAGCGTTTCACCGCCATAAACAACCCCCTCCTTCGGCTCGACAATGCCGGGCAGCGCCATCACCTCGATCATCGGGTTGGTAGACAGTTCGGTCGCGATGCTGAAGGCAGGGGTCAAGACGGTCAGTCGGCGGCTGGTCTGGCGCAGCGCACGGGCGAAATGCAGCGTCGTGGCGCCACCGCCGATGAACAGGCTGCTGGCAGTGCCGGCACGCTCGACCGCCAGCCGCGCGATGGCTTCGCGCTGTGCGATATGCAGTTTCAATCTCTCGGCAAGCGCCGGTTCAAAAGCTTTGGTACGCACTGCACCGCCGTAGGTACGGGCAATCCGTCCGGTGTTGTCCAATTCTGTCAGGTCGCGACGCACGGTTTCCGAGGATACGCCCAGCTCGTCGGCGAGCTCTTTGACCCGGATCGAGGGATTCGCATCCAGCACACTCAAGATGCGCTCATGTCGTCGGGTTTTCTTTGACATCCAAGGTTCCGGTGTGTCGGCCACTGCCCAATAGTACGGCGATTTTGTCGAAAATCTAAAGGTTTTGACCAACATCATGCAAAAAATGTTGTAAGTCAAAGATCATCTGATAGTTTTTGTGCAACTTCAAAGGGGAATCGCGTGTTCAACTACGGATATTTTTCCTTCGACTCCAAGGAGGCGCTGCTGCAGAAGGCGGCGGAATATTGGAATCCCGGCAAGGTCAACTTCTGGACCGAGGCCGGCACGCCGATGGTGATCGACCGGCGCGAGGGCTATTTCCTTTATGACATGTCGGGCAAGCGGCTGATCGACCTGCACCTCAACGGGGGCACCTACAATTTCGGGCATCGCCATCCTGAACTGGTCGATGTGTTGAAATCCGGGCTTGATTACTTTGATATGGGCAATCACTGGTTTCCATCGGTGGCACGGGCGGCCTTTGCCGAACAACTCGTGAAAACGGCACCCCATACGAAATATGCCATTTTCGGTGCCGGTGGCGCTGAGGCGGTGGAAATCGCGCTCAAGACCGCGCGCTACGCCACCAAGCGCAGAAAGATCGTGTCGATCATCAAGGGCTATCACGGCCATTCCGGCCTGTCGGTGGCCACGGGTGACGAACGGTTTTCCAAGATTTTCCTGTCCGACAAACCCGATGAATTCATCCAGGTGCCGTTCAACGATGCCGACGCTCTGGAGCGGGTGCTCAGGGGGGGCGACGTCGCGGCCTTCATCATCGAGACAATCCCGGCCACCTATGGGTTTCCCATGCCCGACGATGGCTATCTCAAGACCTGTCAGGATCTGTGCCGCAAATACGGTGCCAAGTTCATTTCCGACGAAGTGCAGACAGGTTTGATGCGCACGGGCGTGATGTGGGGCTGGCAGGGCTACGGGCTGCAACCAGACATTTTTGTCTGCGGCAAGGGTCTGGGTGGCGGCATCTACCCGATCAGCGCCTGCCTTGTCACCGAAGAATGCGGCCAGTGGCTGATCGAGGATGGGGCCGCGCATATCTCCACGTCGGGCGGGGCTGAACTGGGCTGCCTGGTGGGGCATCATGTCATCGAGATGCTGCAACGGCCCGAAGTCATCTCGAACGTGCAATTCGTCTCCGAATACTTCGCCCAAAGCATGCAGGAAATGATGGCACGCCATTCCGATATCTTTGTCGGGGTACGTCAGCGCGGCGTTGTCCTGGGGCTGGAGTTCGACCATCCCGAAGGGGCGGTCGCCGTCAGCCGGGCACTGTATGAAAACGGCGTCTGGGCGATCTTCTCATCGCTGGACAAGCGCGTGTTGCAATTCAAGCCCGGCGTGGTTCTGGATGTGGACACCTGCCAGGAAATCATGGACCGGTTTGATGCAGCCATGCCCCGCGCGCGGCAGTTGCTCAAATCAGGGCGGCGCGCAGCATGAGCGAGCACATGATGTACGACGCGCCGCGTCTTGCTGTCCCGGACCGTGCCCTGTCGAGCGCCCGGATGAAGGTGGGGCGTGCGGCATGGGCGGCGCGATACTACAAGAGCTTCAGTCGCGACGCCGTGCTGGCCATTGCCGAGGCGGTGGCAAAGGCAGGCCATGAAAAGGCCGGGGAATTCGCCGAACTGGCCGTTTCGGAAACCGGTTATGGCGTGGTTGAGCACAAGACGCTCAAGAACCGGCTGTGCACTTACGAGTTGTTGGAGTTTTACCGCGACATGGATCTTGTCACGCCGCGCGTGGATGCGGAGCGCAAGATCGTCGAGCTTCCGAAACCGGCGGGTGTGGTCTTTGCGCTCGCTCCGGCGACCAACCCGGTGGCGACGGTCTATTACAAGGCGATGCTGGCGGTGCTGAGTCGGAATGCCATTGTCCTCAGCCCTCATCCGGCGGCCAGGCACGTCTCTGCCCGGGCGGCGGAGCATCTGGCGCAAGCCGCAGAAGCTGCCGGTGCGCCCGCCGGGCTGATCCAATGTGTCGAGGAGCCGTCGGTGCCGCTGGTGCAGGACATCATGTCGTCTGACCGGATCAACGTGATCATCGCCACGGGCGGCACGGCCATGGTGCGCGCGGCCTATTCATCGGGCAACCCGGCCCTGGGTGTCGGCCCCGGCAATGCAGTGGCCTATGTGGATCCTTCGGCCAAGGTGGATGCAGCCGCGACATGTCTGGTGAACAGCAAGAGCTTTGACAATTCCATACTCTGCACCAGTGAGAGCGTGGTGCTGACGCTTGACAGCAACCGAGGCAACATGGAGCGCGCCCTGCGCTCTGCCGGGGCGCATGTCTGCAACGAGGTCGATACCGACCGGTTGCGCGACTACCTCTTCCCGAATGACAGCTTCAACCTCGAAGCGCTCGGCAAGAGTGCGCAATGGGTTGCGGAGCGGGCCGGCATTCGGGTTGGCCCGTCAACCAGGATCCTTGTTCCCGTGGTGGCAACGCCGGGTCAGGACGATCTGCTGTTCCGCGAAAAGCTGTGCCCGGTCCTGACGCTGACCTCGGCGGTGGATTATCAGCAGGCGGTGACCTTTGCCAAGCATACGATGCGCCGGGGGGCTGGCCATTCGGCAGCGTTTCACGGTGATGATACCACACGCCTCGTCGCGTTCTCGCAGGCGATGCCGGTGTATCGTGTGGTCGTGAACGTGCCCTGTTCGCAAGGTGCGGCGGGGTTCGATACCTACCTGCCACCGTCCTTCACAATCGGGACGGGTTTCGCCGGGCGGTCTTCGGTGGGTGAAAATGTCGGGCCTCAGCATTTGGTCCAGTGGACGCGCATTGCCCATGGCAAGGATGCGCCGGCCGATCTGGACAAGATCGACCTCCGGGCAGTGTCGACCGAACGGCCCACCGCACAGCCGACGACTCCGGTTGCCCGGCAAGCGGACACGGCCAGCCCGGTGAGCCGGGATGAATTGCGGCAATTGATCCTGGAAGAGCTGCGAAGCCTGAAAGGAGACGCGTGATGCCCGACCTGCGCGCGTCGATCTTCATCGACCAACTGCAGCCGCAAACGCTGGCCTATGTTTCGACATGGATGCGCGGCACGCTTCCCCGGCTGCGGATGGCCGCGCAGATTGTCGAAATCGCGCCCGGTATGGATGTCGAAGCGCTGACCGACCAGGTTCTCAAGAGCGCCGACGTGCGCGCGGGGCTGTTGGTGGTGGAGCGTCAGTTTGGAACGCTTCAGTTTCATTCACACTCCACCGCAGAAGTGCATTCCGGTGCCGCGGCGATCCTGGAGGCATTGGGAAAGACGATGGCCGATGTGGCCCCTCCCAGGATCCTCGCGTCCAAACTGGTGACGAACGTGGATGACCAGCATGCATTCCTGATGAACCGCAACAAGCTCGGCTCCATGGTTCTGGGTGGCGACAGCATCTACCTTCTGGAATGCCAATCCGCAGCCTACGCCATCCTGGCCTGCAACGAGGCTGAAAAAGAGGCAGATGTGAAATTGATCGACATGCGCATGATCGGGGCGAGCGGGCGGCTCTATCTTGCCGGGACCGAGGCTGACGTGCGCAATGCCAGAAACGCGGCCGAAGGCGCGCTCCGTGATGCTGGGGCAGAATAATGTCGAGCCTGCGAGACGAAATTCGCGCCATCTTGCGCGAGGAGTTTGCTGCGCTCAAAGCCGAGACGGGTTCCTCCGCGCCGACGTGCGAAAGAGTACGTATCTCGAACGGTGCGGACCTCACCCGGTTTGCGCAGGATTTGGTTGCCCGTGCAGCAGACCCTGTCTTTGCGGCACAGGTGGCAAGCGGAGGGTTGAGGTTCGAATTGGCCAGATGGCAGGCCGACGAGGCAATCGTTTCCGGCCCCGCCAAAGGCCCGGCCGACGTTCTGGACAAGGCACTCATCTCCGAGCGCGACATCGCCGCAGTCAGTGGCGTGCGGCTCCTGCGGATCGGCAAACGGTCCTGCCTTACCCCACTGGCGCGCGACGAGGCGCGACGCAGGGGCATACGGATCGAAAGGAGTAAGGCATGATAAGAGGTCGTGTTATTGGCAAGATCTGGTCCTCGCGCCGCGTGGACTCAATGCCGGGCGGTGCCCTGCTCGAGGTGGAAACCAACGACGGTGGGCATCTTGTCGCCTTTGACCCGTTGGGCTGCAACACGGGCGAAGCGGTGCTCATCACCCAAGGATCGGTCGCCGCCGCCTATTTCACCGGCAGAACCGCGCCGATTGACGCGCTGATTATCGGCTCCATCGACGAAGAAATACCGAAGAAAACCCGCAAGTAATCATGAAGGAAGACTCTCATGGCCAATCAGGCAATCGGAATGATCGAAACAAAGGGCTACGTCCCGGCACTGTCTGCCGCGGATGCCATGGTCAAGGCGGCGAATGTCGAAATCGTTGCCCGCAATGAAGTGGGCGGAGGGCTGGTGTCGGTCGTCGTCAAAGGCGACGTTGGCGCCGTCAAGGCGGCGACCGAAGCCGGGGCCGAAGCGGCCAGCCAGGTCGGCGAAGTGACGGCCGTGCATGTCATTCCACGTCCACACGCGGATTTGGGCGAGCATTTTTCGGCAGCGGCTGTAAAGTGATGAAATCCTCAGGCGTTTGGGAAGCGTGCAGGATATGACAGAACTACGGGTCTATCTGCCGATCGAGGACTTGCAGCCGCAATTTGCGGCCTGGCTGTCCTCGCCCACACGCGCGCGCGCCTATCCACCGTTTCGCGGGCAGAATTCGCTGATTATCGAGGTGGCCCCGGCGCTCAGCATCCACCGCATTACCGACCTGGCCCTAAAGGCAGCGCCGGATATGGAACCGGGTATTCTCTATACCGAACGCCAGTTTGGTCTCCTGGAGCTGCATGCCGATGATATGGCCGATCTGGACGCAGCGGGCAAAGCCATTCTGAAGGGGATCGGGGCCAAGGCCAGTGATCAGCTCGCGCCACAGATCCTGTACCATGACATCATCGAGGATCTGTCGGATCAACATGCGATCATCCTGAACCGCTCGCGCGATGGCTCGATCCTGATACCGGGGTTGGCGCTGCTCATCTACGAGATGGCCCCCGCATTGTTTGCCTGCGTGGCCGCCAACGAGGCTGAAAAGGCCGCACCCGGTGCCACGATCAACAATGTGCAGATGATGGGGGCGACGGGCCGGATCTTCATGTCCGGCACGCCCGCAGAGATGAAGATCGCAAGTGACAGAATTACCGAAACACTAAAGAAAATCAAAGGCCGCTCTGCATGAACAGGGCGCAACAGGACCGGGGATGATCCCCAATTTCAGAAGCGACAGGAGGTACACCACATGACTTCAACACTGAACAGACGGCAATTTGTCAGCCGCACCGCCGCCCTTGCCGGCGTGGCCGCCGCAGGACCGCTCAGCCCGGCATTCGCGGCCGATGACCGGATGAATATTCTGTGCTGGGAAGGCTACAACTCGGACGAAGTTCTTGGGCCGTTCCGCAATGCCAATCCCAGTGCCACGGTACGCGCCGAGAGCGGCACCTCGGATCCTGACATGATCAACAAGCTGCGCGCCGGTGAAACCACCGTTTGGGACCTGATCAACGTGAACCAGCCCTGGGCGCGTGATCAGCTTTATCCCGAGGGATTGATCAAACCGCTGAACAAGGACCGGTTCGTTCCCTACTTCGACAAGATGCTGCCGGAGTTCAAGGACTACCCGCTGTCATATGCGGAGGATGGTGAACTGATCGGCATGCCACAGCGCTATGGCCCGTTCAGCTTTGTGGTGAACACCGACAAGATCAGCCGCGAAATGGCCGAGGATCAGGGCTGGAACCTGTTCCTTGATCCGGCGATGAAGGACCGGTTCGGCGTTCTGACCTATGACAACTGGAACGTCATCCACATGTGCCTGACCGCCGGACTGAACCCGTTTGCCCCCGTCGAAGGCGCCGATGTCGAGAAGTTCCGCGAGGTGGCCAAGACGATCTTTGGCGGCTCAAAGCTCATGACGGACGATCTGGTGGCGATGAACACGGCGCTCATCAATGGCGAGATTGACGCCTACTTTACCGGCGGCACCTATACCGCGTCTCCGGCGCGCTATGATGGGGCCACGCAAATCCGTGGTATCACCCCCAACTCCGGCCCTGTCGATGGCAAGGGCGGTGTTGTCTGGGTCGAACTGACGTCGGCGGTGAACAACCCCGACCCAAGCAATCTGGCCGAGGATTTCCTGGAATTCGTGCAGGACCCGGAGATCTCCAAGGCGGTCGCCTTTACCGAAGGCACCTACAACCCGGTCAGCCAGATGGGCACCGACGAGGTCATGGCCAAGTTCGACGAAGAAGAGCTGGACGCAATCCAGATGGATAGTCTCGCCGACGAGATGTCCCGCTCGCTCAACTACGATGTGGTGACGTCATACGACGCGCTGATCGACATATATACGCAAGAGCGTCGCTCCTGACATGAGATCGGTCCCGGGGCACGAGCCCCGGGGCCGTTCCAGGCCAATCAAGAACATTCAAGGGTTACGCATGCAAGGTTCGGCACTCTTACGTCTGCGCAATGTGGTGAAACGATTTGGCGAATTCACCGCCCTGGACAACGTTGGCCTGGATATTCAAGAAGGTGAGTTTTTCACCATTGTCGGCCCATCCGGCAGCGGCAAATCCACTCTGATCCGCCTTCTGGTGGGTATGGACGACGTCACCGAAGGCGAGATTTGGCTGCGTGACGGGCGCATTGACCAGACACCTGCCAACCTGCGACCCACCTGTATGGTATTTCAATCGCTGGCCTTGTTCCCCCATTTGACAGTGGGAAAGAACATCGAATTTCCACTCAAGCTGCGCAAGGAACCACCTGATCAACGCCGCAGAAGGGCGTTGGAGCTGTTGGACCTCTTGCGCCTGCCACGAGATTATTATGACAAACGCATCTCGCAATGCTCCGGCGGTGAACGACAGCGGGTCGCGCTCGCACGTGCTCTGGCCTTCGATCCTGAAATCCTGTTCTTTGACGAGCCACTCTCGGCGCTGGATTACCGTCTGCGCAAGACGCTGGAGAAAGAACTGAAGGATCTGCACGCGCGAACGGGCAAGACGTTTGTCTACATCACGCACAGCCTCGAAGAGGCCATGGTGATGTCCGACCGCATCGCCATCATGAAAGAGGGCCGGTTTGAGCAAATTGCCGTGGCCGATGAGATCTATGGCCGCCCGGTGACCCGCTTCGTGGCGGAGTTCATGGGCGAGGTGAACCTCTTTGCCGTGACTGCCGGGGCCGAGGGTGCACCCGCCAGCGATGCGCTTGACATCCGGACCGGGACGTCGGTCCAGGGGCTTTCCGCGGGCGGATATGGCCTTTTGATGGTCCGGCCTGAATATGTGCGCTTTGCCACCGGCGGCGACACTTACGATTTCACACTGTCGGGCATTCTGCATGGCGAATACGCACTGGGCTCGCGCATTCAATACGAGATCGAATTGCCATCGGGTGAGATGGTTACCGTTGAAAAACTGCGCGAAGAGAGGTTTGAAGCCAGCGAAGGCGCGCAGGTGAATCTGGGTTTCAACACCGACGCCACCCATTTCATCAGCGAGGCATCATGAAAAGCCTCGATCGCAAACTGGGCGTCTTGTCCGCCCTGCCGCTGACAGCGGTGCTCCTGGTGGCGTTTCTGGCACCCATGGTGGTGGTCGCGCTTTTTTCGATCATGCCAGCCAAGGTGTTCAGCCTGAACAACATGCCCGACTTTTCGGCCTATTCGACATTTTTCAGCCAAGGTTACTACAAGTCGCTGCTGTGGTCGCTTGGCATGGCGTTGGCCTCTACCGTGATCCTGCTGGTGGTCAGTTGGCCCCTTGCCTATGCGATGTCCAAGGTCTTTGGCCGCTTCACCCTGGTGCTGACCATCGCCGTCGTGATGAGCCTTTTCGTTTCTGAAAACATCCGCCTCTTTGGCTGGGTTCTGACCTTGATGAAGGGTGGCCTGATCGAGGGCCATCTACGTGCCTACACCGGCGAAGGCTTTGACAGCCCGCTTTACGGCATACCGATCATCGTCTTCGGATTGGTCTATGTGTACCTGCCCTTTATGCTGTTTCCACTGGCGCAGGGCATCGCAATGGTGCCCGACGATACGCGTCAGGCGGCCTATGATCTGGGCGCGACCCGCTGGCAGGTTCTCTGGCAGATCGAAGTCCCGCTGGCGGCACCCGGCATTGTGGTCGGCTCGCTGCTCAGTTTCGTTCTGGCCGCAGGGGCGCTGGCTGAGTCGAAAATCCTCGGCGGCCAGGCTGTCATTGCCATCGCCGACGATATCGAAACTGCCTTTACCTTCGGCCAGAACTGGCCGCTTGGTTCTGCGCTGTCGATGATTCTGATCGTCATCATTGGCGGGCTGGCATTGTTCGGCGTTTCCAAGGTTGATCTTGATGCCATCATGGGGAGGAAACGCTGATGCCGACCTCCCGGTCGACCCGGATCGCTCTTTACGTCTACGGCCTTGTGGTCATCGCCTTTTTATACCTGCCGCTCTTGTCTGTTGGTTTTGCGTCGATTTCCAAGGCGCGCTATCTCAGCTTTCCGATCAAGCGCTATTCGACAAAGTGGTATGGCGAAGCTCTGGAAAGCTCCACGGTACGCGATCTGCTGACCACCTCGCTTTCCGTCGCAGTGCTGGTCACGATCATCTCGGTCGTCATCGCCTTTTTCGGCGCATTGGCCTTTGCCCGTTACGAGTGGCGCTATCGCACGACCTTTCAAAAGCTGATCCTGCTACCGATCTTCTTTCCGCAGACGGTGTTGGGGCTGGCGCTGCTGATGTGGTTCAATTCGGTGGGTATCATACCAAGCTGGAAAACCGCCGTCGTGGCGCATCTGGTCTGGATTGCCCCTATCGCCACGCTGATCGTCGCCATCCGCGCCTACAGTTTCGACCCCGCTCTTGAGGAAGCCGCCCGCGACATGGGGGCCGGCACCTGGACCATCCTGCGCGAAATCACGCTGCCGCTGCTAATGCCGGGACTGGTTTCGGCGGGGCTTTTTGCCTTTCTGCTCAGCTGGGGCAATTTCCCGCTGTCGCTCTTTACCACCGGCGCGGACAGCACCCTGCCCGAATGGCTGTATGCCAAGATGGTTTCGGGGTATTCGCCGCTGGTGCCGACGCTGGGCGTGATGTCGGTGGTGGGGTCGTTCATGCTGATCCTGATGGCGCTTGCGGTGGCCTGGCTGCTCAGAGCCAACCGGGAAAGCCGCGCGGCACAGAACTAAATAAACAAACTCGGAGGAAATCAATATGCTTACATCCCTCAAAGGCAAAAGCGTTATCGTTACCGGCGGCTCCAAGGGTATCGGGCGCGGCATAGCCACGGTGTTCGCGCGGCAGGGGGCGAAGGTCACCATCGCGGCCCGGGGCGAGGACGATCTGAAGAAGGCCGCAGCCGAGATCGAAGGCGATGTGCGCCATGAGGTTTGCGATGTTTCGGACTGGGCGTCGGTCAAGGCGATGGTCGACAGTACGGCCAAGGCCCAGGGCGGTCTGGACGTGATGTGCGCCAATGCGGGCGCGTTTCCGCAGACCAAGATCACCGACATGGACCCGTCGGAATGGGATCAGGTGATGGCGACCAACCTCAAATCCTCGTTCCTCTGTGTGAAGGCGGCGATCCCGCATTTTGAGGCGGCAGGCAAGGGCCGTGTCGTCCTGACCTCGTCGATCACGGGGCCGATCACCGGCTTTCCCGGCTGGGCACATTACGGCGCCTCGAAATCGGGGCAGCTCGGCTTTCTGAAGACGGCCGCGATGGAACTGTCGCGCTACAACACGACGATCAACGCGGTGATGCCGGGCAATATCTATACCGAAGGCTTGCAGGATCTCGGGCAGGACTATCTGGACACGATGGCGGCCTCGATCCCGCTGAAACGGCTGGGCGATGTCGAGGATATCGGCAATGCTGCGCTGTTCTTTGCCTCGGACGAGGCGGGGTATATCACAGGTCAGCAGATCGTCGTGGACGGGGGGCAGATCATTCCGGAATCGCTCGAAGCCATCGAGGAAATCTGAAGACCAGCGCAGGAGAAGATCATGGCCGGAACAGACATGCCGCTGGAGGAGTTGCTGGGATATCTGGGGGTGCTGGCGAACCAGTCGCTGTCCCTGTGGGACGTTCCCGAGGGCGCCACGGCGCGCCTGATCAACGTGTCGGAAAACGCGACCTATCTGGTCGAGGCGCCGGGCGGGTACAAATCCGTGCTGCGGGTGCACCGGGAGCAGTATCATTCCCACCGTGCCATCGAATGCGAGCTTGCCTGGCTTGAAGCGCTGGATGCCGACAAGGTCGTGACCACGCCCGGCTACTATGTCGGCAGGAATGGCGATCCGATCCAGCAGGGCCGCGTCGAGGGCCTGAGCAATCCGCGTTACATGGTGCTGTTTCATTTCGTCGAGGGCGAGGCCCCGGATGAAAGCGGCGACATGAGCGCTGGATACGAGGAACTGGGCGCTATCGCCGCGCGCTGCCACGAGCATGTGCTGCGCTGGCAAAAGCCGGAGGGATTCGAGCGGCTTA
The DNA here is from genome assembly GCF_032595355.1 of Sedimentitalea todarodis. Classification (NCBI taxonomy): domain Bacteria; kingdom Pseudomonadati; phylum Pseudomonadota; class Alphaproteobacteria; order Rhodobacterales; family Paracoccaceae; genus Sedimentitalea; species Sedimentitalea todarodis. The sequence continues at coordinate 375,781 of NZ_JASMWN010000001.1, read as the reverse complement.
CCTGGGATGTGGACGCGGTATTTGGGGCCACGCCGACCTGGGGCAACTGGCGCGACGCGCCGGAGGTGGATGACAGCGTCAGGCCCACGCTGGAGAAGGTGGAGGCGACGATCCGCGCGCGTCTTGACGCCTTCGGCAAGGCCCCGGACCGGTTCAACCTGATCCATGCCGATATGCGGCTGGCCAATCTGCTGATCGACGACAATGGCACCCGTCTGATCGACTTTGATGACTGCGGCTGGGGCTGGTTTCTCTATGATTTCGCCGCGGCCATAAGCTTTATCGAAGATGATCCGCGCATCCCCGATCTCAAGGCCGCCTGGGTGCGGGGCTATCGCTCGGTTCGCGCCATGAGCCCCGAGGAAGAGGCCGAGATCGACACCTTCATGATGCTGCGCCGGATGGCCCTTCTGGCGTGGATTGGCAGCCATATTGAAGCACCGGAACCGCAGGAACTGGCCCCCGGATTTGCCGCCACCACTGCACGGATCGGCCAAGACTGGATGGACAGGATCGGCGCAGGACAGGACAGAGCATGAGCAATTGGAAAACCGCCTTTCGCAGTTTCTACTATGAAACCGCCGACAATCCAGAAAACATCGTCCTGTCGCGTAGTCACACCGCACTGTTGGTGATCGATATTCAGAACACCTATCTGGAACCGGACAGCGACCCCAGGGAGGCCGCGCGCTGGCAACCTTTTTATGACCGGATGAATACGATCGTCATCCCCAACAACGCCAGGCTTCTGGAATGGGCGCGCGGCGAAGGGATCGAGGTCATGTTTGCCCGCATCGCCTGCCAGACCCAAGATGGCCGCGACCGGTCCCTCAGCCAGAAGAAACCAGGATTCAACTACCTGCTGTTGCCCAAGGATGGAGACGACAGCCAGATCGTACCGCAATTGTCGCCACAGGGCGATGAGATCGTTGTGACCAAAACCACCGACAGTGCGCTAACGGGCACCAATCTGAGGCTCATTCTGCGCAACATCGGGATCACCGACATCATTGTTTCAGGTATCTTCACCGACCAATGTGTGAGTTCCACGGTCCGGTCTCTCGCCGACGAGAGCTTTGGCGTGGTCGTTGTTCATGACGCCTGTGCGGCAGCAACGGATGAATTGCACGAAAAGGAACTTGAGATCATCAACATGATCTACTGCCACGTTGTTGGCATGGATGAACTGCCCGGGCTCTTGGCCCCCCAGTCCAGCGCTTGGCCAACAGATCCGGGGTCCTGATACGCAGGCGCGACCAGAGGCGGATCTGATTGCTTCAGGGCCGTGGAAGGGATGTCCGCAGATTTCTAATATTTCTTGTATCTGGCGCTGTAGCAGGCGCTGTTCAGCCCCGTCACATCGCGCATGGAATCAAGCTCGGTTCCATCGCCGTTGAAGGTGAATTCCCAGTAGGTCAAACCGATGAAGTTGCCGGACCTGTTATAGGCATTGGTGGTGGCGCACATGGTCTTGCTGCCGTTGCGGCGGGGAACCGCACGGGAGAGCTCCAACCCTCTGACCCGGTTTGCCGACCCGGCCTCTTCCGCAAGCGCATCGGCTGCGAGATCCGGCATTTCAACCTGTTCCTCGGTGCCTTCAGCCAGCGCCGCTGCCGGCAAGAGTAACAGGATGGAGATCAGGCTCTTCATCAGGCGTGGTCCTCTTGGTATCCAGGAGTAACGTAGCGCCGCTGCCCGCGGTTTCGCAAGCCGTGCGTGTTGCATCGGGCAGATATCCATTGGACGGGCTGGACATTTTCTCCTCACCCGCTCAGGTTTCGCCGCAGCGCAAGAAGCAGATAGGCCGCACATGTTTCAGAGTTTTGAAGTGACTGCCCGGCCCGAACAGGGCCCGCCGCGACTGGCCCGGTTGCGCGAGGAGATGAAGGCCGAAGGGCTCGACGGCTTTCTGGTGCCGCGCGCGGATGCGCATCAGGGGGAGTATGTGGCCGACCATGATGCGCGGCTGTCCTGGCTGACGGGCTTTACAGGGTCCGCCGGCTTCTGCGCCGCGCTGCGTGATGCTGCGGGGGTGTTCGTCGACGGGCGTTACCGCACACAGGTCAAGGCGCAGGTGGCCAGGGATTTTACGCCCGTGCCATGGCCCGATGTGCGTCTGCCTGAATGGTTGATCGAACAGTTGCCGGACGGCGGGCGGGTCGGCTTTGATCCATGGTTGCATACGGCGGCAGAAATCGAACGCTGGTCGCAGGTTCTTGATGGAACCAGGATTGTCATGGTGCAATCGGACAATCTCGTGGACCGCGTTTGGACGGAGCAGCCGGCACCGCCGCTGCAGCCGGTCAAAGCGCACCCGCTGGAATTTGCCGGCGAAACGGCGACCAAAAAATGCGCGCGGCTGGCAGAGGCGTTGCGCAAGGCGGGGCACCGTGCGGCGGTGATCACCCTGCCCGACTCGATCATGTGGCTCCTGAACATTCGCGGCTCTGACATTGCACGCAACCCGGTGGCGCATGGATTCGCGGTCCTGCATGACGACGGGCGGGTTGATCTGTTCATGGAGGCGGCCAAGTTGGGCGCTGTGCGCGACCTTCTGGATGATACGGTGACGATCTGTCCGCCCGACGGTTTTCTGACGGCTCTGGCGGCGCTGAATGCGCCAGTGCGGATCGAGAAATCAACCGTGCCACAGAAACTTGCCGATGTGCTTGGTGCGGCGGCTGTGTATGGCGATGACCCCTGTGTACTTCCCAAGGCACGCAAGAACCGGGCCGAGATCGAAGGCAGCGCGGCGGCGCATCTGCGAGACGGCGCCGCGATGGTTGAACTGCTCGCCTGGCTGGATGAACAGTCCTCTGGACGCCTGACCGAGATCGCGGTTGTCAAGCAGTTGGAGGAAAACCGGCGCAAGGACAAGGCGTTGCAGGATATCAGCTTTGATACCATTTCCGGCACCGGCCCCAACGGCGCGATCATGCATTACCGGGTCAGCGAAGAAACCGACAGCGTGCTGCAGGACGGGCAATTGCTGGTGCTTGACAGCGGCGGTCAGTATCTCGACGGCACCACCGACATTACCCGTACGATTGCGATTGGGTCGCCGGGGTCAGACGAATGCGCGGCCTTTACCCGCGTACTTCAGGGCATGATCGCGATCTCGCGCCTGCGCTGGCCCAAGGGGCTGGCGGGGCGCGATATCGAAGCCATCGGGCGGATGCCGCTTTGGCTGGCAGGGCAGGATTTCAACCACGGGCTGGGCCATGGGGTCGGTGCCTATCTGAGCGTTCACGAAGGGCCACAGCGGCTGAGCCGGATGAGCGCCGTGCCTCTGGAAGCCGGAATGATCTTGTCAAATGAGCCGGGATATTACCGCGAGGGAGCCTTTGGCATCCGCATCGAGAACCTGTTGGTTGTTCAGCCTGCCCCGGCACTGCCCGGCGGAGACGCCGAACGCGAAATGCAGTGCTGGCAAACGCTGACCTATGTCCCGATTGACCGGCGGCTAATCGTGACCGAGATGTTGTCGCAGGACGAGCGGGCATGGCTGAATGCCTACCACGCCGAGGTGCGGGAAAAAATCGCACCTCGGGTAGGCAAGTCTGCCCGGATGTGGTTGGATGCGGCAACCGCCCCGCTCTGATGCCGCGGCGTGTCTTATCGCGCGGGTCCGGCGGGCCTGACGCACTGTTTCAAAGGGAATCGAGATGGCAGATCACATTCGCATACGCAGGAAACCGGGGACCTGGACAGTGCGATCGGGCGGTGCGGTGTTGGGCGAAACGACCAACGCGCTCGAGTTGAGCGAAGGCGACCTGGCGCCGGTGATCTATTTCCCCCGCACCGATATCGCGATGGCGTTTCTGGACCGAACCGACAAGACCACACATTGCCCGCACAAGGGTGATGCGAATTATTACTCGATCGTCAACAAATCATCGGTCGATGAAAATGCCGTGTGGACCTATGAAAACCCGCTGGATGCGGTCGCGGAGATCAAGGACCATCTCGCATTCTACACAGGTGACTCGATCAAGGTCGAACAGCTCTGATTTACGCAACAGCCCAAACTTGAATAACCGGGGCGCCTGGCCCCGGTTTTCTTGTTTCAGTAATCGTTCCGAATTCTATTTGCGCTTCATGAAGGCGAGGCCGCCAAGGGCACTGGCCATCAGAAAAATGCCTGCCGGTAGCGGCACCGGCGAAGGTGGCACGTTCTCAATGAGTGTTCCGTTCATGACACCGATCGACTGGCCGTAGATAGTCGCCGACGAAATGTCGAACACATCATCCACGAACCGGAAGGTCAGAAACAGGCGATCAACTGCACCGGGAACCGCGACTTCAGGTGTCAGGCCCGAGCTGACATTGCTGATCGCGAAATTGAACGGGTTGCTGAAGGTCCGCGAGCCGATGTCCGCCGCGCCAAGCGTGGTTCCGAAATCGAGCTGCATCGTTGCGCCGGAGAGGAACAGACCCTCGCCGCCACAGCGACCACAATTATAGCCAAACCTGTCGAAACTGGTGACACCCGTTGTTGAAAAATCAAATTCAAATGCAACCACATTCCGTGCATCGACGGTTGCAGCACTTGCAGGGGACACAAGACTGGCTACGAAAACAAAAACGACCGCAGCCAGCCCTGAAAGTTTGAACGTCATGCGAGTAACTCCGCGTACTGGTAACTTCACTGGCTCCTGTTTCGCCCGGGTAGATGGTCAAATGACGACCCAATTACGTCAACTTTCAGACAATTGTCCGTATCGCGAAAAAATCTGGCTTGGATCAGGAATGTTCCTCGGCAGCGGTTGCCGCCAGCGCGCGGTTGTACGCCTTAAGCGCGTCGATATAGAACAAGGCGCCCACAAGCCTTGGTTTGGTGTCGTCGCCTTCCAGAACCACCACGGGCAGGAAACCGTCCTCTCCGCGTTCCAGCATGGGCATGGCAGATTCAAGCGTGCTGGACGGCGTAACACAGACGCCATCGGCAATCAGCACGGCACAGCGTTCGGGATCGGCCGCACGCTTGTGTTCGGGCGGGCGCATCACGGCCCCTGTGCGCAACAGCGACAACACATAGGCCTGCGGCCCCGCCGCGAGCGCGATGCCACGGCGCTGCAACTGGGTGAGAAAGAACGACCGGTCCACGATCCGCGAAGCCAGTGCGGTCGAGAGGCTGATAGACACCATCACGGCAATGCCGATCTGCCAGTCGCCGGTCAGTTCGAACACGATCAGTGTCGTCGAGATCGGCGCGCCCAGCACCGCAGCGGCCACTGCTCCCATGCCGGCAAAGGCATAGAGCGCGTGCGTTCCCGAAACTTCGGGAAGCACATCGGTCGCGATGATGCCAAAGGCCAGACCGGTCAGTGCCCCGATCATCAGCGACGGAGAGAACACCCCGCCGCCCATGCGCCCGCCTATGGTGATCGCAACAGCGGCAACCTTGACGACAGTGAACAGGATGGCGGTGACCAACACCAGTTCGCCAGACAAGGCAATCCGCGTGGTTTCATAGCCGACGCCGATGATATGCGGAAACCAGATCGCGATACCACCAAGCATCGCCCCGGCGATGGCCGGGCGGATCCATCCGGGAAAACCGATGCGCCGTTGCAGATGGTCGCCCATGTTCTCGGTCCAGAAGATGCCGCGCATCAGCACGGCAGCGACGACGCCGCAGATCAGACCAAGCAGCAGGAAGGCCGGCAGTTCCACATAGAATTGCAGGGCACCCGGTGTGATCAGGTTGAATTCGGCCACATCTCCGAGATGCAGCCGGTTGATGACGGTCCCCGCAACGCTGGCGATGGCGATCGGGGCAAAGGAGTGTACGGCGAAATGGCGCAGCACGACTTCGAGGGCAAAGATCGCCCCGGCAATCGGCGCGTTGAAACTGGCCGAGACAGCCGCCGCCACTGCACATCCCAAAAGGTCGCGCCCGGTGATGCCATCGGCGTGAATGCGGTTGCTGACCCAGGTGGAAATCACACCTGCCATATGCACGACCGGACCTTCGCGGCCAGACGAGCCGCCGGAACTGAGCGTGATGAGAGAGGCCGCAAGCGATGCCAGCCCGGCGCGGATTTCCACGCGGCCATCCCGCACGGCGGCGCCTTCGATCACGTCGGCCACCGCACGCACACGTCCATCAGGCGTAAACCGGTTGAGGATTAGACCAACGACCAGCCCGCCGGCGATCGGAATGGCAAGGATCCAGTACCAGGGCAGTTGCTCGGCGTGGCTGTGCAAGAGCCGGACATCATCAGTGCCGTAAAGGGCAGCCTGCAACGCAGCGATCCCAAGCCGAAAGCCGAGCGCCGCGAACCCGGCAGCGATACCGATGATCAGCGCGATGAACCAGAACTGGATCTGACTCGGCCCGCGCCGGCGGATCACCCGCAAGCCGTTGCGCAGCGCGCGCAACGCGTTGGCCATCTGCTGGGCGAGGATCGAGCGGGTGGAGTCGGCCATCTGTACCTCGAGGGTGACTGCCCGACCTGTCTAGCGCAGATTTTCCGGAAGCTGAATTGTGTTTTCCAATCTGCGCGCCAACATCGCATTGATCTTGCTGCAGTTCTGCTGTCTGGACCTGCCCGGATCAGAAGCAGGGGTCGAGCTTGTCGCCGCGACAGGCCCGGTCCGGCACCACGAACCCCACCGGCGCGTTTCGACTGACCGGGTCTGGGGAAAAGAACGGCGCGTTGCGCTCGCCGCCCTCGTTTTCGCTTGGGGAGTCGGGAGGGGACGACGCAGGCGGATCCGGTTCGGGGTCCGGCGGAGCCGTTACCGCGAAACTCGGGTTTGCAGTCAGCGTCAGGATAGCAAGTCCCAAGGCAGGGAGAGCCCAGCGGGCCTGGAATGATGGTTTCACAAGAACACCTATTAACAAAAAAACAACCTATCTAAACAAGCTAGGTCCCATGGACGGCAAGGGCGGGGCGAAATCGCGGCGATTTCTGCGACAGGCGCGAGTCCGGCGCGGAGCGGGCCGCTATGGGTTGAGCAGTGCACGCGCGGCTGCACGAGCCTCGTCCGTAACGGTATCTCCCGCGAGCATGCGGGCAATTTCGTCGATGCGGTCCGTGTCTGACAGCGGCACCACGCGAGACAGCGTCGCGCCGTTTGTGACCTGCTTCTCGACGCGCCAATGATGCGTCCCGCGCGCTGCGACCTGCGGCGAATGGGTGACAACCAGAACCTGCCCGTTCCGCGCAAGATCGGCCAGCCGTCGTCCGACCGCATCCGCAGTGGCACCCCCGACACCCCGGTCGATTTCGTCAAAGATCATCGTCAATCCGCTGTCAGGCCCGGTCAGACACACCTTGAGCGCCAGCAGAAACCGGCTGAGTTCGCCGCCCGACGCAATCTTGTTCAACGCACCTGCTGGGGCGCCGGGGTTGGTCGCAACGGTAAAGGTCGCGGTGTCATGTCCATCCGGGCCGGGATCCGCTGCGCCAAGGATCGTGCGGAATTCGGCACGCTCCATCCGCAACGGTGCGAGTTCCGCCATCACCGCAGCGTCAAGCCGCACCGCCGCCGCGGCACGCCTGTCGCTGAGCATGGTGGCAGCGGCCTCATAAGCGGCCTGAGCCGCGCAGAGATCTGCCTCTTGCTGGGCGAGGTCCGCGTCTCCGGCATCAAGCGTCGTCAGACGATCGCGCAGCGCAACTCCGACATCTGGCAGATTGTCAGGGGCGCAATCATGCTTTCGGGCGAGCGCCCGAATGGCAAACAGCCGCTCTTCAGTGTTTTCCAATTCGTGCTCATCAAAGTCGAGCGCATCAAGGCTGGCCCCGACCCCGGCCTGGGCCTCTCCGAGTTCGACCATCGCCCGGTTCAGCGCGGAGAGCGGCGCGTCCAGCGTTCCATCGGCGTTCCCGGCAACACCGTCAAGCCAGCGCAGCGCGTCTGCCATCGCCCCTTCGGCCCCATCGCCTCCCAGCAAGCCAAGCGCGCGGGCGACATCCTCGCGAATGCGCGCCGCCCCCTGCATCGTTCGGCGGCGCGCATCGAGTTCGGCGTCCTCCCCGGCTTGCGGATCAAGCGCCTCAAATTCGGCCACGGCATGGCGCAGGAATTCTTCCTCTTCGCGGATCGCATCCAGCGCCGCTCGGGTCGCCTCAACCCGCTTTTGCGCCCGCGTATAGGCGCCCCATGTCGCACGGGTTTCGCCACGCACCTGCTCAAGCCCACCAAATGTGTCGAGCATGGCGCGGTGGCCGCGCGGATCCAGCAGGCCGCGATCATCATGCTGCCCGTGCAGTTCAACCAGTGTATCCGAAAGCGCGCGCAGCACGTCGCCCGAGCAACGACGGTCGTTGACCCAGGCCGTCTTGCGCCCGTCAGGTCGGTTGATGCGGCGAAGTATCAATTCGTCGCCACCGGGCAGGCCCGCTTCTTCAAGCACCGCATGGGCCGCATGCCCGGCGGGCAGATCGAACACGGCGACAACCTCGCCCTGTTCCGCGCCCTGCCGCACCAATTCCGCACGCCCCCGCCAGCCGAGAACAAAGCCAAGCGAATCCAAAAGGATAGACTTGCCAGCCCCGGTTTCTCCGGTCATCACGTTGAGACCGGGTTGGAAGGCGAGTTCCAGCCGGTCAATGATGAGCATGTCGCGAATATCAAGCGCGCGCAGCATCCGAACCATTCCACATGAGAGGCACCGCCCGGTTTTGGTACGGGCATATTGTCAACATTGGATCACGTTGGGCGGCATGCCGCGATTAGCACCAATGCAAACCCCGATGGACATTGCATAGGCCGCGATCCGGAAACACTCTAGAGCCACTGGCCCTTGACCGACTGGCGATAGATCTGGCTGAGCCAGTTGTTGCCACGGCTCTTCATCTTGAGACCACGGCTGGTCAGCAGTTTATAGGCATCGTCGTACCACTCCGAAGAGCGGTAGTTGTACCCCAGAATCGCGCCGGCGGTCTGTGCCTCGTCCAGCAGACCAAGCGACAGATAGGCCTCGATGGCGCGGAAAAGGGCCTCGGCGGTGTGGCTTGTGGTCTGGAAATCCTCGATCACAACCCGGAATCGGTTGATGGCGGCAGTGTAATGGCTGCGCCGCAGGTAATAGCGACCGATTTCCATTTCCTTACCTGCGAGATGGTTAAACGCGAGATCGAATTTCAGAATCGCCGTAGTGGCGTATTCGCTGTCCGGGTAGACCTCGATCACGGTGCGCAGGGCCTGCAGCGCCTGAAAGGTCAGACCCTGATCGCGACCGACTTCGTCGATCTGATCATAATAGCTGAGGGCAAGCAGATACTGGGCATAGGCGGCATCTTCGTCCGTCGGATAAAAGTCGATATAGCGCTGCGCTGCCGCGCGGCTGTTGGGGTAATCCTTGCCCTGATGGTAGGAAAACGCCTGCATGATCAGGGCCCGTTTCGCCCATGAGGAATAGGGGTACAGCCGCTCGATCTCGGAAAAATACCAGGCGGCATCATCGGTGCGCGCGCGCGCCAAATCGAACTCGCCCCGTTCAAAGATCTGCTCGGGTGTGTACCCTTCCAGCGACTCGGTCCGGTCGGTCCGTCCACTGCCACCGCAGGAGGCGAGAAACGCCACGATAAGAACGGTGCCGATGACCTTGGCCCTGAACTTGCCACCCAACATGCTAGATTACCCTTGTCGCCTGATCCGGGGTGTAGCCCCGATTGCGGAAGGGTCTAGCACAATATTTTCGCGTGCAAAACGCCTTAAAGCCATGAGAGCGAGATCGTGTCGGTGGAGCTGCTTCGGAGTCAGGCGACTTGCGGGATTTCTGCCCAGACAAGCCCCTGCCCTGGCAGACGTGCAGCCTCTTCGCCTTCACAAACAACCATCCGAACCGCGCCGGGCGTGTCAAACAAGGCACGCAAAAGCGTGTTGGTCAGCGCGTGACCGGCGCGTTCCCCGATATACCGGCCGAGAATCGGGCCGCCCGCCAGTGCCAGATCACCCAAAGCATCAAGCATCTTGTGGCGCACCGCTTCGTCGGCGTGGCGGAAGCCACCCGGGCTGAGCACGTCTTCGCCATCGACGACAACCGCGTTTTCAAGGGTTCCGCCAAGCGCGAGACCTTTTTCGTGCATCGCGTCCACATCGGCCTGACGGCAAAACGTGCGGCTGTCACACAGTTCGCGCGCAAAAGCCCCGTTGCGCATATCAAGGACCTTGCTCTGGCGACCGATGGCTTCGTCGGCGAAATCAATGTGAAACTCGATCTCGAATCCATCCGCAGGCAAGAGCGTGGCGCGGGCGCCGTCCTTTTCAACGGTGACAGGTTTCAGAATTTCCAGAGCCACGACAGGCGCACCTTGCAGCTGCACGCCACGGGCCATGATGCCACGCACGAAAGGTGCGGACGAGCCATCCAGAATCGGAACTTCGGGGCCATCGATATCGATCAGCGCGTTGTTGACGCCACAGCCCGAAAGGGCCGCCATCACATGTTCCACTGTCGAAACCGACACGCCGGCCTCGTTCACAAGGCGGGTGCAAAGCGGGCTGCGTTCCACACGGTCCCAGAGGGCCGGGATCACAGCATTGCCAAGCTCGATATCTGTGCGGCGAAAACGGATGCCAAAACCCGCCTGCGCCGGGCGCAGCACCATACGGGCGGGCGCACCAGAGTGCAGACCGACACCATCAAACGTCACCGGGGCTTTGAGCGTATTTTGCAAGACAGGCCTCTAACCGTTTCTCCAACCACGTCCGGGTTGGCGTAGCTTCAGTTAAGCGGCCGCTGTTTGTCACTCAACTCAATCTTTGCAACCGAATGAAACATGCATGTAACATATCGGCAGAACCCCGCCGCATGTCTCGTAAGTACCTGTTAGTAAAATAGAAAAGGCCGCCCAAAGGCGGCCCGTTCGGTGTCTTTTGTGACGTGATCAATTGGCCTGGCGCCGCAAAAAGGCCGGAACTTCTATCCGGTCCTGATCATGGTCAGGTTCGTCATGATAGGGTTCCGTAGCGTCACGCTGGTGCATCGGTGGCTGCTGGCGCGCCGTTTGCGCACCGCGATCGGCTGGCGTGTCTGCCGCATGGCCCGTCATGCGATTGATCAGAGAATTGACGCTGAACCGTGGCTTGTCACCCGTGTCGACCGGGGCCGGCGCGGCGGCAGGTCGGCGCGATTGTACGGCTGTCGCGCGTTGTGCGCCGTTCGGCACGTTTTGCACCGCTTTTTGCAGACGCGCCAGTGCTTCGGGTGACGGGGTTCCCGGTGCCGGAGCGCGGGGTGCAACAAATCTCTCGACCTCGGCCTGTTCGGCGCGCGGCTCGAATGCGGCGACGCGCGGCTCATAGGCAGGTGGTGGCAGGCCGTCATCCTGTTCGCGGGTCTCGGCGGCTGCCGGATAGAACTCTTCGGGTTCTTCATCGCCTACAGCTTCGATCGGCTCGATATTTTCAAACAGCATGCGCTCCTGGGCTGCGTTGCTTGCGGTCGCGGCGACCGGCATCTCTTCGTACTGTGACTCAGGCTGTTCTTCTTCGACGCTGACGCTGGTGCGCAGCGGCGCTGACATCGAGCGACGCGGAACCGGAACTTCGGTATTCACTTCGCCCGCGTCGATGCCGGTGGCAACCACGCTGACGCGCATCAGGCCTTCCATGGCGGTGTCCAGAGTGGAGCCGACAATGATATTCGCCTCGGGATCGACCTCTTCGCGGATCCGGTTCGCCGCCTCGTCCAGTTCGAACAGGGTCAGATCGTGGCTGCCGGTGATGTTGATCAGAACACCCTTGGCGCCTCGGAGGCTGATTTCGTCCAGAAGCGGGTTTGCGATGGCCTTTTCGGCGGCCTGGATGGCACGATCTTCGCCCTCGGCCTCGCCCGTGCCCATCATCGCCTTGCCCATCTCGTCCATAACGGCCCGCACATCGGCAAAGTCGAGGTTGATCAGGCCAGGACGGACCATGAGGTCGGTCACGCCTTTGACGCCCTGATACAGCACGTCATCCGCCATCGAGAATGCTTCGGTAAAGGTGGTTTTTTCGTTCGCCAGCCGGAACAGGTTCTGGTTGGGAATGATGATCAGGGTGTCGACGACCTTTTGCAGACTTTCGACGCCGTCCTCGGCCTGGCGCATCCGCTTGCCGCCTTCGAACTGGAACGGCTTGGTCACGACGCCAACCGTCAGAACGCCGAGTTCACGTGCGGCCTGTGCGATGATCGGGGCGGCACCGGTGCCGGTGCCTCCGCCCATGCCCGCAGTGATAAAGCACATATGCGCGCCCGCAAGGTGATCAACGATCTGTTCGATACTTTCCTCGGCCGCCGCGGCCCCGACGCTGGCCCGTGCACCGGCGCCCAGCCCTTCGGTTACTTTGACGCCGAGTTGCACCCGGTTCTGCGAGGCACTTTGCTGGAGCGCCTGTGCGTCGGTGTTGGCCACAACGAACTCGACCCCGTCGAGCTGTTTTTCAATCATGTTGTTAACGGCGTTGCCGCCTGCCCCACCGACACCGAACACGGTAATCCGGGGTTTCAAGTCGTCCTGTCCGGGCATCGATAGATTCAATGTCATAAGAGTTCCGCCTGTTCTGCCGACCCACATTCGCGGGTGTTTTTTCGTCCAATTGTCACAACCTTAGCCGCCATATGGCCGGTCGTCACCACAAAAACGCAAAAACACCCCAAAATGTGGGTCTTCTCGCGCGTGTTTCCGCCCAATGTCGCCTGTTTGGCAATATCTAGCGGTCACCAGTTGTCCCGGAACCACTTTACCGCGCGCCGGAAGGAGCGCGCCGGATAGCGATCTACGGGAATTTCGAAATCCCACCATTCGTCCTGCGGGTGCGCCGCAAACAGGGCGAGCCCGACAGCGCTGGCAAATCCGGGGCCTGTAGCCGCCTGGGGCAGACCATGCACCCGCAAGGGACGGCCCAGGCGCACCTGTTGGCCCAGAATGCGGCTGGCCAGCCCGTCAAGGCCGGGGATCTGGCTGCCGCCGCCGGTCAGGACGATCTGCTGACTGGGAAGGTGTTCAAAACCCGCCGCATCCAGCCGCACGCGTACCTCTTCCAGGATCTCCTCGACACGCGGTCGCATGATACCGATCAGTTCGGCGCGGCTAACGGTGCGCCGGTCATGTTCATAGTCGCCGGTATCACCACCGATATCGATCATCTCGCGATCGTCCATGCCGGTTGCATGCACACCACCATAAAAGGTCTTGATCCGTTCGGCGTTGCCAGCCGGAATGCCAAGGCCCATCGAGATGTCGGCGGTGACATGATCGCCGCCCATACGCACACAATCGGCATAGATCATGTGCTTTTTCATAAAGATCGAGACGCCGGTCGATCCGCCACCCAGATCGACGCAGGCCGCGCCAAGCTCCTGCTCGTCTTCGACCAGCGCCGATATGCCGCTGGCATAGGCCGAACTGGCAATGCCGGCGAGCTCCAGGTCACACCGTTTGACGCAATGCACCAGGTTTTGAACGGCATCGGCGTCAACCGTCAGCATGTGCATGTCCGCCGACAGGGTCTGACCCAACTGGCCACGCGGGTCGATCAGGCCCGAGCGGTGATCAAGCGCAAAATTGACTGGCTGCGCGTGCAGCACCTCGCGCCCTGCCCCGTATTCCGGCACATCGCAGGCGGCGAGCACGCGGGCGACCTCGGCCTCGGTAACAACCTGGCCTTCGAGTTCCACCTGCGCATCGAGCCCATAGCTGCGCGGGCTGGCGCCCGAGAAACAGGCGATGACGTGATCGACGCGGATTTCAGCCATCTTCTGGGCCGCCTGCAACGCGGTGCGAATGGCGCGTTCGGTTTCCTGCATCGCGGTGATTTCGCCGAACTGGACCCCGCGCGCCCGCGTCGTTGCCGCTCCGACAACGCGAAAGGCCGATTGCCCGGCCAGAGACCCGATCGAGTTGTCCTCGCTCAATTGATCCGCCCCATCAAAGCGCAGCACAAGGCAGGCGGTCTTGGAACTGCCCACATCGAGAATGGCGATCACGCCACGCTGCAGCGCCTGTCGCCGCATTTGCCGCATTGCTCGCTGTGTGTGATAAAAATCTGCCATTGGTTACTGCCCGCTTCCGTTGATTTCCCGAATGCGCCACCAGTTCTCGACGGCGTCCGATGTCATTCTGAGGGTCGGTCGCGCCGCAAGCCGCAGATCGACCACGGCGACATCGCGTTCCAGCATGTCCTGCGCCTCGCTCAACGCGATCACCCGTTCCAGCGCCCGCACCGGGCGATCAGGCGGCAGCAGGATGCGCTGGTTGCGGTCCAACACCACGTCCCAGCGACGTTCGCCCACCCGGACCAACCCGCGCAGCCGGTCGCCCAGTGGCGCTGCTGCCTGGATCAGCGCCAGCGCTTCGGGAACAACGGCATCAGCGCCGTCGCCAGCGATCACGGCCAGTTCAGGACGTTCCAGACGGCTGGCGATCACATCGATATGCGCGCCCGTCCGGTCGAGCAGTTCGATCCCGTCGCGAGTCCGCCAGATAATCGCAGGTTTGCGCGCGATCACATCGACCTGAAGCACCCCACCGGGGCGAATACGCACGCTTGCGCTCTTGACCGGGTCAAGCTCGGCGATATCCATGCGGATCTGTTCGAGTTTCAGATCAAACGAACTGACCGGAAAATCAAGCGGCACCGCCTCGCGGATATCGTCGGACAGGCCGGGCGACGCTCCGTCGATCGCCATCAGCCCGACCATGAACTCCGGCCGCTCCTCGATGCTGGCGCGCAATTCGCTGATCTTGAGCATCATTGCGTCGCGGCGGCCCTGATCAGACAGAAGCCCACCGGTGGCCCCGACGACGATCATCAGGGGAATGCCAATGCGCAAGGCGGTGCGAATGCCCGGCGTCAGCATCCAGCGCTGCATCCGGTAGCGCAGGCGCGAGGGGGCGGGATCGCGAGGCGCAGGAGCTACCGGTTGCATGATGCGTCCTCGACCAACCAGCGACACAACGGACCAAAGCCGATCCCCGTTTTCTCGGCCTGTTCCGGGCTGAGCGACGTTGGTGTCATGCCCGGCTGCGTGTTGGTCTCCAGCAGGATCAGCCCGTCCACGCCGCATTTCTCGTCCCAACGGAAGTCGGTACGGCTGAGTCCCCTGCAGCCAAGTGCCTCATGCGCACGCAGGGCGTAGGTCATGCAGAGATCGAAAATATCGGCGGGGATGTCGGCGGGCACCACGTGGCGCGAGCCGCCGGGCTTGTACTTGGCGTCGTAGTCGTACCAGCCGTCGGTCAGGATATCGGTCACGGTCAGGGCCTTGTCACCCATCACTGTTGTGGTCAGTTCGCGCCCCGGCGCAAACGCTTCCACCATGACCTGCCCAGGCATGTCATCCGACAGCTGCGGCGGGCCGTTGGCCACCTCGTGCACAAGGTAGACGCCGACAGAAGAGCCTTCATTGTTGGGTTTGACGACGTAGGGGGGGGGCATCACATGACGCGCGCGCGCCTCTTCGCGCGCGCAGATCAGGCTCTCGACCACGGGCAATCCGACGGCGCGAAAGACATCCTTGCTGCGTTGCTTGTCCATCGCCAGCGCCGAGGCCAGCACGCCTGAATGGGTATAGGGCAGCCCCAGCCATTCCAGCAGCCCCTGCACACAGCCATCTTCGCCCCAGCGACCGTGCAGAGCATTGAATACGACGTCCGGAGAAATCTCGCGCAGGCGATCACACAGGTCCGGACCCGCGTCCAGTTCTGTCACTTCAAATCCTTCGTCCCGCAGAGCGGTTGCGCATTCGCGCCCGGTGGACAGCGATACCTCGCGTTCAGCCGAGGGTCCGCCCATCAATACCGCAACTGTTCGGGGTGTCCTGCTCGACTGACCCACGACTAGCGCCTCAAATTCCCGTACCTTTTGCGGCCGGTGTTTCTCATTTTACCCGTTTATCTCGCACCCGGATTTTTGCCTGTTCGGGTGTGTTCGGGGTCTTTATGTATCTGCAGGATCTCCGACCCGCATGATTTCCCACTCTAGCGTGATACCGCTCGAATCGTAAACCTTTTTTCGCACGTCTTCGCCCAATCCCTCGAGATCCGCCGCTGTCGCGCCGCCGGAATTGATCAGAAAATTCGGGTGCTTCCCGCTCATCTGCGCGCCGCCGCGCCGCGCGCCGCGCAATCCTGCATCGTCGATGACTTTCCAGGCCTTGAGATCGTGCACATCATCGGACTGCCCGGTGCTGGAATAGCCAGCCGGGTTGCGAAAGGTCGATCCCGCGCTACGGTCCTTGGTCGGCTGCGTCTCGTCTCGCTTTCTCACCTGTTCCGCCATGCGCGCGTGCAGGTCCGCAGGGTCTCCATGGGCGGCCCGAAAGGTTGCATCGATCAGCACCGCACCCTCGGGCAGGTCGGTCTGACGATAGCGCGGTTTGAGGTCTTCGGGGGTCAGTGTGGCGATTGTTCCGTCGCGCAGGACCGCGCGGGCCGAGATCAGATGATCGGCGGTGTAGCTGCCATAGCAGCCCGCGTTCATCCGCACGGCGCCACCGATGCTGCCGGGGATGGTGCGCAGGAATGTCAGGTCGAGTCCGGCGTCCGCCGCCTTGCGCGCTACATGCGCATCCAGCGCCGCCGCCCCTGCCGTAACCCTCGTGCCGTCGATCTCGATGCCATTGAACCCGCGCCCCAGCCGGATCACCACGGCGCGAATGCCCCCGTCGCGCACGATGAGGTTTGATCCGACCCCCATCGGGAACACCGGAACGTCAGGATCGAGCCATGCAAGAAAACCGGCAAGATCGCTCAAGTCCGCAGGCTGAAACAGCCAGTCCGCCGGTCCGCCGACCCGCAGCCAGGTGAGGTCGGAAAGTTCACGGTCGGCGGTCAGCCGCCCGCGCACGCTGGCATAGGACAGATCAACCATGATCACGCAATGTCGCTGATTTTCGCCGTGCCCAGCGAGTCATGTATATCACCGGCCAGCGCAGCACAGACATGCCCGCCACCAGCACCGCCAAACCGACCCAGGGGCCGGTCTCATAGGTGACATAGCCGAGAATCGGGATACCGCAGGCAATCAGGGCGTAGGCCCTGCGCCAATGGTGATCACGGCTTGGCAGCAGCGCCAGAACATTTGCGATCAGCGCCCATAGGGCGGCAAGGATCAGGGACAGTGGCATATTCAGATCCTCAGTGTCATCACCGATTGCCGCCCCGGGCCTGCGGCCAGTCCTTCGACAGAAAACTGGGTTGCTATTGCAATCCCCGCTTCCAAAATGCAATCCCGCTTTGGCCAAAACTCCACTCTCCGCAGGTCTGTTTTCAGCCACGGCTACCCTTGCAGGCGATCCGGCAAGTTGTTTGCCCAAGCGCTGATTGTACCGGCACCGAGACAGACCACCATGTCGCCCGGCCGCGCCTGTTCGCGAACCATCCGAACCAGATCGTCCTCGTCGATCAGCGCACGGGCGTGACGATGGCCGTGGCGAATGAGCCCGGCCACCAGATCGTCGCGGCTGGCACCCTCGATCGGATCTTCACCGGCGGCAAAGACCTCGGCGATGGCCACAACATCAGCGTCGTTGAAACAGGCACAGAAATCGTCGAACAGATCATGCAGGCGGCTGTAGCGGTGCGGCTGGTGCACGGCGATCACGCGACCCTCGGTCGCCTGACGCGCAGCCTTGAGCACGGCGGTGATTTCCACCGGGTGGTGGCCGTAGTCGTCGATGATTGTGACACCATCGACTTCACCCACCTTGGTAAAGCGCCGATTGACGCCGCCAAATGCGGCCAGCGCATCGCGGATTTCATCGGTCTTCATGCCCAGATGGCGGGCAACCGCGACTGCCGACAGCGCGTTTGACACGTTGTGATCGCCCGGCATCGGCAAGGTACAGCCCTCGATCACCTTGTCCTCGGCTTGCAGTTGAATGTCGAAATGGGCGACACCGGCCTTGTAGGTCAGGTTCGCGGCACGCACATCGGCCTGCGCGTTGAACCCGTAGGTCACGACTCGACGGTCGGTGATCCGGCCGACCAGTGCCTGCACTTCGGGATGGTCGGTACAGCACACGGCGACGCCGTAGAACGGAATATTGGAGACGAATTCGTGGAACCCGTCGCGCAGCCTGTCAAAATCGCCCCAGTGTTCCATATGTTCCGGGTCGATATTGGTGACGATGGCGATGGTTGCAGGCAGCCGGTTAAAGGTCCCGTCGGATTCGTCCGCCTCGACGACCATCCATTCCCCCTGCCCCATGCGGGCATTGGAGCCATAGGCGTGGATGATGCCGCCATTGATCACTGTCGGATCAAAATGCCCGGCCACCATCAGTTCGGCCATCATTGTGGTGGTTGTCGTCTTGCCGTGGGTTCCGGCCACCGCGATGTTGGATTTCAGGCGCATCAGTTCGGCCAGCATCTCGGCCCGGCGCACGACAGGCAATCCGCGCTGGCGCGCCTCGTCCAGTTCGGCGTTGCCCGGCTTGATCGCAGAGGAGATCACAACCACCTCGGCCTCGCCCAGATTTTCCGCGTTCTGGCCAATGCTGACCTCGGCACCGAGGTGCGCCAGACGGTCGGTGATTTTGGAGGCCTTGAGATCGGACCCCTGCACCCGGTAACCGTGGTTCAGAAGAACCTCGGCAATGCCCGACATGCCGATGCCGCCGATGCCGACAAAGTGAATCGGCCCGATATCGAGAGGGAGTTTGGTGGCTGCGTTCATAACCGGGCTTCCATCCATCATGGGTCTAATCCGTCCTTTGTGCCAATTCAGTCACGAGCGCAACAAGACGCTCTGTCGCGTTCGGTGCGCCCACGGACATCGCCGCCGCGCTCATGCGCTGTGCCGCGACGGGGTTCTCCAGAATCGCCGCCATTTGCTCTGACAGGCTGGCAACCGCGAGAGCCCGTTCCGGGATCAGGATCGCGGCACCTGCCTCGACCAGCCCGCGCGCGTTGGCGGTCTGGTGGTCCCCGGCCGCGGCGGCGAAGGGGATCAGGATCGAGGGCCGTCCGATTACGGTGAGATCGGCGATTGAGGACGCCCCGGCACGGCTGATGACCAGCTGCGCCTCGCTCATCCGGCGGGGTACATCCTGAAAGAAAGGCTGCACATCGGCGTCGATGCCGTTGGCTGCATAGCGCGCGGTGACGCGATCGATATCTTCGGGGCGGGCCTGATGGCTGACACGCAGGTGTTTGCGGATCGGCTCTGGCAGGGCGACGATGGCGTCAGGCACCATATCCGAAAGGATACGCGCGCCCTGGCTGCCCCCCATCACCAGAAGCGACATGGGATAGTCGCCCGGTGGGATATAGGAGGCCCCGGCCCTGTCCAGCACGGCGGCCCGCACCGGGTTGCCCACGTGGATGCCCTCGGCCCCCTTGGGCAGGTCAGTGGGCCAGACGCCGCACCCGACACAGGCGACGCGGGTCGAGAACAACTGGTTGACGCGACCCAGAACACCGTTCTGTTCGTGGATCATGCGGGGCAGCTTCAACAGGACGGCCGCACCGAGTGCCGGGATCGTCGGATAGCCGCCAAAGCCGATCACGACATCCGGTCGGTCGCGGCGCATCTGCAACATCGCGCCCATCACGCCCGACGCGATCCGGGGCGCGACCATGGCCTTGGCCGCAAGACCGCCGCGCGCGAATGTGGCACTGGTCACTTCGGTAATCTCGGTCGAATGGGGAAAGCCGCCCGTATATCGCGCGCCGCGCGCATCGGTGGACAGCCTGACCCGCCAACCCCGCTCAAGCATCGCTTCGGCCAGCGCCTGCGCGGGAAACATGTGGCCACCCGTACCGCCCGCCGCCATCATCAAGAGCGGCTGGCTCATCTGCCGCGCCCTCGCAGCAGGTCGGCAATTTCGCCCTGTGGCCGGGTTCGGGTAAAGGCCAGCAGCATTCCAACCGCGATGCCGCCGGCGATCAGCGACGAGCCACCATAGCTGACAAAGGGCAGCGTCATGCCCTTGGCCGGCAACAGCCGCACGGCCACGCCCATGTTGATCATCGCCTGCACACCAAAGACACAGGCAAGCCCGGTTCCAGCCAGCCGGATGAACGGATCACGTTCCCGCATCAGGCGAAGCAAGGAACGCACCACGATGCTGGCGTAGAGCGCGATGATGATCAGAACCAACACCAGTCCGTATTCCTCTGCCGCAACGGCGACGATGAAATCCGTATGGGCGTCAGGCAGCGACCATTTCACCTGTCCCTCGCCAACACCGACCCCGAACAGCCCGCCCTCGCGGATTGCATTCGTCGCATAGCCAAGTTGCGTTGTCGGATCCACGTCCGGGTTCAGAAAGCCATCGATACGGCGGGCGAAATGTTCGGACTTGGAATAGGCCAGGGTGCCGCCCAGAATGACCAGCCCCGCCATTCCGACCAACAGGATCATGGGGGCACCCGCCACGAAATACATCACCCCCCAGCCGAACAGAACCAGGCAGGCCTGTCCGAAGTCAGGTTGCAGGGCCAGCATCAGAACGATGGCCACGCAGAGCGAAAACGACCATGCCGTGCCCGGTGGCCCGTTGATCTGCTGGCTGGCGGCCAGCATCCAGGCACCGACAACGATGAAGCCGGGCTTGAGAAATTCGGAGGGCTGAATACTGGCGAAACCGAGGCTGTACCAGCGCACCGCGCCCTTGCCGAAATCGGTTCCCAGGAACGGCAGCATGGCCAGGCCGACAAAGGCCGCAAGAAACCCCAGCACCGCCAGGCGCCGCACCAGGGTCGGTGACATCATCGAGGTCAGCAACATGGCAATCAGTGCCAGGATGCCAAACACCGCTTGCCGGGACACATAATGAAACGGCTCGAACCCGTTTCGCGCCGCCAATGGGGGCGAGGCCGCAAGCCCCAGCAACAGGCCGATCACAAACAGGATCAGCACGCAGGACATCGACCATTTGTCGATGGTCCGCCACCATTTTGGAAGAATAGGATCGCCGCCCCGCTCGGGGACCGCGCCATACACCATTTCGGTCATGGATTACCGCCGTTTCTGCCTCTGTCCGCCCCTTTTCGGGATCTCTGCGGCAAAGCTACAGCATAATCGGACGTCAGACCAGCCTCTTCCTCTTGCTTTTGGCGGCAATCCGCGCCAACCGGCAAGGATGGAGTTTGAAACCCTCATTCTGGGCGCCGGCGCCGCCGGTCTGATGTGTGCGGCGCATGCGGGACCGGGCGTTCTGCTCATTGATCATGCGCGCGCGCCGGGAGAGAAAATCCGCATTTCCGGAGGCGGGCGCTGCAATTTCACCAACCTCCATGCAGGGCCTGCCAATTTTATCTCCGCGAACGAACATTTCGCAAAATCCGCGCTGGCGCGGTACACCCAGTGGGATTTCATTGATCTCGTAGAACGCCATGGCATCGCATGGCACGAGAAAACGCTGGGACAGCTGTTTTGCGACGGTTCCGCCAAGCAGATCATCGCGATGCTGCTGACCGAGCTTGATCGTGCCGGGGCCACGCTCTGGCTGCACACCAGTATCAAAGACCTGCGCAAGACCGATGCAGGCTATACGGTCGAGTTGGATCGCGACGGTGCGCGGGAGGTTGTGCGGTGCCGCAATCTGGTGCTCGCCACGGGCGGCAAGTCCATTCCCAAAATGGGCGCAACCGGTCTGGCCTATGACATCGCGGCACAGTTTGACCTGCCGGTGGCGCAAACCCGTCCGGCGCTGGTGCCGCTGACATTTCCGGAGGGTCGATTTGCCGATCTTTCCGGGGTCTCGCTGCCGGTGCGCCTGTCCAATGACCGGGCCGGATTCGACGAGGCCATGCTGTTCACCCATCGTGGCATTTCCGGACCCGCAGTGTTGCAACTGTCGTCCTATTGGCGCGAGGGCGAAGAGATCGCCGTGAACCTGATCCCCGACGTCCCGCTGCTGGAAGCCTTGCGCGCGCGCCGCCAGAGTGACGGCCGTCGCCAACTCAACACGGAACTGTCCCGCCATCTTCCCGCACGGCTCGTGCATCATCTGTCGGCCAGACTGCCCCTGTCCGGGCGTCTCGGTGACCAGTCCGACAAGGCCCTGACCGCGCTCGTCGCCGCGCTGTCTGACTGGCATCTCACCCCGTCGGGCAGCGAAGGCTACCGCACCGCCGAAGTGACGCTGGGCGGAATCGACACCGCCGCCTTGTCTTCAAAGAGCATGCAGGCACACACGGTCGAGGGGCTCTATGCGATTGGCGAGGCGGTCGATGTCACGGGCTGGCTCGGCGGCTATAATTTCCAATGGGCCTGGTCGTCCGGATATGCCGCAGGCAAGGCCATTGCCTGCCGGTCCTGACCCCGCCCTTCATCTTTGCAGGAGTACTCCGGGGGCGAACGGTGAAAATCAGCGATTTTCACCGGAGGGGGCAGCGCCCCTTTACCCGGCCAGCCGAGCGCGGACTTCGGCAGTGAAATCCTCGCCTCGCTGTTCAAAATTGTCATATTGGTCAAAACTTGCGGCAGCCGGGGCCAAAAGGACCGTATCGCCCGGCTCTGCATCGGCCATCGCGCGCGCCACGGCCTCGGCCATGGTCGTGCAAATTTCGGTTTCCACGTCGAGTTGCATTGCAAAATTCGCCGCCTCGCGTCCGATGACATAGGCCTTGGCGACGGCATCACTGGCCGCGTTCAACTGCGCAAGCCCACCCTCTTTCTCAAGCCCGCCACAGATCCAGCGGATGCGGGAAAACGCGCTCAGCGCCTTGGCGGCGCTGTCCACATTGGTGGCCTTGCTGTCGTTCACATAGGTCACGCCTTCTGCAACCGCGATGATCTGGCTGCGATGAGGCAGGCCCGGATAGCTGCGCAGCGCCTGTTCGATCACCCGCGGCGCCAGCCCCAGGGCGCGGCAGGCGGCATAGGCCGCACAGGCATTCTGGTGATTATGCGCCCCGGGCAGCCCGGTGATCTGGCGCAGATCAATGGATCCGGCCTGACGCCCCTTGCGATACTCAGCGAGGAACCCCTTGCGGGCAAACACCTGCCAACCCGGACCGTCCAGTTTTTGCGAAACCGAGACCCGGATCACCCGGTCATCCGCAGCACCTTCCGAAAGCTGTCCGGCCAGAAACTGGCCCTCGATCTCATCGACGCCCACAATCGCGCGATCTGGTCCACCTTCGGCAAACAGGCGACGCTTGGCAGCGAAATAGCCGCCGATCCCGGCATGCCGGTCCAGATGATCGGGCGAAAGGTTGGTGAACACCGCGATGTCGGGTGTCAACGAGCGGGCCAGTTCGGTCTGGTAGCTGCTGAGTTCCAGCACCACCACCTCGCCATCGATAGCCGGATCAATGTCCAGCACGCCGCGCCCGATGTTGCCGGCCAATTGTGCCGGGCGACCAACGTCGGTCAGGATGTGATGGATCAGCGCGGCGGTGGTGGATTTGCCGTTCGATCCGGTCACCGCGATCACGCGCGGCGCGGTATCGAAATTGTCCCAGTCCCCCGTCGCAAAAGATCGGAAGAACAGCCCGATGTCATTGTCCACGGGCACACCGGCCCGCAGGGCCGCAGCCACGACCGGGTTGGGCGTCGGGTAGAGATGCGGAATGCCGGGGCTGACGATCAGCGCCGCCACCTCGTCAAACGCCCCGCCCTCTGTCAGATCGCGACAGGAGAAGCCTTCGGCCTCGGCCGTCGCCCGCGCCGCCGGGTTGTCGTCCCAGCAGACCGGATGCGCACCCCCGGCCTGCAAGGCCCGCGCGGCACTCAGACCCGAGCGCCCCAAGCCCAGAAC
This sequence comes from Sedimentitalea todarodis, assembly GCF_032595355.1. NCBI lineage: Bacteria > Pseudomonadati > Pseudomonadota > Alphaproteobacteria > Rhodobacterales > Paracoccaceae > Sedimentitalea > Sedimentitalea todarodis. Next base: position 352,125 of record NZ_JASMWN010000001.1, on the reverse strand, counting down.
CGCAACCTGTCGATCGGTCATACCCGTAACTGGGATCATCGAGGCTCTCCCTTGTGCCTGCTGCGCCATCGCAGCCCCAGCCAAATCACCAGGACTCCGCACAGAAAAATCGCCGCAGCAAGCCCGAGGTGCAAGTGCAAATCCAGATGCCCCAGAACCGACCGGATCGTCCCGCCCACGCCAAAGCCCAGACCGCAAAAGACCGAGGCCCAAAGCAGTGCCGCGGCGAGATCGAGCAGCACAAAACGCAGCCAGGAAACGGGAGTCATACCGATCAGGATCGCGCCGACGGTCTTCATGCCGTAGATAAATCGGAACCCGAGGATTGTCGTGACCGGATGTCCTTCTATCCGTGCCCGCAGGGCAGAGACGGACCTGCGCGACAGCTGTTTCTGAACAAACACCCGGTGCCCGGCATGCCGCCCGACAAGGAACATCACATTGTCGATCAGCATCGCACCAAGGGCCGCCGCGAGCACAACACCGAAAAAAGGCAAGATCTCGCGATGCGCCAACACCCCGCCAAGAAAGGCAACGGTATCGCCCTCGGCCACGGTTCCGACAACAATCCCCGGCAGCCCGAGATCCTGTATCAGCCTTTCAAGCGACAAGATGCACCCCCCGGCCTGTCATGACGGATCGCCGGGAAACGGTCGGGGTTGTCCTGCCCGCAATTGTGATCGGATGCTCCGTCCTCTCATTCAGGGCGAGGCGGTGCGCCAACTCGATCGCATCCGCTTCGTGGGCTTCACTGTCCGGGAACTGCGGCGCTGCCAGTGGTTCGGCCACGAGACCGAGCACTTTGGATTGAGAGGCGGCACATCGAAATGGTGACTCCTGTGCCTGCTCGACTTCACCGCCGTCCCGGCGTTCTCTTATGCAGTCGGTACACCGCTCTGTGCCAATCTGAGCCAGTCGAGCTCCGGCCTTTGCCCGTTCTTTCTGCGGATCGTCGCGGTTTTTTATTGTGTCATACAGTTCGGCACCGGCGCGACCTCGTTCCCGCAAAACGACAAGCCGAGAGTCACCGGCCGAAACCACAGTGGCCCCTGACCCAATCGCCGTCCAATAGAGTACTGAATCTGTAGCCATTCCCTCGTCATATCCCATAACCGCCCTGTGCGACTGCATGAAAATCAGTCAAAGCGTGGCAACTCGGTTCGATCCGGGACTGCAAATGTAGATCTACCGCACCTTCAGCGTCGCCAGTCCGATCATCGCAAGGATCAGCGAGATGATCCAGAAACGGATGACGATGGTCGGTTCTGCCCATCCCTTTTTCTCGTAGTGGTGATGGATCGGCGCCATCAGGAACACGCGTTTGCCGGTTTTCTTGAAGTAGAGCACCTGAATGATCACGCTGAGGGCCTCGACGACGAACAGTCCGCCGACGATGGCCAGCACCAGTTCGTGCTTGGTCGCCACCGCAATCGCCCCGAGCGCCCCGCCCAGAGCGAGGGATCCGGTGTCGCCCATGAAGACGGCAGCAGGCGGCGCATTGTACCACAAAAAGCCAAGCCCGCCGCCAAAGAGAGCCGCGCTGAAGATCAGGATTTCACCGGTGCCAGGCACGTAATGCACATCGAGATATTCGGTAAAGTCGACACGCCCGACCGCATACGCAATGACGCCAAGGGTCGAGGCCGCGATCATCACCGGCATGATGGCAAGCCCGTCGAGTCCGTCTGTCAGGTTTACCGCATTGGCCGCACCAACAATGACAATGACGCCAAACGGCACATAAAAATAACCAAGGTTGATCAGCGTATCCTTGAACACCGGCAATGCGAGTTGTCCCTGCAGGTTCTCGGGGTGAAACTGTGTCGCCCACCACGCGGCGATCACTGCGATCAGAATACCAAGCGCCAGCCGCAGCTTGCTCGGCACGCCCGAGGTGTTCTGCTTGCTGACCTTGGCATAGTCATCGGCAAATCCGATCGCCGCAAAGCTTGTCGTTACGAAGAGAACCAGCCAGACGAACGGGTTGTCCAGCCGGGCCCAGAGCAGCGTAGCCGTGACCAACGCGCCAACGATCAGCAACCCGCCCATGGTCGGGGTTCCGGCCTTGACAAAATGGCCTTCGGGGCCGTCATCCCGGATCGGCTGGCCTTTGCCCTGCCGCTTGCGCAACACCGCAATCAGCGGTTTGCCGAAGAGAAAGCCAAAGACCAGAGCCGTCAGAAACGCGCCACCAGCACGGAACGTGATGTAGCGAAAGAGGTTGAAAAAATCCCCTCCGTCAGAAAGCGCCGTCAACCAATAGAGCATGTCAGCGCCCCCTACTCATTATCTTGTGTCGCGAATTCCGGTTCGCCATGACCCATTTTGCGGATGGCGTCAACGATCTCGCCCAGTTTCATGCTGAGCGAGCCTTTGACCAGAACCACATCACCGCCGTGCACGACCCGGCGCAGGATCGCGAGCAGTGCTGTGCTGTCCTGCGCGTGCTGTCCGCGCTTTGCCGTTGGCAAAGCGGTGTGCAGGTTGCCCATGAGGGGTCCGATGCAATGAACCATGTCGATCTGTGCCATTGCGGGCAAATCAGCCAGCGCAGCGTGCATGGCAGCACCCTGCGGGCCCAGTTCCTTCATATCACCCAATATCGCGATGCGACGGCCCCTGCCCTTGTCTGTCCCTGCCAGCACCTCAAGGGCGGCGGCCACCGAGGTGGGATTGGCGTTATAGGCGTCATCCAGCAGGATCAGGTCATGATCGGGTTCGACGGCATCCATGTGGATCACCTCGCGCACGCCGCGCCCTCGATAGGGGCTCCACCTGCCAAGGCTGAGCACCGCAAATGCAGCATCTGCGCCAAGCGCCGTGGTCGCGGCCAAAGCACCAAGGCCATTCATGGCGAAATGCTGCCCGGCGGTGGCGATCTTGAAGAGCAATGGTTCTCCGTGCACGGTTGCACGGGCGATGGTCTTGTCACCTGTCACGGTGACATCCAGCAGGTGATAGTCTTTTGCACGGGTGCCGAATTCGACAATCGTCGCCCCGACCGACCTTGCCTTGTCACGCAAGATATCAGCCTGTTCGATATCCGTGTTCAGAATAGCCGTGCCGTCCGGTTCCAGCCCGTCGAGGATCGCGGCCTTTTCCGTGGCGATCGCCGCGACATCGGCGAAGGCTTCCAGATGCACGGCGGCAACGGTCGTGATCATTGCCACATGCGGGCGCGCCATGCGGGCCAGCGGCTCGATCTCGCCGGGATGGTTCATGCCGATCTCGATCACCGCGAATTCGGTGTCACGCGGCATGCGCGCCAGGGTAAGCGGCACGCCCCAATGATTGTTGTAGCTGGCGACGCTGGCATGGGTGCGACCCTGATCGGCCAGCATCTGCGCCATCATCTCCTTGGTCGAAGTCTTGCCGACGCTGCCGGTAACGGCAACCACGCGCGCACCGGTGCGGGCGCGACCGGCGTGACCCAACCGCTCAAGACCGCGCTGCACATCATCGACGATCAAAAGAGGCGCGTCCGGCGCGACGCCATCCGGGACATGGGTGACCAACGCCGCCGCCGCCCCCTTGTCCAGGGCCTGGGCAACAAAGTCGTGACCATCGCGGGCGGCCCTGAGCGCGACAAAGAGATCGCCGGGTTGCAACGTCCGCGTATCGATGGAGACTCCACTGGCCGCCCAGTCACCCTGGGCCTGCCCGCCCGTGGCCTCGGCGGCGGCTCGCGCGGTCCATAGCGTCATGCAATTCCTCCATCCAGCGCCGCAACCGCGACACTGGCCTGTTCCACGTCATCAAAAGGCAGCACGTCTTCCCCGACGATTTGCCCGGTTTCATGGCCCTTGCCCGCGATCAGCAGGGCATCCCCCGGACCCAGTTCATCGATCCCTCGCAGGATCGCCTCGGCCCGATCCCCGACTTCGGTTGCTTCGGGTGCGCCAGCGAGAACCGCCTTGCGGATCAGGGCAGGATCTTCGCTGCGCGGATTGTCATCGGTCACGATCACCAGATCCGCATGCTCTGCTGCCGCCTGCCCCATCAGGGGCCGCTTGGTCACGTCCCGGTCACCGCCAGCGCCTACAATGGCGACAAGACGACCCATCACATGCGGGCGCAGGGCCTTGAGTGCAGTCGCAACCGCGTCGGGCGTATGTGCGTAGTCGACGAAAATAGTGGCACCGTTGGATCGGGTGGCCGCAAGTTGCATGCGGCCCCTGACTGTCGTGAGCCGTGGCAGAACCTCGAACACATCGCCCGCAGCGTCCCCGCAGGCAATCGCCAGCCCGCAGGCCAGAAGCACGTTTTGCGCCTGAAAGCCGCCGATCAGGTTCAGCCGGATCTGCTGGGGTTTGTCACGATAGGTGAACCGGATGTCCTGTCCGGTGGAGTCAAACCGCTGCGACAGCAGGTTGATGTCACCCAGGCCGCGCCCGGTGGTCAGGATTTGCTGCCCGCGTGCGGCGGCGATGGCGCGCACTTCCGGGCCGCGATCATCGTCCAGATTGATGACCGCCGTGCCTTCGGACGGCAACACCCGACGGAACAGTCCGGCCTTGGCCGCGAAATAGGCTTCGAACGTGTCGTGATAGTCCAGATGGTCCTGGGTGAAGTTGGTGAACCCCGCCGCCGTCAGATGCACCCCGTCCAGACGGCGCTGCTCCAGCCCGTGGCTCGACGCCTCCATTGCGGCGTGCGTGATCCCCTGCACCACTGCGCCGGCCAGGGTGCGCTGCAAGGTGATCGGCTCGGGTGTGGTATGGGCGAGCGGTGCCGACCATGCCCCTTCGACCCCGGTGGTTCCAAGGTTGATCGCGGCATGTCCCAACTCGGTCCAGATCTGGCGCACGAACGTCGCGACCGAGGTCTTGCCGTTGGTGCCCGTTACGGCGACGATGGTCCTGGGTTGTTCCCCAAACCACAATGCGGCGGTGAACGCCAGTGCCTGTCTGGGGTCTTCGGTAACCACCAACGCCGCATCGGACGCGGCCAGTTCGGTTTCCGCCAGTGCGGCGCCTTCAGCGTCTGTCAGAATCGCCGAAGCGCCCATGCGCAAGGCGTACTGAATGAACTCGCCGCCGTGCACACGGCTGCCAGGCAAGGCGGCGAACAGGTATCCGTCCTTCACATCGCGACTGTCCACCGCAAGGCCGGTGATCTGCGGGTCATGCCCGCCGCGCGCGGTCAGCGCCAGTTGGCTCAGTGATTTGACCAGTGGTGTTTCGGCTGTACTCATAGGCCCTGCTCCCAAGGCTAGTTCGAGGTCAGCCTTATACCAGCCGACTGCCCGGGTTCAACGTCAGGACGCACGCCCAGAAGCGGTGCGATCCGACCGATCATTTCCGCCGCCACCGGCACCGCCGTCCACCCGGCGGTGCGACGCGGTTTGCTCCCGGAGTTCTCGGACGGTTCATCCAAGGTCACGATGAGAACGTATTTCGGATCCTGCACGGGAAACATGGTCGCAAAGGTGGCGATGACCTTGTCCTCGTAATAGCCACCGCGTGGCTTGGGTTTGTCCGCGGTCCCGGTCTTGCCGGCGACCCCATAGCCGGGCACCTCGCCAAAACTCGCCGTGCCGTCGGTCACCACCTGCCGCAACATGCGCCGCGAGGCCGCCGCCGCCCGATCGGATAACACGCGCGGCCCATATTGCGGGCCATCCTGACGGAGGATCGTCGGCTTGACATAGAAACCGCCGTTGGCAATGGCCGCATAGCCCGCCGCCAGATGCATCGGGCTGACCGACAGGCCGTGCCCGTAGGACACGGTCATCGTGCTCAGTTCAGACCAGTTCTTTGGCAAGAGCGGTTCCGCCCCACGGGCCTCGACAACTTCGAACGGGGTGGCGGACAGCATCCCGAGCGCGCCCATGAACTGCTTCTGACGCGCCGCACCGATCTGCTGTGCCAGCCGCGCGGTGCCGATGTTGGAGGATTTCACGATAATCTTGGTGACAGACAACTCTTTGCCATAGTTGCGGAAATCTGAGATGCGGAACTTGCCCCACCGCAGCGGCCCGCGAATATCAATCATGGTTTCAGGGCTGACCAGCCCCAGGTCCAGCGCCTGTGCCGTGGCGAAAATCTTGAAGGTCGAACCAAGTTCATACACCCCCTGCACCGCCCGGTTGAACAGCGGACTTGCCGACGGATCAAACCCGGATGTCGGCGGGCGCGGGCGCTCGTTGGGATCAAAATCCGGCAACGACACAATCGAGATCACTTCACCGGTGTGCACATCCATGAGGACAGAGGTTGCGCCACGCGCGTTCATCAGCTTCATGCCACCGTAGAGCACCCGTTCGGCCGCCGCCTGCACCGTCAGGTCCAGAGACAACTGCAGCGGTGTCGCACCATTCGCCGGATCCCGCAGGTAGTCATCGAACTCCTTTTCAACACCGGCAACCCCGATGACCTCGGCAGCGTTCACGCCTTCCTTGCCGAAGCTCGCCCCGCCCAAAATATGCGCAGCCAGCGTGCCGTTGGGATAGAGGCGCATCTCGCGCGGACCGAACAGCAGACCGGGATCCCCCAGATCATGCACGGCCTGCTTCTGCTCCGGACTGATCTTTTTCTTGACCCAGACAAACTTGCGTTTCCCGGTAAAATCCTTGAGCAGTCGCTCGGCCTCGAGATCTGGGAATATCCTGGCCAGCCCCTCGGCAGCGGACACTGCATCAATCAGAAACGGCGGTTGCGCGTAGAGCGAGTGTGTCTCGAAATTCGTCGCCAGAATCCGGCCCTTCCGGTCCACGATATCTGCCCGCTGGGTGGCGATGGTGGTGTCGCCGCCATTGGCAACCGGTTCCGTGGCTTCGGATGTCGCCAAGAGGCCCATGCGCCCGCCGACCAGGGCAAAGGCGCAGAAAAAGAACACGCCGAGAACCAGCAGACGCCCTTCGGCGCGGGCCCGGGTGCGATCACGCATCTCCTCGTGCCGGCGGCGAATGTTCTCGCGCTCGATGGCATCGGGGTTTTCGCCCTTGGCGCGGGCCGACAGGATGCGCGCCAGAGGGCGCAGAGGCGTGCGGATCATAGCGGATCCTCCACGGCAAGCGTCGAGATGTCGATCGGATTCATCAGTGGCAACAGGTCCACCATCGGATAGCTGACCTCGTCCACGCGACCGAACTGATCCGGGCGCAGAGGCAGAAGGCCCAATCGGTCGAAATTGATATCCGCCAGCTCGCGCAGCCGATTAGGACGGTTCAGATAGGCCCATTCCGCACGCAGCACACTCAACCGGACCTGCGCCGCGCCGATATCGCGCTGCAACTGCCGGGTTTCACCCAGCACACGCTGCGTCGCATAGTTTTCACGATAGGCCCAGAAGGCCAGCCCAAAGACTGCCAGCGCGGCCAGAACATATGCGATGCTGCGCATCAGCGTCCTCCTCTTAGCTGTGGCGTTCCAATGGTCTGCGCGTCGAGCGTTCCTGCCGGTGCATCCGTGCGGATCGCAACACGCAGTTTTGCCGATCGTGCACGCGGATTTTCGGCAAGTTCCTCTTCATCGGCTCCGATGGCCTTGCGTGACTTGAGCGCGAACTGCGGCGCTGCCTCTTCGGTCTCGGGGGCGTAGCGATTGGCGCGCCCGCCCTGCCCGGCACGCGCCGACAGAAATCGCTTTACCATCCGGTCCTCGATGGAATGAAAGCTGACCACGGCCAATTGCCCACCGGGTTTAAGCGCGCGTTCGGCGGCCATGAGCCCCTGGTAAAGTTCGTCATACTCTTCGTTGACCGCGATCCGGAGCGCCTGAAAGCTGCGCGTCGCCGGATGCGATTGCCCGGGTTTTGGCCGGGGCAGGCAGGATTCGATGATCCCGGCGAGTTGCAACGTCGTGGTGACCGGCGCATCCGTTCGCGCCCGGATGATAGCCCGCGCGATCCGTCGGCTCGCGCGCTCTTCACCATAGTGAAACAGAATGTCGGCCAGCACGCTCTCGTCGGCCTCGTTGACAAGATCGGCTGCGGACGGGCCAGATTGCGACATCCGCATGTCCAGCGGACCATCTCTCATGAACGAGAACCCGCGTTCCGCCTGATCGAGTTGCATTGACGACACGCCGAGATCAAGCACGACGCCGTCCAGCGCACTCGCGTATTCGTCCATCCGCGAGAACACGCCGGATTGCATGACCAGCCGATCACCATATTGATCGGCCCAGCCCTTTGCCATGTCGAACGCCAACGGATCGCGATCAACCGCGACGACCTTGTCGGCCCCTGCGTCAAGCAAACCGCGTGTATACCCGCCGGCTCCGAAGGTTCCGTCAAGCCAGATACCGCCAACCGGCGACACAGCGGCAAGCAGGGGGCGCAGCAGGACAGGAATGTGGGCGTCAGACTTTTCCGGATGGGCCTCGACCGCCATCCGCTCAACCCTCGGAACCGCTGGGCGGTCCGGCACCGTCCAGATAGACAAGGGGATCGAAATCGTCGGGAAGGTCGTCCAGCCAGGCCTCGGTCTTGGCCAATTCCTCAGTATCATAGGTCTCGGGCTTCCATATCTGGAATGTATCACCGGCAGCGATAAAAAAGGCCTCGCCCTCCAGCCCGATCTTGTTGCGCAGTTTGGCGGGCAGAACCAGGCGCCCGGTCTCGTCAACAGTGGTCGGAAAGGACTGGCCGTGGAAGAGGCGCTGCAACATCTTGCGTTCCATCGAACCGCGCGGCATGGCGTCAATCTTGGCATCGACCTCGTCGATCGCGTTCATCGTGTAACATTCAAGGTAACTGCGGCGATGATCGCCATAGACGATCACAAGCTCGGGGTTGCCACCTGATTGAAAATTGGGATCACCGGATTCGAGCACACGGCGAAAAGAGGCCGGGATTGACACCCTGCCCTTTGCATCCACCTTGTGGTGGCCTTCGCCTCTGAACCTGCGGCCCAAGTTCCCTGCCCTTCTATACGCGTCCCAACGCCCGTCTGCTCACCCCCTGAAAGAGAAAACGGCGGGTTGATCCGCTGCCACTGATCAACCCGCCGCCATCGTCCCGCTTTGCGGGTGTCCAGTCGCGCGCGCCACCTGGGGGGATGTCTGCTCGCTTGCGCGCCGGATCTCTTGGTCTGATGAAGTCGTAGCCTGTATGAAACCTGCTTATCGTTGGCTTGGGGTCGTTTGGTGCCCCTGCTGTCTTCTTCATCCGATGAACTAGGGATCGCATGGGAATTAATGGGACGCAACTGTTTATTGCAAAGGGCCCGAGCGAATCCTAGGCCAGAACTTGGTAAAATGTGATGAAATTTCTGGAAAATGCACAACGCTTTGTCACAAGTTGTGCCCTGTGGAGAACTTATAACAATATATAGTGGCTTGGTTTGAGTTGAAATTTGTCCCACGATTTCCCAACTTTTTTCCAAATGTGACATTCACAGCTCTCGTGTTCACTTTATGTTCCTGATATCTCAGGCGAATCTTGTCCATTCCGCAAGAGTCATGCCGTCTGATTCGGCCTGAAACCGCGGCGATTCAGCAATGTCCCATGATTTCCCAGACAGGCGCGAGCGGGGCCGATCAGGCCATGCCGCCCTCAATCAGGCCGTTCGCCATGCGCGCATACGCCTCTGCTGCAGGGCCGGTTGCTGCTGCCACCGGCGTACCGCCATCTCCCGCTAGTCGCGTTTCAAGGTCAATCGGCAAGGTCCCAAGCAGGGGCACGCCCAGCTTGTTGGCTTCGGCAGCCACGCCGCCATGACCGAATATCTGGTGCTCTGCGCCACAGTCCGGACAGACGAAACCAGACATGTTCTCTATGAGCCCGAGAACCGGTGTCTTGAGTGTCGCGAACATGTCCAGCGCCTTGCGCGCATCCAGCAGCGCGACATCCTGCGGCGTGCTGACCACGATTGCGCCTGTCAATTGCGTCTTGGTACAGAGTGTCAGTTGCACATCCCCGGTTCCCGGAGGCAGATCGACAATCAGCACGTCCAGCTTGCCCCACTCCACCTGTCCCAACATCTGTTGCAGCGCGCCCATCAGCATGGGCCCGCGCCAGACGATCGCCTTGCCTTCTTCGATCATGAACCCGATCGACATCAATGTGACCCCATGTGCATGCAGGGGGATGATGGTCTTGCCATCGGGCGACGCCGGTTTGCCGGACGCGCCCATCATGCGCGGCTGGCTGGGACCGTATATGTCAGCGTCCAGCAGCCCCACCTTGCGCCCCGCCCGCGCCAAGGCCACCGCGAGATTGGACGACACCGTAGATTTCCCTACACCGCCCTTGCCCGAAGCAACCGCGATGATCCGGTCCACTCCGCTGGGCCGTGTTGGCCCCTCCTGTGGTTTCGGGTGGCCGCCGATCTTGAGGCTCGGCGCCGCAGGTTTCTCTGCGGGTCCATGCGCCGTCAGCGCCACCGACACGGTTTCCACACCTTCCATATTCCGGATCGCGGCCTCTGCCGCACGGCGCAACGGTTCCATTTGCTGCGCCATCTCTGGCGACGGTGCTTCGATCACAAACCGAACTGCGCCCCCGTCGATCGCAATGGCACGCACCATGTCGCGACTCACAAGGTCACCGCCGTCGGGAAGACTCAAAGTCGAAAGTACTGACTTTACATGACCTTGCGTAATCTTCATGTGATCATTCCTTGCCCACTGTATGCGTTAGCCCGGTCGTAGTCGCCTGAAACGGGAAATACGACTGTTTTCTATGCAGAATCGGAGCAATCGCCTACTGAACATACATTTGCCCCATGCAATTGCTGCATAGCAGCATTGAACAGTCGCCTATTGTGCATCTGCAGCATTGGCCTATCTTCCTTGCAAGTCGAGGCGCAAACAAGCGCCAAAGCATCTGAGGTAAGGACCAATGAGTACACTTGCACTGAAGAACTCAAACAGCGCGCCCGGTGCAGCTGAATGGCTGCGGGGGCTATTGACGCGGATTCAAAGCTATCGCGTGTATCGCCGCACCCTACACGAATTGTCGGCCTTGTCGGATCGCGATCTTGCCGATCTCGGCCTGCGCCGTTCGATCCTGAAACGTGTCGCCTACCAGGCCGCTTACGAAGCAAACTGACACGCAGGACGCAACTGTTACTCGAGTTCAGGCCCGCCTCTCCTCCTCCCTGGAGCGTCTGTTTCCAGCGGCGGCATCTCTCCTCCTCCCTGATGTCGCCGCACCTTTATTCCGGTCCAACAGACCGGGCTTGATACACCGGGCGCGTTCCTCCTCCCTGCGCACTGGTGTTGTAGGAGCGGCGGCATCATTCCTCCTCCCTGATGTCGCCGTTTTTCCTTTCGGCCAGCGTCTCGTTTCGGAAACTCCGGCGAAAGACGCGCCAGCGTTGCCAATCTTGTGCAAATCATTTCTGCTGTGTGTAATGCGCAACCGCGCCCTCATGAAAAGACAGCACGCATGCTTGCCCTCGCCCTCCACATCCTGGTCGTTGTTTCATTTACCATTCGGATCCTGCTGCGGGAGGATCTGGCTGCCACCACCCGACTGGCCTGGTTCATGGTGATCAGCGTGCTTCCGGTGGTTGGCTCGATACTCTATTTTCTCTTTGGAGAAATCGACCTCGGCCATACCGCCAGCAAACGGATCGCCTCGGTTACGAAAGAGGTTCATGCCATGGGTCGCGAATTGCAATCGGCGGATGATGACCCGACCGACCGGATACCCGACCGTTTCGTGCCCGCGTTTCGGTATAGCCATTCGATCAACGGGTTTCCGCCGGTCTCCGGGAACGCCGTGGAACTGATGCCCGATGCGCAGACCGCCCGCGACCGCCTGATTGCCGACATCGATGCGGCAGAGCACCAGGTGCACGTCCTCTACTATATCTGGCTGGATGACGAGACCGGCACCAACACCGCCAAGGCGCTGATGCGCGCGGCGCGGCGGGGGGTGACCTGCCGGGCGATGGCCGACGGACTGGGATCGCGGACCCTCGTGAAATCGGCGCTTTGGGCCGAGATGCGCGAGGCGGGTGTTGAAACTTCGGTGGCGCTGCCGATCAACAACCCGATCGCGACAATCTTCAAGAGTCGGCTCGATCTGCGCAATCACCGCAAGATCACGGTAATCGACGGGAAAATCACCTATTGCGGCAGCCAGAACTGTGCCGACCCCGAATTCCGGGTCAAGGCCCGCTATGCGCCCTGGGTTGATATCATGCTGCGCATCGAAGGGCCGGTGGTCGCCCAGAACCAGTTGTTGTTCGCCGGCGACTGGATCGCCCATTCTGGCGGGTCGCTTGACGATTTCCGGCTGACTCCGGGCCGCCATGAACCCGGCTGTATCGCGCAGATTATGGGGGACGGCCCGACCGAGCGGCGATTGGCGACACCACATCTGTTTTCGACGCTGATGAACGGAGCCCGCAAACGCGTAACGATTTCGACGCCCTATTTTGTGCCCAATGCCATCGTGCTTGAGGCGATCTGCGCCGCAGCCTTTCGGGGCGTTGCGGTGACGATGATCTTTCCCAAACTGAACGATTCCTGGATTGTTGCCGCCGCCAGCCATTCCAGCTATCGCAACCTGCTCGAGGCGGGGGTGACGATTCACGAGTATCGCGGCGGCTTGCTTCACGCCAAGACCCTGACCATTGACGATGAAGTCAGCCTGATCGGGTCCTCGAACCTCGACCTGCGCAGCTTTGATCTGAACTACGAAAACAATCTGCTGCTGTGCGATCGTGCCATCACCGCCGACATCACCGCACGCCAGGCCGATTACATCGCCGAGTCTGATCTTGTGACGCTTGCTGACGTGGACGCCTGGCCGCGGCACAGGCGCATCTGGAACAACGCGGTTGCCACGGTCGGACCAATCCTGTGATCCACGTGCGGTTCAGAACGGGATATCGTCGCTTGCGCTGACAAACCGGGCCACGACCTTCTTGGACCCGGCCTTTTCAAAGTCGATCTCGAGCTTGTCACCTTCGATCCCGGTGATGGCACCATAGCCGAATTTCTGGTGGAACACCCGCTCTCCGATAACAAAGCTGCTGACCGCGCTCATGTCGATCACGGTGTTCCGGCTCTCCTTGGGTTGCGACAACCCCCGCTCGCCCGCCCGCGCCTGCAACCGCTTCCAGCCGGGCGAATTGTACCCGTCCGCCCTGGCCACACGCTCGGAAATATCAGATTGCACATCCGGTTGCTGCGCCATGCCTGCAGCCCCGTACCCACCACCGTAAAGCCCCGGCGGGGTCAGTACCTCGACATGCTCTTCGGGCAATTCGTCGATAAAGCGGGACGGCAGTTGTGATTGCCATTGGCCAAACACCCGCCGGTTTCCGGCAAAGGAGATCGTGCAGAGTTCTTCGGCGCGGGTGATACCGACATAGGCGAGGCGGCGTTCTTCCTCGAGCCCCTTGAGCCCGCTTTCATCCATGCTGCGCTGTGACGGAAACAACCCGTCCTCCCAGCCCGGCAAGAACACGGCGGGAAATTCCAGCCCCTTGGCGGCGTGCAGGGTCATGATGCTGACCTTCTGCCCGGCGTCATCTTTTTCATTGTCCATGATCAGGCTGACGTGTTCCAGAAACCCCAGCAGGTTCTCGAACCCCTCCAACGCCTTGATCAATTCCTTGAGATTCTCGAGCCGGCCCGGTGCCTCGGGCGTCTTGTCGTTCTGCCAATGGCCGGTATAGCCGCTTTCGTCCAGAATGATCTCGGCCAGTTCCATGTGGGTCATGCCTGCATCGTCGGCCATCCGGCCCCATCGCGCGATGCCTTCGACCAGTCCGGCCAGCGCCGCAGCCCCCTTGCCTTTGATCAAACCATCCTGCACCGCAAGCCGCGCCCCTTCGATCAGGGGCACGCCATTGGCACGCGCCGTGGTCTGAATGGTCTGTTGCGCCTTGTCACCCAGGCCCCGTTTTGGCGTGTTGACGATCCGTTCAAACGCCAGATCGTCCTCGGGGCTGACCACGACGCGGAAATAGGCCATGGCATCGCGGATTTCCATCCGCTCGTAGAACCGTGGTCCGCCGATTACGCGATACGGCAGACCGATGGTCAGGAACCGGTCCTCAAAGACACGCATCTGGTGGCTGGCGCGGACAAGGATGGCCATCTCGTCGAGTCCGATCGGCCGCAGCCCGCGTGCACCGCCCTGCATCGCCTCGATCTCTTCACCGATCCAACGCGCCTCTTCCTCGCCGTCCCAATGACCGATCAAGCGGACCTTCTCACCGCCTTCGGCTTCGGTCCACAGCTCTTTGCCCAAACGCCCTTCATTGCCTCGGATGACACCCGAAGCAGCAGCCAGAATATGCGGCGTGCTGCGATAATTCTGTTCCAGCCGCACCACATGCGCGCCGGGGAAATCCTTTTCAAATCGCAGGATATTGCCCACCTCGGCCCCGCGCCAGCCATAGATCGACTGGTCATCATCACCGACACAACAGATGTTCCGGTGCGACGCCGCCAGCAGCCGCAGCCACATGTATTGGGCGACGTTGGTATCCTGATACTCATCCACGAGGATGTAGCGGAACCAGCGCTGGTATTGCTCCAGAACATCCGGGTGGCTCTGGAAAATCGTCACCATGTGCAACAGCAGATCGCCGAAATCGACCGCGTTCAGCTCTTTCAACCGCGCCTGATACTGGGCGTACAGTTTGACACCCATGTTGTTGTAGGCGCCCGCATCCGACGCTGGCACTTTTTCGGGCGTCAACGCGCGGTTTTTCCAGCCGTCGATGATCCCTGCGAGTTGCCGTGCTGGCCAACGCTTGTCGTCGATCCCCGTCGCGGAAATCAATTGCTTCATCAGCCGGATTTGATCGTCGGTATCCAGAATGGTGAAATTTGACTTCAGCCCGGCAAGTTCCGCATGGCGGCGCAACAGTTTCACACAGATCGCATGGAACGTGCCCAGCCACGGCATCCCTTCAATCGATTGCCCCAACATGCCACCCACGCGATTCTTCATTTCGCGCGCGGCCTTGTTGGTGAAGGTCACCGCCAGAATCTCGTTCGGTCGCGCCGCGCCGGTCTGCATCAGATGCACGATCCGGGCAGTCAGCGCCTTGGTCTTGCCGGTCCCTGCCCCGGCCAGCATCAGCATCGGGCCGTCCAGTTTTTCGACCGCCTCGCGTTGTGCCGGGTTCAGGCCGTCAAGATAGGGCTGCGGGCGCGCGGCCATTGCGCGCGCCGAAAGCGATCCGCCTTCAAAGGTGTCGATATCGTCAAAACTGCTCATGCGGGCAATGTAGCCGAACCCGGCAGGCAGGAAAAGGGATGTTCGCGGCTTGTTCCGGCCTTATTCGATCCCGCGCAGAACCGCGAGCAGCGCATCGCCGTTCACGCCAAAGTGGGCTTCGGCGGCCTCGCGGGCGGCTTCGGTCTTGGAGCCGAACAACCCGTCGATCGGCCCCGGATTGAGTCCCGCGTTCAGCAACAACGCCTGCCATTCCGCAACACTCGCGTTGCCGGTCAATTCCGCATGTGCCTTGCCGGTCAGAACTTCGCGGTCGGCCAACCCATGGGTGCCGCCGTTGATGCCCTTCGTGACCATCAGGATGTCGGGGACATCTGCCCATTCCAGGAGCGTCCGGCCTGACCGCCGGGTGCGGGAGAGATACTCGGCCCCGATCAGCCAGCAGATATCGGGATCGGCCGCGCGGTCCGGGTTCGATACGAGATCCTCGCCAATCGCGGTCCCATAGCGCGTATAGTTGTCTTTGCCGGTCAGCTGCAGATACCCGCGCCCACGGTAGCGCCAGCCATCCCCCGACGTCCGGCTGCCATTGCCCATCCGGTTGGCATAGACGCGATTGGCGATTTTCTCCGGGTCCCGGGCAAAGGAATTGGTCTCGGCCTGCGAGGAAAAATGGCGGCGAAAAATCTTCCACAACCCGGCGGCCGAATAGTTGAGGTTCTCGAACCGTGTCTTGAACCGTGCGCTTTCATGGGCGCATTGACCAATCAGGCTGGCACGGCGACGGTCGTTGTTAACACCGATCTCTTCCAGCTTGCTTTCAACGGCCTGCCAGGCCGCAAAAGCTGCGGTAGCGGTGACTGAGGACGAGGCACAAACGCGAATTGCGGTTTCAATGGTCATGGCAAACTCCGAACAAATTTCTTTGATTTCAATAAAACCCGACAACTTTAGCACGAAACGGCAATTCCATCCAGCCGCAGCGTTGTTAAAGCTTGCGCTGTTGCGCGGCACACCGGAAAAGACAGTATGGATTTTCACGGCAGGTATCCTGGTCTGATCGATCTGAAATGGCGCGCCAAACGTCGGTTGCCCAAGTTCGTCTGGGAATATCTCGACAGCGGCACCGGCGCCGAGGCGACCAAGTCGCGCAACCGCGCTGCGCTGGATCGAATCGGCTTTGCTCCCTCGATCCTGCACGGCGCGATCGAACCGGATATCAGCACGACCTTGCTGGGCCAAACATATCGACAACCGTTTGGCGTCTCTCCCATCGGCATGTCCGGCCTGATCTGGCCAGATGCCGAGGCCCTGCTGGCCCAGGCCGCAGCGCAGGCGGGGATGCCCTTTTGCATGTCCACCGTCGCCAGCGCCAGTCCCGAAGACATAGCACCGCACCTGGGACCAGATGCCTGGTTTCAGCTGTACCCGCCCAAGGCTCCCGAGATTCGCCGCGATCTGCTGGACCGGGCGCGCACCGCGGGCTTTTGCACGCTTGTGCTGACGGTGGATGTACCGGTTGCGTCGCGCCGCGAACGTCAGACCCGGTCCGGGCTGACGCAACCGCCCCGGCTCACGCCCCGCCTTCTGGCCCAGGTCGGAATGCGCCCGGTCTGGGCTGCGGGCATGGCCCGCAGGGGGATGCCACGCATGCGCACCCTCGACAAATACATCACCGGCGCGCAGGCCAATCTGCCGCCGACCGCGCATATCGGCTATATTCTGCGCACCTCGCCGGACATGGAGTATGTCCGCTGGCTGCGCGATCACTGGGACGGGCCGTTTGTCCTGAAAGGGATCATGCGCCCCGAGGATGCAGCACCGCTGGAACAGATCGGTATCGACGCATTATGGGTGTCCAACCATGCCGGACGGCAGTTTGACGGCTCGTTGTCGAGCATCGAGGTGCTGCCCGCCATCCGGGCGGAAACGACGCTGCCGCTCCTCTTCGACAGCGGGATCGAGAGCGGCCTCGATATCCTGCGCGCCTTAGCGCTCGGTGCGGATTTCGTGATGCTGGGGCGTGGATTTCACTTTGCCCTGGCCGCCCTCGGCGCGGATGGGCCGCCGCATCTGGTCGACCTGCTGACCAGGGACATGCAGGCCAACATGGGGCAGATTGGTGCACACAGTTTGCAGGATTTGCCTGATCCCATAGAACTGCCGACGATATGCTGAAGTGCCCAACGAAGAGGCATGAGGCGCGGCGTGGCAATAACATCAGACGCAGACGTTTACGTCTGGTAACAAGCTGAATAGAACAAGCCGATACTTTGAGGCACCAGGAGCATGCCATGCCTGATTTCAAGAAGATTCTGATTGCCAACCGGGGCGAGATTGCGATCCGCGTGATGCGGGCTGCGAACGAGATGGGCAAACGCACGGTTGCGGTCTATGCCGAAGAGGACAAGCTCGGGCTGCACCGGTTCAAGGCCGACGAGGCCTATCGTATCGGCGAAGGGATGGGGCCGGTCGCGGCCTATCTGTCGATCGCAGAGATCATCCGCGTGGCGCGCGAATGCGGCGCCGATGCGATCCATCCGGGCTATGGCCTGCTGTCGGAAAACCCCGATTTCGTCGATGCCTGCGACCAGGCCGGAATCACCTTTATCGGACCACGCGCCGAAACGATGCGCGCGCTTGGCGACAAGGCCAGCGCACGCAAGGTCGCCATCGAAGCCGGCGTGCCGGTGATCCCGGCAACCGAAGTTCTGGGCGAGGACATGGATGCGATCCGCTCCGAGGCGGACAAAGTCGGCTATCCCCTGATGCTCAAGGCGTCCTGGGGTGGCGGTGGACGCGGCATGCGTCCGATCCTGAATGCCGACGAACTCGAGGAGAAAATCCGCGAAGGCCGCCGCGAGGCCGAGGCCGCCTTTGGCAATGGCGAAGGCTATCTGGAAAAAATGATTACCAGCGCGCGCCATGTCGAGGTGCAGATCCTCGGCGACAAGCATGGCGGGATGTATCATCTTTATGAACGCGATTGTTCGGTGCAACGCCGCAACCAGAAAGTCGTTGAACGCGCCCCTGCCCCCTATCTGACCGAGGCGCAGCGCACCGAGATCTGCGACCTTGGATATCGCATCTGCAAGCACGTGAACTATGAATGCGCGGGCACGGTTGAATTCCTGATGGATATGGAGAACGAGCAGTTCTACTTCATCGAAGTGAACCCGCGCGTGCAGGTCGAACACACCGTCACCGAAGAAGTCACCGGCATCGACATCGTCCGCGCGCAGATCCTGATCGCCGAGGGCAAGACCATCGCCGATGCCACCGGCAAGCCCAGCCAGGAAGATGTGCACCTGAACGGTCACGCGCTGCAAACCCGTGTCACGACCGAGGACCCGCAGAACAACTTCATCCCTGATTACGGCCGCATTACCGCGTTTCGGTCAGCCACCGGCATGGGCATCCGGCTCGATGGCGGCACCGCCTATGCCGGCGGTTTCATCACGCGCTACTACGACAGCCTGCTGACCAAGGTCACCGCCTGGGCGCCGACCCCCGAGGCGGCGATTGCGCGGATGGACCGCGCGCTGCGCGAATTCCGGGTGCGCGGGGTCAGCACCAACATCGCCTTTGTCGAGAACCTGCTGAAACACCCGACGTTTCTGAACAACACCTACACCACCAAATTCATCGACGAAACGCCGGACCTGTTCCATTTCAAGCGTCGCCGCGACCGCGGCACCAAAGTCCTGACCTATATCGCCGACATCACGGTCAACGGCCATCCCGAGGTCAAGGATCGTCCGCGCCCGCCTGCCGACCTGAAACTGCCGCGGGCACCTGCGCAGCGGGGCGAACCGATGATGGGCACCCGCAACCTGCTGGAACAGAAGGGACCGCAGGCGGTGGCCGAGTGGATGAAGGCGCAATCGCAGCTGCTGGTGACCGACACCACCATGCGCGACAGCCACCAGTCGCTGCTGGCAACGCGCATGCGCTCGATCGACATGATCCGGGTTGCACCCGTCTATGCCACCAATCTGCCGGGGTTGTTCTCGGTTGAATGCTGGGGCGGGGCCACCTTCGACGTCGCCTATCGGTTCCTGCAGGAATGCCCGTGGCAGCGCCTGCGCGACCTGCGCGCGGCCATGCCCAACGTGATGACCCAGATGCTGCTGCGTGGCTCCAACGGGGTCGGCTACACCAACTATCCCGACAACGTGGTGCAGAAATTCGTGAAGCAGGCCGCCGAAACCGGCGTCGATCTGTTCCGTGTCTTTGATGCGCTCAACTGGGTCGAGAACATGCGCGTGGCGATGGATGCTGTGCTGGACTCGGGCAAACTCTGCGAAGGCTCGATCTGCTATACCGGCGATATCAACGATCCCGACCGGGCCAAGTACAACCTGAAGTACTATGTCGAGGCCGGCAAGGAACTGCGCGATGCGGGGGCCCACATCCTGGGCCTCAAGGACATGGGCGGGTTGCTCAAGCCCACCGCCGCCAAGGCGCTGGTCAGGGCGCTGAAGGAAGAGGTCGGCCTGCCGATCCACTTTCACACGCATGACACCGCCGGCGCCGGCTGCGCCAGCATCCTCGCGGCCTCCGAAGCGGGGGTGGACGCCGTCGACTGCGCGATGGACGCACTGTCGGGCAACACCAGCCAGCCAACGCTTGGCTCGGTGGTCGAGGCACTGCGCCGCACCGACCGAGACACCGGGCTGGACATGGTCGCGATCCGGGAGATCAGCGAATACTGGGAACAGGTTCGCGCACAATACGCGGCTTTCGAGAGCGGTCTGCAAGCGCCCAACTCCGAGGTGTACCTGCACGAGATGCCCGGCGGGCAGTTCACCAATCTCAAGGCCCAGGCGCGGTCCCTGGGACTTGAGGAGCGTTGGCACGAAGTGGCGCAGACGTATGCCGATGTAAACCAGATGTTCGGTGACATTCCAAAGGTCACGCCATCCTCCAAGGTGGTCGGTGACATGGCCCTCATGATGGTCAGCCAGGGCCTGACCCGTGCAGATGTCGAAGATCCGAATGTGGACCTCTCGTTCCCGGATTCGGTCATTGGCATGATGCGCGGCGATCTGGGCCACCCGCCGGGCGGCTTTCCCGAGGGCATCACCAAAAAGGTGCTCAAGGGCGATACACCGAACATGGAGCGCCCTGGCAAACACCTGCCCCCAGTCGATTTCGATGGGGTCCGCGCCAGCGTCACGGCAGAGCTTGAAGGTAAGGAGATAGATGAAGAGGATCTGTGCGGCTATCTCATGTATCCCAAGGTGTTCATGGACTACATGGGGCGCCATCGGATTTATGGTCCGGTGCGCACTCTGCCGACCACGACGTTCTTTTACGGCATGCAACCGGGCGAGGAACTGAGTGCGGAAATCGATCCGGGCAAGACGCTGGAAATCCGCATGCAGGCGGTGGGCGAAACCAATGAAGAAGGCGAGGTCAAGGTCTTCTTCGAACTGAACGGCCAGCCCCGCGTCATCCGCGTGCCCAACCGCATGGTCAAATCCACCGCCGAGAAACGCGCCAAGGCCGAGAGTGGCAACCCTGACCACATCGGCGCTCCGATGCCGGGAGTTGTCGCTACCGTTGCAGTAAAGGCGGGTCAAGCCGTCAAGGAGGGCGATCTGCTGCTGACCATCGAAGCCATGAAGATGGAAACCGGGCTGAACGCCGAACGCGTTGCGACAATCAAAACGGTCCATGTCCAACCCGGCAGCCAGATCGACGCAAAGGACCTGCTGATCGAACTGGAATAGACCTACAGCGTTGCACCGCTCGGTATTGAACCACCGGGCGGGCGCGGGCGTGGTCGCGTTTCCCGGCACAAGGTGCCGCCTGATCCGCATCCTGTCGACGTCGCACTTCAGCGGCTCGCGCTATGCCAGACTCACCGAGAGCTGTTTGAAATCATAGCTCTCAATGCGTTGGTGAAACCGGATGGCCCAAGTCATCCGCACAACGCTCTCGGCGCTCTTTTCGGCCTACAGCCCCAGTTCGGCGCGTTTTTTCTTGGTCAGGGCGGCGACAACCATATCGTAGGATTCAGAGATGTGGCGCTTCAACTCGGCATCGGTTAGCCCCGGCGCCGCGTAATGTTGCAACCACTTGAACCCTCGCGAGGCGAGATATGGCGCGGGGCGGATGCCCGGCATGTCTGACAAGACCTCGAACGCGATGTCCGAGGCCTTGAACGTATAGGCGTCCTCGCCTTCAGCCCAGCCACAGATCGCAAAGACCTTGCCCCCGACCTTCCAGACATCCGAATTTCCCCATTGCACGACATGCGTTGCGCCGCTGAACCTCGCGCAGTAGCGATTGAACTCGTCCCTGACCATTGTGCAGCCACCTGTGACATGGGCCCTCGCGGGCCGGCAAGCCCAGAGCCTAGCGCGCCACGACCAAAGTTAGAAGCCTGCTGGCGATTTTTGCCAGCCGGGATCGCCCGTGCCTGGCATCCCGGTTGCGGCTCTGGACTCAGCCGTCCGTGATCCAAACCAGCGGAACGTCATCTGCGGTCACCTGCGTAGAGGCGAACGCATCGAGGGTCAGGCCCAACAGGATCGCGCAACTCAGAAACACAATTCTGCACGTCTCAACAGCCGTCATCATCGCGCCTTTCATCAATTCTACAACGTCAACACCTCTGATACGCTGGCGCGACAAAGTTCCGTCGCGTTGCGGCGATTTTTTTGGTGCATCCCTTGTTTTTCCCCTTGCGGGTCGGGTCAGTTGTTTATATCTCACGCCTCACTCAAGGACGCGGGCGTAGCTCAGGGGTAGAGCATAACCTTGCCAAGGTTAGGGTCGTGAGTTCGAATCTCATCGCCCGCTCCATTGAGACCATCCCAAAACCGGTGACACTTCGGCCTGCGCCTTGCTCCCGGCCAAAGATCACTTCGCAAACATGCCGGCCTTTCGCCTCCACCAAGATCCATCTTGCGTTGAGGCCTGCAAACTAACTGTTTCCTCTTTCTGGTTTCGCTCCTTAGTTTGACGCCCAGAATCAAGGGAGAGAGGCAGGCTGCCGGGGTGCGCAATGCAGTCCGGGTGTGCCGCCCCAGTTAACAGACATGGCCAAACCCAAGAATATCCTCTTCATCATGTTCGATCAGTTGCGGTGCGATTACCTGAGCTGTTACGGCCATCCGCACCTGAAGACACCCCACATCGACCGGCTGGCGGCAAAGGGTGTCCGTTTTACCCGGTGCTATATTCAATCTCCCGTCTGCGGCTCTTCGCGCATGTCGACCTATACCGGGCGCTATGTGCACAGCCATGGTGCCAGCTGGAACGGCATTCCGCTTAAGGTCGGGGAAGTCACGATGGGCGACCATCTGCGCAAGGCCGGAATGGATTGCTTTCTTGTGGGCAAGACCCATATGCGCGCCGATGCCGAGGGGATGGCACGTCTGGGACTTGCGCCCGACAGCCTTATCGGTGCCCGTGTCGCCGAGTGCGGGTTCGACGTGTTCGAACGCGATGACGGCATGCTGCCGGAAGGTCCGGACGGGTATTACGACCCGGACGGAGCCAAGGCATACAATGCCTGGTTGAAGGCAAAGGGATATGAGAGCGACAACCCCTGGCATGACTTTGCGAATTCCGGCCTTGATGAGGCGGGCAATGTACTCTCGGGCTGGTTCCTCAAGAATGCCACCAGCGCCGCCAACATTGCCGAGCCTGACAGCGAAACACCCTATCTTACCGGTCGGGCCATGGAGTTTATCGCAAGGCAGGATGGGCCGTGGTGCTGCCATCTGAGTTACATCAAACCACATTGGCCCTATATCGTGCCGGACCCCTATGCCTCGATGTTCGGGCCGGAACACGTGCTGCCTCCGGTGCGCTCGAACAGCGAGCGGGAGACGACCCACCCCGTCTTCAGGGCGTTCATGGAAAGTCAGGTCGGCGAGGCCTTTTCCCGGCAAGACGTGCGCGAGGCCGTGGTCCCCGCCTACATGGGACTGATCAAACAGGCCGATGACCAGATGGGGCGCTTGTTCAAATGGCTGGAGCAAACCGGCCGGATGGAGGACACCATGATCGTGCTGACGTCCGATCATGGCGATTTCCTCGGTGATCACTGGCTGGGCGAAAAGACCTTTTTCCACGACGCATCGACAGTCGTACCGCTGATCATCTATGACCCCTCCGCCGAAGCCGATTCCACCCGTGGCAGCGTCTGTGATGCGCTCGTGGAGTGCATTGATCTTGCCCCGACATTTGTCGAAGCCACTGGCACCGCACCGGACCGTCACATCCTGGAAGGCGAAAGCCTGATGCCGATCCTGCACGGCAAATCTGCGGAGACGCTGCGCGATTATGTGATCTGCGAATATGACTATTCCGCTTCGCCACTGGCGGACAAACTTGGTGCAAGCGTGCGGGATGCGACCATGTTCATGGTGGCGGACAAGCAATGGAAGCTGATGCATTTCGAGGGCGGCCATCGGCCCATGCTCTTTGATCTTGTCAACGACCCGGATGAGTTGAACGATCTGGGGGAAAGCAAAGATCATGCCGATGTCATCGCAAAGATGTATGACAAGCTGTTTGTCTGGGCGCGACGCCCCTCGCAACGCACGACGCGCAGTGAGGCGCAACTGATCGAGATGCGCACGATGAGCAGAGGACGTGGCATCGTGCTCGGTGTCTATGACGAGAACGACGCGCCACTCGACCTCACCGTGCGATACCGGGGACGGACAGCGCCGAACATGAAGGGCGGTCCCAAGACCTGATACCGCTGTCGCTGGATTTCTCGCTGCCAGTTGCTAGGGTCGAGACAGGCAAAGGGAGACACCTATGAATATCATCTGGCTTGGACATGGCAGTTTTCGCATCGAGACCGGCGATCTGGTCTTGCTCATCGACCCCTGGCTGACAGGCAATCCGATGCTCGGCGAGGACCAGCACGAAGATGCCGTTGCCGGTGCCACGCATATCATCCTGACCCATGTGCATTTCGACCATGTCGTGGACGTCGTGGCGCTGTGCAGGAAATTGGACATCCCCGCTGTCGGCCAGTATGATATCATGGGCTTCTGGGGTGAAACCGAAGAGATCAACACCGTCGGTTTCAACAAGGGCGGCACGGTCGATCTGGGCGGCGCAACGCTCTCGATGGTGACCGCCCAGCATTCCTCGACCTTCTCGACCGAAGACGGCCCGCGCACCGGCGGATCGGAGGTCGGCTATATGCTGAACGCCGAAGGCCACACCGTCTATATCAGCGGCGACACCGACATCATGGCAGATATGGAATGGTTCGCAGACTACTACAAACCCGACATCGGCATCCTGTCTG
Organism: Sedimentitalea todarodis; assembly: GCF_032595355.1. NCBI lineage: Bacteria > Pseudomonadati > Pseudomonadota > Alphaproteobacteria > Rhodobacterales > Paracoccaceae > Sedimentitalea > Sedimentitalea todarodis. The sequence continues at coordinate 327,746 of NZ_JASMWN010000001.1, read as the reverse complement.
CAGGCGGGCATTTCACGATGGACATGGCCAAGGTCGCCTACGCGGCCAAACGCTACTTCAACTTCAAGACCCTGATCCCCTGCCATTATCGTACTTTTCCGATTCTCGAACAATCCGCTGAAACGCTGGCCAAGGCCCTGCCCGACGTGGATGTGATCGAACCACAGGTGCTGCAACCGATACAGATCTAGAGGCGTGGGTGCTCTCCCTGCTCCGCAAGTGTCCGGAGGGTCTCGCAAACCATCACTTTTGGTGATAGTTTGCAGATCAAACATTCATTTTCATTATGTATCTGCCGGTCCTATATCAACGATATCAACTCATATCGTCAGGATTGGAGATTTCCATGACACACACTGCAGACTGCCTGCCCGCGTCAACCGCGCGTCCCGCCACACGTTGGTTTCGCGGCTCTCGGATCTGGATCGCCCTGCCGCTGATCGCAGCCTTGGCCGGGCTTGTCGCGCTTGAGCGCGGCGGCACCGGCGGCTTTCTCGCTGGATTGAACCTGGAGACCGGGTCGATCCCCGGAGAAGACTGGCACGGCAATGTCCGCCGTTCGACACCTGCGCGCTAACCCTCGCTGCGCCGTTGAACAAAGAACTGGCGCAGCAGCTCGGCGGACTCGGCTTCGGCGAGTCCGTCGTAAACGTCTGGGGCGTGATGCGTCTGGGCGTGGTCGAAGACTCGCGCGCCATGCGCGACGCCACCTGATTTCGGGTCGGATGCCCCGTAGTACAGCCGCCCGATCCGGGCAAAGGCAATGGCGGCGGCACACATCGGACACGGCTCCAACGTGACATAGAGGTCATGCCCGACCAACCGCTCGCTCCCCGCCGCCGCACATGCGGCACGGATCGCCAGAATCTCGGCATGGGCCGTCGGGTCGTTCAACTCGCGGGTCCGGTTTCCCGCGGCGGCCACAACCCGACCATCCGGCGCGACAACAACCGCGCCGACCGGCACTTCGCCGCGTGCGCCCGCAGCACGCGCCTGTTCAAGTGCCTGATTCATCTGGGATTTAAAGACCATGGTGCAACCTGCCCCGCATTCCCCGCTTTCGCAAGTCCGTGGAATGGGTTAAGCCCCGCACATGAGCGAAAAACCCACCCCTCCCGGCGACCGCATCGCCAAGGTTCTTGCCCGCGCAGGTGTTGCCAGCCGGCGTGAATCCGAACGGATGATCGAGGCCGGGCGCGTCACCGTGAACGGGCGCAAGATCGACAGCCCGGCGCTGAACGTGACGGACAAGGACCGGATCACGGTCGACGGCAAACCCCTGGCCGAACCGGAACCAAGCCGGATGTGGCTATACCACAAGCCGCCGGGGCTGGTGACCACCACCAGTGATGAAAAAGGGCGCAAGACTATTTTTGACGACCTGCCCGATGACATGCCCCGCGTGATGAGCATCGGACGGCTCGATCTGAATTCCGAAGGGCTGCTGCTGCTGACCAATGACGGCGCGATCAAGCGGAAGCTGGAATTGCCCAGCACAGGCTGGCTGCGAAAATACCGGGTGCGGATAAACGGCCGCCCGAAAGACGAAGATTTCGCTCCGCTGCGTGCGGGCCTCGTCATCGAAGGGGAACGCTTTCAGCCGATGCAGGTGTCGCTGGACCGCCAGCAGGGCGCGAATGCCTGGCTGACCATCGCCCTGCGCGAAGGCCGGAACCGGGAAATTCGACGCGCGATCGAAGATATCGGCCTGACGGTAAACCGCTTGATCCGCGTGTCCTACGGCCCGTTTCAACTCGGCACGCTGAAACCCGGCGAGGTTGAGGAATTGAAACGGCGTATCCTGCGCGAACAACTGGGTTTGGAAGCCCAAGAGCCGGTCGGTACCGCGCGTCCAACCCGCAAGCGCGCGAAAAAACCGCAATTCCGCAAGAGCTGATCCAATCGGTGCATAGTTCCCCCTAGCAAGCCGGGGGAGCATGACCTACCTTCCAAGGCATGGAACGGTCTGGGATTTGACATGTCACATGCAGGAATACGAAAGACGGCCTATGTGGTCTTGATCATTCTGATGTTCGGTGTGTGCACCGGATGGCTGGGAGGGCTGTAGACCATGGCAAAACGCTATGGCGGAAAATTCAGCCCCGACGGTCAATCGGAAAACGACAAGATCGAGGCACGGGGAACCTTTGATGGTGCGCGCGTGGATCCTGCGGGTGCGCGCACGAACATACTCTTCATCCCTGCGATTCCACTGGTCTTCATGTCCTTGGGCGACGGCGCGATCGGGTTGACGCTCGCACTGGTGGCGGCGGCGGTGCTGACGCTGGCGGCCTGGCTCGTGCGCGAAGGATTGCGGGCGGAGGCAGCCTATAACGCGCGCAAGGTGGCGCGGCGGCCGGCCTTTCCCCGCAAGATGGCCGCCAGCCTTCTGACCGGAGTGGGGATAGCGCTCGCGGCCTTCAAGAGCGAACCGGGATTGGTTGCACCGATTCTCTATGGTGGCGTCGCCACGGTGCTGCACGGCTTCGCCTTTGGTCTGGATCCGCTGCGCGACAAGGGCATGGAAGGCGTTGACACCTTTCAGCAGGACCGGGTCGCCCGCGTGATCGACGAAGCCGAAAGCCGGTTGTCCGAAATGAGCGATGCGGTCAAACGCGCCGGCGATCGCAAGATCGAAACCCGTGTAGATCAGTTTCAGGCAACGGCGCGCGACTTGTTTCGCACGGTCGAGGAAGACCCCCGCGATCTGACATCCGCCCGCAAATACCTGACGGTTTACCTGCAGGGCGCGCGCGACGCGACCATCAAGTATGCAGATATCCATGCGCGCAGCCGGGATGTGCAGGCGCGCGAAGACTATCTCGCCCTGCTGGATGATCTGGAGCAAAATTTCGCTGCCCGGACGCGCAAGATGCTGCTAGATGATCGCAGCGACCTAACCGTTGAAATCGAAGTGCTGCGCGAACGGTTGCAGCGCGAAGGCGTCCGCACAGACGCCCCGTGACATAACAAGGAGCCCACCCATGTCCGACACTGTCCGCCAAAAGGCGCAGGAAACCCTGACCGAAGTCGAAGAGATCACCGCCGTGGTTCTCGCCGATCCGGCCTCCGAAATCGTGCCACTTGAAAAGGCCGACGAGCCGGCCAGCGCGGAGATCATCAGGCGGATGGACGAGATCGACATGGAAGACACCAATTCCATCGTCGCCTTCGGCTCTGGCGCGCAGGCGGAGTTGCAGGAAATCAGCCAGGCGATGCTCGCAGATGTCCGCAACAAGGATGTCGGCCCTGCTGGCGACAGCCTGCGCAACATCGTTACGACGATCCGCGGATTCTCGGTCAGCGAGCTGGATGTGCGCCGCGAACGCAGTTGGTGGGAAAAACTGTTGGGCCGCGCAGCGCCCTTTGCCAAGTTCACCGCCAAGTTCGAAGAGGTGCAGGGACAGATCGACCGCGTCACTGACGAGTTGCTTGGACACGAGCACACGCTGCTCAAGGACATCAAGTCGCTGGATCTGTTGTATGAAAAGACGCTGAACTTCTACGACGAACTGGCGCTCTACATTGCCGCTGGTGAAGAAAAGCTGGCACGGATCGACGCCACGGACATCCCGGAAAAGGAAGCTGCCGTCGCCGCCGCACCAGAGGCCAAACAGGTCATGGCCGCGCAGGAACTGCGCGATCTGCGCGCCGCGCGCGATGATCTGGAACGCCGGGTGCATGATCTGAAGCTGACGCGACAGGTCACCATGCAGTCGCTGCCCTCGATCCGTTTGGTTCAGGAAAACGACAAGAGCCTTGTGACCAAGATCAACTCGACACTGGTCAACACCGTGCCGCTCTGGGAAACCCAACTGGCGCAGGCCGTCACCATCCAGCGCAGCGCGGAGGCCGCCCATGCGGTGCGCGACGCCAACGATCTGACCAACGAACTGTTGACCGCCAACGCCGCCAATCTGCGCGACAGCAACAAGATGATCCGCCAGGAGATGGAACGCGGCGTTTTTGATATCGAGGCCGTCAAGCAGGCCAATGCCGACCTGATCGGCACCATCAACGAAAGCCTCGCGATTGCAGATGAAGGCAAGGCGCGCCGGGCGGCTGCCGAAGACGAATTGAAGAAGATGGAGGCCGAACTGCGCGATACACTGGCATCGGCCAAAGCCCGCCGCGACGGGGTTGGTGACAACTCCGGCACGGCGGTTCCGGGCTAAGGCGGCAATATGCGCTCGGGGTGGCATAGGCGGTGGCCGGCATTGGTCATTTGCGCCACTCTGCTCGTTGCAGGGTGTGACGAGATCGGTCTCAAATCTTCGCCCACGCCCCAGGTACGCCCCGCCAGCCTGCGCGTTACGCCGCCCGCCCCTGTGGCGCCGTCGGCCCAGAGCGCCGATCTCGCGCGCTATTATGCCAAGGTCCAGAACGATCTTTTGACGCGCGGCTTGCTGCGCACCGAAGGCGGTGGCCCCGACACGCCCTATTCCTCCGATGATCTGGTGCGCAATTTCGAGAACATCGTCTTTTTTGACGAGTACTCGCGCGGGGCCGGGTTGAGCCGCACCCGCACGGACCAAAGTGGTCGCCTCAGCCGTTGGAGCGGCCCGGTGCGCATCGGGACTGAATTTGGAGCCACAGTTCCGCAAGACCAGCGCACCCGCGACAAGGCCCAGATCGACCGCTATGCCAGCCGCCTGGCTCGGATCACCGGGCACGCGATCACATCGGTCAGAACAGGTACGAACTTCCATGTCTTTGTGGTGGGCGAGGATGACAGCGATTTCCTGCGGGGGCGCTTGCAACAGATCGTGCCGGGGATTGGCAAGGCAGAGCTGGATCTGTTCACCAATCTGCCCCGCTCCTACTATTGCCTCGTGGCGGCCGTTTCCGACACGAACAATCCCAATGACTATGTCCGCGCCGTCGCCCTGATCCGGGCGGAACACCCTGATCTCGTTCGGCTGTCCTGTGTTCACGAAGAACTTGCACAAGGCCTCGGACTATCAAACGACAGCCCGTCCGCCCGCCCGTCGATCTTCAACGATGACGACGAGTTTGCGCTGTTGACGAGCCACGACGAACTGCTGCTGAAAATGCTGTATGACCCGCGCCTGAAACAGGGCATGACCGCTGACGAGGCGCGTCCTGTCACGGGCAAGATCGCCCGCGATCTGATGGGCCAGCAGCTATAGAACCCGATCTGAAAGGAACCTCATCATGGGCATCTTCGATTTCCTGAGCGGCGAATTCATCGACGTGATCCATTGGGTCGATGACACGCGCGACACGATGGTCTGGCGCTTTGAGCGCGAAGGCCACGCCATCAAATACGGCGCCAAGCTGACGGTGCGCGAAGGTCAGGCGGCGGTTTTCGTGCATGAAGGCCAGCTTGCCGACGTGTTCACGCCGGGTCTCTACATGCTCGAAACCAACAACATGCCGATCCTGACCACGCTGAGCCATTGGGATCATGGTTTCAAAAGCCCCTTCGTGTCGGAGATCTACTTCGTCAACACCACGCGGTTCACCGATTTGAAATGGGGCACCAAGAACCCGATCATCTGTCGGGATCCCGAGTTTGGCCCGGTGCGCATCCGCGCCTTTGGTACCTTTTCCGTCCGCGTCACCGATCCTGCGCGATTCATGATCGAAATCGTTGGCACCGATGGCGAATTCACCATGGACGAGATCAGCTTTCAGGTCCGCAATATTATTGTGCAGGAATTCTCGCGGGTGATCGCGAGCTCGGGCATTCCGGTGCTTGATATGGCCGCCAATACTGCCGATCTCGGCAAGCTGATCGCGGCGGCGATTTCACCGACGCTCGAAGAATACGGCATGTCGATCCCCGAACTCTACATCGAAAACATCTCGTTGCCGCCTGCGGTCGAGGCCGCGCTCGACAAGCGCACGTCAATGGGGCTCGCGGGCGATCTTGGCAAGTTCACGCAATACTCCGCCGCCGAGGCCATGACCGCCGCCGCCAACAATCAGGCAGGCGGCGGTATGGCGGCAGGGCTTGGTGCCGGTATGGGCATGGCGATGGCGGGTCAAATGGCAAACCAGGGCCCCTGGGGCGCTGCCCCGCGCGCGCAACAGGCGGCGGCCCCTGCACCGCCGCCACCTCCCGCCGAGCATGTCTGGCACATCGCCGAATCCGGGCAAACCAAAGGACCGTTTTCCAAGGCCGCGATGGGCCGCATGGCGACCGAGGGGGCACTCGGGCGCGACACCTTCGTCTGGACCGCCGGACAGGATGGCTGGAAGCGTGCCGAAGATGTTCAGGAACTGGCGCAGCTCTTCACGATCCTGCCGCCTCCTCCACCCGCCACCTGACGACGCGCGACAGGAGCCGACACACACATGACGGATGACGCAGGACACGAACCGCCACAGGACCATCGCTTCCCCTGCGACCAATGCGGCGCGGACTACCGGTTTGATCCCGTCAAGAACATGCTTGTCTGCGATCACTGCGGCGACACACGGCAGATCAGCGGTGGTCCGTGGGCAAGCGCAAACCTGAACGAACTGGATTTCGACGCGGCGATGGCCCAGAACCTGCCATTGACCGAAATCGAGGAAACCCGGGTTCTGAAATGCCCCAACTGCGCAGCCCAGGTGGAATTCGACCCCAATACCCACGCGGCGGAATGCCCGTTTTGCGCCACGCCCGTGGTCACGGATACCGGCACCAACCGGCACATCAAGCCACGCGGTGTGCTGCCGTTCATGCTCGACGAACGACGCGCGCATGACGCGATGAGCAACTGGCTCGGGCGCCTTTGGTTCGCGCCGGGCGGGCTCAAGGACTATGCGCGCAAGGGGCGCAAGATGCAGGGCATTTATGTGCCCTACTGGACCTTTGACGCAAATACCCGGTCACAATACAAAGGCGAGCGCGGGACCGTCTATTACACCACCCGAACCGTCGTTCGGGATGGAAAACGCGTTCAGCAACGCGTGGCCAAGGTCCGTTGGACCCGCGCATCAGGGCGGGTGGCGCGATTCTTTGATGATGTTCTGATCCTTGCGTCGACCAGCCTGCCCAAACGCTTTACGGACGCCCTGCAGCCATGGGATCTCGCCGCACTTGCACCCTACCAGCCGCAATTTCTCGCTGGTTTCCGCGCAGAGGCCTATTCTGTCACGCTTCAGGATGGCTACGAGGAGGCCCGCCATCACATGGCGCGGGTGATCGAGCGTGACGTTCGGTTTGACATTGGCGGTGATCAGCAACGGGTCCACGACATTGCCACGGATGTCAGCGACGTGACTTTCAAACATGTCCTGCTGCCGGTCTGGCTGGCCGCCTACAAATACCGGGGACAGACCTATCGTTTTGTGGTCAATGGCCAGACTGGCCGTGTGCAGGGCGAGAGGCCGTGGTCCGCGATCAAGATCGCGATTGCGGTTGTTGCAGGACTGCTCGTCGCTGCCGCTGTAGGCTATGTGGTAGCGACCAACCAGTAGCGTTCGGTTCGATCAACCCAAACCGTTTCTCTGAGTGTTTCCGCCCCCTTGCAGATTGGTTGCCGTGCGGTCATCCTGCGCCCCAGAACCAACAAAGGACGCGCAATGACCCCTTCCGATCTGGATGCGCTTTTTTCGCGGCGGCATTCCTGCCGGGCGTTCCGCCCCGATCCGGTGCCGCGCGCGGTTATCCAGGAGATCATTGCCACCGCGCGTCGCGCGCCATCCTGGTGCAATGCGCAACCCTGGCAAGTGACCGTTACGAGCGGTGCAGACACTGACCGGTTCCGCACCGCCTTGCAGCAAGAGGCCAGCAGCGGCACACCACAACCCGACCTGGAATGGCCCACGCGCTATGCGGGTGTCTATCAGGAGCGCCGCCGCACCTGCGGTTGGCAGCTTTACGAGGCCGTGGGCGTTGAAAAAGGGGATCGCGCCGGTTCCGCACGGCAGATGATGGAGAATTTTGCACTGTTTGGCGCGCCACATTGCGCCATCGTCTCCAGTCCCGCCGATCTCGGACCCTATGGCGCGATGGATTGCGGTGGTTTTGTCACCGCTTTCACCATTGCCGCTGAGGCGCAGGGGATCGCAAGCATCGCGCAGGCGGCCGTGGCTTCTTATGGACCCTTCCTGCACGATCATCTTGATATTCCGAAGGATCGCCTGATCCTCTGCGGCATCTCGTTTGGGCACGCGGACACCGATCATCCGGCCAATAGCTTTCGCACGGAACGCGCCGCGGTTTCGGACATCATTGACTGGCGGGGAACAGCCTGATGCGCGCCCTTGTTCAGCGGGTCAGTTCGGCCAGTGTGACCGTAGACGACGAGGTAATCGGCGAGATCGGGTCCGGCCTGCTGATCCTTGTGTGCGCCATGCATGGCGACAGCGACGATGCCGCACGCAAACTCGCGACCAAGATTCCCAAGCTGCGCATTTTTCGCGATGCGGCCGACAAGATGAACCAGTCCCTGCTCGACACCGGCGGCGCGGCACTTGTCGTCAGCCAGTTCACGCTGGCCGCCGACACCTCACGCGGCAACCGTCCCGGTTTTTCTGCCGCCGCGCCACCGGAGGAGGGCAAGCGGAGCTACGAGCTTTTTGCAGCCGAACTGGCCGCGCAGGGGATACCGGTCAGAACTGGCGAATTCGGAGCCGATATGGCAGTCGCACTGGTCAATGACGGCCCCGTTACCATCTGGATGGAGAGTTGAATGGACACCCGAGCGATCAAGATCTGGCGCGCCGGCGTGGATGCGGTCGGGGGGTATGCCGCCACGCGCACAGCACTTGCGGCCACTGACGGCCCGACGCCCGACCGGATCATCGCCGTTGGCAAGGCGGCGGGAGACATGGCACGGGCCGCTCTGGACCACTTTGGGTCGCTGCCGGCGTTGGTCGTGACCAAGGATGGCCATGCAAAGGGCCTGCCCGACGAGGTCCATGTCATCGAATCCTCGCACCCGGTTCCGGACGCACGCAGCCTGACAGCGGGCCGGGCCCTGCGCACTTCTGTGCAGGGTATGGGGTCGGGAACGCATCTGTTGTTGCTTGTCTCCGGCGGGGCTTCGTCGCTGGCCGAGGATCCGGTAGAGGGCAAGACCCTGACGGACCTTCAGACCCTCAACTCCGGGCTTCTGGCAGACGGGCTGGACATTACGGCCATGAACATCGAGAGGCGGAAAATCTCGCGCATCAAGGGCGGTGGCCTGCTCGGCGCATTCCCCGGCCAATCAGCGCAGGTGCTGGCGATCTCCGATGTGCCGGGCGACGACTTGTCGGTCATCGGGTCCGGCATCGGCGCGCCACCGGACCCATGTCCCTTTGACTGTGAAACCCGGATCATCGCCAGCAACACGATCGCCCGCCTCGCAGCGGTCAACGCGGCCAAGGCGCTTGGACTGCAAGTCCTGGACAATGCCGAATCACTGCATGACGACCTTCCGACACTTGCAAAACAGATCGGCCCGCGATTGCGGGACATGCCGCAAGGCGTCATTGTTCTGGGCGGCGAGCCGACCGTGGTGCTGCCGCCCAACCCCGGTCGCGGCGGGCGAAATCAGGCGCTGGCGCTGGAGTTGGCCCGGACAATCGAAGGGACCGAGGGGATCACCGTTATCGTCGGTGGCACCGATGGCAGCGATGGGCCAACCGATGCAGCCGGAGGCGTCGTTGATGGCACCACCTGGGGTGCGGGCGCCGCCGAGGCGCTGAAGGCCGCTGACAGCGGCCGTTTTCTGGAAGAGCAAGGTGCGCTTTTTACAACCGGCCCGACGGGCACCAACGTGATGGACCTGTTGATCGCGGTGCGGGATTGACACACGCGCCGCATCACAAGACCGTCGTGCAATGACCCACGCCGCAAACGTTCCGTGCGAGATCGAAGAACTGTCCGATATGGGCATTATCCTGTCCGATGGCTGCCGCCTGTCCGCCCGCGTCTGGCGGCCTGTCGATGCGGCAACCGATCCGGTGCCTGCGATCCTCGAATACCTGCCCTATCGCAAACGCGACGGCACCTGCGCGCGGGATGCGCTGACCCACCCCTATTTCGCCCGGCGCGGCTATGCCTGCATGCGTGTCGACATGCGCGGCAACGGCGACAGCGATGGCCTGATGTCGGATGAATACACGCCGCAGGAACTCGCCGATGCGGTCGAAGTGATCGACTGGCTCGCCGCGCAGGATTGGTGTTCTGGCAGCGTCGGGATGATGGGCATCAGTTGGGGAGGTTTCAACGCCCTGCAGGTCGCGGCGCTTCAGCCGGAGCCGCTCAAGGCGATCATCACCCTGTGTTCGACCGTTGACCGGTTTGCCGATGATATCCACTACAAGGGCGGTTGCCTGCTGAACGAAAACCTCGGCTGGGGCGCGACGATGTGGTCCTATTCCAGCCGCGCGCCCGATCCGGCGCTGCGCGAAAACTGGCGCGAGATGTGGCTTGACCGGCTTGAGAACGAACCGTTTCTGCCCGCGCTCTGGCTGCGGCATCAGCGCCGCAATGACTATTGGAAACATGGCTCTGTCTGCCAGGCATTCGGCGCGTTCAAGGCCCGCGTGCTGGCCGTGGGCGGCTGGGGGGATGCCTATAAGAACGCCGTTCCACAGTTGGTCGAAAACGTCCCCGGCACCAAGGGCATTGTCGGCCCGTGGGTCCACAAGTACCCGCATTTCGCAGTTCCGGAGCCGCGTATCGGATTTCTGCAAGAGGCGCTGCGCTGGTGGGATCGCTGGCTCAAGAATGAGGAAACGGGTGTCGACTCCGATCCGGACTACCGCGCGTTTCTGATGGATGGCCTGCGTCCTGCAACATGGTACACCGAGCGCCCCGGTCGCTGGATCGCCGAGAGCGGCAGCGCAACATCGCACCTGCCCCGACGCACTCTGCATCTGACCGATTCGGGGCTCACCGACCACGGGGGCGGTCTTGGGGCCAACATCCGGTCGCCCCATCATTGCGGCATGGCGGCGGGCGAATATTGCGCCATCTGGCTGGGCCCCGAACTGCCCGGTGATCAGCGTGCAGATGACGCGCTGTCGGCTTGTTTTGACACCAGCCCGCTGGCAGACGATATGGATATCGTGGGCGCGCCGTCCTTGCGCCTGACGTTGACTGCCGACAAGCTGCGGGCCCAGATCGCCGTCCGGCTGAACCATGTCCACCCGGACGGGGCCAGCACGCGCATCACCTATGGTTTACTCAACCTCTGTCATCGCGACGGGTCCGACAACCCTGCCCCGCTGACACCCGGCGCCCCTGTCGATATCGAACTGGCACTGGATCACATCGCCTATCGGGTGCCCAGGGGCCACCGGTTGCGACTCGCGATTTCAACCGCATACTGGCCGCTGATCTGGCCCAGCCCGGAAACGACAGCCCTGACACTGACCCGAGGTGCGCTGGACCTGCCCCTGCGCAAGACGGCAGCCGGCGATGAATGGCGGTTTCCGCCTCCGGACGCCGATCCTCCCTGGCAGACCGAGACCCTGCGCCCCGTGTCGCATGTGCGCCGGCAGGAGACCGATCTGACAACGGGAGACGTGCATTTGGTGATCGAGGATGATTTCGGCAAGGTCCGCGATGCCGATCACGGCTTGATCGCCGGGTCGATTGCGCGCGAACGCTGGACCATTCACCCTGACGATCCGTTGTCGGCGCGGGGTGTTTGCCACTGGACCACGGAACTGGAACGCGACGACATCCGCCTGCGGACCGAAACGAGCTGTGAAATGTGGTCGGACAAGACCCAATTTCACCTGACGGCCCGGCTGGAAGCCTATGAAAATGACATCCTGATACTGGATCGCGACGTCAGCGACAGCATTCAGCGCGATCTGCTGTGACACTGACTGTCCTGCGGGTGACATCCGCTCTTGCGAGGAAGGCCGAAATGCGCAAACCTTGACTCATCAATCAATAACAGCCGCGCGCAAAGCACGGCGCATAACCGGGAGATTCTGATGAACAACCAACTCGACTACATGGCGCGCCGCGTGACGGCCGGAAAAATGACCCGCCGCGACTTTATCGGCCGATCCGCAGCACTGGGTATCGGGGCGGCGATGGCGAGCACCATGTACGCGCGGGCAGCCCGCGCCGCAGACCCGGTGAAGGGTGGCAGCCTCAAATTGGGTATGCAGGGCGGTTCGACCACTGACAGCCTGGATCCGGCACTGACCACAAACGCCGCCGGTCTGATGCTGCTCCGCCTCTGGGGCGAGCCATTGGTCGAACAGGACGACAATGGGGGGCTACAAGGCAAAGTGGCCGAGAGTTTCGAAGGTTCTGATGACGCCGGCACCTGGCGGTTCCGCCTGCGCAACGGCATCACCTTCTCCAACGGTCAGGCCGTCACACCCGAAGATGTGGTGGCGACACTTGAACGGCATTCCGACGATGAATCCAAGTCCGGTGCCCTGGGGTTGATGCGCGATATCAAGGACATTCGCGTCGATGGCCAGGATGTTGTGATCGAATTGCAATCGCCGAATGCCGACCTGCCCTATCTGATGTCGGACTACCATCTGCTGATCCAGCCCGGCGGTGGCAAGGGCGCGCCGGACGCGGCCATCGGCACCGGCCCCTACATCCTCAAGGATGTGGACATGGGCGTGCGTTTCGTCGCCGAGAAAAACCCCAACTACTGGGGCGATCTGGGCCATGCGGAAACGATTGAAATACTGGTCATCAATGATGATACGGCACGGGTTGCCGCGCTACAATCGGGTCAGGTGGACCTGATCGACCGAGTGCCGCCACGCACCGCCGGCCTGGTGGCGCGCGCGCCCAACATCAACGTCCACAAGACGTCGGGACCAGGACATTATGTGTTCATCATGCATTGTGACACCGCGCCCTTCGACAACAAGGATCTGCGGCTGGCACTGAAATACGGCATCAACCGGCAGGAACTCGTCGACAAGATCCTGTTCGGTTATGGCTCGATCGGCAACGACACACCGATCAACGCGTCCTACCCGCTCTATTCCGAACTGGAACAGCGCAGCTACGATCCGGAAAAGGCCGCGTTTCACTACAAGAAATCCGGTCATGATGGCTCGATCCTGCTGCGCACCTCGGACAACTCGTTTCCCGGCGCACCGGATGCGGCAGCCCTGTTTCAGCAAAGCTGCAAGGCGGCGGGCATCGATGTCGAGATCAAGCGAGAACCGAATGACGGATACTGGTCCGAGGTCTGGAACGCCCAACCGTTCTGCACCAGCTATTGGGGCGGGCGCCCGACGCAGGATCAGATGTATTCCACCGCCTATCTGTCCACCGCCGACTGGAACGACACGCGCTTCAAGAACGAGCAGTTCGACCAATTGCTGCTGGCCGCACGCGCCGAACTGGATCAGGCCACGCGCAAGCAGATGTATGCCGATATGGGTACGCTCGTGCATGAGGAAGGCGGGCTGATCTGCCCGATGTTCAACGATTTTGTCGAGGCCTCCAGCACGCGGGTGTCAGGCTTTATCGAAGGCATTCCGGGCCAGATCCTGATGAACGGCTATGCTCCGCACCGGATGTGGGTAAACGCCTGAAATGGGACCCATTCTGACACTTGTGGCTCAGCGCATTGCGCTGAGCCTGCTTCTTTTGTTGCTGGTTTCAGCGCTGATATTCGCCGGCACAATCGTTCTTCCGGGCGATGTGGCACAGTCCATTCTGGGGCAATCGGCAACCCCCGAAGCACTGGCCAACCTGCGCGCGGAACTGGGCCTGAACGAGCCTGCAATCAGCCGCTATTTCAGTTGGTTGGGCGGCATTTTTCAAGGTAATCTGGGCACCGCGCTGACCAGCGGACAAGACATCGCCTCAAGCATCGGCAGCCGCCTCAGCAACACTTTGTTCCTCGCCTTCTGGGCCGCATTGATCTCGGTACCGCTGGCCATCTTCCTCGGCCTGCTGTCGGTTCGTTACAAGGACCGCTGGCCGGACAAGCTGATTTCGGCGATAACCCTGACCTCGATTTCGATCCCCGAATTTCTGATCGGCTATGTCCTCATGTATCTGATCGCGGTCAAACTCGGATGGTTTTCGTCCGTGGCAATGATCAATGACGGCATGTCCCTGGGCCAGAAGCTCAATGCCATCGCACTGCCAGTCATGGTGCTGACACTTGTGGTTCTGGCGCACATGATGCGCATGACACGCGCCGCGATCCTGAACGTCATGCAATCCGCCTATATCGAAACCGCCGAACTCAAGGGGCTGTCAGGTCTCGACGTCATCCGCAAACACGCGTTTCCCAACGCCATTGCGCCCATTGTGAATGTTGTGATGCTGAACCTCGCCTATCTCGTGGTGGGCGTCGTCGTGATCGAAGTGGTGTTCGTTTATCCCGGCATGGGTCAGTATCTGGTGGATCACGTGAGCAAACGCGACGTACCGGTTGTGCAGGCCTGCGGACTGATCTTTGCAGCGGTCTACATCAGCCTCAATATGTTCGCCGATATTGTCTCTATCTTGTCCAATCCACGTCTGAGGCATCCGAAATGAAGAATATTCCCATTTCGGCGCTCATCGGATTGTTCTTCACCGGACTCTACTTTCTCATGGCGGTCTTTGCGCCGCTCCTTGCCCCCTATGGCATGGCCGAAATCGTCGGCGGTGTCTGGGAGCCATCCTCGGATCAATTCCTGCTTGGCACCGACAGCATCGGACGTGATCTGCTGTCGCGCATGATCTATGGCGGCCGCACCACGATCTTTATCGCCACCATGGCCACCATCATCAGCTTTGTTACCGGCTCGATTTTCGGATTTCTGGCCGCTGTATCCGGTGGCTGGGTCGATCAGGTCCTGTCCCGCTTTGTCGACCTGATCATGTCGATCCCGACGCTGATCTTTGCGCTTGTTGTTCTGTCGGTCATGCCGGTCACTGTCCCGGTTCTGATCCTCGTCATGGGGCTGCTTGACTCGACCCGTGTCTTTCGCCTTGCGCGCGCGGTGGCGGTTGACATCACCGTGATGGACTATGTCGAGGCCGCCCGCCTGCGCGGCGAAAAAATTGCGTGGATCATCTTCCGTGAAATTCTGCCCAATGCCCTCAGTCCGCTGGTTGCGGAGATGGGCCTGCGGTTCATCTTTGCCGTGCTGTTCGTCTCGACACTGTCCTTCCTTGGACTGGGCGTGCAACCGCCCGAGGCGGACTGGGGCGGGATCGTCAAGGAAAACAAGGAAGGCATCGTCTACGGCATCCCGGCGGCGCTGATCCCTGCCTTTGCCATCGCAACACTGGCGATCTCGGTCAACCTTGTGGCCGACTGGGTGCTGAACCGCACCACCAGCCTGAAAGGAGGGCGTGGATAATGTCAGAACCACTTGTCAAAGTCCGTGGTCTCAAGATCGGAGCAACTGTCTATCCACCGGGTGAAAAACCCCATGACATCGAAATCGTGCATGGTGTGGATTTCGACCTTCAGAAAGGCGAAGTTCTGGGCCTGATCGGCGAATCCGGAGCCGGCAAATCCACCATTGGTCTGGCAACCATGGCCTATGGTCGGGGTGGCGTTGAAATCACCGGCGGCGAAGTCTGGGTCAACGGGCGCGATATCCTGACGACCGGGGTGCGCGATGTGCGCCGTCTGCGCGGTGGCGAAGTCACCTATGTCAGCCAGTCCGCTGCCGCCTCTTTCAACCCGGCCAAGCAGATCATGGAGCAGGTCACCGAAGCCGCCATTCGCCACAACAAGTTCGGCCGCAAGGAAGCCGAAGAGCGCGCGATCGAGCTGTTCACCAAACTCGGTCTACCCGATCCGGAAACCATCGGCAGCCGCTATCCGCACCAGGTCTCGGGCGGGCAGCTGCAACGCTGCATGACGGCGCTGGCACTCTGCCCCGAACCCGATTTGGTGGTGTTTGACGAACCCACCACGGCGCTTGATGTGACCACGCAGATTGACGTGTTGGCCGCCATCAAGGACGCGATCCGCGACACCGGTGTCGCTGCGCTCTACATCACCCATGACCTGGCCGTGGTGGCGCAGGTCAGCGATCACATCATGGTGCTGCGCATGGGTGACATGGTCGAATACGGCACCACCGATCAGATCATCAACGCACCCCAGGAAGAGTATACGCAGGCGCTGGTGTCCGTCCGCTCGATCAAGCATATCGAAAAGGAGCCGACCCCGGAACCGGTGCTGTCGGTAAGGAACATCACCGCGCGCTATCCCGGTACGCAGTTTGACGTGCTGCATGATGTCAGCGTTGATCTGCATCCGGGCCAGACCCTCGCTATCGTTGGCGAGAGCGGCTCTGGCAAATCCACGCTGGCCCGTGTCATCACCGGGCTGCTGCCGCCGCGCGACGGCGTCATCGACTTTGCAGGGCGCACTCTCAGCCCGGCATTCGAAGGCCGCACCCTTGAGGATCTCCGCGAATTGCAGATGATCTATCAGATGGCCGACGTCGCGATGAACCCCCGCCAGACGGTCGGCACCCTTATTGGCCGCCCGCTCGAATTCTATTTCGGTCTCAAGGGACGTGAAAAACAGCAGCGCATCCAGGAATTGCTGGACGAAATCGAACTGGGCGACGGCTTTCAGGATCGCTATCCGGCGGAACTGTCCGGTGGCCAGAAACAGCGCGTCTGTATCGCCCGCGCCCTGGCGGCCAAGCCCAAGATGATCATCTGCGACGAGGTGACATCGGCGCTCGACCCGTTAGTTGCGGACGGCATCCTGAAGCTTTTGCTCGAACTGCAAAAGGTCGAAGATGTGGCCTATCTCTTCATCACTCACGATCTCGCCACGGTGCGCGCCATCGCCGACAGCATTGCCGTGATGTATCAGGGCAAGGTGCAGCGCTATGGCTCAAAGACCGAGGTTCTGAGCCCACCGTTTGACGACTATACCGACCTGTTGCTGTCTTCGGTTCCCGAGATGAGGCTGGGGTGGCTGGAAGAGGTCATCGAGAACCGCAAGATGGAAAGCGCAGGGAATTGACCGGAACCCAGCCACCCGAAACCACCCGCCCAGCACCGTGCACCAAACATCCGCACCTGGCCTAAATGCAGGCAATGCAAAAGAGAGGTGGTCGCGGGATTTCGGACCAGTTGTTAAGGTGGATCGCATGATGAAAGAAGTGATCCAGAATGAAGAAACGAAAGAACCATTCGCCAGAATTCAAAGCCCGCGTTGCGCTTGAAGCGATCCGGGAGGAGATGACGCTGGCGGAACTGTCCAAAAAATATGGTGTGCATCCGACTCAGATCGGCACATGGAAGCGGGCTGCGATAGAGAACATGGCGGCGGCATTCGCGCGCCGAGGCGCGGCACCAGAACAGATTAACGCCACCGAAGTTGACAAGCTGCATTCCAAGATTGGCCAGCTCGTGGTGGAACGGGATTTTTTGGCCGATGCCTCGCACCAACTTCTCGGAACGCGAGGCAAAAAATGGTGAGCAAGGACCACAAGCTGAGCGTTCGCCGACAATGTGCCCTGCTAACACTGACGCGGTCCAATCTTTACTATGAGCCAAAGGGCGAAAGTACCGAGAACCTGCGGTTCATGGGGATCATTGATAAGCAGTTTTTGGAAACGCCATGGTATGGGTCACGCCAAATGGCTCGATATATGAAGCGCAATAATCACCAATGTGGCCGTCATCGTGTCCGGCGGTTGATGCGCCTTATGCGTTTGGTTCCGATTTATCAGGAACCCAACACCAGTAGAAAGCATCCGCAGCATAAGATTTGGCCATATCTGTTGCGCAATTTGGTGATCGACCGCCCGAACCAGGTTTGGTGCGCTGACATTACATACATCCCGATGCGGCGTGGTTTCCTGTATCTGGTGGCGATCATGGATTGGCACAGTCGCAAGGTTCTGAGCTGGCGCTTATCGAACAGCATGGATGCAGGATTCTGCATCGAGGCCCTGAACGAGGCTTTGGCCAAACACGGCACGCCGGAAGTATTCAACACGGATCAGGGAAGCCAATTTACCAGCGGCGACTGGGTCGACGTGCTCACCGAGGCAAAGATAAAGATCAGCATGGATGGCAAAGGCGCGTGGCGTGACAACCGCATGATCGAACGGCTCTGGCGATCCTTGAAGTACGAATGCGTCTATATACGTGCCTTCGAAAGGGGCTCAGAGGCGAGGGCTGGCATCGGAAAGTGGCTGGCCGACTACAATGCTGAACGCCCGCACTCGACGCACGGAATCTTGACCCCTGACGAGGCATATGCCAGCAAAACAGAACCAATGAGATTAGCAGCCTGATTTGAAAACCTGATCCATCTTAACAAGGCTGCAAACTGGTCGAAAATCCAGGACCACCTCTACCTTCCTGATCAATGCCGTGGCCAACTCCCCAAAACCACTAAAAGTTCCGATTCTTCAGACCGGAGAACTCAATCTCCTGTGGCTACAATATCAGCTAGATGAGCTCTACGCAGTAAGAACCATCATTGCTCATGGGTCGATATCTTTTACTGAGTCTACTCCCGATCGCATTACATGGACCTTTGAGCGATTTGTGACAAAGAAGAAGAGGACTTGGACTCGTGAGGCAGTGAAGATTTCAAACGGATATCTCGCTACCGTTTTCAACACCGCTAGAGTCATTACGCTCTATCTTGAGAGCCTCACAAGTTGCCTCGAAGATAGTTCGTGTTGGGAGAGCGAATACCAAAAGGACAAGGAAATCAGAAAAAATCGAAAGTATTTTGCAGAGCTACTCGACGCTGGCATAGTTGTTGATGACAACACGTGGATCAATTCCTTGCCACCACTAGGGCCAGTGGAATAAATACTATTGTCGACTCTTAGTACTTGTTGCTCAAATTCTAGACGAGTGACCGCCAATACGTGCCTTCACGTATGTGTGCCAACCGACTTCGCAAACTCCGAATCTTGCACTTCGCTGTCCTTTGTCGTTTCATTTAATATACCAACGGTACGGATACAGGGGCCGCAGGCCCGTTGTGCCAGCGCAGGGCGGGGCCCATAGGCTGGCGTATTCACGTTGCACGCTAGCCGAGTTTCCGATCCTATGCCGAACAAAACAGCGGGGCAGCGGCATGGACGAAAAACTCCTTCTCATCATTCTTGACGGCGTGCCCTATCGTAACTTCCGGCGCCTCTTCGGCAATCTCGAAGGCTGGGTTCAGTCCGGCGAGGCACGGGTCTGGACACACCGCGCGGTGCTGCCGTCAATCTCGGCCAGTTGCTATGCTTCGATCCACACCGGGGTCAGCCCGCAGGTGCATGGCTGCACCGGCAACAAGAACGTGTTTCGCCTGTCTCAGCCCGATGTGTTCAGCCAGGTGCGCGCAGAAAACGGCGTGACCGGGGCCGTGGCGCATTCTTATTGGTCCGAGTTTTTCAACCGCCACCCCTTTGATTACGTTCGCGATATCGAATATGACGAACCCGAAAGCAATACCATCAATCATGGCCGGTTCCACAGCATGACCGGCTATGGTCAAGACAATCAGATGACCCCAAGCGATGTGGATCTGTTCGCCACCCTGACCAGCCTCTGCCTGAGGTTCGGCCTGGATTACGGGCTGTTGCACACCTGCACGCTCGACAGCATGGGGCATCGGTTCCACCACGATTGCACCGAGATGGATCACGCCTGCGCCATGATGGACGAGATGCTCGCGCCCTTCATCCCGAAATGGCGGGCCGCCGGCTACGAGATCATCGTGACCGCCGATCACGGGCAGGACGCGCGGGGCCATCATGGCGGGCGCGATCCATTGCAACAGGACACGGCCCTTTACTATTTCGGCCCGGCTGATGGACCACCTGAAGATACAATGATCGACCAGTTGCAGATCGCGCCGACGGTCCTGTCACGCCTGGGCGCGCCGATCCCCGAGACGATGCAGGCAAAGCCCTTCCTGACCTGATCGGGCCACAGACCCGGATCAGTCGTAGGGCCAAACCTCTTGGCCAAGCGCCTCTATGGCGACCACGATCCGCTCGAAACTATCCTGTGCACGGGCCACAGTCCTCCGCGCACGCAGATATCCATGCACAAGCCCTTGCTCGCAAATCCAATGCGCCTTGCCCCCAGACGCGCGGATGCGGTCACAATAGACCTGTCCGTCGTCACGCACCGGATCGCATTCGGCGGAGAACACGATGGTCGGCGGAAGGTTGGAAAAATCAATGCCCTGTAGCGGCGCATAGGTCGCATCGCTTGTGGGCGCTTTGCCGTCTTCCGCACGCACCCCGGCGTACTGGACCAGATAGACGCGCTGCAGCAGCGGCGCGTCGGCATGTTCGATGTAAGAGCCCGCGTCGACATCCCCGCCAAGTCCGGGATAGATCAGCACCTGCCCCATAATGCACGTCAGGCGCCCCCGCGCGTGCTGGGCCACAGCAGCCGCGAGGTTGCCGCCGGCACTGTCTCCGGCCAGAATGATTGGATCGCCGAATTCCGTTTCGGCCCAGCACGTCGCCGCATAGGCATCGTCAAAAGCCGCAGGGTGCTTGTGTTCGGGCGCGAGTCGGTAGTCGACCGCAACCACACGGTACCCCGTCTGTACGCAGATCTCGGCGCAAACATCGTCGTGGCTGTCAAGCCCGCCAACCACAAAGCCGCCTCCGTGGAAATAGACAACCGTCCGAGACGGGGCCCCTGCGGAATAGACGCGCACCGGCACATCGCGCGCCGTTACGTCCTGAACATCCACAACGTCGGGGCGAGGTGCTCTGAACACGGCACACATTGCATCATAGGCTGCGCGCTCTTCTTCGAGCGTCCGGCCAGCGGGATCATCCGGATAGGTTTCCCGCGTTCGCCGGATAAAATCCCAGGTTTCCGTGTCGATCAGAGCGTCGTAGTCCATCGCCGCCTCCAGGAAGGTTTGCTGGCTGGAGTCAGCTTGACCATTCCCACGGGCGTGTAAAGTCTCCGAGAACCTTGGCGACATCTTCCTCGACGGCACCGTTGCGCTCAAGCTGCGCCACGAGACCGCGTTTCTTGTCGTCTATGACTTTGCTCACCCGGGCAGCGTTCCCCGCTTCTGCAAGTGCGCTGTTGTAAACGCGGGTGATGGCCCTCTTGCGCAGGTCCGGCTTGAAAACCTTGCCGACCGCCGTCTTGGGCAGTTCGTCCAGGATCGCGACATGCTTGGGTCTGGCGGCCCGCTCATGCACATGCACCTGACAATACTCCATCAGCTCTTCCGACGTGACCGAGGCCCCGTCGACCAGTTCGACAAAGGCGCAGGGGAGTTCGCCCGAATGCGCGTCCGGCTGTCCGATCGCGCCGGCAAATGCCACCGCTTCATGCCCCAGCAGCGCTTCTTCGATCTCGGCCGGATCGATATTGTGGCCGCCGCGAATGATCAGATCCTTGGCGCGCCCGGTAATCCAGAGATATCCATCCGCGTCAATCCGGCCAAGGTCGCCGGTTTTGAGGTATTTGTCCTGATGGTAGAGATCAGCATTCTTGGCGACCTCGGTATAGGTATTGCCGGTGTAGACACCGGGATTGTCGATACAGATTTCGCCGATCTCGTCCTCTCCGGCCTCGACAGGCCCGTCTGCGGAACCCTTGATGATCTTGACATCGGTATAGGGAAACGGAATGCCGATCGAACCGACCTTCTTTTCGCCATCCACCGGGTTGCCCGACACAAGACAGGTCGCCTCGGTCAGCCCATACCCTTCGATGATCGTGACGCCCGTGGCCTTTTCAAAGCGGCGGAACAGTTCCAGCGGCAGTGGTGCGGAGCCTGAGAATGCCTTTTTCACGGTCGAGATATCGGCATCCACGGGGCGCTGCATGCTGGCGGCGATGGCGGTTGGCACGGTTACAATGAACGTGGTCTTGTAGCGTTCGTTCAGCTTCCAGAAATTGTCGAATACACCCTCGCCCCGATACCCTTGTGGCGTTGGAAAGATCACGTGGCTGCCACAATAGACCGCCGCCATGAGGATCACATGACAGGCCATCACGTGAAAGAGTGGCAAGGGACACATGATGTTGTCCTCTTCGCTCAGCAACAGTTCGCCGCCGACCCATCCATTGTAGACCACGCCGCCATAGGTGTGCTGTGCGACCTTGGGCATGCCGGTGGTGCCACCGGTGTGAAAATAGAACGCAACACGGTCGCCCGCGCTGTCGTCAAAGGTCAGGCTGGTGGGTTGGCGCGCCAGTTCCTTGTTGAAATCCTTGTAATCCGCGTGGGCCAGATGTTCCTTGTTTGGCAGCTTGGGGCGGATCAGGGGCACGATCCAGGATTTCGGCGGCGTCAGATACCGGTTCAGATCGACCTCGAGCACCGTATCGACATCGGGTGCGTGACGCACGGCCTCGGCGGTCTTTTCCGCGACATCGGTTTTGGGGAACGGCTTGAGCGTCACCACGACCTTTGCCTTGGTTTCGCGCAGGATCGACGCGATCTGTTCGGGTTCAAGCAAGGGATTGATCGGGTTGACGATTCCGGCGATTGCGCCGCCCAGAATGGTCAGGATCGTTTCGTTGCAATTGGGAAGGATAAAGGCGACGGCATCCTGTTCCCCCACACCCAGTGAGCGAAAGAGGTTGGCCGCCTGTACGGAACGCTGCAACAATTCGGACCATGTCAGGGTTTCCGCCTTGTCCTTGGGACCGGACAGGATCTGATAGCTGACGGCATTTCCGTTGGGAAACTTCTGTGCGGTCTTGGACAGCATCTGATAGAGGGTCTTGGGAACGTCCCGCTCTGCCCATGGCATTTCGGTTTCTATCGCGTTGCGATCTGCCAGATTGGCAATGGACATTATGGATTCCTCCCCAGGGCGCCCGGTTTCGGGCGTTTAACTTGGATATCAAAATGCGGGGAAAACAGATGTCGCGCAAGGGTCCATCACGGCCTGATCCGCACCAGAGCCATGTGACGTGGCGCAACGCATTCAACCATTGACGAAATCCATCGTGCCCGGAGGTCAGGCTGCGGCACTGCCATCGGTAAACTGCAACCGCGCCAGACGGGCATATAGACCACCCTCGGCCACCAATTGATCATGCGGCCCGGTCGCAACGATATGCCCCTGATCCAGAACAACGATCCTGTCGGCCTTTTTGACGGTCGCCAACCTGTGCGCGACAATCAGAGTGGTGCGTCCGGCACTCAACTCATCGACCGCTTGCTGGACGAGCCGCTCGCTTTCGGCATCCAGCGCGCTGGTCGCTTCATCAAGCAGGAGAACCGGAGCGTCGCGCAGAATGGCACGGGCGATGGCGATCCGCTGTTTCTGCCCGCCCGACAGCATCACGCCGCGTTCGCCCACATAGCTGTCATAGCCGTCCGGCAGCGCCTTGATGAAGTCGTGTGCGGCAGCGGCCCGCGCGGCGGCCTCGACCTCTTCATCGCTCGCTCCGGGGCGGCCAAAGCGGATATTCTCGCGCGCCGAGGTCGCAAAGATCACCGGGTCCTGTGGAACCAGTGCGATATGCCGGCGAAAGGTATCGCGGGTAAGGTCCGTCAACGCCACGCCATCAAGCGTGATCCGGCCGCTGTCGGGATCGTAGAACCGCTGGATCAGTTGGATGATCGTCGTCTTGCCCGCACCGGACGGCCCGACAAAGGCGACGGTTTCACCCGGCGCGATATCCAGGGACACATCCGAAAGTGCTGCGGTTTCAGGACGGGCGGGATAGCGGAACGACACGTTTTCAAAGGCAATCCGCCCCTGCACCGGCTCCGGCAGGTCCTTGGGCAGGTCCGGGTCCTGCACAGCGTCAATGCTTGCCAGCAGTTCCACCAGACGCTCGGTTGCCCCCGCCGCCCGCTGCAACTCGCCCCAGATTTCCGAAAGCGCCGCAACCGACCCGGCAACCATCACCGAATAGATCACGAACTGGATCAGCGTGCCTTCGCTCATGACTCCGACCCGTACATCCAGCGCGCCCATCCAGAGAACGCCGACAACGCCGGTAAAGACCAGGAAAATCACGATCACCGTCATCAGCGCCCGCGTGCGAATGCGGCGGCGCGAGACCTCGTAGGAGGTCTCTGTCATTTCGGCAAACTGCGCCCGGCTGGCCGTTTCATGGGTATAGGATTGCACGGTCTGCACCGCGCCCAGTGCTTCGGACGCATTGCCCGAACTCGCCGCGATCCAGTCCTGATTTTCCCGGCTGATGACCCTCAGTTTTCGTCCAAGCACCAGAATCGGCACGATGACAGCCGGAACGATGAGCAAGACCAGCCCCGTCAGTTTGCCCGATGTCAGCAACATCAGGATCAAGCCACCGATGAAAATCAGAAGGTTGCGCAATGCAATCGAGATCGACGAGCCAAGTACCGATTGAATCAGCGTTGTATCGGTGGTGATCCGGCTCAGCACTTCGCCGGTCATGATCTTTTCAAAGAACTGCGGGCTCATCCCGATCACGCGGTCAAAGACCGCCATGCGGATATCGGCAACCACCCGTTCCCCAAGGCGCGTAACGAGTGCATAGCGCAGGCCCGTGCCAATCGCGAGAAGTCCCGCGATGGCCAGCGCCGCCATAAAGTACTGATCCAGAATGGCGCCATCCTGCACACGGAAATTGTCGACCACCCGGCGCACGGCCAAGGGCAGGGCCAGCGACACGCAGGCCGTCAGGACCAGCGCCATGATCGACGCGACAATCAACCCGCGATACGGGGACATGAAGGGCCAGAGGGCCTGGAGACCACCAATCGCCCTTGAGCGCTCTCGCTCTTCCGTGGCGACGGGGGCCACTGCTGGCGCGGATGGGCTCGTTTGGGGTCGGCGGGCCATCTCGCCTCCTTTGGTCATTCGGTATACCACCTGAAGGGCGATATTTTCTTGGCCCCGTTTCATGGCCGGGCAAGCAGGCGGGGTCAAGCGTTCGATCTGTGTCGTGCGACAATCCACGACAGATGCAGGCCGCCAGATCAGACCATGGCAAGACGTCACACCCGCCGTGTCGGGCAAAGCCATTTGACGGCCACCTGACAACAGGGTACCTGAAATTTTCCACAGATCGAAAGAAAGAGCGATAAGGCAGGCATGCAGGTCATCTTTCATACAGGCGCGCACTGCACCGATGGTGATCGCATTCTGAAATGCCTCTTGCGCAACAAACAGGGCTTTTCGCAACGCGGTATCGCAACACCCGGTCCCGGCAAGTACCGCGAGCTTCTTGGGCAATCCTTCCGGGCCATGTCCACGACACCGCCTGCATCAGATGCACGCGACGTCCTAATGGATGCCATCCTTGACGAAGAGCACGCCGACCGGATGATCCTGTCCAACGCCTATTTTCTCGGGTCGCGACGGTTTGCCGTTCAGGACGGACAGTTCTACCCCGCCGCACCGGAGCGGGTCATCCATCTGCACAAGCTGTTTCGCGGGGATCAACTGAACCTTTTCATGGGATTGCGCAATCCGGCGACATTCCTGCCGGCGGTACTGGGGAGCACAACGCCCGAGCACCTCGCAGATGCGCTTGGGGGAACGGACCCGCAAAAACTGCGCTGGTCTGATTGTCTGCGCAGAATTCGGGCGGCGGCACCTCAGATGGAGATGACGATCTGGTGCAACGAAGATACCCCCCTGCTCTGGGCCCATATCATTCGGCAAATGGCCGGACTGCCGTCTGACGAGAAAATCGTTGGCGGCTTTGACCTGTTGAGCGATCTGATCACACGCGAGGGCATGCAGCGTTTTCGCGCCTATCTGCACAAGCATCCACGGCTGAACGAACAACAGAAACGTGGTGTGATCGCCGCCTTTCTGGAGAATTTTGCAATTCCCGAGCAGTTGGAAGAAGAACTCGACCTGCCCGGTTGGACCGACGAGTTGGTCGAGGAACTGACCGAGCTCTACGATGAAGATCTGGCACGCATCCGGCAGATCCCGGGGGTCACGCTGATTGACCCGTGACAGTTTTCCAGCGCTAATCTGCTTGCATCGCGCCCCGCCCCCTTGCGATATCTGAACCATCCTTCGCAACGGAGAGGGTCAACCATGCTGCACCACTGGTCCCGGCGGCTTTTTCTGGCCATGTCGCTCGCTGCAATGATCACGCCGTTCGTGACCAAGGCGGAAACGCCGGTGACGGTCTTTGCTGCCGCCAGCCTGAAATCAGCACTCGACGAACTTGCGGCAACTTATGCGGACCCGGTGCATATTTCCTATGGCGGCAGTTCGACGCTGGCCCGGCAAATTCAGCACGGCGCTCCGGCCGATCTCTTTATCTCGGCCAACGCGGCATGGATGGATGTTCTGGAACAGGATGGGTTGATCGTTGCTGCCAGTCGCCGGACGCTCTTGACCAACCGGCTGGTCCTGATCGCGGGGCCGGATGTGGACCCTGATCTGACGATCGAGCCGGGGTTCGATCTCGCAGCCGCACTGGGGCAGGATCACCTGGCAATGGCACTCATCGACGCCGTGCCTGCGGGCATCTACGGTGCCGCCGCGCTGCGATCTCTCGGCGTCTGGGAGCAGGTCGCCCACCGCGTCGCGCAAACCGACAACGTGCGCGCCGCATTGATGTTGGTGGTGCTCGGCGAAGCGCCCTATGGCGTCGTCTATGCCACCGACGCAGAGGCAAGCCCCGACGTTCGGGTTGTCGGCATGTTCCCCGAAGGCTCGCATCCGCCGATCCGCTACCCGGCAGCACCCATCACGGGTGCCAACCCTGCCCCGGCGCAAGCGTTTCTGGACTTTCTACTCACTCCGGAAGCTGGCGAAGTGTTTCAGAAGCACGGATTTGGATTGCCGGGGGACGGCGCGTGAGCGATTGGCTCGGTCCGGCAGAGTGGCAGGCGCTTGCGCTGTCCTTGTGGGTCTCTTTCTTTGCGACCCTGCTGAGCTTGCCATTCGGCGTGTTCATCGCCTATGCGCTGGCCCGTTGGCAGTTTCGCGGCAAGCACATCCTGAATGTGCTCGTGCATCTGCCACTGATCCTGCCACCCGTGGTCACCGGGTATCTCCTGTTGCTGACCTTCGGACGGCAGGGTGCAATCGGCAGCTGGCTCTATGACAACTTTGGCGTAATCCTGGCGTTTCGCTGGACCGGGGCAGTGCTTGCCGCCGCGATCATGGCGTTTCCCCTGATGGTCCGGTCCCTGCGACTGGCAATCGAAGCGGTGGATCCGAAACTGGAACAGGCCGCGGCAACGCTTGGCGCGCCCCGCCTTTGGGTCTTTGTCACGGTAACACTCCCCCTCATCCTTCCTGGCTTGATCGCAGGGTCGGTGCTGGCCTTCGCCAAGGCGATGGGCGAGTTCGGCGCGACCATCACATTCGTGTCGAACATTCCCGGTCAAACCCAAACCCTGCCCTCCGCCATTTATGCGTTCCTGCAGGTGCCGGGTGGCGAAGGGTCTGCACTGCGGCTCGTCGTCGTGTCAGTCGTAGTCGCCATGGGCGCGCTTCTGGCTTCGGAATGGCTCGCCCGTCGCGCCGTACAGCGGATTGCCGGATCATGAGCCTCCTGGTGGATATCCGCCATCGCCTCGGTGCGCTGGACCTGGAAATCTCGTTCCGCGCGCCAGGCGGGGTTACTGCGCTCTTCGGCCGGTCCGGGACAGGCAAGACAACGGTCATCAATGCGGTTGCGGGTCTGCTGACACCCGAAAGCGGGCGCATCGAACTGGACGGCGAACCCGTATTCGACACCCGTTCGGATCTCTCGGTGCCGACACACAAGCGCCGCGTCGGCTATGTGTTTCAGGATGGACGATTGTTCCCGCATCTGTCTGTGCGCCAGAACCTGACCTATGGCGAGCGCTTTGCCCGCGCCAAACCTCGGGCATCCCTCGCAGAGGTCAGCGAATTGCTCGGCATCTCGGACCTGTTGGAGCGACGCCCCGGCGGCCTGTCGGGGGGCGAAAAGCAACGTGTCGCCATCGGGCGCGCGCTGCTGTCACGGCCTCGGATCCTGCTGATGGACGAACCCTTGGCCGCGCTGGATTCGGCGCGCAAGGCCGAAATTCTGCCGTTTCTGGAACGGTTGCGCGACCACACCGATATCCCGATCCTCTACGTCAGCCATTCGGTCGCCGAAATCGCCCGCCTCGCAACCACGGTTGTCGTGCTCGAAGGCGGGAGCGTGGCACGATCAGGACCAGCCGAACACGTCCTGTCCGACCCCGGCATGGTGCGCCAGATCGGCGTGCGCGATGCGGGTGCGGTCTTGCCAGCGACGATCACCAGGCACCACAACGACGGGCTGACAGAATTAAGCGTGTCCGGAGGCCGGTTGTTCTTGCCAGAAATGGACACCGCACCTGGAACGGCAACGCGGGTGCGCATCCTGGCACATGACGTGATCCTGTCACGCGCTCTGCCACAGGGGTTGTCCGCCCTGAACATCCTGTCGGCCACGATACTGGCGCTGCGCGACGGCGACGGCCCCGGTGTTATCGTGCAAATGCAATGCGGCGAAGACCGCCTGTTGGCAAGGATCACCCGCCGGTCCGCCGATGTGATGGCTCTGCAGCCTGGCGATCACATCCATGCGGTCATCAAATCGGTGTCGATCGCCCGCACCGATGTCGGCGCGGGATAGCGCCTACATGCCAAGCGCTTCCTTGTACATCTCCAGAATCGCCTCTTCCTCGGCGATGTCATCCTTGTCGCGTTTGCGCAAGGCGATCACCTTGCGCATGACCTTGGTGTCGTAGCCGCGGGCCTTGGCCTCGGCCATCACTTCCTTCTGCTGATCCGCGATGTCTTGCTTTTCCGCTTCCAGCCGCTCCACCCGTTCGATGAACTGGCGCAACTCATCGGCAGTCACTCGATAGGTGGTATCGGTATTGGTATCGCTCATTGCAGGGGCTCCGTGGATCAATGGATGTCAGAAACTGCGTCGATACCGCCGCCCTGCCGCCGCTGCAAGGCTCAAACCGCAGGCACAGGCACGGAACCTAGTTGCACGACCGCACATGATCCGCTAGGCGCGTCGCGTACGAGGGAACCTTTCGGGGGCAGCATGTTTGAAACGATGATCTGGGTAGGCGCGGCGATTTCGCTCGCCGGTCTTGCAGGACTGATATGGTGTATTTTGCGCGTCGCAAAGGCGCGACGCGCAAAGCTCCCCGATGAGGAAATGCGCGCCATCCTTCAATCGGTGCTGCCGATGAACATGGGCGCCCTGTTCCTGTCCGTGGTCGGGCTGATGCTCGTGGTCGTTGGCGTGATCCTGGGCTGATTGCTCAGACAGGCATATTGTCGAACCGCGCTTCGATCGCTTCATCGACCAGCATCGCATCAAGCCGTCGCAACCGCCCCGGCACCTGAGCGCCTTCTGCGGCAATCTTTCCAAGTACAGATGAGAATTGAGGCTGAAGCGCAATCCGCGTCTCGGCCTTGGCACGGGAAATCTGCTCTTCGAGATTTGCCGCTCTCAATTTCAGATCGTCGATCGTCATGTCTTTCTCCCCGGTTAATTCTGTTTGGGTACATTCCAAATGTAACGGCTGCACAACACCGCCACACAAAACACGTGTACCATCCCCCCATAGTCTCAGAAAACTCCCACAACCCCAAGATGATTTTCTTCACATTTCCGATTTTCACATCCGCTTAGCCCGCAGACCTTGATACAAATCAAATCAGCAGCATCCGAATCCCGGATTCAGATACTGGAATCTGTACCAATTTGGTCAGAACGGACAAAGGTACGGAGAGCGCCATGTCACCCGATGTAAAAGCCTTTTTCGACCACGCAACCAACACTGTGTCCTATGTCGTACGTGAACCGCAGGGCAGTACCTGTGCAATTGTCGACAGTGTGCTTGATTTCGATCAGGCATCAGGGCGCACCGATACCAAGTCCGCCGACGCTATCGTCGACCACGTGAACAAGCATAAGTTGCGTGTTGATTGGATTCTTGAAACCCACGTGCATGCTGATCATCTATCGGCCGCACCCTATCTTCAGGAGAGGATCGGCGGGAAAATCGGCATTGGTGACCATATCACCGTTGTCCAGGACACTTTCGGAAAGGTGTTTAACGAGGGCACGGAGTTTCAGAGGGACGGCAGCCAGTTTGATGCATTGTTCAAGGAAAGCGACAGTTTTCACATCGGCCAGCTGCGCGGCGACGTCATGCACACGCCCGGTCATACGCCTGCCTGCCTGACCTACGTGATCGGCGATGCCGCATTTGTCGGCGACACCCTGTTCATGCCGGATTTCGGGACTGCGCGATGCGATTTCCCCGGCGGTTCGTCCGAGGCGCTCTTCAACTCGATCCAGAGAATTCTGGCGTTGCCCGATGATACCCGTGTCTTTGTCGGGCATGATTACAAGGCACCGGGGCGCGATGACTTTGCATGGGAAACCACTGTGGGCGAACAAAAGGAGTTGAACGTGCATATCGGTAAGGGGTGCTGCGTCGAGGATTTCGTGCGGATGCGTGATGAACGGGATGCAACGCTCGGGATGCCGCGACTGATCCTGCCGTCGATCCAGGTCAACATGCGGGCAGGTCAAATGCCGCCCAGGGACGACGCGGGAAACGTGTATCTCAAGATCCCGATCAACAAGCTCTGATCACTGTACCGTCACGCAAAGACGTGAAGCCGCATATAGTCAACAAAGCTGTTTCTGGGGTCTCGCCGGTCGTGGGCAGGCTGGGCTGCGTAGCACCATCTCAGGTGGCCCTCGCCTGGCAATCGACGCAAGGGGGCAGATCTGTTGGCGACAGTGAAGTCCATGCGCCACGTCGATTGGTGGCCGACTGGACAGGCTGACGACACGCGCGTAAACAGCGGTCCATGGACCTGCGCAACTTATCCCCCGTCTACGCCGTCTCGCCGCAAATCTCGGTCGAGGACGTCCCCGCAATTGTCGAGGCCGGCATCACGCTTGTGATCTGCAACCGCCCGGACAGCGAAGTGCCGCCATCGCATCAGGCCGACGCAATCGGCGAAGCGGTGCGCGAAGCTGGCCTGCGCTTTGAAGTCCTGCCGTTGACCCACCAAACGATGACGCCGGAGAACGTGGCCCGTCAGGCAGGATTTGTTGAGTCCGCGGGTGGTCCGGTTCTGGCCTACTGCGCCTCGGGAACGCGATGTTCGGTCATCTGGGCCCTCGGTCAGGCCGCGACGAGAACCGCCGACGACGTCCTCGCCGACACGTCGGCGGCGGGTTATCAACTGGACGGGCTGCGTCCGACCCTGGAGCAACTGCACCAAAGCTGAACGCGGCGACCGGCTTTACCCGGATGGCTCCTCCAGCCCGCCGGCTTCATCCGTTCTTAGCCCAGCCAATGCCGAGATTTCCACGGCTGCGTCTTCGGGGCTCATTCCCGAATAGTCCTCTTCGGTTTCCGATTCAGACAGCACATCGACGCCGGCAGGGTCCACTTCGGGATCGACCAGATGCCCTTCCACTGTCATCGGGTCGTCCAGAGCTGTTGCCTTTGCTCCGGTGCCGCTTGCAAACGCATCCCGATCGGCCAGTGTCGGCGTTCGCATTTCATTCAAACGCAATGCGCGCAGGCCACCAGCCTGACCCAGCCGTCCCACGGCCACCTTCTGACCCGTGATCGAAACCAGTTCGATCCGGTCCAGACGCTCCTGCACCAGCGGCAACAGATCCCCCGGCTGCATCTTGGAGAAATCTGCCAGCGGAACGCGCATCCGTGAAATCACCGCGATCAGATCGGCGCGCGCAACCCCGATTGCATGACCGAGTGTGGGCGGGTCCTGCGCCGTTGATGCATCCCGGGTCGTCTCGGCCTGCGGCTTTGGCTCGGGCAGAATCAGGCACATCTCACCCTGCAAGGGCCCGCCATCCAACTCCAGTGTCAGGTCAAAGACCCGATACACATCTGCGTCCAACGCAAGCAGGGCCGACCGTCTGTCCTCGACATGTGCGCCAAATCGAAACCCGGTCAGGCACAGAACATCGGCAGGCAGTTCGGCCAGTTTCGCCGCGCGCTCCAGTGTCGCGTCCACAAGCGGTGCTGCCATCGCCGCGTCTGTCGCAGTGAAGGGTCTTTCATCCGGTGGTGTGGCGGTGACGCGCCCCATGGTCTGCTGTTGGACCAGTGCGACCATGAGGGCACGATCCAGAACCAGCGCGCCGGTCAAACCGGGTGGACCATCCAGCAGGATCAACAGCCTTTCGTCAGAGAGGTGCCGCCCAATTGCATCCTGTTCTGCGCGCGCCTGACGAATACCGATGACCGAAATCGCCAGATCAAAAAGGTTCGCCGCAGACCGCGCAATCCCCAGTCGCAGCGCGCCGGCGGCAGATCTGCCCGCCCCGGACACACCTTCCCGATTCGTGTCCGTCTTGCGCCTAATTGCTGAGTTTGACTCAGAGGTAACCATGAAATGCGGCCTGCCAGTCGGGAGATGTCTGAGCCCGGTCTATCGCAGGGTTGGTTACAATTACCTTTACGCCCGCAGCTCTTGTGCTGCCATCCGCGTCGCTAGCGGCAGTATCACCCGGAACGCCCCGCCGGATTTTCCCGGCAAATAGCTGACGTTGCCATCCAGACGCTGCATGATCTCGCGGCTAATCGCCAGCCCCAACCCCGCACCGCCGGCCTTTTCACCGCTGACCCGTGTGAATTTCTCAAAAACCACCGACCGGGAATCGGGCGGGATACCGCTGCCGTTGTCGACAAAATCGATCAGCAACCTGTCGGAAACCGCTCGCACCTTGATCCGCAGTTCCGGCCTCTCGGCATTGCAATACTTCTGAGCATTCGAAATCAGGTTGATGAACACCTGGGCCAGCCGGTCCAGATCGGTTTGCAACGCAAATCTCTCTTCGTCCCGCTGACGTCGCACCAGCAGCGGCCGATCCGATCCCGCCAATGCGGCGGCCTCGGCCCGGTCCAGCACATCAGACAGGTTGCCGTCACGCATGTTCAGGCTGACCTGTCCGCTTTCCAGAACACTCAGATCCAGCAGATCGTTCAGCAACCGCGTCAATCGCAGGGCTTCGTCGTGAATGATCGTTGCATAATGGGTCTTTTCGGCTTCATCCAAACCATCGGTGTCGCGCAGGATTTCGGAGAACGCGCTGATCGATGTCATCGGCGTGCGCAACTCGTGGCTGACCTGGCTGAGGAATGCGTCCTTTTGCAACGACAGTTGGGTCAGCTTGGCATTGGCCTCGCGCAACTGGCGCGCTGTATTGCTCAATTCCGCAGATTTTGCCTCGAGCTTGCTGGAATATTCGAGCAACTGTGCGCTTTCATCGGCCACAGCCAACAAATCCGCAACCGAGACGGACGATCCTCCGACGATCTGCCCGATCATGGCGTGGGCCGTGGCCGCGCCGACCGAACCGGACAGCACCCGTTCCAGGCGATCCAGGAACGCCGGGCTTGGTTCTGGCAAGTACCCGCGCTGGCCCTGCGCCACGGCCTCGCGATGGAAGAGATCCTGAGCCTGTTGAGCCCCGAGAATCCGTTGCGACATGATCATCAGGTCTTCGCTCTGGCCGATCGTTCCGGTCCATCCGCGCGGGCCGACGGAATGGTCGAATACATTGACGAATTGCGCGGCCTGAAGGCGCTCCAGTGGGCTTGGAAAGGTGACCAGAGATACGATGCAAAAGCCAGAAGCGTTCAGTAGGAGACTCCACATCACCGAATGCACGACCGGGTCCAGTCCCGAGACACCGAAGAGGGCGAGCGGCCGCAGCCAACCGATCCCGAACAGGCCATCCTGGTAGATCCGGTCCGAAAGGACATTTCCGCCCAGTTCCGGTAACAAGAGCGTGAATAGCCAGACGGAAAAGCCAACCACCAGCCCGACAAGCGCCCCGGTCCGCGTGGCGCCGCGCCAGAACAGACCGCCGACCAGGGCCGGAAGGATCTGCGCAATTCCGGCGAACGCGACCAGCCCGATGGATATCAAGGCATCGCCGCCGCCGGACAGACGATGGTAAAAGTATCCAAGCGCCAGGATTCCGGCAATCGATATCCGCCGTGCCAGCAAGACCACGTTGCGTACATCGCCGGACACCGCCCCCCCCTCTCCGTGCCAGGACAGCCAGATCGGCATCACGATATGATTGGACACCATCGTTGACAGAGCCATCGCCGCAACGATCACCATGGAGGTGGCCGAAGAAAACCCGCCAAGGAATGACAGCATCGCCAATCCCTCGCGCCCCTGGCTCAGCGGTATGGTAACAACGTACATGTCCGGGTTCGATCCCTCGGGCATCAGGTCAAGACCGACCACCGCGATGGGAATGACGAACAGGCTCATCAACAACAGGTAGAACGGAAACGCCCATGCGGCGGTTCTGAGATGGCGCTCGTCGCTGTTTTCCACAACCAGCACCTGAAACATGCGCGGAAGGCAGACAAAGGCCGCAGCGGACAAGAAGGTGAACGTCGCCCAGCGACCGGAATGCACATTCCACTGGCCAATCTCCGACGCATCAATCTGTGCCATGACCGGGCCAATGCCCCCGGCCAGTTCCCAGACGACAAATGCCCCCACGGCCAGCAGCGCAAGCAATTTGACGACCGCCTCAAGTGCGACGGCGGTGACCACACCGTGATGGCGTTCGTTCACATCAAGGTTGCGCGTCCCGAATAGAATGGCAAAGACTGCCAGTCCCGCCGCCACGTAAAGCGCGCTTGATCCATCAACATAGCCACTGTCCGGGTCCGCCTCGGCAAAGATCGAAAACGACAGGGTGATCGATTGCAACTGCAGGGCGATATAAGGCGTCACGCCGATCACCGCCAGGAGTGTCACACAGATTGCCAGCGCGTTGGATTTACCGTAGCGCGACGAGATCAGGTCGGCGATCGAGGTTACGCGTTGGCTGCGGCCGATGCGCACCAATTTGCGCAATCCCCACCACCATCCGACCATGACCAGCGTCGGTCCGAGATAGATGGCCACGAATTCAAGGCCGGACCGCGCCGCATAGCCGACTGCGCCATA
Organism: Sedimentitalea todarodis; assembly: GCF_032595355.1. NCBI lineage: Bacteria > Pseudomonadati > Pseudomonadota > Alphaproteobacteria > Rhodobacterales > Paracoccaceae > Sedimentitalea > Sedimentitalea todarodis. The sequence goes on along the minus strand of NZ_JASMWN010000001.1, from coordinate 292,958 downwards.
AAAGGTCCAGGCCGTGCAATAGATCGACAGCGACAGCGTATAGATCAACGGTGTGTGCAACCATCGGCTGCGCCCTTGTGCCGCCAGCCGGTCGGCAACAAAGGCGACGATGAACAATAACACCACGTATCCGAGGCAGACCAGGACCAGCAGGTTCAGCGACGCCACCTAGCTCATCCCTGATCGTCGCTCGGGCGCGACCAGGCCTGCGTGGACTTGCCAAAGACAAGGATCGACACGATCAGAGCGGACCAGACCGAAAACACGTAGATGATGGCACTGGACATTGCGACGCCGTCATCGCCCAAGTCGCCTTCCGGTCCTGACGCGGGCCAGAGCAATGGCAGCGCGAACAACAACGCACCGAGCAACGGCAGAATGCGCGCGGCATCCATCAGGCGACGGCGGCGGTAGTTCTGACGCTCCAGAATCATCGATGGCTGCATCTTGTCGGAGAGCTCGCTATCGGGTCCGCCCCGTGTCATTTCCGCGAAGCCTGCGCAAGAAGGTCACGCACGGCCGTCAGTACCTCGGCATTCGAAAAAGGCTTGGTCATGAAACGGCTAACACCGGCCTTTTCGGCCATTTCACGGTCGCGAGATTGCCCGCGCGCCGTCAGCATGAGCACCGGCAACCCGGCGAACTCGGGGATATCGCGCAGGTCGCGCAGAATATCCATGCCGCTTTTGCCCGGCAGCATCAGGTCAAGAATGACCATATCAGGTGATGCCGCCTGAATGACCTCTACCGCGTCCGCACCGTCAGAATGTGTGCCAACGTCCCACCCGTCGCGGGTGAGCAAAAACCTTATGGCTTCGATGATGTTCGGTTCATCCTCGATCAGCAGGACATGTCGCCCCATATGCGCCGTTCCTCCCCAGGGGCGCGCAGTCGCGCAACTTTATTGCTTTTGCCCAACCTAACCCTGCTTCTGTGACCCTGTCAAAAGCCATCGCTCAGAATCGACGGTTCACGGCGGGCATGACACTCCGAACGCGGGCAGACCCGGCAGCTGCTGCCGACCGGCTGGACCGTCGTCTTGTCCTCGTTCTCGCCAGACACCGGCAGGATCAGCATCGTCGATCGGTAGAGCGGGTTTTCGTCGAAGAGCGGCGTCCCGACGGGTTGTGCAACCGCCATGCAGTCAAACAGCATTGCAGAACGCCCCAATTGCGAAACGCGGCGTCGGATCGGCATCATCGGGCGGCTCAACGCGGTGAAAACCGGCCAGAGCGGGCACGAGGCCCCAAATCGCGGCAACGCAAACCCTTCGACCTGCTTACGATACAGGATACTGCCCGAGGGATCGCAGACCACGAGGCCGACATCGCTCGCCAGCACGCCATCAGGCATCGTGGCCAGTCGCCGGAACACGGCCGAAAGATCGGCTCCAAATCTCTCGGCCAATGCGATCGGGTCGGACCCTAACCGTCCGATTGCGTCGCGAAACGCCTCCAACGGCATCGCCTTTGCATCTTCGGAATAGCGCGTCAGAACTTCTCGTGCGATCAGCCGCGCCCCGCGCGAGGTCAACTCAGGTGCGTCACGCACCAGCGCGTCGGCTTCTGATGTGCCATCTTCGATCCTGACAAAGTGAAAACCACGCATGGCAACGAACGCTTCGACCTCTTCCTGCGGCGACCCGCGCCGTTCATCGGCGTCTTCGCTTTCATCAAGATAGGCCACCAGCGCTTTGCTGCTTTCGGCGAGCCGCAAACTGTCTTCGTTGAGGTTCTTGTGAAACCGCTCCCGCCACTCCTGTTCCAGCTCTCCGGTCTCGGCCAGAATCGAGGCCGTGGATCGGATCGCTGCAGCCGTTGACAGCACCTCGTGCAGCGACGCCGCCAGATGCGGATCGTGGGTCAACCGGTCTGAGAGTGTTTCCACCGCCCTCTCCAAAGACGCGATCCGCCGATGACCTGCCGCAAGGACTTCGGCCCAGCCCGGGAAACGGCCGGCGAACTCGTCCGCCCGGTCCACCTCTGCCGCCACCGCGCCGGCATCTGCCGCCGCCTCGCGTAGGGTCGCAATCAGGGCGGCCTCCGCGCCCTGGGTCAGCATCGAGGGCTCAACCCCCAGGACCTGAGCGATGTCCAGCAGGAGTTTGCCGCCGATTCTGCGACGGTTATGCTCGATCAGGTTGAGATAGGAGGCGGAAATTCCCACCTGCCGTGCAAGGTCGGCCTGACGCATGCCCGCGATTGATCGCCGTTCGCGGATCCGGCTGCCGGTCAAGGTGTCACGGGCCATGACGCGAAAATCTCCCTTTCAGCGCGGTATCAATGGCTTTCTGCGTTGCAACATTGGAAAATTTACAAATCCGCCGCACAACTTGCATACCTATTTACAACATTTTCTTTCTTTTCAAGCAGCTTGTTGCGCGATTTTCGATCGCCGACCGATACTGAATTTGCATGAAAATGCTCGTAGGCGTCATCAAGAACATGTCGCGGCAGGGTTTGTTCGCGAAGACCAAATGTCCAAATCGGATTTCACAGGTCGCAGCGCGCTCCGGTGCAGGAAAAGGCCGATTGCGCGGACTAATAGGCATGTTGCATGAGTGGCCTGACGCTCTCGGATGCACGGCAAAACGTTGAAATCTGGTCTGTTGTGACCGACCTTCCCGACTCAGCATCCTTCTGAATTTGATGTTTTTCTTAGTATGATTCCCCTGCCCAATTTACCTTTTGCTAATCATTTTGCCCACATTCTAGTACTTGGGTGAGGGCTCCGCCAAAGGATTGGAGCAATCAAATGAACATCTCCATTGCGCTACCGGCACTGGCGCCGCAACCAACCGGCCACCCGGCCTCGCTTCCTGCGGAACCGAAGCGGCCGGACAGTACGCAGATGGTCACGCCTGCCTCCGAAGGAGAGACTTCCGCACAAACGGGGCAGCGACGCACAGGCGACGGAGAGCAACAGGAAGCCGCGCCGCCGTCTGCCATTCAAATCAAGATCATGGAGATGCTGGATCAGCAGGCCCGCGAACTGGATCAAGACCCGCAGCTGTAACCAACCTCATTGCGCGGTCCATCCGCCATCAACCGGAATCGCGGTGCCAGTCACATTGTGCGCCATTGGGCTGCATAGCCACAGCGCCAGCGCGCCGATTTCAGACGGATCAGAGCCGCGCAAGCTGGGTTGCTTTTCCTTCATCAGGTCTGCGATCACGGCGTCCTGATCCCCTCTGAATGCGTCCAACCGCTCGGCAATCTGTGGTTCGATGATTGCGGTGTTGGTCCATCCTGGACAGATGCAGTTGATGGTTACACCGCCCTGCGCGCGCTCCCCTTTCGCTGCGTGTTCCAGTGCCACAACCTTGGACAGCCCGATCAGCCCGTGTTTGGCCGCCACATAGCGTGCCTTGTATTTGCTGGCCACAAGCCCATGAACGGAGGAGATGTTGATCACCCGCCCATAGCCACGCGCGACCATCTCGGGCAGCGCGGCCTGCATGGTATGAAACGCCGCGCTGAGGTTGACCGCGAGGATCGCATCCCAGGTTTCGGCAGGCATTTTGGTCAGGGGCGCGGTGTGCTGGATGCCCGCATTGTTCACCAGAATGTCGGCCCCGCCCCAATCAGTGACAGCGCTCATCAGATCGGCGATTTGCTCCGGATTGCGCAAATCGCCTGCAAAGAATTCCGCTTGCGGCGCACCCGCGTGTTTCAAATGCGAGCAGACATCTTTGATCTGCGCGTCCCCGGCCATCCCGTGCACCGCAATCCGCGCACCGGCCCCTGCCAGCGTCTCGGCAATCGCCAGTCCGATGCCCTGAACCGACCCGGTGACCAGTGCCGTTTTTCCCGTCAAATCCGTCATTTGCCGTCCTCCAGCGACTTGCGCAATTCGATCTTGAGGACCTTGCCATAGTTATTCTTGGGCAGTTCATCGAGCGCGATATAGTCTTTGGGCCTCTTGAACCGGGCGATGTTGTCGATACACAGCCGATCGAGATCCTCGGGCGACGCGGTGCCCACGACAAAGGCCACGACGCTTTCGCCCCATTCCGGATGTGGCCTGCCCACCACTGAAACTTCGCGCACGTCGGGATGCGTCAGAAGCACCTCCTCGACCTCGCGCGGATAGACGTTTGAACCACCGGTGATGATCATGTCCTTGGAGCGGTCCTGCATGGTCACGTAGCCGTCCGCATCGATGAACCCGATATCCCCGGTCATCAGCCATCCATCCATCAGGGTTTTCTGCGTGGCCTCCGGGTTCTGCCAGTATCCTGGCATCACGACATCACCTGACACCATGATCTCGCCATGGGTGCCGGCGGGGACCGGGGCTCCGTCAGCGTCCCCGATGCGCACTTCGACCGGCGATTGCGCGCGACCGACGCTGGCCAATCGCGCACGCCACCCTGGATGCGTCCGGTCCGCAACATCGTGTCGGGACAGCGCGGTGATCCCCATCGGGCACTCCCCCTGACCATAGATCTGGACAAACTTTGGCCCAAAGTGGTCAACCGCGTCGATGATATCGGCGTTGTACATTGGCCCACCCGCATAGACGACCGTGCGCAGCCCCTCGCCTGTATCGCCTGTCGCCTTTGCGGTCTCGGTCATGCGTTTGACCATTGTCGGGGCGGCAAACATCTGGACCCGTCCGAAATGCCGCGCGAGATCGAAGATTTCCGCGGGCTCAAATCCGCCGGACGTCGGACAGACATGGCGTGCCCCCTTCAGAACGTGGACGATATTGTAAAGGCCCGCGCCATGGCTCATCGGGGCGGCGTAGATCACCGCGTCCTCCGCGCACACGGCGTCGACATCAAGCGGATAGGCCAGCGACATCGTTATCAACATGCGATTTGTGATCATCACGCCCTTTGGCCGTCCAGTGGTGCCGGATGTATAAAAGAGCCAGGCCAGATCATCCGCGCCGCGGGGTACCGGGACGTCGACGGGGATTGCGTCGAATGCGCTTGCGTGCTCGGTGTCACCGATGATCACGACACGGCATTCAACCTGTGCGTCAGTCAGGGATTCCGCCAGAGCCGGTGTCGCAAAGACCAGAGAGGTGCCCGAATCCTGCAATATGAACGCCGCTTCGCGCCCGTGCAGCTTTGCATTGACCGGCACCGCGACCGCCCCCGCATACCAGATGCCGTATTTCACAATGAGGTAGTCCGGGCAGTTCATCATGAAGATTGCAACGCGGTCGCCCGGTGCAATGCCCTGGGCCGCCAACCACCCCGCGGTCCGGCTCGCCCGGTCATGAAAGCCGTCAAAATCCGCGACCTGTTCCTTGCCCAGGTACAGCGCGGGCCGCGCCGGATTCGCCTGCGCCTGCCGGAACAGCCAGTTACCAAGGTTCATGCCACCCACCCCATGCAATGATCGCCTTGGACAGTTGTATCCGGATTTTTGCCAACCTGGCCACTGCGCTGTCGCATGGCCGTGATGGGAAATGCGCAACCACCCGGCTCATCACAGGCACGAGAGCAGGCCCAATCCAGCGACCGCTTTTCCACGACACGCAAGTGGGTCGGCGCGAAACCGACGCCGAATTCCCCTTGAGGACCATCTCGAAGGCCATTGCGACAGGACCACTGGCAATTCTCCCAATAAATCGCCATGTTGTGCAAAGCGAACGGCGCTTTTCACAGGCAAGACCTTGTCTTATAAGCGCGGAGACGAAAAACCGCGGGACAGGCGGGCATAGCAGAACCGGTCGAGGACATCATGACAGACACCAAACACGAGTCAGACGTGGCATTCATCAAGGCACTTGCCGAGTTGCTGCGAGACAACGACCTGACGGAAGTGCAGGTCAAACGCGATTACGCCGAAGACGACAGCCTGAATGTCCGTGTTAGTCGCGTGATCCAAGCCGCGCCGGCTGCCGCACAAATGCCCTTCGCCGCAGCACCCGCTTCTGTCGCCGCCCCGGCGGCCCCCACAGCCGCAATATCCGACGCTGCCGAAGATCCGGCCAGCCACCCCGGCGCGGTCCTGTCGCCGATGGTCGGCACGGTCTATATGCAGCCTGAACCAGAATCGCCTGCCTTTGTCAGCGTCGGGGCCAGTATCTCCGAAGGCGATACCCTGCTGATCGTCGAAGCGATGAAGACCATGAACCATATCCCGGCCCCGAAATCGGGCACGGTCAAGCGTATCCTGGTCGAGGATGGCGCTGCAGTGGAATACGGCACCCCGCTGGTCATTATCGAATAAGGCAATCTCATGTTTGACAAGATCCTAATTGCCAATCGCGGGGAAATCGCCTTGCGTGTGGTCCGTGCAGCGCGCGAAATGGGCATTGCCTCGGTCGCGGTTCATTCCACCGCCGACAGCGATGCGATGCATGTGCGCATGGCCGATGAATCGATCTGTATCGGTCCGCCGCCCAGCAGCCAGAGTTATCTGTCGCTGCCCGCGATCATCTCGGCCTGTGAAATTACCGGAGCGCAGGCGATCCATCCCGGCTATGGCTTTCTGTCTGAGAACGCAAATTTCGTGCAGATCGTCGAAGATCACGGCCTGACCTTTATCGGCCCCACCGCCGAACACATCCGCGTCATGGGCGACAAGATCACTGCCAAGGACACGATGAAGGCACTCGGCGTGCCTTGCGTGCCCGGCAGCGAAGGCGGCGTGCCTGATCTGGCCACCGCCAAACGGATCGGTGAAGAGGTCGGCTATCCGGTGATCGTCAAGGCCACGGCAGGTGGCGGCGGCAAAGGCATGAAAGTGGCTGCAACCGCCGCCGACACGGAGCGCGCCTTTCAAACCGCCCGCGCCGAAGGCAAGAGCAACTTTGGCAATGACGAAGTCTATATCGAGAAATACCTGACCACCCCGCGCCACATCGAAATTCAGGTGTTTGGCGATGGCAAGGGGACGGCCGTGCATCTGGGCGAGCGGGATTGCTCGTTGCAGCGGCGGCACCAGAAGGTTTTCGAGGAGGCCCCCGGCCCCGTGATTTCCGCCGAAGAACGCGCCCGGATCGGCAAGGTCTGTGCCGATGCGGTTGCCAAGATCAACTATATCGGCGCCGGCACCATCGAGTTTCTCTATGAGAACGGGGAGTTCTATTTCATCGAGATGAACACCCGTTTGCAGGTCGAGCACCCCGTCACCGAGAGTATTTTCGGCGTCGATCTCGTGCGCGAACAGATTCGGGTGGCCTCGGGGCTGCCGATGTCCTTTGGACAGGATGATCTGGTCATCAATGGCCACGCGATCGAAGTGCGGATCAATGCCGAGAAACTGCCAAACTTCTCGCCCTGCCCCGGCAAGATTACCCAGTATCACGCGCCCGGCGGATTGGGTGTGCGGATGGATTCGGCACTCTATGACGGCTATTCGATCCCACCCTATTACGACAGCCTGATTGGCAAGCTGATCGTCCATGGCCGCGATCGCCCCGAAGCCTTGGCGCGTTTGAACCGGGCATTGGGGGAACTGATTGTCGACGGGGTAGACACAACCATTCCTCTGTTCCGGGAGTTGCTCGTTGAACCGGATATCCACAGCGGCAATTACAACATTCACTGGCTTGAGCACTGGCTGGAAACCAATTTGGCCGACGGATAGGCTCCGATCGGCTCAACCGCTCTGATGAGGCGCGGATGACTCTGACACCCGAGCTTTTGTTGCGTGGCTATACCATCGGAATATTTCCGATGGCCGAGCACCGCGATGATGCCGAGATATTCTGGGTAGACCCCAAGCGTCGTGGCATCATGCCGCTGGACGGCTTTCACATATCGCGAACCCTGCGCCGCCGCCTTCTGCGGTGCGGGTTTACCATCTGCATTGATACTGCGTTTGCCGCAGTCGTCGATGGCTGCGCGGATCGGGCCGAAACCTGGATCAACGCAGAGATTCGCCGGCATTACATCGCGCTGTACGAAGCCGGATATGCACATTCCCTCGAGGTGTGGGACGGCGCGGACCTGGTTGGCGGGGTTTACGGCGTGACGGTTGGTGCAGCCTTCTTTGGCGAAAGCATGTTTTCGCGGCGGACGGACGCCTCAAAGATCGCACTTGCCTATCTGGTGGATCGTCTTCGACAGGCCGGATTTCAACTGTTTGACACCCAATTCCTGACCGAGCACCTGGCATCGCTCGGCGCAGTGGAAATCCCTCGTGGGGACTATCACGAACGCCTTGACCAAGCGATTGGCCAGCCCGCCAACTTCTCCGGACCGCCGGTTCCCTCCGCTCAGGACGTGATACAGCGCAATACCCAGACGTCATAGCGGCTGTGATCCAGCGCGTTCAGTGCCGGGGCAGATGCAATCATCCAGCCCTGGAAGTCGACATCGGATGCGCCGATATCGCGGATGATCAGAAAGGCGAAGGCATCCCCGGTCGGGTTGTCCGCCGGATAGCGGCAATCGGCAAGTTCAACCGTGAGGCCGAATGCATCCGCTGCCCCTCCGGAGCGCACCGTGACATCGATCGTTTTCCCGTCGACCTTGTCCAGCGCGCGCAGCACTGCACCTGCCGCCGATACGGCATTCTGATGCTGAGCCGCCGCCGGAAGCGCGACAAGGGCACACAGCGCCAGGGCCAACAGGTTGCGGATCACTCGTCGCCTCCGCTGCCCGCCACAAACTTGACCAGCAAGGAAATCAGGCTGACCGCACCCTGGGTGTCTTCGATCGCTGCTCCGGGCTCGAAAAAGAACGGTGATCCGCCGGGCATGATCTCGACGAAGTTGCCACCAAGAAGCCCCTCGGATGACACCACCACAGCGCTGTCATCAGGCACCGGAACGCCTTCGAGTACGGAAAACGTAGTGTCGGCGCGGTACGTTTCGGGGTTCAGTTCCATTTTGGTCACTGTCCCGATCTTGACCCCGGCGAGGCGGACATCGGTGCCGACGCTGACCCCCTCGAGCGAGCGGAAACTGGCGTTCAGTTCATAACCCGTGCCTGTGCCGGACAGCCCCGTCGCCTGACCGGCATAGAGGGCAAAGGCCAGCGCTCCGGCCAGAACGGCGCCGCCGACGACGATTTCGGTTGTGTTGTGCGACATGTCGCGCTCCGTTGATTTGCCGAGCTTACTCGGGGCTCCACGCCTCGTAGTCGCGCCGTGGCGCAGGGTCCGCCCGGCGGAGCGATCCGGACGGCGCATAGGCAAGCGCGGTTCCGGTCAGGTTTTCATGGTACGGTTTTTGCCAGGGCTTGTGCACAAGGGGTTTGTCAGTTGGCGGTTCGTCCCAGGTATGGTGCAGCCAGCCATGCCAATCAGGATTGACCCGGCTTGCCTCGACTTCGCCATTGAAGATCACCCAGCGTTTGCTGTCGTCAGAGTTGCGGTAATAAACGTTGCCCTGCTCGTCATCACCCACCTTGATGCCCTTGCGCCAGGTAAAGATCTGCGTGTTCAGTGTCTGCCCGTTCCACCAGGTCACCGCGCGTAGTAAAGAGTTGAGAATGCCCATGCGTGCCTCCGCGAATTCGTTCCTGATATGACGCATCCCGAACCAAAGGTCCAGAGACAGCCGCCGCTCGGGCCACTGTGCCGCAATTGTCCGCCTTGCCGGCCTTGCCCGCCTCCGACACGGGCTCACGCCCGGATACTCACGTTCCCGTTGTTTCGTGGCTGCCGGCAGGTCGCATCCCGGTCGCAAGGGATCACCTCGAGACCATCCGCCGGGTTCACTGCTTGATTTCCGGGGCCAAGCTCGTCACCTTACCAACGCGAAAGCGATAGGGATTTTCATGACCAAGACCAGACTCGGTATCATCGGCGGCTCGGGACTCTACGACATAGACGGGCTTCAGGACGCGCAATGGCAACAGGTGGACAGCCCGTGGGGCACGCCGTCCGACGCCATTTTGACCGGGGTTCTGGACGGGGTCGATATGGCATTTCTTCCGCGCCACGGTCGCGGTCATGTGCATTCGCCCAGCACCGTCCCCTACCGTGCCAACATCGATGCGTTAAAACGGTTGGGCGTGACGGATGTGATAAGCGTGTCTGCCAGTGGTTCGTTCCGTGAGCAAATGACGCCCGGTGATTTCGTGATTGTGGATCAATTCGTCGACCGCACGTTTGCGCGCGAAAAGTCATTCTTCGGGATGGGCTGTGTCGGCCATGTGAGCCTTGCGCATCCAACCTGTCCTCGCCTTGGCGATGCCTGCGAAACAGCGGCGCGCAACGCTGGCATCACCGTGCATCGCGGCGGCACCTACCTCGCGATGGAGGGGCCGCAATTCTCGACGCTCGCCGAATCGCGCATGTACCGCGAAATCTGGGGCTGCGACGTGATTGGCATGACCAACATGCCCGAAGCAAAACTCGCCCGAGAAGCCGAACTTTGCTATGCGTCCGTCGCGATGATCACCGACTTTGACAGTTGGCACCCCGATCATGGCGAGGTTGATATCTCGGACATCATCGCAACGCTGACAGGCAACGCGGACAAGGCACGATCGCTTGTGCGCCGCCTGCCAGATCTTCTGGGTGCAGACCGCCAACCCTGCCCCCACGGCTGTGACATCGCGCTTGAACACGCGATCCTGACCGCGCCTGACGCGCGCGATCCTGACCTGGTGGCGCGGCTTGATGCTGTTGCTGGTCGTGTCTTGGCTCCCTGAGTCTTGGCTCGCTGAGTCTTGGCAGGAAATTACGTCGACTTATCCGTGTGAACATTCAAATCCAAGAAAAACGCATCACGGGCTTGCCAGTCGTTGGTCCTGTTCGAAGCGAGCTGACGCGGACAGGACAGTGTGACCGGCTCTGCCGACACAACCGCCGTCGGGTTCGGGGAACGAGACAAGGTAGCTCCCCCATGCCGACTGCTTTCCCGTTCTGGGAAGCCAAAGGCTGGAGCACGCTGGGGCGGCTGAAGTAATTCGACTGGATGCATGCGCAGGCAGTGAAACTGAGCTGAATCACTGGACAATTCCGATCTGGCGTGGTGCCTTGTCTCGTCTTGACATGGAGAAGACCTTGCCATTCGATCTCTGGCTCGCCTTTGCTGCGGCCTCCACTGCATTGTTGCTGATTCCCGGCCCGACCGTTCTGCTGGTGCTGAGCTACGCCCTGTCCAAGGGGCGCAGCGTCGCGCTGGCCTCGGCGAGCGGTGTTGCCCTGGGTGATCTCATCGCGATGAGCGCCTCGCTCGCCGGTCTGGGCGCACTTGTGGCAACCTCGGCGACCCTGTTCTCGATCCTGAAATGGGTCGGCGCGGCCTATCTCGTCTGGTTGGGCATCAAACTCCTGCGCAGTGCGCCAACCGAGGGGCTCGATACCATCAAGACCGAACGCGAGGTAACGCCGCGCAGTGTCTTTGCCCACGCTGCAGGCGTTACGGCGTTGAACCCGAAATCCATCGCGTTTTTCATCGCCTTTGTTCCGCAGTTCCTGCAGACCGGAGCGCCCATGCTTCCGCAGTTTGCCATTCTCATCAGCACCTTCGTCATCCTCGCGGCCATCAACGCACTTGCCTATGCGCTGCTGGCGGACAAGCTGCGGCAAACCGTGCGCAAGCCGGCGGTGATCACCGCCCTGACCCGAAGTGGCGGCGTGACACTGATCGGGATGGGCCTGTTTACCGCGCTTCTGCGCCGCCCGACCTGAACCCCCCGGTTGCACCGGGCCGCGCAATAGGCCAAACGCGTGGCGACCCAGAGAAAACGGAAGCCGTCATGCCCAGAAACACCACTGTCCGCGACTACATCCGGACAATCGTCGATTTCCCAAAGGAAGGGATCATGTTTCGCGACGTGACCACGCTGTTTGCCGACCCGCGCGGGTTTCGAATGGCGGTCGACCAGATGCTGCACCCCTATGCGGGCGAGCAGATCGACAAGGTTGTCGGGCTCGAGGCGCGGGGCTTCATCCTCGGCGGCGCAATTGCACATCAGCTCAGCGTGGGCTTTGTGCCGATCCGCAAGAAGGGCAAGCTGCCCGGCACCACGATCAGCCAAGACTACAAGCTGGAGTACGGCGAGGCGATTGTCGAAATCCACGACGATGCGATCCAGCCGGGGGAAAAGATCCTCGTGGTCGGCGATCTACTGGCCACCGGCGGAACTGCGGCTGCGGGCATCAAACTGATCGAGCGGCTGGGTGGAGAGATCATCAGTTGCGCCTTTATCATCGACCTGCCGGATCTTGGTGGGCGCAAAATTCTGGAAGAACTCGGCATGGATGTGCATGCGCTCTGCGCGTTTGAAGGCGATTGATCGCACCCGATCCGGACGAAATTGGAGACACTCAATCACAGTTTCTTGATTGGAAACGAAATGGCCCCGCTGCTTAGGCGTGAATAGCACCAGGTCAAGCCACACCGCATCTGAAAGTGGTTGATCCAGATCTGGTGGCAAGGCGTAAACCCTTCAATGTCACGTCCGGCATTGATCCATAGCCAGAGGTTTACGCCCATGTTTCGCAAGACAGCTCTCACCCTGACCGCCGCCATGATGATGGCCGGTGCCGCCTTTGCTGACGGCCATTCAAAGGATATCGTCGATACAGCCATTGGTGCCGATGATTTCAACACGCTCGTCGCCGCGGTTGAGGCCGCAGGTCTGGTCGATACCCTGAAGGGCGAAGGACCGTTCACGGTGTTTGCCCCAACTGACGCGGCGTTTGCAGCGCTGCCCGAAGGCACGGTCGAAACCCTTCTCAAACCTGAAAACAAGGACCAGCTGGTGGCAATCCTCACCTATCACGTCGTGCCAGGCAAGGTCATGTCCGGTGATCTGAGTGACGACATGACGGCCACCACCGTGCAGGGAAGCGATATCATGATCGACCTCGACAATGGCGTCATGGTCAACGACGCCACCGTCGTGTCGGCGGACATCGAAGCCGGGAATGGCGTCATTCACGTCATCGACAAGGTCATCATGCCTAAGTGAATGCGCACATCGTCGTGTGACGGCCCCTCATCTCGTCACGCACGATTGACCGGCGATCCGTATGGGTCGCCGGTTTCGTCAGATGCGCAGCACCGCACCGGGGTTCATGATGCCCTGTGGGTCAAGCGCCATCTTGATCGCGCGCATCGCCGACAGCTTGACCGGATCGCCGTATCTTTCAAGATCATCGACCTTGATCCGCCCGATCCCGTGTTCGGCACTGATGGAGCCATTAAAATCCGCGACAAGGTCATGGACCGCACGCTTGATCGCGCCGCCTTGATGCGAGTAATCCGCCCGGTCGGCACCCTTTGGCGGGAATACGTTGTAATGCAGGTTGCCGTCCCCGACATGCCCAAAGCAGTTGATGCGGAAGGTTCCGAACCCGGCTATTGTCTCGCGGCCTTTCTCGATGAAACCCGCCAGCGCCCCAAGCGGGATGGAAACATCATGGCTCGACACCGACCCGATCCGGCGATTGGCCTCGGGCATTTGTTCGCGAACGGCCCAGAAGCCATCGCGCTGCGCCTCCGACTGTGCAATGAGACCATCCAACACAAGGCCCTGTCCGAGCGCCACTTCAAACAGATTGGCCAACTGCTCTCGCGGATCCAGCGCCGCGATCAGGCCAAGCTCGATCAACACAGACCATTCTGGCGGATCGGGGAACGGCTGTCGAATGTCAGGCAGTGTTTCGCTCAGAAATTCCAAACCTTGCCGGTGCAGGAGTTCAAAGGCGCTGATGCCCTCGCCAAGCATGTCACGCGCGAGCGACAGAAGATCAATCGCAGCGCGCGGCGACGGAACGACAAGGATCGCGGTGCCGGTTGCCGCAGGGATCGGAGCAAGTTTGAGCGCAGCGGCGGTAATCACCCCAAGTGTCCCTTCGGACCCGATCAGCAGATTGCGCAAATCATAGCCGGTGTTATCCTTGCGCAGACGCGTCAACCCGTTCCAGATGCACCCGTCCGGCAAGACGGCCTCAAGGCCAAGGCACAGGTCGCGGGCATTGCCATAGCGCAGAACATTCACACCGCCGGCATTGGTCGCAAGATTGCCCCCGATCCGCGCAGAGCCCTCCGAGGCGAGCGACAGAGGAAACAGCCGGTCCGCCCCGCGCGCCGCTGCCTGCACGTCGGCCAGAACTGCACCGGCTTCGGTGACAATCACGTTTTCCTCGGGATGGACCGCGCGTATGTGCGCCATGCGTTCCAGCGACAGGATCAGGGGGGCGGGCCCTTCGGGCATCACCTGCGCCCCGACAAGCCCGGTTCCCCCACCATAGGGCACGACACCGACGCGCGCCGCATTGGCGGCCTTGATCAGCGCCGAGACCTCATGCGTGTTGTGCGGGCAGGCGAGCAGACCACCCTGCCCGTTCAGACGCCCGCGCGGTTCTTCCAGATAACGCGGTTCAACCGGGCGGAACACCGAGGTTGGCACCACACCATTCAGAGACGCCACAAAACTTTCATCGGCGGGATTGAGGCTCATCCGGCGCGTCCAGTGGTCGAATCAATTCTGATCGGACAGGTACTCCGATTGTAGGACCACGACCGTCGGTCGGTCCGGCAGATCCCGCAGCGAAAGTTCGATATGGGACTTACCGGGGCGCTGGATCGTGAATTCATCTGTCATGCCACCTAGAAATGAGTCGAGCGTGAAACCGTTGAACCAGTGCATCGGGATTACCACCGAGGACTTGAGCCGTTTCAGGATACTGATCATCTCGGGAAGCGGCAATGTCATACCGCCATCGACCGGGGCCATGACCACGTCCAGACGCCCGATTGCCGCGAATTGCTTCTCATTCGGAACGTGATGCAGATGGCCCAGGTGGCCGATGCACAGCCCCGCAACCTCGAAAATGAAGATCGAGTTGCCCTTTTCTTCGATACCGCTGAATTGCGAGCGGATATCGGTCGAGACGTTGCGCACCAGCATCTCGTCGAGATCGAGATAGTGTTCGATCCCTTCTCCGAACGGCCCCCATCCCGTCAGCACATGCGGTATCGCCGGGTCGGGAAACGCGGTCCAATGGGTTTCATGGGCGTGGTTCATGGTCACCACATCGGGAATCATGTTGGCACTGCCGACAAAGCCGGTGAAATCCGTGACCGCATTCAGCCCTCCGGGCGTTTGCAACAGAAAGCTGGCGTGGGCGATATAGGTCAGGCGTACCGAATATTCGGGCACCGGCTCTTGCCAGGCCGCCCTGTGCACGAAAGTCACGCCGGGCGTCGCATCCGCGATGGCGACACAGTGACTCGGGCGCCGCTCTTGCGCCTGCAGCGGCGCAATGCCTGAAAGCACAAGCATGAACAGAAGAGCGCGCATGACCATCATGACCCAAGAGGATAGACCGTGATCGCCGAAAGTCAGCCCCCTGCGCGGAGTTTTCGGAGGAAAGGAACCTGACTTTAACCCGCGTCGGTTCGCCCGCGCCGATCACTGCGCAGGGATGCATACAGCACGTGGGTGCGCCATCGCCCGTTGATCTGTAGATACGACTGCGCCACGCCTTCGTATTTGAACCCGGATTTTTCAAGCAGCCCGCGCGAGGCGGCGTTCTCGGGCAGGCAGGCGGCCTCAATCCTGCTGAGATCCAGTTGCGAAAACGCATAGTGCACCACCGCCCCGATGGCTTCGCGCATGTATCCCTGTCGCGCGAATGGCGCACCGGTCCAGTAGCCGAGCGTCCCGGCCTGTGCAGGTCCGCGCCTGATATTGTCCAGAGTGATCGCACCGACCAGACATTGATCGTCGCGCCGGTACAGGAACAGCGGCACCGCCGATCCGTTGCCGATGGACCGCTGTGCCCAATAGACGCGGTTGGTAAAGCCCTTGCGGCTCAGATGATCGGTGGCCCAGACCGGTTCCCACTGTGCCAGAAATTCACGGCTGTCCTGACGCATCGCGGCCCAGTCGCGAAAATCCGAATGCACCGGGGGGCGCAGGGTCAGACGCTCGGTCTCGAGCTTAAGTTTGCGTTTGACCAGAAGCATCAGACCGGCATCAGGCCGCGCGCCTTCCCTGCAGATCCGCCAATGTCGGCGCGCTGTCGATCGGCCCGTAGAGTGCAAGCGCCGCCGGGGCATTCGCCGCGATGGATTCGGCAAACTCGCGGACGTCGCCGGTGGATACCGCATCAATGCGGGCAACGGTGTCATCCAGTGGCGGCACCACGTCCCAGATCTGGACCAGCCGCGCCAATCTCTCAGCCCGGTTGGAGGGGCTTTCCAGCCCCATCAGCATCCCGGCCTTCATCTGGGCACGGGCACGCGCGACTTCCTGAGGGCTCATGTCTTCGGTGGCGCGTTTCATCTCGTCAAAGGTGATCTGCGCCAGTTCGCCAATCTGCGCTGCACTTGTTCCTGCATAGATCGTGGTCGTTCCGGTATCGGCGTAGGCACCGTTCTGGGCAAAGATCGTGTAGCAGAGTCCGCGCTTTTCCCGAATTTCCTGAAACAGGCGCGAAGACATTCCGCCGCCCATCGCACTGGAATAGATATGGGCCGTATAGATCGCGTCGTCCCGGTAGCCGGGGCTTTCGAAGGCGAGCGCAAAATGTGCCTGTTCCAGTGCCTTGGACCGTCGGGTCTCGCCGCCGGTGAACCGCGCGGTTTCGGCGGCAATATCCGGTTTCGGCTGCAGGTGACCGAACAGCTCTTCTGCCATGCGCACGATTTCGGCATGATCGACCGCACCGGCCGCTGACAGGATCATCTGGCCGGGTCCGTAATGCTCCGCAACGAAATCAGACAGGTCCTCGCGCGAGAAACTGCTGACCCGCTCAGCCGGCCCCAGGATCGTGCGGCCCAATGGCTGATCGCGAAAGCTCTCTTCCTGCAACCAGTCGAAAATCACGTCGTCGGGCGTGTCGTGGGCCTGTCCGATCTCTTGCAGGATCACGCCGCGTTCGACCTCGATCTCGTTCGGATCAAAGATCGGATTCAGCACGATATCGGCAATTACATCCATCGCCAGCGGTACGTCGTTTTGCAGGACCCGGGCGTAATAAGCCGTGACTTCGCGGCTGGTATAGGCGTTGATATAGCCGCCCACGTCCTCGATGGCCTCGGCGATCTGTACCGCTGTACGCCTGCGAGTGCCCTTGAACGCCATGTGTTCCAGGAAATGCGCGATGCCGTTCTGTTCGATCCGCTCGTGACGTCCGCCAGCGGACACCCAGATACCGATGGCGGCGGATTGCAGGCCCGGCATGTGTTCGCTGACAATGCGAAAGCCGTTGGCCATGGTGTGTTGCTCAACCGTCACTTGGCGATATGTCCTTTGATAAAGTCCTTCATGGCACCCAGATCATTGGCGATCCGGGTCACCCGTTCGGGCCTGTCATACAGATCCGACATGCGCGGGGGAAGAGGTGGATGAATGCCGCTGGCCTGTTCGACAGCAGCGGGGAATTTCGCTGGATGCGCGGTGGCGAGCGTGATCATCGGCACATCCACTGCGCGGTGTTCGTTGGCGACCTTCACCCCAACTGCGGAATGCGGACACAGAAGCTCGGTGCTTTGGGTAAGAGTTGCCTTGATGGTCTGCAGTGTCTCGTCTTCCGACGCGCGTCCCGATGCGAATTGCTCCTGCAGAAAGCCAAGCGCGCCCTGGGATACATCAAAACCGCCTTGCTTGAGCTCTTCCATCAATTGCGACACGGCACCCCCATCGCGGCCATAGGCGTCAAACAGAACGCGTTCGAAATTGGAACTGACCTGGATATCCATCGACGGGCTGATCGACGGATGAGTCGGCCCCTTGTGATAGCCCTGCCCGCCAAGGCAGCGGTGCAGGATATCGTTCTGGTTGGTCGCGACGACCAGCTGGTCGATGGGCAGGCCCATCTGTTTGGCGATGTAGCCCGCAAAGATGTCACCAAAGTTTCCGGTTGGAACGGTAAAGCTGATCCTGCGCTGCGGTGCGCCCAGGCTGACGGCAGAACTGAAATAATAGACCACCTGCGCCAGAACCCGCGCCCAGTTGATCGAATTGACACCGGCAAGTTTGACTCTGTCGCGAAAGTCGAAATCGTTGAACATATCCTTGAGCGCGGCCTGGCAATCATCAAAATCGCCATCCACCGCGAGCGCGTGCACGTTTGCCTCGGTCGGCGTGGTCATCTGACGGCGCTGCACTTCGCTGACGCGACCGTGCGGGAACAGGATGAACACATCCACGTTGGACAGGCCCCTGAACGCCTCGATGGCCGCAGAGCCGGTGTCGCCGCTGGTGGCGCCAACGATCGTGACCCGATCACCGCGCCGCGTCAGCGCCGCCTGAAACAGTTGACCGATCAACTGCATCGCAAAGTCCTTGAAGGCGAGGGTCGGGCCGTGAAACAGTTCGAGCAGGAAATGGTTGGGCGCGAGTTGCACCAGCGGTGCCCGTGCGGCGTGACCGAACCCGGCATAGGCACGGTCGATGATGGCGCGAAACTCCGCGTCGGTGAACGTGTCACCGATAAACGGCCGCATGATGCGATACGCGGTTTCTTCATAGCTGAGGCCGGAAAGGGCGGCGATCTCCTCTGGCGTCATCTGCGGCACATTGGCCGGTACATAGAGACCGCCATCGCGGGCCAGACCAGACAGCATTGCCTCTTCAAAGCTCAGTTCAGGCGCGGTGCCGCGCGTGGAGATGTATTTCATTGGCCTCGGCTCTCGGGTTTCGCGCGGGTGCGCCACAGGAAATAGGTGGTCATCGCAGCCCAGATCAGGGCCAGTGAAAACCAGGTGATGGCGTACTGCAAGTGATCGTTGGGAATTCCCACGGTATCAACGGGCAGCGGCGTGATGTCTGGATCGGAAACAGATCGCGCAATCAGTAAAACAGGTTCGGTGCCCAGTGCCGCCGCCATGCGTGGAACATCGCGCGCAAACCAGGTATTTCCGGCCACGTCAGGCTCGGGCGTGTAACTGTCGATTTCATCGGGCCAATGCAGGTTGCCGACAACGGTCATGTGGCCGGTCAGGCGGGTCGCAGTCTTGTCTTCGGTCGCGACAAAGCCGCGATCAAGCAGGATCAGGCGGCCATCGTCGGTTTGAAACAGAGCAATGATGCGATAGCCGGGACCGACATGTTTGACCGACACCAGCACATGCAGTTCGGCGTCGGACATCGTGCCGGATACCATCACCGGCATGTATTTATCTGCTTCGGGGTCCGGGGTCATTGGCAATGACGCAGGCTCCGCTGAAATACGGCTGTCGATCTCGGCAAGAACATCCTGCTTCCAGCTCAGCCGCTGAATCTGCCAGGTCCCGAGCGAAATCAGGATTCCGAACCCGGCCAAGCCAAAGAACACCAGAAAGACAGCACGAGCCATTGCCGCGAACACCCTCGAAAACGAGATGGCGCGCGGATCACCCGCGCGCCATGCTTGTTACGTTCTGTCAGCGGATTTTCAACCGCAATCGACCTAGCCCAGGTGCGCAGTGCCCCAGATGTAGACGACGAAGAACAGGAACAGCCAAACCACGTCCACAAAGTGCCAGTACCAGGCTGCGGCCTCGAACCCGACATGCTGTTTCGGAGTGAAATCGCCGCGGATTGCACGGATCAGGCAAACGAACAAGAAGATCGTGCCGATGATCACGTGAAAGCCGTGAAATCCAGTCGCCATGAAGAAGTTCGAATAGAAGATGTCTTCGCCAAACTTCCAGCCTTCATGCAGCAGGTGCATGTATTCATAAGCCTGCAGTCCGGTGAATGCGATACCCAGAACGACGGTCAGTGCCAGGCCAGCGATCAAATCCTTGCGCACATTACCATGCACAAGCGCGTGGTGCGCCCAGGTCACCGTGCAGCCCGACAGCAGCAGGACAACGGTGTTGATCAGGGGCAGGCTGAACGGGTCAACCGGGTAGATGGCGGGAATGACGTATTCGCTGCCCTCATATTCATGCATCGAATAGATCAGGTGCTTGAACACCGACCAGAACCACGCCGCGAAAAACATCACTTCGGACATGATAAACAGGATGAACCCATAGCGCAGGCCGATTTGGACCACCGGGGTATGATCACCGATATGGCTCTCATGCACCACTTCGGACCACCAGCCGAACATTGTGTAGAGAACGCCAACGAGGCCGATCCAGAACAGGTACGGCGTGACCGCGTGCATCCACAGAACGGCGCCAAACAACATGGCGAACCCGAACAGGGCGCCCAGCAGCGGCCAGATGGAAGGGTGCAGAATGTGGTAGTCGTGATTCTTTGCGTGTGCCATTGAGTGTCCCTTACCTTGCGGCGTTAGTTCGTATTGTTGGTGCCTGCCTCGGTCGCGAGGGCGGCATAGCCCTCGGGCAGGTCGATTTCGTAGAAAGTGTACGACAACGTGAT
This sequence comes from Sedimentitalea todarodis, assembly GCF_032595355.1. Lineage (NCBI taxonomy): Bacteria > Pseudomonadati > Pseudomonadota > Alphaproteobacteria > Rhodobacterales > Paracoccaceae > Sedimentitalea > Sedimentitalea todarodis. The sequence goes on along the minus strand of NZ_JASMWN010000001.1, from coordinate 272,761 downwards.
CGAATGCACGTATTTTGCATCCCGATCCGTGACGATTTCCGGATCGACAAAAAATGTCACCGGCATCTGCACCCGTTCACCGGGTTCCAGTACCTGTTCCGTGAAACAGAAACAGTCGATCTTGTTGAAGAAGCCACCGGCTTCAAAGGGGAAGACGTTGTAGCTCGCCTGCCCCGCAACCGGGTGGTCGGTCGGGTTGTAGGCCTCGTAGAACGCAAGGCCGGTTTCGCCGATCCTGATTTCCATCTCCCGCTCGACCGGCTTGAAGATCCACGGCATGTCGCGTTCAAGCGACGCGTCGAACTTGATCTTGATGGTTTGATCCAGAATGGCCTGTGATCCATCGCTGGCGACAACGGTGGTCCCACCAAACCCGGTGACACGGCAAAACCAGTCGTAGAACGGCACCGACGCCCAGGAAAGCGCGCCCATGGTGACAACGACTGCCACCAGTTGCACGACGGTCTTCTGCGGGGCCGCCAGTGCCATCAGTTCTGGCCCTCCGACGCGGTCACGGGCTCGAAATCGCCACGTGTTACCTTGACGACCGTCAGGCCGAACACGATCACGACAAACGCCACAAGGGCGAGCCCGACACCCAGGTTCCGACCGAACCGGCGCTGGTGAATTTCGTGGGTTGTCCGAATACTCATCCCCAGCCTCCCAGACCATATGGACGCAGCAGCGCCTCGATCAGGATCGCCCCGAAATGCACGAACAGATACCAGAGCGACAGCCGGAAGAACGCACGCTCCACCGCGAAATTGTCAGCTTCTGACGCATCTTCGTCACGCCGCCAGATGCGCAGCGCACCGCGCAGGAACATCAGGTTCACAACAACCGATGTCGCCAGGTAAATCGGGCCGCCGATGGCCGTAAAGGCCGCACCGAGCGCCAGCACCGACAACAGAACGGTGTAGACCAGAATATGCTGTCGTGTGGCCCGGCGGCCATGGGTGACGGTCAACATCGGCACACCCGCATCGTCATAGTCGCTGCGCATGAACAGCGCGAGCGCCCAGAAATGGGGCGGAGTCCACATGAAAACCAGCGCAAACATCAGCCAGGGCTCGACCGCCATCGTTCCGGTTGCGGCCAGCCAGCCGATCACCGGCGGGAAGGCACCCGCAGCACCGCCGATGACGATATTCTGCGGTGTCAGCCGCTTGAGCCACATGGAATAGACGACGACATAAAAGAAGATGGTGAAGGCCAGCATGGCACCGGCCATCGGGTTGGTTGCCAGGGTCAGCATCGTCACCGACAGCGCCGACAGGGCAAGACCAATGGCAAGGGCATCGGACCCGGTGACCTTGCCGGACGGGATCGGACGCTTGCGGGTCCGCTTCATCACGCTGTCGATATCCGCGTCCCACCACATGTTCAGCGCGCCGGATGCGCCTCCGCCCAGGGCAATGAACAGGATCGCGCAAAAGCCGACCATCGGATGAACGGGAACAGGTGCTGCAAGCAGACCGACAAAGGCCGTGAACACGACGAGCGTCATCACACGCGGCTTTAGCAGCGCAAAGAAGTCACCAAAGCTGGCCTCGTCCTCGCGGATGGCACTATTGATGCTGACGTCGCTCATCGCGGGCCCCTTGCCGAAGCGGGCGGGAACACCCCGCCCTTCACTCTCAGTTGGATGCCAGTGTCACGCTGCGAGGCGCGCCGGCATATTCTTCGATGGCACCGGTCAGCCATTCCTCATACGCCTCTTCGCTAACCACCTTTACGGTGATCGGCATATAGGCATGGTCCTTGCCGCAGAGTTCCGAACATTGGCCAAAGTAGATACCTTCTTTTTCGGCCGCGAACCACAGTTCGGCCAGACGACCGGGAACCCCGTCCTGCTTGACGCCAAAGGCCGGGATGGTCCACGCGTGGATCACATCGGCACCGGTGACCTGCATCACGATAGTCTTGCCGACAGGCACAACAACGGCGGTATCCGTGGCCAGCAGATACTCGTCCTGGCCATAGCCGTATTCTTCGAGTTCGTCACGTTCCAGTTTGAAGCTCTCGAAGCCAAATTCGTGATCGACGTATTCATAGCCCCAGTACCACTGATATCCGGTCACCTTGATGGTGATGTCGGCCTCGGGGATTTCCTGTTGTTTGAACAGAACCGGCAGGCTGAATGCACCGATGAAGATCAGGATCACGATCGGCACGACCGTCCACGCCACTTCCAGTGGTGAATTGTGGGTAAACTTGGCCGGCGTCGGGTTTGCGCGGCGGTTGAACCGCACGATCGCGTAGAGCAGCAGCGCTGTCACAAAGACGCAGATCACGGTGATGATGACCAGGATCAGCCAGTCCAGGGATTGCAAATCGTGCGCCAGTTCCGTCACGGCAGGCTGAAAGCCCGTCGCACCATCGACCGGCGCGCCGATGATCTCAAGCCCGTCCTGCGCCATCGCGGGGAGGACCGATAGAGAAGTAAAAAGCCCGGCGAGCGTAAAAGCGTTCTTCATGTTCTATCCTGATCGGTTGATCGAATTGTGGGGTTGGTACAGGTATGAATCACGGAGCGCACCTGACCCGTTGTATTTGCTGCCTGTAGAAATCATATTCCGCGAAGCAGATAAACCCATCAGATTGCGTCAAACAGCCGCTTTTTTTGATTCAGATCATATTACGAGGCCAGCCGCACATGCAAAACACTCCGTTTCGCCCGTTTGAGACCACCCTGCCGAGGGACGAAGCGCTGCGCGAACTGCGGGCCGCAACCGATGGCGCCGACGACGGCGAGATCTTTGCCGAGCGCCGCAAATCCGAGGCCCTGGTGTTTGATGACGGTCGCCTGCGCAGCGCAAGCTATGACGCATCCGAGGGATTCGGCCTGCGGGCGGTCAATGGCGAAGTCACCGGCTATGCCCATTCCACCGAGATGAACCTGAGCGCCCTGAAACGCGCGGCCCGGACCGCGCGTCTGGCCGTTGGCGCCGGCGGCGGTACCATGGCAGACGCGCCCGCACCGACGAACGCGCGGCTCTATACAGACGTGGACCCGACAACCGGACAGCCGTTTCCGGTGAAGATCGACACCCTGCGCGAGATCGACGCCTTTGCCCGCGATCTCGATCCGCGTGTGGTGCAGGTCTCCGCGACGCTTGCCGCAACATGCCAAGAGGTCGAAATTCTGCGGCCCGACGGTGTACAGGTCCGCGATGTCCGCCCGATGACGCGGGTCAATGTCTCGGTGATCGTCGAGCAGGATGGCCGCCGCGAGACCGGCAGCGCCGGAGGCGGTGGGCGCATCGGGCTTGAAGGGCTGATCGCTCCGGAGGACTGGCAGGCGAAAACGCGCGAGGCATTGCGCATCGCGCTTGTCAATCTTGATGCAGTTCCGGCACCCGCCGGTGTCATGGATGTGGCGCTTGGCCCGGGTTGGCCCGGCATCCTGCTGCACGAGGCGATCGGCCACGGCTTGGAGGGCGACTTCAATCGCAAAGGTGCCAGCGCGTTTGCCGGGCTGATGGGTAAACAAGTCGCCGCACGGGGCGTGACCGTGCTGGATGATGGCACGATACCGGACCGGCGCGGCTCGATCACGGTCGATGACGAGGGCACGCCGTCGCGGCGCAATGTCCTGATCGAGGATGGCATTTTGGTGGGCTATATGCAGGATCGCCAGAACGCCCGGCTGATGGGCGTTGCCGCCACCGGGAATGGACGGCGGCAAAGCTATGCCCATGCGCCGATGCCCCGGATGACCAACACCTACATGATGGGCGGAGAGGCGGACCCCGCTGACCTTGTGTCCGAAATCAAGGATGGCATTTGGGCCGTTGGCTTTGGCGGCGGCCAGGTCGACATCACCAGCGGCAAGTTCGTGTTTTCCTGCACCGAGGCCTATCGGGTCGAAAACGGCAAGGTCGGCGCGCCGGTCAAGGGCGCGACGCTGATCGGTGACGGGGCAACGGCGCTCACCCGGATCCGGGGTCTTGGCAATGACATGCAGCTTGATCCGGGCATGGGCAATTGCGGCAAGGAAGGCCAATGGGTTCCGGTTGGCGTGGGCCAGCCTACCGTCCTGATCGGCGGGCTGACCGTGGGAGGCTCGGCGGCCTGAACAGGCCATCCGTCGGCCGCACCTGCCGGCCCTGCCCCGAAAACTCGCAGACCGGACGCGCACAGATCATGTTGAGACGATCTCAGTGCTGAGATGATCGTCAATATCAATCGTCGTCATCCGTTGCCATCGGACGCCTTGGCGGTGCCAATCCGCCCATCACTGCATTTTCTCGAAAATCCGAAAAGAATTTTCCACGCTTTACGTCCTGTTAACTGACGCGACGCTACACCGGTCTGGCAACAAGGCGGAGCAACGGATGACCGAGGAAAGCAATTCTTCCACTCACCCCCCACTCCTACCCACCACGGAAGACGATCGGTTTGCGTGGCTTCGCCTTTTGCGCTCGCGCAGGGTCGGTATCACAACATTCTACCGCCTGTTGGCAGAGCATGGCACAGCGCAGAAGGCGCTGGCCGCGTTGCCCGAAGTGGCGCGCGCCGCCGGGGTTCAGGGCTATGAAATATGCCCTGCCGGTGTAATCGAAGCCGAAATCAAGGCCGCAAAAGCCGCGCGTGCGCGGCTTTTGTGCCTTGGCGATCCGGACTACCCTGTCCATCTGACTGATATTTCCGACGCGCCCCCCATGCTGTGGGCGGTTGGCGACACCTCCCTCTTGTCACGATCGACCGTCGCGCTTGTCGGTGCGCGCAACGCGTCGTCATTGGGCACCCGCATGGCGCGGGCCTTGGCCCATGAACTCGGCGAAAAAGGGTATTGCATCGCCTCCGGCCTTGCCCGCGGCGTTGATACGGCTGCGCATGTCGCCGCGATCGGCACCGGCACCATCGCCGTCATGGCTGGCGGGGTCGATGTTGTGTATCCAGCCGAGAATGGCGGGTTGGCACAGGATATCGCAAGCGCCGGTTTGCTGATCTCTGAACAACCCATAGGCACCACGCCGCAAGCCCGCCATTTTCCCAGCCGAAACCGGATCATTTCCGGCGTGGCGCAGGCGGTTGTCGTGGTCGAAGCTGCGGTGAAGTCGGGCAGCCTGATCACTGCGCGCGACGCCTTGGACCAGGGACGCGAAGTGTTCGCCGTGCCAGGCCATCCGTTTGATGCGCGCGCCTCGGGTTGCAACATGCTGATCCGGGATGGCGCGACCCTGGTGCGCAATGCGGATGACGTCATAGCCGCCCTTCCGCCCCTGATCACGCCGGCAACCCCGGTTCAGCGCGATATGCTGACCGATCTGCCCCCGCCGCCGCCGGAACGCAGGACACTGGCGCAAACGGCGACGCTGCACCAGCAGATCCTCTCGCGACTCGGCCCTTCCCCTGTCGCCGAAGACCAGTTGATTCGCGATCTTGAGGTGTCCGCAGGACATGTCGGCCCGGCTCTGGTTGATCTGGAACTTGACGGCAAGATCCGACGCCAATCCGGTGGCCTTCTATCGCTCGGCTCCTGACTGCGGGTCACGGTCGAATGGCGCACCGTCACGCCCGAAACAGCAAGCCCCGTGGTGATCGCATGCGCCTTGACAATCATCCGCTTTCGGCGACCCACCCTACCCGTTTGGACGGCACCGCGCAGGTCGATTTTCATGCGCCCAAATCACGCGGATTGACAATCAGGTCTTGCACCCCACATCTTGCCTCGCCATAGAACGCGCATCTTTCGCCGCATGAGGTTACTGTGTAAATGCCTGTAGTTGTTGTAGAATCACCAGCCAAAGCGAAAACGATCAATAAATATCTAGGCTCTGACTACACGGTTCTGGCGTCCTACGGGCATGTTCGGGACCTGCCCCCAAAGGATGGATCGGTCGATACCGAGCATGATTTCGAGATGAAATGGGAGGTGGCCAGCGACAGCAAGAAGCACGTCAAGGCCATCGCCGATGCGCTCGCGGAAGACAACGCCCTTATCCTCGCAACCGACCCGGATCGCGAGGGGGAAGCCATCAGCTGGCACCTGCAGGAAGCGCTCACCAAGCGCCGGTCGATCAAGAAGGACACCGCCGTATCGCGGGTCACCTTCAACGCGATCACCAAGGATGCCGTCACCCAGGCGATGAAAAACCCGCGTCAGGTCGACATGCCGCTGGTCGAGGCCTATCTTGCCCGCCGCGCATTGGATTACCTCGTGGGCTTCAACCTGTCCCCGGTGCTGTGGCGCAAGCTGCCCGGCGCGAAATCCGCTGGCCGCGTGCAATCGGTCAGCCTGCGTCTCATCGTCGAGCGCGAGATGGAGATCGAGGCGTTCCGCGCCCGCGAATACTGGTCGGTCAAGGCGCTGCTCGCCACGCCGCGTGGGCAGGAATTCGAGGCCCGGTTGACGGTCCTTGCGGGCAAGAAGCTCGACAAGTTCGATATCGAGAATGAAACACAGGCGGAACTGGCGGTTCAGGCCATCAGCAGCCGTGATCTGAGCATCACTTCGGTCGAAGCGAAACCGGCGAACCGCAATCCGAGCGCGCCGTTCATGACCTCGACCCTGCAGCAGGAAGCCAGCCGCAAATTCGGCATGGGCGCGCGGCAAACGATGAGCGTCGCGCAGCGGCTCTACGAGGCCGGACACATTACCTATATGCGGACCGACGGGATCGACATGGCCCCCGAGGCCGTGCACGCGGCGCGGGATGCGATCAAGGATCGATTTGGCAAGGAATACGTGCCCGACAGCCCGCGCATGTACAAGAACAAGGCCAAGAATGCGCAGGAAGCGCATGAATGTATCCGCCCGACGGATATGACCCAGGACGCTGCGGGGCTAAGGCTGACGGATGCGGATCAGCGCAAGCTCTATGATCTGATCTGGAAACGCACGCTGGCCTGCCAGATGGCCGCGGCCCGGCTGGAACGGACCAGCGTGGATATCGGCAGCAAGGACGGCCAGGTCGAATTGCGCGCCACCGGGCAGGTCCTGTTGTTTGACGGGTTCTTGCGGGTCTATGAAGAAGGGCGCGATGACGCGGTCGTCGATGATGATGACAAACGGTTGCCACAGATCACGGCCGGAGAGCCCGCCGACAAGCGCAGCGTGACTCCCGAGCAGCATTTCACCCAGCCTCCGCCCCGCTATACCGAGGCGACGTTGGTCAAGCGGATGGAAGAGTTGGGGATCGGCCGGCCGTCGACCTATGCCAGCATTGTCACGACAATCCAGGACCGGGGCTATGTGCTCAAGGAGAAGAACCGGTTGATCCCCGAAGACAAGGGTCGATTGGTGATCGCCTTCTTGCAGAACTATTTCCGCAAGTATGTCGGCTATGACTTTACCGCCGGTCTCGAGGACGAACTGGATCAGGTCAGTGCCGGTGAATCCGACTACAAGGCCGTGCTGAACCGGTTCTGGCGCGACTTTTCCGCCGCAATCGCCGAAACCAGCGAATTGCGCATCACCGAAGTGCTGGAAAAGATCAACGAGGTCCTGGAGCCGCACCTGTTCCCTCCGACCGAAGACGGAAGCGACCCACGCCTGTGCCCCAACTGCGGCGCCGGCCGTCTCAGCATGCGGACCGCGCGCTCCGGCGGGGCATTTATCGGCTGCTCGAACTACCCGGAATGCCGCTATACCCGTGCCTTCGGACCCCCGGGCGCGGAGGACGACGGCGCGATTCCGCCCGACGGCAAACTGTTGGGCGAAGATGGTGGCGACGAAATTCGCGTCTTCAAGGGCCGATTCGGGCCTTATGTCCAGCGCGGTGCCGTGACCGAAGAGAACAAGAAACCGCCGCGCCAGTCGGTGCCAAAGGATTGGCCCGCAGAAGATTTGGAACTGGACCGTGCGCTGATGCTGTTGTCGTTGCCGCGCCAGATCGGGCCACACCCCGAGGATGGCGTCATGGTCTGGGCGAATATCGGTCGCTATGGCCCCTACCTGAAACACGCCGAGAGCACCTCGGATCGCGGCGGCACAAACGCCAATCTGGAAAGCCTCGACGAGGTGTTCACCGTCGGCATGAACCGCGCGGTGCAGCTCTTGGCGGAAAAGGTCGCAAGCCGCGGACGCCGGGGGGGTGCGGCCAAGACCCTGCGCTCGTTGGGCGATCACCCTGACGAAGGCGGGCCGGTCGACATCATGGAAGGCAAGTATGGCCCCTATGTGAAATGGGACAAGATCAATGCCACCTTGCCAAAAGACACCGACCCGGATGCGTTCACGCTGGAACAGGCGATCGAACTGATTGCGGCAAAGGCCGCGACCAAAGGCAAGCGCAAGAAGCCGGCGGCCAGGGCAAAGAAGGCCCCTGCCAAAAAGGCCGCGACCAAGAAAACGACAACATCCAAGAAGTCGGCGGCCGAGTAGTATTCAAGCTGGCCGACCGCCACTCGCGCGCCTTTGTTGACTCTATTGCTGCAGCGCGTCAAAAGCGCTGCAACACCGCATTAAGGGAGTTCTTCATGAAGAAAGTCTATGACAGCGCCGCAGAGGCGCTTGATGGTGTGCTGTTTGACGGCATGCTCATCGCTGCCGGGGGCTTTGGTCTCTGCGGCATTCCGGAACTGCTGATTGCAGCCATCCGGGATGCGGGCACCAAGGATCTGACGGTGGCCAGCAACAATGCCGGCGTGGACGATTTTGGCCTTGGCGTGCTGTTGCAAACCCGGCAGGTCAAGAAGATGATCAGCTCCTATGTCGGGGAAAACGCCGAGTTCATGCGCCAGTATCTTTCCGGCGAACTGGAACTCGAATTCAATCCGCAGGGCACCCTGGCAGAGCGGATGCGCGCCGGCGGCTGTGGCATTCCGGGCTTTTACACCAAGACCGGCGTTGGCACCGTGATTGCCGACGGCAAGGACAGCAAGGAATTCGATGGCGAGGAATACATCCTCGAACGTGGCATCGTCGCGGATCTCGCGATCGTCAAGGCGTGGAAGGCGGACGACACGGGCAACCTGATTTTCCGCAAGAGCGCACGCAACTTCAACCCGCCCGCCGCGATGTGCGGCAAGATCTGCGTCGCCGAGGTCGAAGAGATCGTGCCGCGTGGCAGCCTGGATCCCGACAACATCCATTTGCCGGGAATCTATGTGCACCGCCTGATCCAGGGCGATCACGAGAAACGCATCGAACAACGCACCACGCGCAAGCGGGAGGACGCATAATGGGCTGGGACCGCAACCAGATGGCCGCACGGGCCGCCGAAGAGCTTGAAGACGGCATGTATGTCAACCTGGGCATCGGCATTCCCACGCTGGTGGCGAACTATGTGGGCGACAAGGACATCACCCTGCAATCGGAGAACGGCATGCTGGGCATGGGCCCGTTTCCGTTCGAGGGCGAAGAAGACCCCGACCTGATCAATGCCGGCAAGCAGACCATCACCGAGCTGGCCCGCACCAGCTATTTCGACAGCGCAACCAGCTTTGGCATGATTCGCGGCGGCAAGATCGCGGCGGCGATCCTGGGCGCGATGGAAGTGGCCGAGAACGGAGATCTCGCGAACTGGATGATCCCCGGCAAGCTGGTCAAGGGCATGGGCGGCGCGATGGATCTCGTCGCCGGCGTCGGCCGCGTTGTCGTGGTGATGGATCACACCAACAAGCACGGCGACAGCAAGGTTCTCAAGGAATGCACCCTGCCCCTGACCGGCAAGGCCGTGGTCGACCGGATCATCACCAATCTCGGTGTGCTGGACGTGGTTGAAGGTGGTCTCCGGATCGTCGAATGCGCCGATGGAGTCACCGAAGAGGAGCTGCGCGCCGCGACAGAGGCCACGATCGTCGGGTGATCAGGCTGATCTGACATCTGCAGAAAAATGCGACTGGCCGGGCGGGAAACTGCCCGGCCAGTCTTGTTGTGCGGCCTTGAAACGGAAAAGGTCAGTACATCGTATGAAACACACAGCCGTCGCTGATCAGTTCCGGGGGTGTCGTGCAGAGCCCGCTGGCGACCTGAAATGCCGCCAGCACCTTGGGCACATAGTCGCGCGTCTCGGCATAGGGTGGCACGCCCGCGTGATTCATCACCGAACCCTCTCCGGCATTGTAGCCCGCCAGCACGAGAATCGGATCGTTGTTGAACTTGCCCATCAGCCAGTCGAGATATTTCACCCCCCCCGATATGTTGTCGGCGGGAATCATGCTGTCGGTCACACCGAACCGCGCCGCGGTATCGGGCATCAATTGCATCAATCCCTGCGCCCCGGCATGGCTTGTCACGCTGGTACGACCGGAAGACTCAACAGCGATAACGGCCAGCACCAGCGCAGGCGAGACGCGCGTTCCGACGGTAGACCGCAGAATGGAAACGCCCTGCGCCTTGGCGATATCCTGCATCGCCTGGAGCCGTGGGGCCGAAATCTCTCCGGCAGTGTTCAGCGTGATAAGCGCTTCGTTCAGGCGTCCGGGCCCGGTGCTGGCGATGGCCGGGGAAATGCGATCCCAGAACCACGTGTATTTCCCGATGGGCTCAGAGCGAGACACAGGCGCGGTTGCCGCAGGCTCTGGTTTCGTGACTGGCGCAGGTGGCGGTGGGCGCCATTGTTCATCCGGATCAATCTGGATCGTGATACGCTTGACGGTGCCCGGTTTGGGGGGCTTCACCCTGCGCGCGGTGAACGTGTGAAACTGTCGCGGAGCAGCACGGGTTTTGGGCTGCACCACATCAGCTGGTGCCTCTGCCGCCAGATTGGTCTCGGCCACGTCTTTGGAGGCATCGCGAAACACCAGTCGCTCTGCAACTGCGGCCTCGGGATATTGAAGCGCCAACGCCAAAATCGGTGCGATCAGCACACGCCTGTTCATTTTCTCGTCTCACTGCTCTGTTTTTTGGCCAGTGTTCACTGCCGGGCGGAACAATGCCAGATTTGATGCCCGAAATCTGGCATTTTTGCCCGATTTGACTCCGATTTGCATCGGGTGTGAGCGACCAGAAAGTCGTCAGATCCTATGAAAGATGTTAAATCTCATATGCTTACCACGATCTTTAGCAGAGAGTTAACCATCTCCGGGGAAATCACTCGTTCGCCCAATTCCTGACATTGCTCATTGGTTAAGTTTTTCTACACAACGGCAGACATGGGCCAGGTGAGAGACGGCCCGATCGAAAGAATGCCTGTTTGTGAATTTTAGTGATCCTTTGGAGGGACAAAACCATGATCAAACTCTTGAAAACCTTTCGCAAAGACGAAGACGGTGCCGTAACCGTTGATTGGGTCGTGCTGACCGCGGCCGTCGTCCTCCTGGCAGGCGCAGCCTACCAGGCGATTGAAGACGGTTCCTCGGCGCTGACGGCATCGACCGGCACGTTCATTTCCGATCAGGCACCGACGGCAGAAGAAGAATAGGTGTCTGACGTATAGCCACAGTGGTGGAGCCGCCTCGCAAGGAATAGAGGCGGTTCCCCGTTGTGTGGGTTTCGCCCGTCTTCCTGCCGCACGGCCTTCTGGTCAGCAGGCGGTCAGAGCAATGCCAGGCATGACCGAAGCACCAGAATCGGGATCATCGTTTCCCATCGCTTTCGGGCGTCAAATGGCTTTTGCGGCAACAACACGGAGAAAATTCTTGAAAAAATAGCAAAATAACCTTCAAAAGCATCAAAATGGTGGATTGTAGTCAAATTGCTGCCTTATTCCGCCGCTTTATTAGAGTCAGCCAAATGAAGACCCGAGCCGTTTGAACCAAAGCACACACGAATGGTACGGATGCAAACTCTAACAGTGATCCTTTGAAGGGACAAAGCCATGATCAGAGTGTTCAAGAATTTCCGCAAGGACGAAGACGGTGCTGTCACTGTCGACTGGGTTGTGTTGACTGCAGCTGTCGTAGCACTTGCAGGCGCTGCATACGTTGCGATCGAAGATGGCGCGGTCAATCTGACCGAGTCTACGCAGCAAGCCATTGAAAATCTGGCTCCGGAAGCTGGTGGTGGTGACGGCGGTGGCGGCGGCGGTGACGGTGGCTAACAACCACTTAAGTAACAACGAATATGTGGGGGCTGCGTCTTTTACGTGAGGCGCGGCCTTTTTTCGAAAAAGGCCCCGCCGCAGCAAACCATGAGGTTTCCATGCGAAACAGTATAAAGAAAGTCCTTCGGGATGAATGCGGCGCGGTGACTGTCGATTGGGTTGTCCTGACCGCAGCCGTCGTCGCGCTGGCGGTGGTGGCCTTCGCCTCGCTGCAATCCGCGTCCGGCGGCGTCGGCGCCAGCCTCGGCGAATACCTCTCGACACTTCCGGTGGGCGAGCAGTAGACCGCAACCTTCTCTGCCTGAACCGGATATGTGTCAAATGTGATGCATTTTCCGTCGCGGTTTGTGACACAATCTTTGTAAATCGGACCGATCGTGCATAAATAGGTGCGGTCAACATCAAGGGCTGTTGGTTCTTGGAGAGGTCGAAACGATGCGAGCGATGTTCGGTTTGGTTCTGATTGTCGGCATCGTCCTTGCGGGCGGCGCGGTCATGATGGCCAAGAAATATATCTCGGCCTATCAGGTCGAATTGCAGAAAGAACGCCAGGCGCGCGCCGCCGTCGTGCCAACCGTTGACGTCTATGTCGCCACCCACCCCCTGAAATACGGTGAGGCTCTCAAGAAGGATGATGTGCGCAAGGTGCGCTGGCCCGAGGACGCCATCCCAGATGGTGCGTTCACCGATATCAACAAACTGTTTCCACCGGACGTGAGCGACAATCGCGTGGTTCTTCGTGCCATGGAAAAGGACGAGGCGATTCTTGCGCTCAAGGTTACGGATCCCGGCGAGGATGCCGGTCTGACGTCGCGGCTGGCGCGCGGGATGCGCGCCTTTGCGATCAGAGTTGACGTGGCGTCCGGCGTGTCCGGCTTTCTGCGTCCGGGCGACCGGGTCGACGTGTACTGGACCGGCAGTGTCAACGGAAACATCGAAGGCGTACGGGGCGACGTCACCTATCTGATCGAGGCCAACGTTCCCCTGATCGCGGTCGACCAAACCGCGAGCGGTGATCTGGACGGGGCGACCATCGCCAGAACCGTAACCGTGGCTGCGCGCCCTGAACAGGTGGCCGGACTGGCGCAGGCGCAGTCAACGGGCAGATTGTCCTTGTCGCTGGTCGGAGCGCGCGACGACACGGTTGCCTCTGCGGTCGAGGTCAATCAACGCTCGCTTCTGGGCCTCGGCGCCATCGAAGCCGCACCTCAGCCAGTGGAAGAAAAGGTTTGTACGATCCGAACACGCCGTGGCGCGGAAGTGGTTGATATTCCGATCCCCTGCACAAACTAGTGTGATCGCAACACCTTAGGTACAAGCCGACCGTCCCGCCTAGCCTCCGGGCTGTACATTTGTTGCCAGATATCCACATTCGGAAGGCGGCGGAAACCATTGATTCTTGAAATAAAATGGGAACTGGCGCACAGTGGCTCAAATTTCGGGCGACAAGACCCGGCAACGAGGCGTGATCGGAGAGGCAGGTCACATGAAATTCGAAGAGTTCCTGAAGGCGGCAGTCTTAGGGGTTGCGCTGACCTGCACCGCTCTTGGCAGCGCCCTGCAGGCCGAGGCTCTGACCGTCGTCAAGAACGGCTCGGAGACCACACTGGACATTCCGATGAACCGCGCGATCGTGGTCGAGAGCGATGTTCCGTTCGCCGAACTCAGCATCGCGAACCCGGGTATTGCCGATATTTCGTCGCTGTCGGATCGAACGATTTACGTCCTCGGAAAATCACCCGGGCTGACGACCCTCACATTGCTGGATGCGACGGGGCGGCTGATCACCAACGTGAATGTGAAAGTCGCGGCGGATGTCACCGAGTTCAAGGAACGGCTGCGCCAGATCCTGCCCGGCGAAAAGATCGAAGTGCGCACGGCCAATGACGGAATCGTCCTTTCGGGTGTGGTGTCAAGTTCGGCCCGACTTCAACGCGCCCTCGACCTCGCCGAACGGTACGCCCCGGAACGGGTCTCGAACCTGATGAGCGTCGGGGGAGTGCAGCAGGTGATGCTCAAGGTCCGCTTTGCCGAGATGCAACGCTCCGTATCCAAATCCCTGAGTTCATCACTGGGCTTTAGCGGGTCGATCTTTGGTGGCGACACCGGGCTGAACGGCGGCATCGGCACGCTGAACAACCAACCCGCACTGACGAACTCACAGAACGGCAACATCCCTCTCGCGAACGACAACACCGGTGCGGTCCTGTTCGGATTCAACGCAGGCTCGGTCCAGGTCGGACTGCTGATCGAAGCGTTGGAGCAAAAGGGCGTCGTGCGCACACTCGCAGAACCAAACCTCAGCGCGCTTTCCGGCCAGGAAGCCAAGTTCCTCGCAGGCGGCGAGTTTCCGATCCCCGTTGCGCAACGGGACGGCTTGTTCTCGGTTGAATACAAACCCTTTGGTATCGAACTGAACTTCGTGCCGCGTGTTGTGGACAAAGGGGTGATCAACCTCGAACTCATGGCGGCCGTTTCGGCGATCGACCCGTCGCAAGGTGCGATTATCAACGATCTGAATGTTCCGGCCTTCTCGCGTCGCGAAACATCCACGACGGTCGAAATGCGGGACGGCGAGAGTTTCGCGATTGCCGGACTTATTCAGGATGAATTTCTGGACAACGCCGCCCAGATGCCCTGGTTGGGCGATGTTCCGGTGCTGGGTGCGCTGTTTCGCAGTGCCGAGTACGAGCGCAAGCAAACGGAACTGGTGATTATCGTGACGGCGCATCTTGTTTCGCCCACTCTCGGCGAGGCGCTGGCCTTGCCAACTGATCGCATCACGCCGCCCAGCGAAAGCGATCTGTTCCTGTTTGGCAGGATGAGCAAGGAAGCAAGCGGCGCGGCCAGGGGTGCGCAAGAGGTCGCAAAACAGGACTTCAGCGGCTCTTACGGCTATGTGATGGACTAGGCGGAAGGACAGGACCATGAGAGAATTGATCCTTGTCGCGGGACTGGCTGCCGCGCTTTCCGGGTGCGACCAAACGGCTGGCGATTCCGTAACCACTCGGGATTTTGGCCTGGCGACACAAAACAACTCGCTCGTTATGCAGGGAGACCTGAGCTATGCGGTCGCGTTGGGCGAGCGCTTTGCCCGGGAAATCCCGAGCACGGTGAACTTTGCTTTCAACAGTGACGTGCTCGACTCGACCGCGCGACAGATCCTGGACCGGCAAGCGGACTGGATCCGTCAGTTCCCCGAGGTGCGGTTCAATGTGTACGGGTACACCGATCTCGTCGGTTCTGCGTCCTACAACTATGGCCTTGGCGAACGACGCGCCCGTGCCGTTGTCCGATATCTGTCCACCCGCGGCATCAGTTCTTCGCGCCTTCAGGCGCTTGTGTCCTATGGAGAAACCCGACCGGTGATCAACACACCCGCCCCGGAACGGGTAAACCGGCGCAGCGTGACCGAGGTCGGCGGCTTCCTTGCGCGCCACCCCACGGTGCTGGATGGCAAATATGCCGAGATCGTTTACCGGGAATATATCGTGAGCGCCCAACCCGTTGATGGGTTGACCCGGCGCAGCAACACCGGCGGGTTTGGCAACGTACAATAGATCATTTTATTGTTGATCGTGTCCCGATTTCCTACAATTAGGTCATTTTGGCCTAACTCTTGCCTAGATTATCGGCGATATTCATCATGAGAAGGAGACGTGCGCCCGGTTCCGGACGCACGCTGGTGATGGCGGGGCACAACGGACGGGAGGCATCCCGTATTGCGCGCTGGTCCAAGCCGCAACGTAAGGATCACGGCAATGAGCAGTCGAATGCCACAAACCGAAACAAGCACGATCGTGGCGTGCACGGTCAGCAGGAATGTTCAAAACTTCGATCTGTTGATCGAGGATATGGAATCCGCGCTTGGTGAAAGCTGGGGGGATTTGGGATTTGCCGAGGCGCTCACCTTTCTGAGCCAGCCGGAAGCAGAGTCACTCAACTTTCTGGCGTTGGCGCTTGATGCGCAGGATGAAGACAATCTGGCGCTGGTCGGGGAAATCATCACGCAGGCCAAGGCACAGGGGCTGCGCGTGATCCTGATAGCCGAGGATGTAACGCCCGCGTCCCTGCACCAACTGCTGCGGCAGGGCGCGGATGAATTCGTGCCCTACCCGCTCCCGGAAAACGAATTGCAATCGGCCATTGATCGTCTGAACGCACCGCCGCCGCAGGCTGATCCGGTGCGTCAACACAAGACACATTTGCAATCCGGCACATCGCGTGAGGGCGCCGTCATCGTAGTGCATGGCCTTGCCGGCGGTGTCGGCTCGACAACGTTGGCGGTGAACCTGGCCTGGGAACTGGCGACCACCGGCGGCGAAGAGGCACCAAGTGTCTGCTTGCTTGATCTCGATCTGCAGTTTGGCACAATCGCGACCTATCTCGACCTTCCACGCCGCGAA
Source organism: Sedimentitalea todarodis (assembly GCF_032595355.1). Lineage (NCBI taxonomy): Bacteria > Pseudomonadati > Pseudomonadota > Alphaproteobacteria > Rhodobacterales > Paracoccaceae > Sedimentitalea > Sedimentitalea todarodis. The sequence goes on along the minus strand of NZ_JASMWN010000001.1, from coordinate 256,419 downwards.
GCCGTTTTCGAGATGCTCACCGATACAGAGAATATGGACGAAGAGGTGTTCGGCTACGCATTGCAGAGCTTTGAGGACAAGTTGCAGGTGTTGACGGCACCCTCGGATATCGTGCCCCTCGACATCGTATCGAGTGAAGATATCGAGCGTGTCATCGCGTTGGCGCGCAGCCATTTTGACTATGTCATCATCGACATGCCATCGACGCTGGTACAGTGGACAGAAACCGTACTGCAGGCCGCGCATGTCTATTTTGCCCTGATTGAACTTGATATGCGGTCGGCGCAGAATGCCTTGCGGATGAAACGCGCCTTGCAATCCGAGGATCTGCCCCTGCAAAAACTGCGGTTCGCACTGAACCGTGCGCCGAAATTCACCGACCTCTCAGGCAAGGGCCGGGTGAAACGCATGGCGGAAAGCCTGAGTATCTCGATTGACCTGCAACTGCCTGACGGCGGCAAGCCAGTCACGCAATGCGGCGACCACGGTCACCCTCTGGCTCTGTCTGCCGCCAAGAATCCGTTGCGCAAGGAAATTGCCAAACTCGCACAATCCCTGCACCAACTCGGCCAGGCCGAGGCCGAAGCTGCTTGATAGACCGGAGGACTAACGCGCGTGTTTTCCAAGTATAAGAAGCCCAATGCGGCCAAGAAGATCCCGAAACCAACGGCGAAGGTTACAAACCTTGCCGATGTGAAATCCGACTCCGCTGCGACACCGGCGCCGGAGGCTGTATCGTTGCGCCGTCCGATGCCGACAAAACCCGCCGAGGCCGGGATGCCGGACAAGGACCGCAAGCGCAAGGAGCGGCTTGGCGAAATCAAGATCGAGTTACACCGCTCGCTGCTAGACAACCTGAACCTCGCAGCACTGGATCGGGCCAGCGAAACGGAGTTGCGAAACGAGATCGGCAGCATCGCCGGCGAAATTCTCGAGGAACAAGGCATTGTTCTGAACCGCGAGGATCGGCAAACCCTCAACAAGGAACTCTATGACGAGGTCAGAGGACTTGGCCCGCTGGAAGCCCTGCTACAAGACGATTCGATCAACGATATCCTCGTGAACGGACCGCAGCAGGTCTTTGTCGAACGCGATGGTCGGCTCGAGTTAAGCGAGGTCACCTTCAAGGACGAACGTCACCTTCTTCGGATCATCGACAAGATCGTCAGCGCCGTCGGTCGCCGTGTCGATGAGTCCAATCCCTACGTCGACGCCCGCCTCGCCGACGGCTCGCGCTTCAACGCGATGGTGCCGCCAATCGCGGTGGATGGCAGTCTCGTGTCGATCCGGAAGTTCCGCAAAGACAAGCTGGGTATTGACGATCTGGTGAGTTACGGTGCCTTTTCCGAGGAAATGGCCGCCTATCTGCAAGCCGCCGTGGCAACCCGGCTGAACATCATCGTGTCGGGCGGTACAGGGTCTGGCAAGACCACCACCCTGAATGCGCTGTCATCCTTCATCGACAATGCGGAACGTATCCTGACGATCGAGGACACCGCCGAATTGCAGCTTCAGCAGACCCATGTGGGCCGGATGGAAAGTCGACCGCCAAACGTCGAAGGCAAGGGCGAAGTCAGCCCGCGTGATTGCCTCAAGAACGCATTGCGGATGCGCCCGGATCGCATCATCGTCGGCGAGACCCGTGGCGAAGAGGTCATCGACATGCTGCAGGCGATGAACACCGGCCATGACGGCTCGATGACCACGATCCACGCAAACAGCGCGCGGGATGGAATCAGCCGTCTGGAAAACATGATCGCCATGGCAGGCATCGAAATGCCCCTCAAGGCGGTGCGCAGCCAGATCGCATCCGCCGTCAACGTGATCGTGCAGGCATCTCGTCTGCAGGACGGTAGCCGCCGCATGACCTCGATCACCGAAATCACCGGCATGGAAGGTGATGTGATTTCGATGCAGGAAATCTATAAATACCAGCGCGTTGGTCTGACTCCGGACAACAAGATCGTGGGCCACTTCACCGCCACCGGTGTCCGCAGCAACTTTTCAGAGCGCTTTCGGATGTGGGGGTATGATCTGCCAGCGGCCATCTACGAACCCACGGTGATGGAGAGTTTCTGATGCAGATCAGCGCCGAACCGATCATCTATGCCCTGATTTTTGTCGGTGTGCTGGTGCTTGTCGAAGGCATCTACCTGGTGGCTTTCGGCAAATCCATCAGCCTGAACAGCAAGGTCAACCGGCGACTGGAGATGCTGGACAAGGGAGCCGGGCGCGAACAGGTGCTGGAGCAGCTGCGCAAGGAAATGCAGCAGCACATGAAGTCGCGGTCAATTCCGCTCTATTCGCTGCTGGCAGACAAGGCGCAAAAGGCCGCCATTGCCTTTACCCCGAGGCAGTTGGTCATGATCATGGCGGCGCTTGCGGTGATCGCCTTTATCGGCCTGAGCATCGGCACAGCGGCAGAGACCGGCGTGCGTGTCGTCGCGTCCATCGTAATTGGCGTGGGCGCCGTCTATTTCTGGATCAACTCCAAGGCCAAGAAACGCCTGGGAATGATCGAAGAGCAATTGCCCGACGCCGTCGAGCTTATGGTACGCAGCCTGCGCGTTGGGCATCCGTTTTCCTCGGCGGTTTCAATCGTCTCGAAAGAAATCGAAGACCCGCTGGCGACAGAGTTCGGCATCATCGCGGACGAAAACTCTTATGGCCGCGACATCGGCGAGGCCCTTAAAGAAATGGCCGAACGCCTGGATATGCAGGATTTGCGCTTCCTTTCGGTGGCCGTGTCGATCCAGCAGCAGTCCGGCGGCAATCTGGCCGAGATCCTCGCAGGTCTCGCCAAAGTGATCCGCGCGCGGTTCCGTCTGTTCCGACGGGTCAATGCGATCACGGCCGAGGCGAAATGGTCGGGAAAGTTCCTGTCGGGTTTCCCGGTTTTCTGCCTGATTGCAATCACGGTGAAAGACCCCCAGTATTATGATCAGGTCGTGGACCACCCCTGGTTCATTCCGGCCTGTTTTCTGGTCGGCATATTGCTGACAGCAAACCTGATCGTGATGCGCATTCTGACTGACATCAAGGTATAGCGAGGATCTGATGGAGTTCTTCACCAAGATCCAGACACTGCTCACCGATACGCTCGGTGATTTTGGCCCGGTGATCGTGATCGGAGTCCTCGGATTGTTCATGGTATTGTTGGCGATACCGCTGATCCTGAACCAGCCTGAGGACCCGCTCAAAAAGCTCAAGCGTGCAAACTCGCCAGAGAAACGCGGCACACCGCAAAAGGAGCGGCTCAGGCAGCGCGGGCGAAACGTCCAGCTCGACAAGTTCGCAACCTTCCTTGAGCCAAAGAACCAGGCGGAATTGTCGGCCGTCCAGCTAAAGCTGCGCCAGGCCGGTTATCAATCCAAGGACGCCGTGCGCCTCTATCATTTTGCGCAGTTCGCACTTGGCATTTTCGGACTCATCGCCGGCACCGCCTATGTGATCCTCTTGACATCGCAAGGTCAGGATGTGGAAAACCAGCAGATGATCCTATACGTACTGGGACCTGGCGGCGCAGGTTACCTGCTCCCGAAATATTGGGTTACCCGGCGCGTTCAGGCCCGCAAGGAGGCAATCGTTCGCGCATTCCCGGATGCCCTCGACATGATGCTCGTCTGTGTCGAAGCGGGACAATCGTTGGATCAGTCGATCATCCGAGTGGCTGCGGAACTGCATGCATCCTATCCGGAACTGGCCGAAGAGTTTGAAGTCGTCGCCTATGAAATGAAAGCCGGAAAGGAAAAGTCAGCGGTCCTGCGGGACCTGGGCATTCGCTGTGGTGTTCAGGATGTTTCTTCCTTTGTGACGGTGTTGATCCAGTCCGCCTCTTTCGGCACGTCAATCGCCGAAGCATTGCGTGTCTACGCGAGTGAAATGCGGGACAAGCGGATCATGCGCGCGGAAGAAGCCGCAAACAAGTTGCCAACCAAAATGACACTTGCGACTATGACCCTCACGGTGCCCCCGCTCCTGATCATCCTCGTCGGTCCATCGGCGCAAGGCATCGCCAATTTGGGCAATATGAGCAAATAGCGCATGGCTTCACCGCGTTCGACGCGCGCCGAAACGACCCGCAAGCTGGTTCTTGCCATCGCAGCGACAGCGGCGCTGGCGGCTTGCGACACGTTCGGCAGGGCTGGGGAAGCCGATTCCGTATATGCGCCTGGTGTTGATCTGAGAAAAGATTCCGCAGACGGTCTCGAAGTCGGCAATCGCCTGCTGGCGGCATCCGAATACGAGCTGGCGCTTGATGCCTTTACACGCGCAGCCCTCGATCAGGGGCTTACACCCGATGTCCTGACCGGAATGGGAACCGCAAATCTTGGACTGGGTCGGCTCGGTCAATCCGAAGAACTGCTTCGCCGGGCCGTGGATGCGGCACCGGATTGGCCAGAGGCATGGAACAATCTTGGCGTCGTCTTGCTCGAACAAGGCAAATTCGGAGAGGCGGAGCAGGTATTCCGAAAAGCCTATGCGCTGGACAATGGCGAAAGTGACTCAATCCGCGACAATTTGCGCTTAGCGCTCGCAAAATCGGAAAACATCGGTCATAATGATGGACAAAATCAAGAATACAAAGTGGTGCGGCGGGGCAGCAGCGACTACCTGATCCGCAAGACACCATGACAGAGGCAAGAGAGCAGTAAAGGACGCAAAAAATGCGCCATCTCACCCTGATTCCGGTCGCGCTTGTCGGGAGCTTGGCCCTTTCGGCCTGTGCCGAAAAGCCGGACGAGACTGTCGAACGCGCGTTTCAAGAGGTCAACGTTGTCGACGAGAATGACCTGAACGATGTCATGCTCACCGTCGCCGACCCGAATGAAGCGGTCAATTACTTCAGCCGCAGCACCAAGCAATTCCCCAACAGGATCGACCTGCAACGCGGTCTTGCGCTGTCCTTGATCCGCGCCAAGCGAAACGTCGAAGGAGTCGCTGCCTGGAAAAAGGTTGTCGGCATGAGCGGTGCCACATCAGAGGATAAGGTCGCCCTTGCCGATGCGCAGATTCGCGTCGGAGAGTGGACTGCTGCGGAAAAGACGCTCGACAGCGTTCCACCGACCCACGAAACCTTCAAACGCTATCGCCTTGAAGGCATGGTCGCCGATGCCAACAAGGAATGGACCAAGGCGGACAGCTATTATGAAACAGCGCTCGGGCTGACGACCAAGCCCGCCGGTGTCATGAATAACTGGGGATATTCAAAGCTGTCGCGCGGCGATTTTTCGGGTGCCGAGCGTCTGTTTGGGCAGGCAATACGCCAAGACCCCAGCCTGTTCACCGCCAAGAACAATCTGGTTCTGGCACGCGGGGCACAGCGCACCTATTCGCTTCCCGTCATTCCGATGGATCAGACCGAAAGAGCGGAATTGCTGCATACCATGGCGTTGACCGCGATCAAACAGGGTGACGTCCAGACCGGAGAAGCCCTGTTGCGCGAGGCGATCGACACCCACCCCCAGCATTTTGAAGAAGCCTCGCGATCCTTGCGCGCCATCGAAAACGGCTAGATCGGATGTCGGTATCTGCGGAGTCGGCATTCTGGTTTCTGCCCTTTGTGCTTCCGATCTGCTTCTACGTGGCGCTCACCGACCTGAAGGACATGCGCATCACCAATCAGGCGGTCCTGTTGTTGGTGGCGGTCTTCTTGATCGTTGGTCTCATCGTCATGCCGCTGTCGACATACGGCACACGGCTGATCCAGCTTGGTCTGGTCCTGATTATCGGGATCGTTCTGAACGCGGCCGGTGCGGTTGGCGCGGGTGATGCCAAATTCGCGGCAGCGGCGGCGCCCTATGTTGCCGTTGGTGACCTGCGCCTGTTGATCGCGATCTTTGCCGCAAATCTGCTCGCCGCCTTTGCAACGCATCGATTAGCCAAATACACCCCGCTTCGCAGGATCGCGCCGGAGTGGAAGAGTTGGAATGTCGGATGGAAATTCCCGATGGGCCTGTCCTTGGGCGGAACGCTGGCCATCTACCTGATTCTCGGCTCGATGTTCGGGGCCTGACACGCGGTGCCAAATACCTGTAATCCTCGGCAATCAACCTGACGGTCGCCCAAATCTTGCCAGAAACAATCGCTAGTCGTTGGCAACAATCTCAACACAGGCAAACCAGATGAACATGCAGGCAAGCGCGGTCAGCGCGCCACCAAGTCCAACCAGCATTGATGACATGCGACTGCCATTGGTGATGATGCGTGACATTCTGCTCAAGACAATTTTTCGCAAGAACCTGGAAACGGTATCTGAAATTGCCGCTGCGATCTGCCTACCTATGCAGACCACGCAGGAACTAGTCGATCTCGCGCGCGAACAGCGTCTGCTCGAGGCGACCGGCACGCTGAATGCCAACAGCGGGAACGAAATGGGCTACCAACTGACGGATGCCGGCAAATCCCGAGCACTGGATGCGCTGTCGCAATCGGAGTATTTCGGTGCGATGCCGGTGCCCCTGGATGTCTACCGCGAACAGGTCAAGCGCCAGTCGATTCGCAATATCCAGATCACCCGCGATCAGCTGACCAATGCCATGGGCCACCTCATCCTGCCCGATACGCTGCTTGATCACCTTGGTCCGGCCGTCAGCGCCGGCCGCTCGATCCTGATGTATGGCCCGCCCGGCAACGGCAAGTCTTCGATATCCAACGGCATCCGCGACGCGCTTGGCGACCGGATCTATGTGCCACGCGCCATCGAATATTCCGGCCAGGTCATTACGGTCTACGATCCGATCGTTCATAGCGCGGTCCAAGAGGTAAAAGACGATCCCAACTCCCTGCGCCGGGCCAGACGGTTCGACACAAGGTATGTGTGTTGCGTGCGCCCGACGGTGGTCACGGGCGGGGAACTTTCGCTGAAGATGCTCGACCTCGTCTATAACCCGACGGCCCGCACCTATCAGGCCCCGCTACAACTGAAATCGACGGGCGGCATTTTCATTGTCGACGACCTTGGACGCCAGGAAGAACCACCGCAGGCCCTGATCAACCGCTGGATCGTACCGTTGGAAGAGAGCAAGGATATCCTGGGTTTGCAATCGGGTGAAAAGTTCGAAGTACCGTTTGACACGCTGGTGATTTTTTCCACCAACTTCCATCCCAACGAGATTTTCGATCAGGCCGCGCTCCGCCGGATCTTTTTCAAGATCAAGATCGACGGGCCGAGTCAGGAGAACTTTCTGAAAATCTTTGCCCTCGTCGCACGCAAGAAGGGCGTGCCGCTTGACGAGGCAACGCTGCTGCATCTTCTCAAGGTGAAATATCCGACGATCAATAATATCTACGCAAACTATCAGCCCGTGTTCCTGATCGAGCAGATGATCGCGATCTGTGAATTCGAAGGGATCCCCTATCAGATGAGCCCGGCATTGATAGACCGGGCCTGGGCCAACATGTTCGTGAGGGACGAAAAGATCGTCAAATAGGATAAACGCCCGCGCCGGAATCTGTGGGCTGGCCCCTGCCCCACGCGGCGCTAGACTGCGAAGCATGACTCTTCCGCCACAGCTTCAGACCTGGTTCAGGACCAAGGGCTGGTCCGCGCATCCGCATCAGGTGGCGATGCTGGAGCGGGCGAAAGAGCCCGCTACCCTGCTGATCGCCCCAACGGGCGGCGGCAAGACGCTCGCGGGATTTCTGCCAACCCTTGCGGATCTCGCCCGGTCGCCGCACGAGGGGCTTCACACGCTCTATATCAGCCCGCTCAAGGCGCTGGCGGCCGATATCAAACGCAACCTGCGCGCGCCGGTAGAAGAGATCGGTCTGGACATCCGGATCGAGGACCGCACCGGCGACACTTCGGCCACGCAGAAAAAGCGCCAGCGCGCCGACCCGCCCCATATCCTGCTGACTACGCCCGAGAGCCTCGCGCTGCTGATTTCCTACGAAGACGCGCCACACATATTCAAGGGTCTGAAACGGGTTGTCGTCGATGAAATCCACGCGCTCGCCGAGAGCAAGCGGGGCGACCAACTGATGCTTGCCCTCGCAAGGGTGAACACCCTGTGCCCCGATCTGCGCCGCGTAGGTCTGTCGGCCACGGTTGAAGACCCCTCTGCCCTCGCGCGATTGCTTGCCCGCCATCCGGATCGCTGTGACATCCTCGTGGCCGATCCCGGCCCTGCGCCTGACATCGCCATGCTCGAAACCGCCGAACACCCGCCATGGGCCGGCGGTGGTGCCGCCTATGCCATTCCGGCGGTCATGGAACAGATCAAGCATCACAACACCACGCTGATCTTTCACAACACCCGCGCGCAGGCCGAGATCTTCTTTCACAATCTGTGGCTTGCCAACTCCGATGGCCTTCCCATCGGCATTCATCACGGCAGCCTTGACCGGCAGCAACGCAAACGGGTCGAAGCCGCGATGGTGCGCGGAGAGTTGCGGGCCATCGTCTGCACGGGCAGCCTTGATCTTGGCATTGACTGGGGAGATGTGGACCTGGTGATCCAGATCGGAGCGCCGAAGAACGTCAAGCGGCTGGTGCAGCGGATCGGGCGCGCCAATCACCAGTACAACGCCCCTTCCAAGGCGCTGCTTGTGCCCGCAAACCGGTTCGAGGTGGTGGAATGCATCGCCGCGCTCCAGGCGGCGAAGGAAGGCGCGCTGGATGGCGAACCGCGCGGTCCGGGGCCTCTGGACGTACTCTGCCAGCATCTATTGATCACGGCCTGTTCTGGCCCGTTTGATGCAGACTACCTCTTTGCCGAAGTCACGAGCGCAGGCGCCTATGCCGATCTTACGCGGGTCCAGTTCGACCGCTGTCTCGATTTCGCGGCCACCGGCGGATACGCCTTGCGCGCCTATGACCGGTGGCAGCGGTTGCAACAGCGACCGGATGGACAATGGCAACTGCGCGATCCGCGCGCCAGCCGTGACATCCGCATGAACATCGGCACGATTCAGGACACGGATACACTCAAGGTCCGCCTCAGGCGCAGCCGGGGCGGCAAGCCGCTGGGCGAGGTTGAAGAGGCCTTTGCCGCCAGCCTCACGCCGGGCGACACGTTTCTCATTGGCGGGCAGATCGTGCGCTTTGAAGGCTTGCGCGAGATGACCGTCGAAGTCAGTCGAAACGCGGCGCGCAAACCTCGAGTTGCGACCTTTTCCGGCACCAAGTTCGCCACGTCGACACAATTGAGTGCGCGCATTCTAGAGATATTCTCGCAAGAGAACTGGCCATACGTGCCGCCGCACACCGCCGATTGGCTGGCGCTGCAACGCCACAGAAGCCGATTGCCCGAACCCGGTCGACTGCTTATCGAGAGCTTTCCGCACGATGGCCGCGAACATTGCTGTGTCTATGGGTTTGCAGGGCGCAATGCGCAGCAAACTCTGGGTCTGCTGCTGACCAAGCAGATGGAGGAAAGCGGCCTGTTCCCCCTGGGCTTTGTCGCCACCGATTACGCCACGCTGATCTGGGGGCTGGAGCCATTGCGTGATCCCGCACCGCTGTTTGACCGCCACACGCTGCGCAATGGCCTGACAAACTGGCTGGCCGGAAACGCCGTCATGAAGCGAACCTTTCGCGCCAGCGCAACGATCGCGGGGTTGATACAACGCAACACGCCGCAGGTGCGCAAGACCGGCAGGCAGGCGACGTTTTCTTCGGATATCCTCTATGACACATTGCATAAATATGACCCGGATCACCTGATCCTCGACATTACCCGCGCAGAGGCCCATCGGGGACTTGTCGATTTCGGACGCATTGAAGATTTGCTCGATCGCGTCGGCGACCGGCTCGACCTGTTGCGGCTTGACCGGGTAACGCCCCTTGCGGCCCCGCTTCTGCTCGAAGTAGGCAAGGTACCAATCAAGGGTGCCGCAGAAGAACGCCTTCTCGCCGAGGAAACGCAACGACTGATGCAGGACGCAGGCCTTGCCGCCATCTGAGCAATCCGCCTTGTCAGTGGCCGCACATTCGCTAGACAGCCATTCATGAACGGTCACTCCTTCCTATTCTCTGGCGTCAATCTGGTTGCCATGGCGTCGGGCGCGCTCTGGTGGCCCGAACAGCGGCTGCTCTGCGTATCAGACCTGCATCTGGGCAAGTCCGAACGCATCGCACGGCGCGGCGGTGGCCCGCTCCCCCCCTATGACACCCACGACACGCTCAACCGTCTTGCCGATGACCTCGAACGCTGCAGCGCCGAGACCGTGGTTTGCATCGGAGACAGCTTTGATGATCTCGATGCGGCAAACGCGCTGCCCGATAACGAACGGCTGTGGATCACCCGCCTGCAAGCCGGACGAAGATGGGTGTGGATCGAAGGAAATCATGATCCCGGCCCCGTGGGACTGGGCGGCACACATCTCGCGGAACTCTCCGCCATGCCCCTCACATTCCGTCACATCGCCAACCCCGGATCGCAGGCAGAGGTATCCGGACATTATCATCCCAAGGTCCAGTTGCGCCTGCGCGGCCGTACCGTATCGCGCCCTGCGTTTCTTGTGGATGCCAATCGCGTGATCCTGCCTGCCTATGGAACCTATACTGGCGGGCTGCGCAGCAACGCGCCCATCTTGCTCGATCTCATGCAGCCAAAGACGGTCGCCCTCGTGACGGGCAAGTCAGTGCACGCAGTGCCGATGCCACGAAACGCCTGAGCAGCTGCCTTGTTGCATCTGCGTCCAGCCGTGTCTTCACGTGGTCGAGTTCAGGTGGGACCGACGTATCAGAGCTTGAGAATCCCAGCCTCTTCCAAGTCAGGCTTGTATTTTCGGCTCACTGGAACCTGATCGCCATTCGTCAGCGTGAGAAATACCTTGCTGCCATCGCGGCCTGCGTCGACAATGGCTTCCTCCACAACCCAATGCGACCGATGGGTGCAATGCCCTTTCACAGTATCCATTTCGTCAATTGCGTCCGCAAACCGCATGCGAATGGTCTCACTTCCCGTTCCGGATATGACATCGACATAGTGATCCCGCACGGACAGGCGCAGGATCGGACCCTCAAAACCGGGGGAAAGCCTGCGGATCAATCGCGGGCCTTGCGATTGTTGCGGTGACTTCTCGCCAAGATAGCCCACCGGCTCAAAGCCCGGAATAATCCGTCTCAGCGCACATATACTGAGCGTGATTGCCGCCACATAATAGCTCATCTTGAGGATAGAAGGTCCGAGTGATGGTTCCTGGACCGCAAGGTGGCGGGTCAGGAACCAGAGAGGGGGTGTAAAGCACAAGACCGTCAAGACGATCATCGCCAGATCCTGCAAGACCGGGCGGCTCTGTGGAACATATCGGCGCGATAGATTGTAGCACGCTCTACCGATGATAATTGAAGCTGTGGACACGGTCGTCCAATAAAAAAGCCGATGCAGGAATGGATGGGCTTCATAGGTCCCAAACGGACCCATCGTCGCTCCAAGAAAGGAAACAAGTATCAATACAGAGAGATTGAAACGCGTCGTCAACGGCATGAATAACTCTTTGAAAATACTGCTCATCTAGAAATCTGATTCTTCGTAACTCGGCAATAACTGCAATGGATCCTAAATTTAGTTGACCCGGAATGTCACGGGGCAATATCCCCTGACTTTCCCCCCTTTAGGAAAACTGAAAATCAGATTATGCAATTCACTGGTGAAGCGCAAACCGGTTGCGGCGATCTTGCCAAACTTGTGTGAAAAATCGCCGATGCGCTCATGATCTCTGGCAATTTCGAACACATTCCAAGTGTCCAGTCGCTGCACGGCGCGTCCACATCCCTGACTACGCGCAGGTGTCCAACGACCCTTGGAATTCGAACTGCGGGGTCTGGCGGTCAGGGGGACCAGGGTTTTTGCGTCGGGACGAACAGGCGCAGGCGGTCGCCGATTGACAACTGACCCGGATGCTCGACCCATGCGGTGACACCCCGACGCCCGTCTGCCGCGGCTTTGAACGCTTTGCCATATCCCGGATGATCGCGCTCGATTTCCTTGGCTGGCCAGATACAGGGCAGGTTTTCCATGTCGATTGTCAAAGTCAGGTCAGAGGGGCCCTGCAGCCGCGAGGATGGCGGCACATGGCTGAAATCCGGAATGCCCCTGACCACCACCGACGCGCCGAGCCATGCAGGGTCGAGCGCCTCCAGCCCCATTTCCAAAGCGATCACGTCCAGGTCTTCCTGCGCCAGAATCGACAATTGCCGTACGTTCCTGATTTCGGTCCCTTTGGCATAGAGCATCGTCACCCGAACACAGGACGCACGGGTTTCCCCGTAGTGGTGTTCACCACGCGCCCCGCCCATGTCAAACTCCAGCCGATCCCGCGGCTGTGCATAGATACGATCCTCGGCAATGCCCGCCGGCACCATGCCCAGCCAGGTGACTTCGGCCTCATGGGCTGTCAATGTCATGGTGGTCATCTGAAGCTCCTTGCGGTGGGTCCGGCGACCCTGCCAAATCGTCAGCAGCAAGACAAGCGCGGTCGTGCTGACATGAAAACACCCGGACGCCGTTCAGGGTATCCGGGTGCGATGGTCGCTACATGATTGGTCGCTCAGGCAGAGGGTTCAGGCTCCAGTCCCGCTTCGGGCGGCGACTTCTTGGGCTTTGTTTTGGGGATCGCAGTGACGCTCGGCGCGTTACCCTCATCCGGTGCGTCATCACCATCGTCATCCGCATGCGGCGGGTCGCCGGCCATCACACGTTTGATCTCGTCACCGGTCAGCGTTTCATATTCCAGCAACCCCTGCGCAAGCCGTTCCCATTCTTCGTTTTTTTCCTCGAGGATCGAATAGGCCCGCACATACGCTTCTTCGATAAAGCGTTTGACCTCTTCTTCGATCATCTCCTTGGTGCTGGCAGAGACGGAGAACCCGGGGGTCTGGCCGGAATAGCCCTCATGCGCTTCGGCGTAATCGATATTGCCGACTTTATCCGACATGCCCCACCGCAGTACCATTGCGCGCGCCAGCGCGCTGGCCTGCTGGATATCTCCCGCAGGTCCGTTGGACACATTGCCCTCGCCCCACTTGAGGATCTCGGCCGCCTTGCCGGCCATGGTCATGGCAAGTTTCTGTTCACATTCGGACTTGTGCCAGTTCAACCGGTCAATTTCCGGCAGGCTCACCACCATGCCCAAGGCCCCGCCGCGCGGAATGATCGTGGCCTTGTACACCGGATCACACTCGGGCAAGGCCATTCCGACCACCGCGTGACCCGCTTCGTGATAGGCGGTCTTTTCCTTCTGTTCAGCGGTCAACACCATGGAGCGGCGCTCGGCGCCCATCATCACCTTGTCCTTGGCGTTCTCGAAATCCTCCATCGTGACAAACCGGCGTCCGACCCGCGCAGCCATCAGCGCGGCTTCGTTCACGAGGTTGGCCAGATCGGCGCCTGAGAAACCCGGTGTGCCGCGTGCAATGATCCGCAGATCCACGTCCGGGCCCAGCGGGGTCTTGCGGGCATGAACGTGCAGAATTTTCTCGCGCCCCTTGATGTCGGGGTTGGCGACGGTGACCTGCCGGTCAAAGCGGCCCGGACGCAACAATGCGGGGTCCAGAACGTCTTTGCGGTTGGTGGCGGCCAGGATGATGACGCCTTCATTGGCCTCGAACCCGTCCATCTCCACCAGCAACTGGTTCAATGTCTGTTCACGCTCGTCATTGCCGCCGCCATAGCCGGCGCCACGGTGGCGGCCCACGGCGTCTATCTCGTCGATGAACACGATGCAGGGCGCATTCTTCTTGGCTTGTTCGAACATGTCGCGCACGCGGCTTGCGCCGACGCCCACGAACATCTCGACGAAATCGGAACCGGAAATGGTAAAGAACGGCACCCCCGCCTCACCGGCAATCGCGCGGGCAAGAAGCGTCTTACCGGTGCCCGGAGGGCCCACCAGCAGCGCGCCTTTGGGGATCTTGCCGCCCAGGCGGCTGAACTTTTGCGGGTTGCGCAGGAATTCGACGATTTCTTCCAACTCTTCCTTGGCCTCGTCGATGCCCGCAACATCGTCAAATGTCACGCGCCCGTGCTTTTCGGTGAGCATCTTGGCCTTGGATTTGCCAAAGCCCATGGCACCGCCTTTGCCGCCACCCTGCATCCGGTTCATGAAATAGACCCAGACACCGATCAGTAACAGGAAGGGCAACAGCGTCACGAGAAACGACTGAAATCCGGACTGCTGCTGTTTTTCCGCGCGCACCGGAATGTTGTTTTCGATCAGCAGATTGGTGATTCCCGCATCTTCCGGCTTGATCGCAACATAGTCGCTGCCATCCGCCCCGCGGAACCGAATCTGCTCGCCATCCAGCGTAACCTGGCTGACATCGCCCGATTCAACCGACGCAACGAACTGAGAATACGGGATTTCACGGCTTTGCATCGTGCCGCCTGAGCCGCTGAACAGATTGAACAGCGCCAGGATCAACAGAAACAGGACGACCCAAAAGGCGATATTACGTGCATTTCCCAAGGAAACTCTCCTAAATTTTGGATCGGACAGGCTCACGATCCGCTTGTGTATAAAATAGAGATGAAACGCCAAGGTTCAATGCGATATTAGCGTCGCAAAGAACTCCTCTTCACCGGCAACCAATTGCGCAGTCCAGCCCGCCGCCTTGCCAGCGAGCGGAGCGGCGATCAGCAGGTCACCCCGCCAGACCGCAGGCGAAGCGATCAGCGAGGCGAGCGGGCGACCCGTCGCCCGCCAGTCCGGGCATTCTTTCAGCCCCTCCTGACCAAGCGCGCGCGCCTCCAGACCCTCAACATCGGGACCAACCAGTTGCCAGCGGTGATCCCAGGATGCATCAATGGAACAGCGCATTGATTGAATTGCTTTGTATTCCCGACAGACCCAGACCCGGTTGTCGTGCCGCAACACGTTGCAGCCCCCCAGCGTACTGGAGCGACCCGCGCGTATGCTTTCGAGCGTAAGGTTCACCGGCGTCCTGCGCGGACCCCGAACCGTGCCGCCGATCCACGCGACGGATCGCACCAGCAACCGGCGGGCAATTTCGCCGGGCAAGGCCCGAAACTGACGCAAGTCAAAGATGACATCGCCGCCATTGACGACCGCCAGGTCTCTGGCGGCAAGAAAGGTGTACCAGTCCAGCGCCTCGCGCGCCTGTTCCATGTTGCCCGCAACGCCCGACAGCACCTTTGCCGTGATCCCCAGCGGAGCCAGCAGCTTGAGCGCCTCGCGCGTTCTGACCCGTTCATAGGCCGCATTCTCGTTGGACGGATCCTCCACCCAGTCGACTTCGTGGCGATTCAGATAGGCGCGCAGTTCCTGTCGTGTCACTCCAAGCAGCGGGCGAACGAGGGTTATGCCAAAGATTGTACGGTTGAGCGGCATCGCCGCCAACCCATCAACGCCCGAAGTTCTGGCCAGCCGCATCAGCATCGTTTCCGCCTGATCATCCGCGGTATGACCTACGGCGAAAACGGCGATATCCTGGGTTTTTGCCCACTCGCTGATCAACTGGTATCGCGCCTCGCGTGCGCGCTCCTGAAGATTGCCAACCCCATCCCATGACGTCCAGCGCAGCGTAGTATGAGGCACCATGAGATTGGCACACAACGCCTTGACCTGCACCGCCTCCTCCCGCGCTTCGGGGCGCAGACCATGATCAACGGTTACCGCGAACAACTCGACCGATCCCGGTACAAAGCAACGCGAAAGTATGTGCAAGAGTGCGATCGAATCACCGCCGCCAGACACGGCAACTCCAAGCCTGGCCGGCGGTGCGTTGCCAAAGGCTGCCCTGACCTGCGCCAGAATATCGGCGTCAGCTTTGTTCAAGAGCAGCCCAGGTTCGCCATTTCCTGTTGCGCCGAAGAGACCATCCCTGACGATGGAAACCGAACCGCGACCTCGGCAAGCGTCAGGCAGGCCTGACTGGTTTGTCCCAACTGACCCAGGGCTGCACCGAGTTCATAGAGCGCAACCGGAGCATCGGCCCCCGTGCTGTCAGCCGAGAAACTCGCCAGATAGGCACGCGCCGCCTCGCGGGTATCCCCGGCCGCCGCCAGGGCGCGTCCACGATTCAGGTCTGCCTGGGCCGCGAGCGGACTGCCCGGATAAGACTGGTTGAACTGCGCGAACAACTCGGCGGCCCGGCTATTGTTACCCTCTTGAAGCGCCTGTGCCGCAATCTGGAAATCCGCTTCTTCACCGACCGCCAATTCGCCGCTGGAACTGGTTGCGGGATCGGCAGGCACCGGAGTGGCAGTGACCGGGGCCGAGGGTCCTCCCCCCAGCGTTGTGGCTTCTCCAAGTTGGCTGACATCGCCGCCTTCGAGTTCGACAAGCCGGAATTCCAGATCACCGATCCGGTTGGTTCCGTCCGATACGACGCGGTTGACCCGATTCTCCAGCTCTTCCGATTTGGCCGTCAGGCGCTGCAACTCGGCTTCGATGGCCGCAACCCGGTCCAGAACGCTGTCTCCGGTCACATCTACCGATGGCCCGCCCGTCGTCGAAAGCTCACGTTTGAGCTTTTGCACCTCGACATTGAGGACCGTCAGTTCCTGCCGCACATCGGCAAGTGTCTGCTGATCCTGCGCCTGCACAGCCATTGGAAGCGCCGAAGTTATCAACGCGACCGCAACACCAACTCTCAGAACTCGCATCATACGCACCTGCTCCGCCCTACCCGGTCAAGCCGCCCGCGAGCACGGTCACCGCGCGACGGTTTCGCGTATAGCAGCTTTCCTCGCTACAAATCTCGATCGGACGTTCCTTGCCATAGGTCACTGTCTTCAGACGGTTTCCGGCGACCCCGCGCGAGACAAGATACTCTCGTACAGCGTTTGCGCGCCGCGCTCCGAGGGCGAGGTTGTATTCACGGGTCCCCTTCTCGTCCGCATGGCCTTCGATGACTGCCGAGTAATCCGCGTTTGTGGTCAACCAGTTAGCTTGCGCATCCAGCGTCGCCTGCCCTTCGGGCGAGATGGTAGACTGATCCACGGCGAACAGCACTCGATCCCCGACCGCCTGCTGGAAAAATGCGACTGATGAAGGATCGGACGCGGATCCGGCACCACCGATTCCGCCACTGCCTGCGCCGCCCGCACCGCCGCCGAGTTGTGACGGATCGTTACACGCCGCCAACGCCAGCAGCACGCCGGCTGTCAGAAACTTTTTCAGAAAATTCATGCCCGATGCCTCACCATCTTATTTTGTTAACACTTTCTATCACAGCTCGATTCCGTTGTGAACGCGCGACAGCCTCGCCTAGTCCTGCAGCGGCGACCAGGATGGATCAGAACCGCCATCCGGTGTGCGCACGGGCCGCAGGTTTCGGCCGGAAATATCAACCGAGTACAGCGCTGATCGTCCCGCAGCGCCCTGTGTTTCGCGCGCGAACATGATCACACGACCGTTTGGTGCCCAGGTCGGCCCCTCATCCAGGAATGAGGCTGTCAGCAGACGTTCTTCGCTGCCGTCTACGCGCATAACACCGATGTGAAACCGGCCATTGTTCTGCTTGGTAAAGGCGATCAGGTCACCGCGCGGCGACCAGACCGGGGTGCCATAGCGGCCCTGACCGAAACTGATGCGGCGGGCTTCGCCCCCGTTCGCAGGCATGACATAGAGCTGCTGATTGCCTGACCGGTCGCTTTCGAACACGATCTGCGACCCATCCGGTGAAAAGCTGGGCGCGGTTTCGATCGACGGCGCATTGGTCAGCCGGGTGCGGCTTCCGCTTGCAAGATCAAGCGCATAGAGGTCTGTGTTGCCACCCTGCTCAAGTGAAAACACGACGGTGCGGCCATCCGGTGCGAAACGCGGTGCAAAGCTCATCGTGCCTTCGGATTGTTCAAGCACACGCTGCTGGACCAGCCCGACATCCAGAACATGGATATGCGGAAATCCGCTTTCATAGCTGGTGTAAAGCACCTGCTTGCCGTTCGGCGAAAACCGGGGGGCCAGAACGATCGACGAACTGTCGGTCAGATACTGAACATTGGCACCGTCATAATCCATGATTGCAAGCCGCTTGCGACGGTCGTCCTTTGGCCCCGTTTCCGAGACAAAGACCACGCGGCTGTCGAAATACCCGCCCTCGCCGGTGATCCGGCTGTAAACCTGATCCGCGACCTTGTGCGCCATGCGCCGCCAGCCTTCGGCCGAGCCGACAAATTGCAGCCCGCTTCCCAGTTCCGCACCGGAAAACACATCCCAGACCCGAAAGCGCACCGTCAACTTATCACCGTCAACCGCCACCGCTCCGGTGATGAGTGCCTGCGCATTGATCGCCTTCCAGTCGGCATATTGGATCGGTGCCGAAAAATCGCTGACCGTCCCGATATGCGCATCTGCAGTGATTTCCCGAAACAACCCGGTGCCGATCAGATCGGCGGCGACAACCTGTGTCAGCTGCGTCGCCTGGGCCGCAGCTGCGGGTGTATCGGGTACGAATACAGGGGCGGCAAACGGCAACGGTTCGATAACGCCTTCGGTAATCTCGATCCGCAACGGCCCGTCTTGCGCCATCACCGGTGCCGAATACAGTGCCGCACCAAGCAGGAGGCTGGCCAGAAATCTCTTCATTTGATCCGCATCCTTTCGGGATTGAATGTCATCTCAATATCACGCCATTGGGCATATTTGTCTGCCGGCAGTTCATAGCCAGTCTTCTGGCATCGCAGAATGGCACGGCGCGCCGCCTGAAACGCGGTCTGCACGGACTGTTCGTTGCCGCCCTCGGACCCGAGGAGCCGCACGCTGTTTCCGATCACCTTGCCGGATTGATCCAGCGACATCGCCACGGTCACGACAACCTGCGAAGACTTGCCACCAACATCGACGTTCCAACATTGTGACACCGCCACGCGCAGCGCATCCTTTTCACCGGCGGACAAGGGCGGACCAACCGGCGCATCAGGTTCTGTCGCGGGTCCGGCCAGCGCCGCTGCCACGGCTGCATCAACGGCGCTGGCGGTGGATGTGTCTGGCGCGGGTTCTGCTTCGGGCGCGGGCTCTGCAACGGGCGTCGGGGCCGGAGGCGTCGGGCGCGATCTCGGTGGACGCGGCGAACGCAGCGGCGCCAGACGCGCCGTTTCGACCGCTTCGGTCACGATCCGATCCGTGGCCTGTTCAGGGGCAGTGGCCTCCTGCGCCTCCTGCGGCGTCTCGGCCCCTTCGTCCGGCGTCACCTCGGCCTGCTCGATAACATCGGGTCTGGCGTCCTCGGGCGGTGTGACAACAGGCTCCGGCGCAACCCTGTCAATTTCCGGTGTGGCGGTCGGCTCTGGCACAACGGCATCATCCGGCTCCGCAGGTTCCGGGACCGGCTCAGGCTCGGCCTGCACCGGTTCGGGTTCCGGTCGCGCGATGGGTTTGGGTGTTTCGGCCAGAGGCTCCGGCGGCTCGGGTGCCGCCGGTTCGTCCGCAATCTGGGGCGGTTGGCGCGGCACCGACAGCGCTGCAAAGTCCTCGGATGAAATCACCGAGACCTCGTGCACTTCAAACGGCAAGGGTTCGCTGCGAAACGCGCCGCCAAAGATGGCGACCGCGATCAGTCCCAGATGGGCAATGCCCGAAATCTTGGTGCCGGTCTGCAATCCGCCACCTCACTACTTGTCGTCATCCAGCGTCGGACCACCGACATCGGTCACCAGACCGACGTTGGAAAACCCGCCCGCATTCAGCGCACCCATGACTTGCATCACGCTTTCATAGGGGATTGCCCCATCCGCCCGCAGAAAAACCCGGTCGGTCTGCCGCTCTGCCGCGATCGCCCGCAACTTGCCGACCAACTCGCTGCGCGGGGTCGGAGTGGTTTGAATCTGCACGTCGCCCGACGCCGTGATCGTGACTGTCAGCGGCTCTTCGGAATCGGTTGGCAGTGCATTTGCCGCAGTCTTCGGCAATTCGACGGGAACGCCAACGGTCAGCAGCGGAGCAGCAACCATGAAGATGATCAGGAGCACCAGCATCACATCCACAAATGGCGTGACGTTGATTTCCGACATTGGTCGCACCCGGCTGCGTCCGCGCCCTCTGCGGCGTCCGCCCCGCTCCGATGGTTGAACTGCCGCGCCCATGTCTCAGGTGTCCAACTGGCGTGACAGGATCGTTGCGAATTCGTCGGAAAACGCCTCGTACCCCGAAATGATACGTTCGCTGTCAGCGCTCAGCTTGTTGTAAAAGATCACGGCCGGGATCGCCGCCAAGAGGCCCAACCCGGTGGCCAGCAACGCCTCTGCAATTCCGGGCGCGACAACGGCAAGGTTGGTATTCTGCTGCTCGGCGATCTCGATAAAGGCATTCATGATGCCCATCACGGTTCCGAACAGACCCACAAACGGTGCCGTCGAGCCAACCGTGGCCAGGATCGGCAGCCCCTTTTGCAGAGCCTCGGCTTCCTTGTTGATCGCGACATCCATTGACCGGTCGATGCGGGACTGTGCGCCTGCGATCAGGCCCCCATCGCTGCGATGGCTGCGCCGCCACTCGATCATTCCCGCCGCGAAAACCTTCTCCGAACTGCCGTCCGGCTGTGCACCAATCTGATCGAACAATCCGTCCAGCGGCTCGCCCGACCAAAAGGCATGGTCAAAAATGCGCGCCTCGGCCCGCGCCGCCCGATAGGCGATCAATTTCTGGATGATAATCGCCCATGACCAGAATGAAGCTGCGATCAACAGCAGCATAACCAGTTTGACGGTAAAGGTTGCACGCGCGAATAGGCCCCACAGGGAGAAATCAATCTCCTGCGCCAGCGCAAGGGTTTCTGCTTCCATCTGCCTGCTCTTTGCTCGCGACCGTTCCCATGCGGCCTTTTTCTTGCGGCGATGCTATCCGAAATGAACGGGGATTGCCAACAGAACCGGCGTTCACAAATGCATCATCGCATCAATGCGCGAATCTCCGCTGGCAACCGCACCGGCTGACCCTTGGCATTCATGCACACCGCCGTCACCACGGCCGTAAAAATCGGCGTTTCCGCGCGCCTGACAACCTGCTCCATCACCAACCGGGCCGGTGTGATTTTGCGAACAGTCGTTTCCACCATCAAGTCGTCGTCGAACCGCGCCGTTGCCAGATACTCCGCCTCGATACGGCGCACCACCCAGACCAACCCACCGTCTCGCATGGCATTCTGGTCATTGCCCAGATCCCGGACCCACGCGCTGCGCGCCCGCTCGATATAGCGCAGATAATTGGCGTGATAGACAATTCCGCCCATGTCGGTGTCTTCATAGTAGACACGGATTGGAAACTGGTGGCTCATTCCTCTCGCTCCATTCGGGCGGCAAGACGCAAGGCATGCGCCCTGTCCTGTGCCGCGGGCGGCAGGACCGGATCATAGGCGGCACGAATCACACGCGCGATGTCAGGGTGCAGGATCGTCTTGTCTGCCGCCATCGCCAGCGGTGACCGCGCTCTGAACGCGCGCTCTGACCACAACAGCGCAACCTGCACAACCTGGCCTAGCGCCAGCGTTTCGGCTGGAAGCGCGGACAGAGCTTTATCCATGCGCAAGAATACAAACGCAGCCTTGATCGCTCCCGCATCATCGAACCGGAACTGCCGGTATTGATTTGCGTCAGCCTCCTGCAAGCGCGCCACCAGCGGCGCGATCTCGGGAATCAGCCGATCAAGGTCAGGCACCTCGAGCAATTCTGACCACGCCCGAAAAAAGAACACCATGCAATTGGTGCCCAGTTCCGGATCCGTCTCGGCCATCTCGTGGCGTGCAAGCGTGCAAACCGCTTCGAACGCGCCCTTGATCACCGGCAGGGTCTCATCCTCCACGCCGAAAATCACCGGCACAATCGGTCGCCCCCAACGCGCAAACCTGTATTCGCCCGCGCTTGTCACAAACAGCGCTTCGATCTCGTCTGGTGTCACGCCAGCTCCTTCATCCTTGTCCAAATACTCGCGCCGGAGGCGTCCCACCTTCAGGCAAACAGATCGCTCTGCCCCTTGGGCGGGGCCATGCCAAGATGATCCCACGCCTTATGCGCCAGCATCCGGCCGCGTGGAGTACGCTGAATCAACCCTTGCTGCAGCAGGAACGGTTCGATCACGTCTTCCAGTGAATCACGGCTTTCACTCAGGGCGGCAGACAGGGTCTCGATCCCTACCGGACCTCCGTGATAGTTCTCGGCAATCAACTGCAGATAGCGACGGTCGGCACCATCAAGTCCCAGGTGATCCACACCCAACCGGGTGAGTGCACCATCCGCCAACTCCCGCGTGATCGTCCCGTCGCCCTCGACCACCGCGAAATCTACCACCCGGCGCAACAGCCGCCCGGCGATCCGCGGTGTGCCCCGCGCCCGCCGTGCGATCTCGCGCGCGCCGTCGGTATCCGCCGGTGCGCCCAGCCTGCGGGCATTGCGGCTGACGATTTCATGCAACTCGTCCACGGTATAGAACTGCAACCGGGTCGGAATCCCGAACCGGTCCCGCAACGGCGTGGTCAGAAGCCCCATCCGCGTCGTTGCTCCAACCAGCGTAAAGGGCTGCAACTCTATGCGCACGGTGCGCGCGGCAGGGCCTTCGCCAATCACCAGGTCCAGCTCGAAATCCTCGAGCGCCGGATATAGAACCTCTTCAACTGCCGGGTTCAGGCGATGAATCTCGTCGATGAACAACACGTCCCGCGTTTCCAGATTGGTCAGGATCGCCGCCAGATCTCCGGCCTTGGCCAGCACCGGGCCGCTGGTCATGCGGAAACTGACGCCCAGTTCACGCGCCATGATCTGCGCCAATGTGGTCTTGCCCAACCCTGGCGGGCCGTGAAACAGCGTGTGATCCATCGCCTCGCCACGCCGACGCGCAGATTCGATGAAGATCTTGAGGTTGGCACGGGCCTCGGCCTGCCCGATGAACTCATCCAGCGCCTGTGGCCGCAAAGCCCGGTCATTGTCTTCGGGCAACGGATTTGGCCGGACTGTCGGGTCCGCGTCCATCATGTCTGTCCTCCGGGGCGACGCATGGGTTCAGTCATTCCGCCTTAGCCTTTTGGTGCCAGCAGTTTCAAGGCCGCCCGGATCAGGTCTGCCTCCCCCGCCTCGGGAGCGGCCCCCGCGGCCTCGGCAACGGCCCCCGCCGCATCCCCGGGCGAATACCCCAGGTTGGACAGCGCCGACAACGCATCCGCCTGCGCCGACATCACGCTCACAGGTGGCGCCGCTTGCGGAGCAACCGGCGCAGGATCCGCCTCGGCAACGGGGGCCGGGCCTTCTACGGCTTCGACCACGGTTCCTCCCATCGCCATGACGCCGGGGGCCTTGTCCTTGAGATCCAGAACCACCCGTTGCGCGGTCTTCTGACCGACACCCTTGGCCACTGTCACACTTTTCCAGTCGCCCATGGCAATCGCCCGGCCAACGCCATCCGCACCGAGCGCGCCGAGGATGGACAGCGATGCTTTCGCCCCGATCCCCTGTACGCTCATCAAAAGACGATGCCACTCTTTCTCGATCAGGCTGGGAAAGCCAAAGAGCTGCATCAGGTCTTCGCGCACCACGAGATCGGTAAACAGCGCCACGGTCGCGCCCGGCCCGGGCAGCGTCGCAAGCGTTCGCTCAGAGCAATACACGATGTATCCGACCCCCTGCACATCGATCAGGATGTGATCCGTGCTGCGATACTGCAGCCGCCCGCGCAAGTGACCGATCATGCCCGTACCTCTCGTTCCACGATCGCGGCCGCCGGACCGTAATAGGCATGGCAGATCGCAATCGCCAGTGCATCTGCCGCGTCCGGCCCCGCCGGCTCGCAACCGGGCAATTGCAGGCGAACCATGTGCAACACCTGTGCCTTGTCCGCATGTCCCACGCCGACAACCGTCTTCTTGACCCGGTTCGGGGCATATTCTCCGATTTCAAGTCCCGCTTGCGCCGGAACCAACATGGCAATCCCCCGTGCCTGTCCAAGCTTCAGCGTTCCGGCCCCGTCCTTATTGACAAAGGTCTGCTCGACCGCCGCAGTCTCGGGCGCGAAACGACGCACAACCTCGAACAACTGATCATAGAGCGACAACAGCCGTACCGACAGGGCCTGCCCTTCGGAGCGAATTTGTCCGTTTGCAACGTGACTCAGTCTCGACCCCTGCGAGTCGATGATTCCCCACCCAAGGGTTCGAAGCCCCGGATCAATGCCCAAAATCCGCATGCCCTGCCCGTTCCTGCCTGTGCGCCCGCGCCGACGCGCGGTCTTGTTGCTTTTTTGATGCACTAGCACGAAACGCGAACATGGTCCACGCGTTTTGCGTCGACGTGCAAAAACGACATCCGTGAATCCGCGTACGACCAGGCAGTAGATTACCGACATTCGACGATCCGAAAGCGACGCGAAAAAATGGCATATTTGTGTTCTTTTACAAAGATTTACACGGATAGGGACACATGCAGGAAACGCATAGGAACCATGCATTTTTGAGGCTTGCGCCCCCGAGAATCGCTTCATATTTGCGTTCGGACGAAACGAGCAATTGAACCATCAAATCAGAGGACAAGGATATGGCTGCTTTTGACACCAACCGCACCACCCACGGCTCATTCGGCCTGATCGGCCGTATCGGCTCTCTTATCGCATCCGCGAGCGACGCCCTCATCGCGTGGAATGACGCGCGCATGACCCGCAATGCACTGTCTGGTCTGAGCAACCGCGAGCTTGAGGATATTGGCCTTGTCCGTGGCGATATCGATTCCGTTGCGATGCGCACCGGCCGCCACTGATCGCTCACGACCACTCATTGCGACCACATAGCCGCGCCCCATCCGGGTCGCGGCTTTTTTCACACGTCGCAATCTCCGTTTCAGCGCAGATATGGCCGCAACTGAAGCGCAATGAAATCCGAGATCGGATCGAGTTGCATCACGACCGCGCCCGCATGTTCGATCAGATTGCCGTGGCGGAGTTCCAGAACACGCTGCTTGTAGGTCGCTTCGCCGACATTGACGATCAGAATGGCCTTGAACAGAAAAAGCGCGACGATCAGGATCACAACGGGCCTGATCGGCCCGCGGCTGCGCGCCGCAAGTGGTGCCGTCATGATGAGCCCGTCCGGGCGCATCACGCTCTCGCGTCCCCGCGCCATGGCCTTGTGTTTGTGGTCCAGACGGCGCAGGCGTTGATCAAATTGGGATTGGCTCTCGTTCACTGGAAGCTCCGATAGGCTGGCCCCCACCAACGCTAAAAACTAAGACTTCCCTTACAATACATCGGCAATCGGTCGGAATTTGCGACGAGTTTTAGGCGATTTTTTGAAGAATGAGCGTGGACCAGTCACCAATCTCTTCGTGCGAGACCAGATTGGTTCCGTTTTCAAGGTAAACGGCGATCACCTCGGCAGCCTGTTCGTTCAGTATCCCGGAGAGGATCGCAAACCCGCCGGGTCGCAGATGCGCCGCGATGTCCGGGGCCAGCGCCACCAGCGGACCTTTCAGGATATTGGCAAAGATCACGTCATAGGGCGCGCTTTCATGTAATGCCGGGTGATCAAATCCCGCCGCCTCGACACAGTCGACCCCGCCGTCGATCCCGTTTGCACGCAGGTTGGCCTTGGCCACATCGACGGCAACCTGATCAATATCGCTCGCCAGAATTTTTGCGTCCCAGACCCGCGCCGCCGCCATCGCCAGAACCGCAGTGCCGCAGCCGATGTCAGCCACGCTTTGGGCCTGTACACCGCGCGTGATCAATATCTCAAGCGCCCGCAGACAGCCCAGCGTCGTGCCATGGTGGCCCGTGCCAAAGGCCATCGCCGCCTCGATCAACAGGGGTTCGGCGTCATCCGGCACCTTGTCGGCATCGTGACTGCCATAGACAAAGAACCGCCCGGCCCGCACCGGGGCCAGTTCCCGGCGCACATGGGCAACCCAGTCGGTTTCGGGCAATTCGGACACGACAAAGGATTTGGCCCCGAACGCCACCGCCAAGAGGGCCAGAGCGGCCTCGTCCGGGGCATTCTCGAAATAGCCGCCGATTTCCCACAGGCCCGACCCGTCCTCGACCTCGAACACCCCGATCCCGGTGGGTTCGGGCGTCATCCGTTCCATCGCTTCGCCCAGGGCCTCGGCGTCTTTCTTGCCCATCAACGTGGTCAGCGCGGTAAAGGTTGGCATCATCGTCTCCTGAATCGGTCCGCATGCGCGTAGGGGCGCGGCGGCGCAAGGTCAAGCGGGGGCAGGTTGCGCCGATGCAGACCCACGACATAGCGCCAGCCCCAGATCGCGGCAATCAGACCAACCACCGCCCCCGCTGCCGCCTGCGCATAAATCACACCGTTCGCGCCAAACCACGCGGCAAAGAGCAGCGCCAGCGGCAGGGTCAGAACCCCGTCCCGCAGCCAGTTGGTCAGGGTTGAGCGCGTCGGTTTGCCAAGCGAATTGAAAGCCGAATTCGCCACGAACAGGGCCGAGCCCAACACGAAACCGCCTGCGCCGACGCTGGTAAAGGCAAGCACGACCTCGGTGCCTTGTGCGGTGAGTTCAAAGACTCCGGCAATGCTGCGTCCCAAAACTGCCAGCAGCGCCCAGGTCGCCATGGTATAGGCCAAACCGAACACCACTGCATCGCGATAGGTGGTCCGGACGCGGTCGTATTCGCAGGCTCCAAAGTTCTGGCCAAATATCCCGCCAATCGCACCGGCAAGCGAGAATATTCCGCCAAAGGCCACAACGGTCAGCCGCCCGACCACCGCCCAGCCCGCCATCGCATCGTCGCCGTAGGGGGCCATCACCGTTGTGGCCAGGAAGTTCCCGACCGGAGTCGCCAGTTGGGTCAGGATCGTCGGCACAGCAATCATGAGGTAGGGGCCGAGCGTCATCCTGATATCCGCCAGCGCAGGCCGCGCCATCAGATCATGGGTGCCGATGGCAAACCGCAACGCAAGCCCCAGCATCACAAAGCGAAACAAGGTGATCCCGATGGCCGCACCGTCCAATCCCATCCCCAGCCCGTAGATCAGGAACGGGTCCACCACCATCGCCACCGCTCCGGAAAGCAGCGTGACCATCATGGAGCGGCGTCCATCGCCCTCGGCGCGCAGCGCGCCATTGGCGATCATGCTGACCGCCATGATGCCGAGCGAGGGCAGAGAGATCGCCAGATACCGGGCGGCCAATGCGGCTGTCTCGCCAGTGGCACCGATCAAGGCGATGATATCATGCCGAAAGGCGATGATCAGCGCGGCGACCGCAAACTGCCACAACCCTGCAATCACTGCGGCGCTTGTCGCCTGCCTGCGCGCGGTGTCGCGATTGCCCGCGCCGATGCTGCGCGAAATCAGGGCGGTGGAGGCAATCATCAGGCCGATGCCTGACGAGACCGAAAAGAACTGGACAGCAAAGGCAAAGCCAACAGCGGCCAGCAGTTGCGGATCCCCCAGTTGAGCGATCCAGTAGAGGTTCGCCGCATCCACGATAAATACAAAGGTGATGCCCATGGCCCCGGCCATCGTCATACGCACCACATGGCCCATGGTTGATCCGGTCAGGAACCGACCCCTGCCCGCCAAACCCGTCGCCTATTCGGCGGGCGCAGGCAGGCCGCGCGCAAAGATGGTTTCATACCCCGGTTGAGGGTCGCGCGGGATCATCAAGGACAGCGACAGCGAAATCAGCGCCATGCCCGCAGCCAGCCCGAACACAGCCGCCGGAGATATGACCCAAAGCAGGCCCAGCACGACAGGCAGGAACACCGCCGCAATGTGATTAATGGTAAACGCCACCGCTGCGGTCGGGGCGATATCGCGCGGGTCCGCGATCTTCTGGAAATAGGTCTTGAGCGCCAGCGCGAGGCCGAACAGAATATGATCGACCACGTAGAGCGTTGCGGCCAATGCCACCCCCCAGCCGAACCAGTAGACGCCGCCATACATCGTGAAAATAGTCGCCAGACCGACATACTCCCAGATCAGCGTGCGGCGTTCGCCAAAGTGGCTGACTGCCTTGCCCAGAAACGGCGCGACCAGCATGTTGACGACAAGGTTGATCAGGTAGAGCCCGGTCAGTTCATGCACCTCGAACCCAAAGCGTTCAACCATCATGAACCCGGCAAAAACCATAAAGATTTGTCGCCGGGCACCGGACATGAACTGCAGCGCGTAGTAAAGCCAGTAACGGCGGCGCAGCACCATCTTCTTGATCTGGGGATGCGGCGCTTCGAATTGCGGATAGGCAATCATGCACAACACCGCCAGACCGAATGTCACACCGCCGGCAACCATGAAAACCAGGTTATAGGTCAGGCCAAGCGGCTCCCACATCAGCACGATCAGGATAAAGACAACCAGCGTCACAGCCGAACCGGCCCCCATGATCCAGCCCAGAATCTGTGGCGCGCGCTCCTTGGGCAGCCATTGCAGTTGCAACGATTGGTTCACCGTTTCGTAATAATGAAAGCCGATCGAACTGAGCAACGTCAGGAACAGCAGGCCGCCCAGACTGGGAAACCAAGCGGTAAACGCCGTGGCGACCCCCAGGAGGGCAAGCGAGATCAGCCCCAGAACCTGTTCGCGGACAAAGATGATGATCGCAATGACACCAACGGCGAGAAAGCCGGGAATCTCGCGCACCGTATGCAGCAAGCCGATATCCGCGCCGTCAAAACCAGCAACTTCAACGACAAAGTTGTTAAGCAACGCGTACCAGGTGTAAAACGCCACGGGCATCGTCATCGCCATCACAAACAGCAAGGTTGTGGGGCGTCGCCAGAGCGGCATGCTCCGCGCTTCTGAAATGGCTACGTAGCGGGTCATCTGTCGGGCATACGCCCGTTGAATGAAATTGGCGAGACAAAAGCGGCAACCGCACAAACGATCTGCATCTGCGCACCGCCGCCTGAACCACTCCATATGTGGTAGTTCCGGCAGCTGTCGCTGCACATTTGCAGGACTTCAATAAAAACTCTGCGGGTCGATATCCACGCTGAGGCGCAGATCGCCCTTCAGCCGCAGCGATCCGGTCCAGCGCGCCAGCGCCTCCTGCAGTGGCACGCCCTTGGCCGCCTTGACCAGCAACCGCACCCGATGCCGCCCCCGGATCCGTGCGATTGGTGCAGGGGCGGGGCCAAAGACCTGAGCGCCGATCTCGCGCAGCGGCGCGTCCGAACGCGCCAGCGCGTTGCCCAGATCAAAAACCTGCGCAACGTCTGTCCCGGACAGAATGATCCCGGCCATACGCCCGAATGGCGGCACGCCCGCCGCCTCGCGTTCTGCCGCTTCGGCCCGCCAGAATCCTTCCTCGTCGCCCGACAGGATCGCGCGGATCACGGGATGTTCGGGCTGAAAGGTCTGCAACAGCGCCGTGCCCGGTTTGTCCGCCCGCCCGGCCCGCCCGGCGACCTGCCGCATCAGTTGGAACGTCCGCTCTGCCGCGCGCAGATCCGACCCCTGCAAGCCAAGATCGGCGTCGATCACACCCACCAGCGTCAGCAGCGGGAAATTATGCCCCTTCGCAACCAGCTGCGTACCGATAATGATGTCGGCCTCGCCCTGGGCGATCTTTTCGATCCCTTCCTTCAACGCCCGCGCGCTGCTGAACAGATCGGAACTCAGCACCGCGATCCGTGCATCGGGGAACAATGCCGCCGCCTCTTCGCCCATCCGCTCGACACCCGGCCCCACCGGTGCCAGCTTGTCCTCGACCCCGCAGGAAGGGCAGGCCGTGGGAATAGGCGTGGTCTCGCCGCATTGGTGGCACATCAACCGCTTCAGGAACCGATGTTCGACCATCCGCGCGTCGCAGTGCGCACAGCCGATCTGCTGCCCGCAGGCCCGGCACAACGTGACCGGCGCGAACCCTCGCCGGTTGATGAACAACATCGCCTGTTCGCCCTTGGCAAGCCGGTCTTCGATGGCCGAGCGCAGCGTGGGAGAGACCCAGTGGCCCGCCTGCATCTGCTCTGCCCTCATGTCGATGGCGCGCATATCGGGCATCACCGCGTCACCGAAACGCGATGTCAATTCGACCATGTCGTATTTCCCGGCCTGCACATTCGTCCAGCTTTCAAGACTGGGAGTCGCACTGGCCAGAACCACCCGCGCACCGCAGATCGCGGCGCGCAGCACCGCCATGTCGCGGGCGTTGTAAAGAACGCCGTCCTCTTGTTTGTAAGAGGTGTCATGCTCTTCATCGACGATGATCAAACCCAGGTCCCGAAACGGCAGGAACAGAGCCGACCGGGCGCCCACGACAAGCTGCGCGTCGCCCTGTCCGACCATCTTCCAGATGCGCCGCCGCTCGGTCATCGTGACGCCGGAATGCCACTCGGCGGGGCGCGCGCCGAACCGTGCCTCGACGCGGGTCAGGAATTCTGCGGTGAGGGCGATTTCGGGCAAGAGCACCAGCGCCTGCCGCCCGCGTTTCAGCGTTTCGGCCACCGCTTCGAGATAAACTTCGGTCTTGCCGGACCCGGTGACGCCCTTGAGCAGCGTCGTGCCATAGTGTCCTTCGCCAATCACCGCGCCCAGATGCGCGGCGGCGGCGGCCTGATCCCCGGTCAACGCCTTGCCGCTGCGCGACGGGTCCAGCGGCGGCAATGGCAGGTCGCGGGGGCTGTCCTCTTCGCGCACGGCATCCAGCTTGACCAGCCCCTTGACGACAGACGGCGTTACCCCCGCCATTTCGGCCAGTTCCTTCAGTGTAAAGGACAGGCCGCCATAGTCCTTCAACGTGTCCAGAACCCGACGCCGCGCGTCGGTCATCCGCTCGGCCGTGCCCGAACCAAGACGATAGACCTTGCGCATCGATGGCGGGTCGCTCAGACCCGGCGCGCGGGTCGCCAGCCGCAACATCGCGGACATCGGGGTCAGCGTATAATCCGCCGCACGCCCCAGAAAGACCTGCATCTCTTCGCGCATCGGGGCAACGTCAAGCACCCGGATGACTGCGCGGATTCTGCTGCGATCATAATCGCCCTGCCCCGATCCCCAGACCACGCCCAGCACCTTGCGCGGCCCCAGCGGAACCTCGACAAACGCCCCGGCAAAGCACCCGCCTTCCGGGGCCTTGTAGTCCAGCAGCCGATCCAGCGGTTGCGTGGTCAGCACCGCAACCAGATCGCCCTGGTCGAAAAAGCTCTTGGTGGCCATCGGAGGCGGCAACAGATCGGACCTCTCTTGTAGTGGAGCGATACCCGGGGCGCGGGCAGCCCGCACCGGTCCCTATGAGGTAAAGCCAAGCCACGCCAAGGCCAACCCATCAAAGCGGGGACTTGAGGAATTTTCTGTGCAGACCTGGGCCTGACATCATCAGAAGCGCGACCTATGGCCTGACGCGGACCGAGGGCCAGAACTGTCGGGCCACAGTGAACAAGAATTTCCGTGCCACCGCTGCTTTTTCAGCACAACACACCCGCCATGCGTGCTATACGCAACAAAAAAACGACGAGGCACACATGAGCAGCAACCCCAAGCTGGAAGAAACCTTGCGCGATGCGATTATCGCCAAGCCCGATGCAATCCTGGATGATCAGGCCGTGATGCAGGCGCTGATTGCCGCTGACGACCGATCCAAGGGCGACAATATCATTGACCTGCGCGGTGTCGCGATGGAGCGGCTGGAAGCGCGGCTTGACCGGCTCGAAGACACCCATCGCAGTGTGATCGAAGCCGCCTATGAAAACCTGTCGAGCACCAACCAGGTGCATCGGGCCATTCTGCGGATGCTCGATGCAACCGAGTTCGAGGTATTTCTGCGCGATCTCGCCGGCCCGGTCGCCAGTATCCTGCGGGTCGAGGCGATCACGCTGGTCCTGGAGACGGCGCAGGGTGATCACGACACCGGCGGGCAGCACCTCAACGGCGCATTGACGTTGACCGAACCCGGATTTGTCGAAGACTATCTGGCGCGCGGGCGCAGGGGCGCTCCCCGTCAAGTCAGCCTGCGCGCGGTGCCCGAGACAGATCCCCGCGTCTATGGTGAAAAGTCCGACCGCATCCGGTCGGAGGCGTGCATGCGGCTTGATTTTGGCGAAGGCAAATTGCCGGGCCTTCTGGTCATGGGCTCTGCGGACCCCACCCATTTCGCGCCGCAACAGGCCACGGACATTCTGACGTTCTTCACCGGCGTATTTGAACGAACCATGCGCCGCTGGCTGTCATGACCCTGATCTCCCCTGCCTGCCGTGATGCTCTGCAAAACTGGCTGGACGGACAAAGGGCGTTGGCCGGGGCGTCGGAAAACACCATCATCGCCTACCGCGGTGATGTGGGCGAATTCCTGTCGTTCATGACCCTCCACCACGGCAATTCGCAGGGTCTGGGTGCGCTGGAACGCATCTCCATCTCCGACATGCGTGCATGGATGGCCCAAACGCGCGCGGGCGGAACGGGCGCGCGTTCGCTCGCGCGCAAGCTGTCGGCGGTCAAGAGCTTTTACCGGTGGCTTGCCGAGCGCGCCGGGTTCGAGCCGACAGCCGTGCTCGCCACCCGGTCGCCCAAGTTTCAAAAGAAATTGCCAAGACCACTGGCCGAAGACGCCGCGCGGGCGGTGCTGGATACGGTCGAAATGCAATCGACAAGCAACTGGGTTGGCGCACGCGACGTCGCTGTTGTGACGCTTCTCTACGGCTGCGGTCTGCGCATTTCCGAGGCACTTGGCCTCAAAGGGGCGGACAGCCCCCTGCCTGCCTCGCTTCGGATCATCGGCAAAGGTGGCAAGGAACGGATGGTGCCGGTTCTGGATGCAGCACGCGACGCGGTTGCCACCTATGTCAGACTATGCCCCTACCCGCTGGAAGCAGCGGCCCCGCTGTTTCGCGGCGTGCGGGGCGGCCCTCTTCATGCACGCCTGATACAGGGGGTCATGGCGCGCACGCGGATGCAGCTTGGCCTGCCCGCGACCGCCACGCCGCACGCCCTGCGACACAGCTTTGCCACGCATCTGCTGAGCGCGGGTGGCGATCTGCGCGCGATACAGGAACTGCTCGGCCACGCCTCGCTGTCCACGACGCAGGCCTATACTGCCGTCGATACCGCGCGCCTCATGGAGGTTTACGACCGCACCCACCCAAAGGCATGAAACCTCACCCGATGCACAACCCACGGGGGCAGGTTTTGCTTTGCATCCCATCGGCACATCCGGCACAAGCATCTCCATGAGTCCGAATGTCAGCGCCCTTCTTGTCCATTTGTTCACCGCAACCGGCGCGGTTTTTGCCATGCTTGCCATGCTCGCCGCGGCCCAAACCGAATGGAGTCTGATGTTCCTTTGGCTGGTGGTGGCCTTTTTCGTTGACGGTATCGATGGACCACTGGCGCGCCGATACCACGTCAAACACTATGCACCGGAATTTGACGGGGTGCTGCTCGACCTGATCATAGACTATCTGACCTACGTGTTCATCCCGGCCTTTGCCTTGTTTCAATCCGGGCTGATGGATGGCTGGACGGGCTGGGTGGCGATCATCGTCATTACCTTTACCAGCGCTCTGTATTTCGCCGACACGCGGATGAAAACAAAAGACAATTCTTTCTCCGGCTTTCCCGGTTGCTGGAACATGGTGGTGCTGGTCGTATTTGCACTGCAACCGAATTTCTGGGTGATCCTCGCACTTGTCACAGCCCTGGCCATCACCATGTTCACACCGCTCAAATTCGTGCATCCCGTGCGCACCGAACGCTGGCGGCCGGTGACGCTGCCGATGGCGCTGGCCTGGACCTTTTTTGCGGGCTGGGCTGCCTGGGTCGACTTTCACCCACAAAGCTGGGCGCATTGGGGGTTGATCGTTACTTCGGTCTACCTGCTGTTCGCCGGGATCGCGCAGCAGATCATACCCTTGCGCGACGACGGCGGGTCCAGCAGTTAGGCAATTCACTCAACCGTGTTGGTGAACAAAAGGTATCGCGTGTTCGAAAAACAGATCGAAGGCAGGGGTACCCTCGGTCAGCACGTGGTTGTTGCCGGGCAGTTCTATGAAACGAGCGCCGGGAATCGTACGCGCAATCAAGCGCCCTTCGTCAAGCGGCGCGCGCCGATCTCCCCGCACGTGGGCGACCAGAACCGGCAGATCAAGCTGACGGGCCAGCTCAACAAAATCGAACTGTGATATCAGGTCGTAGATTCGCAGAACATCCTCCTTGTCGGTTGCAAGCCGATGCATCTCATCAAAGGTCTCCTGGATGTCCGGGCCTGAGTCCGGCACGAACCCCGAGGTAAAGAACTGTCGGAAGGTCGGATTAGGCGATCCCCAACCGTCCTTGATCATGCGACGTCCGGTCTCGCTCAGCACTTCCTGTTCGCGGCTGTTTCGTCGCAGCGCACCGCGCAGATAGCCGCCGAGAAAGACAATCGCGCTGACCTTGTCGGGATGGGCAATTGCATAGTCCACCGCAAATCCGGCCCCCTGGCTCTTGGCAACCAGTACGAACTTGTGAAGCCCGGAGGCATCAACGACTGCTTCCATATCTTGCCGGATCGCGTCGCAGGAAACTTCAGACACCTTCCGGTCCGACAACCCGTTGCCCCGCTGGTCAAACCGCACAAAGGTCGTCGCTTGTGCGAACCTATCTATGAACGGGCCATATAGCGGGTTCTGCCATTCGTATTCGATATGGTTGATCCAGTGCGGCGCACGCAACACCGTCGGCCCGTTGCCGACCGAGGCCCAGGCGATCTGGGTGCCGTCCGCAGACGTACAGAAACGCACATGCTGCTGGTGTGACAAGGCGGGCGCCTCGGGAAGATCGGGCGGATCGGCGGTCCATTGCCAGACCCGGATAGGTCGGGTGATGTTCTTGACACGTTGACGACCGAGGTTCCGGAAGGGTTCGCCGATCCCGTCGGTGACCGTCTGGTGCACGATGTCCGAGATGCAGACTCCACCGGGTTCGGCCAGTTGCTCCAGCCGCGCCGCAACGTTCACCCCGTCGCCGAAAATGTCGCCATCATCCGGAATTACGTCACCGATATTGATGCCGATGCGATACTGGATTCGGCGGTCGGGCTTGCAATTCACCTCTCGCCGGATCATCCCGGACTGGATATCGATGGCGCATCTCACCGCGTCGCTGGCCGAAGCGAACTCGACAAGCATGCCATCGCCGCTGGTCTTGACCATACGGCCCCGGCGGGCCGCGATCTGCGGGTTTATCAACTCTGCCCGATGCCGCTTTTGCCGCGCAAGCAGGGCGGACTCTTCCAACTCCATCAGCCGGGCAAATCCAACCATGTCGGCGGCAAGAATGGCCGCAAGCCGCCTTTCCGGGTCAGAGTGCTGATTGCGTGTCATGTCATGGGCATATCACGAATGGGCCGTCGCCTAAATCACGTCATCCAGAACGATTTCGCGCCCGTTGAAGGTGAACCTGTCACCCTTTTTCAGCCCGTCCATCGCCTTGAAGATCGGGCTTTGTGTCGAAATGCCCATGTACGTCACCCCATCGCAATCAAACTTGACGGTCGACACCACGACCACGAAATGACGCCCGTTGAACGAGACCACCGCGCCCGGCTGCACCGTATCGGTCACTGAAAAATCGGTGTTCTCGATGGCTTCGATCTTGGAATGATGCGTGTGCACCGGATGGTCAAATGCCGCCGCCAGATCGGCGCTCTCGCGTGCCTCGGCGATATCATCCTTGTCATGTGCCTCGCGGTCGTCCAGCTGAGAGTCCCGCAGGTAGTTTTCGTAGTGCGCTATTGCTGCAGCCAGTTCGGTCTCTTCAAGCGACATAAGTTTGTCATGCACGGCCTGTTTGAGTGCTGCTCTCTTCTCAGATGTCATCGCCGGTCTTCTCCTTTTGACAGGTCTTCACGACAGACTGATCAGAACGCGTCTGACTTGCAATCGGAAAGCCGCATAGGCCCGTCAGATCAGCAATCCTGCCGCACCCTCGTGACGCAGCAAGGCAACCTTGGTTTCAACACCGCCTGCGCCCGAGAACCCACCCAGCCCCGACGCCGCGAGAACACGGTGGCAGGGGATGATGATCGGAATCGGGTTGCCGCCACAGGCCTGGCCGACCGCTTGGGGCGGGGCGTTCAGATCGCGGGCAATGTCGCCATAGGTCCGGGTGTGACCCACCGGGATCGCCCGCATCACATCACAGACTGCGTGCTGAAATGCGCTGCCTTCGACCTTCAGCGGCACGTCAAAATCGTTGGTGGGATCCTCGAAATAGGCCATCAGTTGCTGCGCCGCGCGGTCCAGCAGCGCTGTGTGATCTTGGCCGCTTCCGCCCCAAATCACCAGGGTGATCGCGCCGCCCATTTCGGTCAGCGTCACGTCGCCCGTCGGTGTTTGAACCGTCAGGCGACGCATTGCATGTTCTTGACATTGTCCATGATGCCACCCTGCCCCGGAAGCTGCCTGTACTCAATGGATGATCGCGAATTCCGGCCCCGAGGCGGGACCGGAATAGTCGCTAGCTCAGCGCATTGTCACAGCGAGCGCAGACGCCGGCATGTGTATGGGTGCCGACATCGGGGAGGATCTTCCAGCAACGCTGGCATTTCTCGCCCACGGCAAGTGCAAACACCACTGCGACGCCCGGCACGTCTTCGAGCGCGAATGCGCCCTCGGGTGCGGGATCGGTGGTCAACGCGATCTGCGAAGCAATGCAGACGTCGGCAAAGTTCACACCCTGCAACATCCCGACCATTTCCGCGTTTTCAAGATACACGATCGGCGCTGCCTCCAGGCTGGACCCGATGACCTTGTCGCGGCGTTGCACTTCCAGCGCCGCCGTGACCACTCGGCGCACATTGCGCACCCGCTCGATGACAGCCGCCAGTTCCGGTTGTAGCCATTCATCCGGGGTCTGCGGCATGTCCTGCAGGTGAATCGAGCTGCCCTCTCCGGGAAAGCGCTCCAGCCAGACTTCCTCGGTCGTAAAGACAAGGATCGGGGCAAGCCACGTCGTCAGCCGGTGAAAGACCATGTCCAGCACGGTGAGCGCCCCGCGGCGGAACAGGCTGTCGTCGGCATCACAATAGAGCACATCCTTGCGGATATCGAAATAGAGCGCCGACAGATCCACCGTGGCAAAGGTGAACACCTTCTGGAACACACCCTGGAAATCAAACGCCGCATAGCCTGCACGCACCTCGCCATCCAGTTCGGCAAGCCGATGCGCCACCCATTTTTCCAGAGGCGGCAGGTCGGCATGGGGCACCGGTTCGATGCTGTCAAACTCCCCCAAAGACCCAAGCATGAACCGCAGCGTGTTGCGCAGGCGGCGATAGCTGTCGGCGACCCCTTTCAGGATTTCGGGACCGATCCGCTGGTCCGCTGTGTAATCGGCCTGTGCCACCCAAAGGCGCAGGATATCGGCACCATATTGCTGCACGACCTTTTCCGGCACGATGGTATTGCCGAGCGATTTGGACATTTTGTTGCCCTTCTCGTCCAGCGTGAACCCGTGTGTCACCACGTTCCGATAGGGTGCGCGTCCGATGGTGCCACAGGCCTGCAGCATCGAGGAGTGGAACCAACCGCGATGCTGGTCGGTGCCTTCCATATAGACATCGGCAATGCCGTCCGCGGAACCATCCGCCCGGTCGCGCAGCACGAAGGCATGGGTCGATCCCGAGTCGAACCACACATCCAGAATATCGAACACCTGCTCATAGGCGTTTGGATCAACCACACCGGACAGGAACCGCTCCTTGGCACCATCCTTGTACCATGCATCCGCGCCTTCGGCCTCGAATGCTTCGACGATGCGCGCGTTCACCGTCTCGTCGCGAAGCAGGAAATCGGCATCCGTGGGCAGCGCGCCCTTCTTGACGAAACAGGTCAGAGGAACACCCCAGGCGCGCTGGCGGCTCAGCACCCAGTCAGGCCGGGTTTCGATCATCGAGAACAGCCGGTTGCGCCCTCTCTTTGGTGTCCATTTCACCAGTTCATCGATGCTGGTCAGCGCGCGTTCCCGGATGGTGGTGCCATAGGTGTCCTGTCCGTCACCAACCTTTCGGTCAATGGCCGCGAACCATTGCGGCGTGTTGCGATAGATCACCGGTGCCTTGGACCGCCAGCTATGCGGATAACTGTGCTTGATCTTGCCCCGCGCCAGCAACCCACCGACTGAGGCGAGCTTGTCGATCACCGCCTTGTTGGCGTCGCCCTCCTTGCCGTTGGGCTTGAGGATGGCCTTGCCACCAAACAGCGGCAGATCAGCACGGAACCGGCCATCCGGGTCCACGTTGTAGGTGATCACCTGTTCCAGCATTCCGGCGTCGCGATAGAGTTCGAATTCATCCATCCCATGGCTGGGCGCGCAATGCACAAAGCCGGTGCCATCCTCATCCGTCACGAAAGGCGCGGCACGAAAGTCGCGCGGCTGGTCCCATTCGCCGTTTGCCCCTTCCGCACCCTTGAGCGGATGCTCAAGGAAGACACCGGACAAGTCCTCCGTCGGCACATCCCGAACGCGCCGCCACATTCCGGTTTCTAACCGCGCGTGATGCATCACGTCCTCGGCACGATTGTCGGCAAGGATGAAACGGTCGCCGACATGGGCCCAGGATTCATCGGGGGTGCCGGTGACTTCGTAGAGGCCATAGTTGAACTCCGCACCATAGACGACGCCCTTGTTGGACGGGATGGTCCAGGGGGTCGTGGTCCAGATCACGACATGTGCGCCGTTCAGGTCCTCGGCCTGCGCCTCAGTGACTGCAAACTTCACCCAGATCGTGAAGCTGTCCTTGTCATGATACTCGACCTCGGCTTCGGCCAAGGCGGTTTGCTCGACCGGCGACCACATCACCGGCTTGCTGCCTTGGTACAGCGTGCCGTTCATCAGGAACTTCTGGAACTCCGCCGCGATCACCGCCTCGGCGTGGAAATCCATTGTCAGGTAAGGATCAGGCCAGTTGCCGGTCACGCCCAGGCGCTTGAACTCCTCGCGCTGGATATCGACCCAGCCCTCGGCGAACTTGCGGCATTCCTGACGGAAATCGAGCACCGGAACCTCGTCCTTGTCGCGACCCTTTTTGCGGTATTGTTCCTCGATTTTCCATTCAATCGGAAGGCCATGACAGTCCCAGCCCGGCACATACCGCGCATCAAACCCCATCATCTGGTGGCTGCGTACGATCATGTCCTTGATCGTCTTGTTCAGCGCGTGACCGATATGCAGATGACCGTTGGCGTAGGGCGGCCCGTCATGCAACGTAAACGGCGTGCGGCCCTGCTTTTTGCGCAACCGGTCGTAAACCCCGATGTCCTCCCAACGGTCCAGCCAGGCAGGCTCGCGCTTGGGCAGGCCGGCGCGCATCGGGAAATCCGTTTTCGGCAAATTGAGCGTGGACTTGTAGTCAGTCGTTTCGGTCGTCGTCGTATCGGCGCACATGGGAGGCGTCCTTTGGATCAGTCATGGCGGAAAAGTTGCAAGCGGTCGGTGTGAGCACTCAAACACCTTTGCCCGGCGTCTCATGGTCAGAGCGCCGGGGACATAATTCGAATAATGATCCGATCAGTCCGCATCATGGCCCGGCTTATAGGGCGGGCTGCGGGGATGGTCCAGAGCCTCTCGCAGCGCACCACCGACGGATCGCCCTGCCCTTGAACCTGTCAATGTTTGTGCCACGACAGACGGAAGCCCGCAAATATGCTACACTCTGCCACGGGTACCGGGGTGCCAGATTACCCGTCGAACGCGCGGAACAGGAGATGGCCATGTACCAACCCAAGGATATCGTGACGCGTGAAGAGGAAATCAGGGCGGTCATCAAAGGCGAATACGACTCGCAAAAGACAAAGATCATCGATCACATTGATCCGCTTTGCCGGGCCTGGATCGAACGATCAAGCTTTCTGGTGATGGCGACCTTTGATGCCGCGGGCAACGTGGATGTTTCCCCCAAAGGCGACCCGGCGGGGTTTGTCCGGATTGTCGATGAAAAGACCCTCGCCATTCCGGACAGGCCCGGAAACCATCGCTTTGACGGATTTCTGAACATTCTTAAAACAGGGCGGGTCGGGTTGAT
Organism: Sedimentitalea todarodis; assembly: GCF_032595355.1. Taxonomy (NCBI): domain Bacteria; kingdom Pseudomonadati; phylum Pseudomonadota; class Alphaproteobacteria; order Rhodobacterales; family Paracoccaceae; genus Sedimentitalea; species Sedimentitalea todarodis. The sequence goes on along the minus strand of NZ_JASMWN010000001.1, from coordinate 216,577 downwards.
GTTCCTTGTGCCCAACCGCAACGAGGTGATCCGCGTGAACGGCAGCGCGCAGATCGTGCGCGACGCAGAGTTGCGCGAGACGATGGCGATCAAGGGCCGGGTGCCGGATTTCGCTGTGGTCGTGCGCGTGGAGGAGGCGTTTTTTCACTGCGGCAAAGCCGTTTTGCGATCGCGCCTGTGGTCGCCCGAGACCCAGGATGCCTCCAAGGATTTGCCAACTTACGCCCAGGCGCTGGTTGCCCATGCCACACATGAGATTTCACTGGAGGAAATGGAGATCCGGGTTCTCAAGAACGACGAGAACCGGATGTATGACGAATAATCACCTGACAGTCAGGCATGAAACAGCGTGCCGACCGCATAGGCGATCGCAGCCGCCACGCCGCCGATCAGGAGAGTTTCCAGGGCGGACCACCACCAGGGCGCAAGCGACCATCGGCTCTTGAACGCGCCGATGGCAAAGAACACCGCCATCGTCATCATAGCTGACAATTCAAATGCTCTCTCCAGCCCCAGCATGAACGGCAAGAGCGGGATGAAACCGGCGGCAAGAAAGGCCATGAACGTCGCCATTGCGGCACGCATGGGGTGCGGATCGACACCACCAAGTCCGTACTCGCCCTGCACCATGAGGTCGATCCAGCTTTCTCTATCTGCCGTGATCGCCTGTGTCGCGTCTTCTAGAACGGCTCCGTTCAGCCCCATCCGCAACAGGATTTCACGCACCTCGCGCCGTTCTCCGTCGGGGTATCGTTTGATATGGCGCTCCTCGATGGCGCGGACACGACGAATGTTGTCACGCTCTGCCTTGGTGCCCGAGTAGTTGCCCGCCGCCATCGAAAAACCGTCGGCCAGCACGTTTGCGATGCCGAGCGCCACGATGACAAAGGGCGACAGCCCCGCCCCCGCGACACCGGCGACGATCGCAAAGGTGGTGACAGAGCCGTCAATCGCGCCGTAGACCAGATCGCGCAGCACGCCCCGCCCCGGTGGCGACCCGATGCGTCTGGCGATCTCTTGCTGGCTGTGCCCGTGATCCGGCATGGCTATGGCTCCTGTCGTTGTTGCCGACAGCGTGCCCGGCCCCTCGGCCCTGTGCCTTGTCTCAGATCAATCCGCCTGTTCAGAAACCGACGCGCGCGATCATCTCGACAGGCGCGATCTGATGTCCGTGAAGCGCCGCTACCATATTGCGGATCTTGGTGGCTGTGTCCGGCCCCATGACCAGATGCAGACCAAGGACCGGCGGCGATGCGGCCCTGCTTTGCTGGTCCGACAGGCGGGCAAAGAACGCCCTAGCAAACTCGGTCCGGTCGGTCTCCGACAGCACTCTGAATCCCGCCCCGGTCAATGCATCCCGATAGACCTGTGGCGCGCTCAGGGCATTTTGTTCTGGCCCGCTTGCCCATGGAACGGGAAAGGTCAGTTCCGGTTCGTCCACTGCCATGACATCGTAAATTCCGAACAGGCTGCCCGGCTTCAATACCCGTGCCACTTCGGCGGCCAACGCGGCCTTGTCGGCAATGTTCATCCCGACATGGATCATGTACGCAACATCGAACTGATCATCGTCAAACGGCATGTCCAGAATGCTGCCCTGCCGCAAATCGACAAGGTCCACCATCAATGCCTGACCGGTGAGCGCATTGCCTGCCGTGACAAAATCTTCGGTCAGATCAAGCCCCGTCACCCGCGCGGTGCTGACCTTGGAGACGTATCGCGCCGGCCCACCCAGACCACAGCCCAGATCCAATACCCGGTTTCCCGCCGAGATATCGAGGCGCTTGAGCAGATGCTCGGTCGCCTGCCGGCCGCCAATATGGAATTCATCAAACAGCGCAAGGGTTTCAAGATCCAGAGGCCGCTTTGCGCCAGCCTTGGCCAGTGCTGCCTCGATCCGGTCCAGCAGCGATCTGCTGGAGTAGTGTTCGGCAACTTCGGACGCTTCCGACATTGCACGCCTCCTCGCGGTGATAGGCCATCATAGCGCTGCAAGATTACCCTACGTCAACAAAAGAAATGTTTCGCGCGATTTCAGCCGTCTTTCGCGCGGAACAGGCCGCCAAGTGCGTTCTTGATGATGCCGCGTACAGAGGGCCGGCGCCCTGGGGTGAACGGCAGCGGGCGGCAGACCTCCATCGCGGCGACTCCGACCCGGGCAGACAGGGCACCGTTCACCAGCCCTTCGCCAAAGCGACGCGACAGCTTGGACAGGATCGAGCCGCCGAGAATCGGTTCCAGCAGATCATCGCCCACAGCCACGGCCCCGGTGGCAACAAGATGCGTGAACACCGCCCGTGTCAGCCGCCAGCTTCCGATCAGACCCGAGCGCCCGCCATAGATCTCGGCCACGCGCCGGATCATCCGCAGATTTGCGGCGAGCGCGGTTATCACATCGGCCAGCGCCAGCGGCACCAGCGCGGTCACCGTAGCCACCTGCCGCGCAGCAGCTTCGACTTCACGGCTGGCAGCGGCATCCAGCGGGGCCAGAAGCTCTGTTTCGGCAAGGTTCAGAAGGCCCGAGGCATCGAATTGCTCATCCATCCGTTCGGTCAGCTTTTGTCGGCCCCACTGGGTGTCATCCCGCCCGGCGTAAAAGGCGAGCAATCGCCTGGTGACCACGCGCGCCTGGCTCAGATCACGTTCTGCCAGCGCCGCGTCGGCAGCACGGTGCAGCGTGTCGATGCGGCCCAATCGGGCAATCGCCGCCATCTCGCGCAGCGCAATCACCAGCAGCACCAGGAGCATCGCAGCAATCAGCCCTGTGACGATCCAGCCCAGCACCGGCGCGCGCGCCAGCAAGCCTGTCACGAAATCCCAGGCTGCCACCGAAATCATCGCGCCGATCACCGCGCTGGCCAGCCCCCAGAACCACCGCGCCAGCCGCGAGGGTCGCCGCGCCGCCAGTCGCGCCGCCATCTGCATGGCCTGCCCGTCCGGCGCAGGCATATCCGGCACCGGTGGCGCGTCGACAACCGATACCGGCGGCTCGCGGTCTTCCAGATCAATCAGAACGGGCCCATGTGTCATGCGGCGATCTCCTTTTGCCAGACATAGGTCCAGGCGGGCTGTGTTGCATCAGGCCGGGCGCGATGTGCGGGCGGGACGGGCACGAACCCCGCCCGCGCGTAAAACCGCCGCGCACGGGTGTTTGCACCGGATGTTTGCAGATGCAGGCGCGATACCTCGCATTTGGCCTTCTCGACGAGTCGACGTCCAATTGCCTGCCCGCGCGCGGTCGCGGCGGTATAGAGCGCACAGATTTCCTGTCCGTCCCGTGCCAGAAAACCCTGCACACCGGTCCCCGACATGGCAACCGTGACCCAGTTTCGCTCTATCATCACACCACAGTAGCCGATGGCCTCTGCTGCCGAAAAGACCTCTGCATTCGGAGCTCTTCGCAACGATTGCCAGAGAATGTTCCCGGTTGCCCCTGCATCCAGTGGCGTCGCTGCACGCAATACGACCGTCACAGCCGGTCACCGATCAGAAACTGGGCGACACGGTCAAGCCGGATGTGCGGAGGGCCGTCGCCGGGCCGCAGGTCGAGCGGCGCAGGCGCAAAGGACATCACCTGGTAGTCCGCATCCAGCCAGCCCTCGGCCCCGGCCCGTGCCGGGCCAAGCAATTGCGCCGGGTCCTTTGGCAGTTCACCGGGATAGAACGCTGCTGCCTTGCCGGTGTCCAGCAAACGCCCGCGGACACAGCTCAGATCGCGCCCGGCATGTGCACGGACCTCTTCGGTGGTGGCCCGCAAGGCGGCGATGGACATCGCGACAGTGTCGGCCCCGGCGAATTGCGCGCGGTCCCGCGCCTCGCGGGTCAGCGCTTCCATGATCGCGGTCAGGCGGGCGTGTTGCAGGTGGTGCAGGTGGTCGGCCTTGGTTGCGGCAAACAGGATTTTCTCGACCCGTCGCCCGAGCAACAACCTGGTCAGAAACGCGTTTCTGCCGGGGCGGAACGCGCCCAGGATATCGGCCATGGCGCCGCGCATGTCCTCGACCGCCTGCGGCCCCTTGTGGATCGCGCCAAGCGCGTCGACCAAAACCACCTGCCGGTCAATCCGAGCGAAATGGTCACGAAAGAACGGCTTTACCACTTCGGACTTGTAGGACTCGAACCGCCGTTCCATCTCGCGTGCCAGCGAACGGCGCGGGGCGCTGCCTTCTGCGGGCAGGGGCGCAAAAGTCAGAACCGGTGACCCGGCCAGATCACCCGGCAGCAAGAAACGCCCCGGCGTGCAATCATAGAACCCCGCGATCCGCGCAGCCTGCAGATAGTCGGTAAACGCGCGCGCCAGTTTCTGCGCCACGGGTTCTTCGAGCGGTGCGTTCTGATCCACCTCGGCCAGGCTGGCGCGATATTCTGCTGCGGAGGGACGACCTTGCAGCCGCTGAAGCGTTTCCTCGGACCATTGCGCATAGGTCTTGTCGAGCAGAGCCAGATCCAGCAACCATTCGCCGGGATAATCGACGATATCCAGATGGATTGTCCGCGGCCCCTGCAGTCCCGCCAGAAGGCCGGTGGGGCGCACTCGCAAGGACAGGCGCAACTCGCTGATCGCGCGGGTGCTGTCGGGCCAGTGCGGGTCTTTTGCGGTCAGCGCGCCCAGATGGGTTTCATAGTCAAATCGGGGCACGGTATCGTCTGGCTGCGGTTGCAGAAAGGCGGCTTCGATCCGCCCCTCTTGTGCGGCGGCCAGCCCCGGCATTCGGCCCCGATCCATCAGGTTGGCGACAAGCGAGGTGATGAACACGGTCTTGCCGGACCGGGCCAAACCGGTCACGCCCAGTCGGATCACCGGTTCAAACAGTGTTTCGCTGATTGTGTCGCCCACGGTTTCGATGCTGCGCACCAGACCGTCGGCTATGGATGAAATGACCAAACCTGTACCCTGCCCCACGTCTTTGCCCCAAGATAGGGGGCGGAGGCAGGTGTTACCAGTCTTGCCGTTTCGCGCGCTGCAGGGTAGCAGCGCGCCATGCCACGTTACGCTCTCAAAGTCGAATACCAAGGTGCGCCCTTTGCCGGATGGCAAAGGCAAAAGGAGCAGACGTCGGTGCAGGGCGCGATTGAGACCGCCCTGGCCCGGCTGGAGCCGCGCGAGCACACGATCGCTGCCGCCGGACGGACCGATGCCGGCGTGCACGCGCTTGGTCAGGTGGCCCATTGCGACCTGTCGCGCGACTGGGATCCGTTTCGCCTGTCCGAAGCGCTGAACTATCATCTCAAGCCCGCACCGGTGGCGATCGTCGCCTGCGCACAGGTTTCGAACGACTGGCACGCACGCTTTTCAGCCGTCGAACGCCGGTATCTGTTTCGCCTCATGATGCGGCGCGCTCCGGCGACGCATGAGGCCGGGCAGGTCTGGCAGGTCAAACATGCGCTGGATGTCGGGGCAATGCAGGCCGCAGCCGATCAGTTGATCGGACGACATGACTTTACCACCTTCCGCAGCACGATCTGTCAGGCGGCAAGCCCGTTCAAGACGCTGGATGAATTGCGCATCGAGGACGTCGAGAGCTTTTTTGGACGCGAGGTACAATTTCACGTCCGCGCGCGATCGTTCCTGCACAATCAGGTGCGCAGCTTTGTCGGCACGCTGGAACGCGTCGGGGCCGGAGCGTGGACTCCTGACGATGTGGGCAGGGCTCTGGCCACCCGTGATCGCGCGGCTTGCGGGCCCGTCTGCCCGCCGCAGGGATTGTATCTGGCGGCGGTGCGCTATCCGGAAGACCCGTTCGCCTGAGTTTCACCGCAAATGACGAACGGAGCGACATCGTTTCAGAGACTTGCCGGGTTACCCTGCACGGCTGGACGATTCATCCAATGGCATCTCTGCGGAGCCATGGAAGGGGTGAGGGGCTCTGCCCCTCACACTCCCCGGAGTACTTGCACAAAGATGAAGAGAGAGCGGATCCGATGATCAGCTGATGAATGAACCTGTCGTCACTCCTATTCAGCGGCTTCCGCGTACTCGTCCATCGGCGGGCAGGTGCAGACAAGGTGGCGGTCGCCATAGACATTGTCGACGCGGTTCACCGGTGGCCAGTATTTGTCGACCCGGAACGCACCCGGCGGGAAACAGCCCTGTTCGCGCGAATAAGGGCGATCCCAGTCTTTCACCAGGTCCTCCATCGTGTGCGGCGCGTTCTTGAGCGGGTTGTTCTCCTTGTCGATCCGGCCTTCTTCGATCTCGCGGATCTCTTCGCGGATCGCCAGCATCGCGTCGCAGAACCGGTCCAGCTCGGCCTTGGTTTCGCTTTCGGTCGGCTCGATCATCAGGGTTCCGGCGACAGGCCAGCTCATCGTCGGAGCATGAAAACCATTGTCTATCAACCGCTTGGCGATGTCATCTACAGTGATACCTGCACTGTCGGCATAGGGGCGCGTGTCAAGGATACATTCATGCGCCACGCGACCGGTCTTGCCCCGATAGAGCACGTCATAGGCGCCTTCAAGCCGCGTGGCGATGTAGTTGGCGTTCAGGATCGCCACCCGTGTCGCCTGGGTCAGCCCGTCGCCGCCCATCAGCAGACAATAGGCCCAGCTGATCGGCAGGATAGACGGCGATCCAAAGGGCGCCGCCGAAACAGGCCCCTCCTGTCCGCCGGTCGCCGGATGGCCGGGCAGATGCGGTTCAAGATGCGCCTTGACCCCGATCGGTCCCATGCCGGGTCCGCCGCCGCCATGCGGGATGCAGAATGTCTTGTGCAGGTTCAGGTGACTGACATCACCGCCCAGATCTCCCGGCCGGCTGAGACCGACCATGGCATTCATGTTGGCCCCGTCGATATAGACCTGACCGCCATGATCATGCACGATCTTGCAGACCTCTGTGACGGTTTCCTCGAACACCCCGTGGGTCGAGGGATATGTCACCATGCAGCCCGCCAGATCGGCAGCGTGTTTTTCTGCCTTGGCCCGGAAGTCCTCCAGATCGATATCGCCGTTCGCCGCCGATTTGACCGGCACGACCTTCCAGCCGACCATGTTGGCGCTGGCGGGGTTGGTGCCATGCGCGCTCATCGGAATCAGACAGATGTTGCGGTGCCCTTCGCCGTTGGCCCGGTGATAGGCCGCGATGGTCAAAAGGCCCGCATATTCGCCCTGTGCACCGGAATTCGGCTGCATCGACAAGCCGTCATAACCGGTGATCTGGCACAGCTTGTCGGACAGATCGGTGATCAGTTCGTGATACCCAAGGGCCTGATCTGGCGGGCAGAACGGGTGCAACCGGGAGAATTCGCGCCAGCTGACGGGCATCATCTCGGCGGCGGCATTCAGCTTCATCGTGCAGCTGCCCAACGGGATCATTGCCCGGTCGAGCGCGAGATCACGGTCCGCGAGGCGACGCATGTAGCGCATCATCTCGGTTTCGGCGCGGTTCATGTGAAAGATCGGATGGGTCAGATAGTCGCTCGTGCGGTGCAATTGCGAAGGCACCCGGTATTCCGGGTCGAACTTGTCATCGGTCCGGATGATACCAAAGGCGCGCCAGACCGCCTCGACATTCTCGGGGCGGGTGCATTCATCAAGGCTGATCCCGACCCGGTGTTCACCGACGCGGCGCAGGTTGATGTTCTCGTCTACCGCCGATTTCAGAACAGCGGCCTGCAACGGTCCCACGTCAACCGTGATCGTGTCAAAGAACGACTGTGGATCGACCTTGAACCCGGCTTCTTCCAATCCCTTGGCGAGCCGCACCGTCTTGCGGTGAATCCGTTGCGCGATGGCCTTGAGCCCCTTGGGACCATGAAACACGGCGTACATCGACGCCATGACTGCCAGCAGCGCCTGCGCGGTACAGACATTGCTGGTCGCCTTTTCGCGGCGGATATGCTGTTCGCGGGTTTGCAGCGACAGGCGATAGGCGCGGTTTCCATGGCTGTCGACACTGACCCCGACCAGACGTCCCGGCATGGCGCGGGCATACTCGGCCTTTGTCGCCATATAGGCGGCATGGGGCCCACCATAGCCCAGCGGAATGCCAAAACGCTGGGTGCTTCCCACCGCGATATCCGCACCCATCGCGCCCGGCTCCTTGAGCAGGGTCAGCGCCAATGGGTCGGCGGACATGACCGCAATCGCATTGCTTTCATGAAGCGCCGCAATCTGTTCCGTGAAATCGCGCACATGCCCGTAGGTGCCGGGGTATTGAAACAGCGCGCCAAAGACCTTGTCGGCCTCAAGCTTGTCAGGGTTGCCCACGATCACTTCGATCCCCAGCGGCGCGGCGCGGGTCTGGATCACGGCGATGTTCTGCGGGTGGCAATCGCGGTCGACGAAAAACGCCTTCTGCCTGGACTTGGCGAGCCGTTGCGCCATCGTCATCGCCTCGGCACAGGCAGTGGCCTCATCCAGCAGCGAGGCGTTGGCGATCTCAAGTCCCGTCAGATCGCTGATCATGGTCTGGTAGTTCAGCAACGCTTCCAGCCGTCCCTGGCTGATCTCGGGCTGATAGGGCGTATAGGCGGTATACCACGCCGGATTCTCAAGAATGTTGCGTTGGATCGCGGGGGGCGTCACGGTTCCGTAGTAGCCTTGCCCGATCAGGCTCGTCAGAACCTTGTTCTTGGCCGCCGTGAGCCGCATGTGGTGCAGCAGTTCCCGTTCGGATTTGGCACGACCGAAATCCAGTTTCTCTTTCTGCCGGATCCCGGCAGGCACCGTATCATCAATCAGCGCCTCGATGCTTGCGGCCCCCACCGTCGCCAGCATCTGGTCCATCTCTTCGGGTGACGGGCCGATGTGACGGCGATTGGCAAAGTCATATGGCAGATAGTCGGTCGGCTCAAAAGGCATCGCGTGTCTCCGGTAATGGCGGGGCCGCATCACGTGGCGCCCCCCTGTCATTCTTCTTGTCAGAATGTTTGCGCCAGACGCAGCCGCCTCTGGCGCTGGCTCTAGGCGATGAAGTCCTTGTAGCCCGCCTCGTCCATGTAATCCGCCATCGGGCCGGTATCAGACGGTTTGAGCTTGATGAACCAAGCCGCGCCCTGCGCATCCTCGTTCACCAGTCCCGGATTGTCTGCAAGGGCCGCGTTCACCTCGACGATCTCGCCATCCAGCGGCGCGAGAATGTCGCTGGCCGCCTTGACGCTTTCGATCACCACGATCTCGTCGTCCTTGGTCACCTCGGTGCCTGCCTCGGGCAGCTCCACGAACACCACGTCGCCCAGTTGTTCCGCCGCGTGCTCGGTGATCCCGATCACGATCAGTTCACCTTCTTCCAGCAGCCATTCATGTTCTTCAGTAAATTTCATGTCCGGATTTCCCTCTTGGACTAACGCTTGAAATTGGCTGCCACGAACGGCAGCTTTGCGACTGTGAGCGGCAGGCGCTTGCCGCGCAGCTCGCCGAAAACCGTGGTGTCGGGCGCGGCGAGCTCGGTCGGGAGATAGCCCATCGCAACCGGCCCACCGACTGTCGGGCCAAAGCCGCCCGAGGTAATCGTGCCGACCTGATCGCCACCTTCTGCCCCGGCGAACAGCGCAACACCTTCGCGCATCGGCGCCCGGCCTTCGGGCCGCAGCCCGACCCGCTTGCGGGCTGGCCCCGCTGCCATTTGCGCCAGGACCGCATCGGCACCGGGAAAGCCGCCCTCGCGCGCTCCGCCCGCGCGGCGCGCCTTCTGGATCGCCCAGTTCAGACCTGCCTCGGCAGGCAGGGTGGATTCATCAATGTCGTGACCATAGAGGCAGAGCCCGGCCTCGAGCCTCAGAGAGTCGCGCGCGCCCAGCCCGATGGGGGCCACGGCATCTTGTGACAACAGCAAGCGCGCCAGCGCTTCGGCATGACGGTCGGGCACCGAAATCTCATATCCGTCTTCACCGGTATATCCCGACCGCGACACCCAACATTCCACGCCGTCCAGAGCCACGGTTGCGACATCCATAAACGCCATGTCGATCACGCTTGCATTGAGACCGGCCAGCACGGTTTCCGCCTGCGGCCCCTGCAACGCCAGAAGTGCCCGATCCGTCACCTCGGTCACGGTGATGCCCGGCTCCAGTGCCGCTTTCATGCGGGCGATGTCGGCGGCTTTGCAAGCGGCATTGACCACCACATAAAGATGGTCACCCCGGTTCGCGAACATGAGGTCGTCAAGAATGCCCCCGCTGTCGTTCAGAAACAGGCCATAGCGCTGTCGTCCCTCGCCCAGACCGGCCACATCCATCGGGACGAGCGTCTCGAAGGCAGCGGCAATATCCACAATCGGCGCGCCGGACAGGATCACCTGCCCCATATGGCTCACATCGAAAAGCCCGGCATTGCTGCGTGTCCAGCTATGCTCGGCCATGATTCCGTCGGGAAACTGGACCGGCATGTCATAGCCGGTAAAGCCAACCATCCTCGCGCCCAATTCTACATGCAGCGCGTGCAATGGTGTTCTTTTCAGATCGGTCATACCTGCTCCTGTCACAGGCCGATGCGATTTTCTAAAATCATCCCGGCACCCCAAAATCGCGCGGTATCGCGCGGCACGATGCCCCCTCTGTCCTTTCGCCTGAGATCGCTATCCCTTCGGCGGACGCGGTGCGCCTCTCTCCAGAGCTTCAAATGCAGACGGTCCCTTTTGCCTGAGAGTTTCCGGGGCGGTTGCTCCTTCGGCACCGGACGATTCGACCGGTTCTCCCGCATGCACTGGTATACGGTAGCGCCCCTGCGAAATTCGGGCAAGCCCCTGCGTGGGGAGGCGATTGCGCATCGGGTGGGCGCATCGAGAGGGCAAGGGTGCCTGCGGCTCCGGCATGACGAAACAAGTTGTTCGCCTGGCCCAAAATCCGGTTGCCGAGATCGCGTTCGTTGGCGAGGATGGCCGCATGCCCCAGACGCCTCCCAAGAAACGCCGCCCTGCCACTGCGCTGATCGCATTCGCGCGCGCTCTTTCGATGGAGGAGCCCGTTGAACATGACGAAGTCGACGATCTGGTCGATTCCGTCTGTCTTGACCCGGCCGAGCGCATCTCGCTTGTCTCGGCGCTCCAACAGGTCAATCATGACGAACTTACGCTCGTGATCACCGATTTGCTCGGCAGACGGATCGCCCGGTTGCGCGAGCGGGAAAGCGGGTTGCGGGATCTCGACGAAGTGGTCGGAGTTTGGACACAGCGGCTGAGTGCCGGAGCGCTGTTGGCCGCAGCGGGCGCAACGATTGCCGGCGCCCTCGCCGGCGAAGCGGCGATTGCCGCGCTGGCCGTGCCGACCATCGGAGGCATTGCGGTTGCACTCGGCAGGCTGCGGCTGCGACGCGGACAAGCCGGGCTTTGCCGGGAACGTGAAGAAACCGAACACCTGCTGCGGTATGCGCTGGAAGCCCTGAAATTACGTTAGATTATGGCTCGTTCCCGGCAGATGCGGTTGATTCAATGCGAACTGTAGTCGCTTTCGAATGCATCGAAGGTGGAATTTTCACCAGAATCGACTATATTGGATTCAGAGAAGGAGAACCGTGATGTTCGAGACCCTTGGTTTGGACAGTCTTATACTCGGAACCAGCGTTTGCGTCGGCCTGATCGGCTTGGGTGCGGCCTCGTACATGAGTTTCCGTGCCCGTCAGGCCGAGGCTGTGCCGGATGTCGGCAAGAGTGTCGAATCGGCACCTTATCACCGCCTTCACAACATTCTTCCGATTGAACGCTGAAACCGCGGGCCAGCCTAGCCTTCCGGCCCCATCCTGTTAAACCAGTCCAGATCACGCACGCTGATCACCCCGGACAAGATGATCGTTACCACGATCGCCCAGATCACCAGCGCAACCGCCGTGCTGATCAACGCCTTTCTCTTCAAATTATGGACTTCGGGTGCCCCTGCATGAGTTCCCGGTTCGATCTTGCCTTCATCACCCTGAGTCCGCACACGGATCGGCAAGGCGATGAAGAACGTCATGAACCAGATGACCGCAAATAGAACAATTGCTGATGTGATGGCCATGCAGGGCTCCGTGCTTTTGGTAAGTCGCGACTCAGACCTGTTCCAGTTCGACAAGACACCCGTTGAAATCCTTGGGGTGCAGGAACAGGACGGGCTTGCCATGGGCCCCGATCTTGGGGTTTCCGTCGCCCAACACCCGTGCGCCTGTCGATTTCAGATGATCGCGCGCCGCCAGGATGTCGTCGACTTCATAGCACACATGGTGAATACCGCCTGATGGGTTCTTGTCGAGAAATCCCTGAATCGGGCTGTCGTCACCCAGCGGATACAAAAGTTCGATCTTGGTATTGGGCAGTTCGATAAACACCACGGTCACCCCGTGGTCGGGTTCGTCCTGCGGCGCGCCGACTTTGGCACCAAGGGCGTTGGCATATTGCGATGACGCGGCCTCCAGATCCGGTACGGCAATGGCGACATGGTTCAGGCGTCCAATCATGGGTCTTTCCTCATCTGCTGTGGTGCAGACCTTATGCGTTGGTCTATCGTCAAGGGCAATGGGACCAAATCGCCCATTGAACCAGATGGAAAACGCGTTAGCGCGATCATCGCCTCCGTGCACTGGCAGGCCTTGGCGCCCATGCCAACCGACAGAGATTGCCGCAGGCCCGATCGCACTTGCATGGATGGATGGATTGCTCACAAGACCCTCTGCGCCCTGCCCCGCAAGACTTGCGCAGCTTATCGGCCGAAGCGTTTATTGATCGATACAACATCTGCGCGGCGCATCGGTGCCGGCACCACTACGCCTCGAAGGTCAGCGTGACCCGGTCACCGGAAAACCACGTCCTGCCATATTCGACCGGAACCCCCGCGCCATCGATGTTCACGCTGGTTGTACGCAGCAGCGGGTCGCCCTCCCTCACCTGAAGATGCAGGGCTTGCGTGGCATCGGCCAGCACAGCGGTCAGCCGCGTGGCGGCACGCGTGTAGTCCAGGATGCCAACCCGGCGCAGCGCATCGGTCACGCTGCTTGTCTCGCCAAGCGCGCCGTCGATCCCCTCGAGACGCTCCAGCGGAAACACGCTCTCAAACACCGCCACAGGCAATCCATCGGCAAGCGACAGACCGTGGTAGGCGCAGACATTTTTCCCGGCGACAATTCTAAGCGCATCCGCCTCGCCCATCGTGCCCGCGCGTATTTCGATCTGAAGGACACGTTTGCGTGGAATTCGCCCTGCCGCCAGAAGGTTTTCGTGAAAGCGGACCCGCTGCCCGATCGGATAAGTGGCCGGTGCCGCCGCCACGAATGCACCGGAACCGCGTCGCGTCCGGACAAACCCGGCCTTTACCAGGTCTGAAAGAGCGTGGCGCACCGTGTGGCGGTTGACCCCGAAACGCGCCGCCAGCGTGGCTTCGGTCGGCAGCTTGTCACCCGGCCCATAGCGGCCCTCGGTAATATCGCCCAGCAAGGCACTGGCAATCGCGCGCCAGACAGGTGTGCGTGGACGGTCATGTTCAACCAAACTCTCGAAAACTCCGCTGTCCAAAATCGTCGAATCTGTTATGATATGTCTAGTTGTATAGTATTCAGAAAAGTTGTCGATATGGAAGAGGCCGAGCGCGAATGCCGGATGGCCCTGACGGTCAAAGCGATCAACGGGTGTCTGCCGGGTCTTTTCGATCAGAGCGGACCCCGGCCCAACGGCACACCCGTACATCCTGACCGCTGGGCGACATTCATCGTCAATGTCGAAACCTTGACCAGCGGCACCCGCACCATCAGCGCCCTGAAAATCCGCAACACAATGGCATTGTCTCGACCTGACGTCGCAGCACGAGCCTGTGTTCGTTGGCGTGAGTTTGGTGCCCGGCAGTCCACACCAGAGCAAGCCGCATGAGCAACTGGCGCCTCATCGTGATCGTCGGGCCATCCGCTGTGGGCAAGGACAGTGTTCTTTCCGGTATCGCGGCCGCCAAGCCGGCCATCCGGCTCGTGCGCAGGGTCATAACCCGTGCGCCGGAGCTCGGAGGCGAGGACTACGACTCTGTTACAGCCGAAGAGTTTGGCATACGGGTTGAAAGCGGCGCGTTTTGCCTGACCTGGCAAGCGCACGGGCTGCTTTACGGCATTCCCGCCGATGTTCTGACGGATGTTGGATTGGGGGCAACATGCATCGCTAATTTATCACGGTCCGCGCTGACCCAGGCGGTGCGCATCTTTCCTGATCTGCGCGTGCTCAACATAACCGCCAGCCCCTCGGTTCTGGCCAGCCGGCTGACCAAACGCGGCCGCGAAAGCGAAGGTGAAATCAAGCGCCGGCTTGCGCAGGCCGAAAAGCCGCTTACGGATGGCATCGACGTTGCCGAAATCCGCAATGACGGTCTGTTGACTGAAACGGTGGCGATGGCACTTGCAGCACTTTATCCGGTGAGGGCATAGCGTTGGATCATCTCGAACCGCCCATCCGCCCGCTCGCCCACCAACGCAATCGCGTCCATCACGAAAGGCTCGGGCAAGGCGGGAAGGTGCTCGGCGAGAATGCCCTGCCAGCGATCGACCTGATCGGGCGAAAGCCGGCCGGTCAACGTCATGTGAAAACGGAACTCGTCCATCACGTGAGGATAGCCCCATCGAACCAGCATCTTGTCCTGCCGCGCGGACAACCGCGACCTGCGGCGACGCGCAAGCTCGACCTCGGTTACAGGCGCGCGCAAGCTGTCGGGTTCACGCACACAGGTTGCTGCGATACGCGCGATCCCCTCGCTATCGCCCTTGGGCGTCAGCGCCAGAAACCGCCCGAGCCGCGACAACTGCAATCCATCGCATGTGGCAGGGGCACAGGATACAGCCATCGTCTCAACCGCCGCCGCGAGCCTGTCCGGGCCACACCCCTCCAACAATCGGAAAGGCGTTTTCAATGTGCCGTGAAAGCCGTATTTTTGCGGTGCCGCCGAAATGCCGTCAAGTCCTGGCAGGTGTGGCTGATCAACTGCACGACCAGACACCAGATCCCACCCCAGCCAACGCGCCCCGAAATCCGCCAACGCGCCTTCGGGCGGAACGAAGTAAATCGCAAAACGAGAATATGACATGAACTCTCCTCTTGATCCGACAGCCTTGCCAGATGCTGGTGACGGTTCCATGTCAGACGATCTATGCCTTGCCAATGCCCGTATCGTTCTGCGCGATGCCGTGATTACCGGCAGCATCACGATCGAACATGGGGAGATCACCCAAATCACCGAAGACGGCGCGTTGCCTGACGGAGCCATCGACTGCCGTGGCGATATTGTCATACCGGGGCTGGTCGAACTGCACACCGACAACCTCGAGCGCCATATCGAACCACGCCCCGAAGTCGATTGGCCGCATTTGCCCGCGATCCTGGCCCACGACAGCGAATTGGCGTCGACCGGGATCACCACAGTGTTCGATGCGCTGCGCGTCGGGTCTATCCACGGCGGAAAGGTGCGCTATGCTCCTTATGCCCGAACCCTCGCCAACGAGTTGCTGGAGGCACAGGCAGCGGGCCACCTGAAGATCAGCCATTTCCTGCACCTGCGTGCCGAAATCTGTTCGCAAACGCTGCTGGAGGAACTGGCCGAATTTGGCCCGGAAGACCGCGTCGGTATCCTGAGCCTGATGGATCACACGCCAGGTCAGCGACAGTTCCGCGACCTCATCGCGCTGAAAACATACCTCTCGAAAAAGCGCGGTTTCGACGATGCCGCGTTTGCAAAGCATGTGGCGAACCTGAAGTCGCTCCAGAAGACTCACGGCGAAAAGCACCTGGCCGGAGCGGTGACCGAAGCGCGCCGGCTGGGTGCAGCTCTGGCCAGCCATGATGACACGACCGCAGAGCAGGTCGCGGTCTCGGGCAGCCATGGTGTCGGCTTTGCCGAATTTCCCACAACGCGCGCGGCAGCGGCGGCCTGTCGGGAGCACGGCATGGCGGTGATGATGGGCGCGCCGAACATCATTCGCAACGGATCACACTCCGGCAATGTGGCCGCATGTGAACTGGCCGAGGCGGGGCTTCTCGATATCGTCTCATCCGACTACGTACCATCAGCCCTTCTGCTTTCCGCATTCCGGCTGGCTGACATTTGGCAGGATTTGCCCCGAGCGTTATCCTGCGTAACACAGAACCCGGCCAAAGCCGCGGGCCTGACCGATCGCGGGCGGCTGGAATCCGGGTTGCGCGGCGACGTCGTGCGAGTCGGCCTGGCCGGAAAAGCGCCACTGGTGCGCGCGGTCTGGAGCCGTGGCCAGCGCGTCAGCTGAGACAGCCCAAGGCCCGCAGGTCAATACTGCCAACGCCGAACCGACCTGTCTCGACTGGCACCTGAGAACCTCCCCTACACAGCAGCACTGCGACTGCGGCCAATGTTTTGCCCGAGATGGCTGTTCTCCTTGTTGTGCCTTCAGAACGAGATGTATAAGAGCCGTAGCATCGCGGATCGGTGGCCGAGCGGTCGAAGGCACCAGTCTTGAAAACTGGCGTGCGTGAAAGCGTACCGTGGGTTCGAATCCCACCCGATCCGCCACAATGCCCCTCTAAATCTATGTTTTATCATAGAATTTTTGCGGTCTTGCCCTGGTGTTCCCACATCCATTCCCACACATGTCGCGCGTTTCAAGGCCCTCAATCCTCCAGCAAATCGCCATCCCTTTCGCCGGTGATCAGGCGGCGCTGGGTGTCGCGGTCGATTTGGCCGTAGCTGCGCAGGGTCGTCAAAACGTCCGTGTGGCCGAGGTTTTGCGACAAGGCCACCAATTCCGCCACCGACTTGCTGGTTTTCGCGCCGTGGCGGGCCAGCATGTGACGGAAGGCGTGCGGGCCAAAGGCTGGGAGTTTGGCCGCCGCAAAGGCTCCGTTGACGATCTTGCGGACGGGTTCCGAGGTCTTCCAAGCGCGCCGCTCGAATCCATGCGCAGCGAATCCCGTGTTGGACTGGGGGGTAATCGCTGTTGCCGGAAAGAGCGGATCGTCAGGCCCGAACAGCGCCTCGTCTTCGAGGTGGGTCATCCATGCAGCCAGCGCGGCTTCGGCCTCCGAGAAGTCCTTGGCAAAGAAGGTGTGCAGGCTTTTGCCAAATTTGGTCGCAACCTCGCGCGGGTTTTGCGTGACGGATTTTTCCTCCAGATCAACGTGCTTGAGCCGCAATGAAATCAGCGCCCCCACGCGCACGCCCGTCAGACAGAGCAGCGCGAAGATCGCCTTGTCGCGCTTCTCGCGCGGGGTCGTGTCGGGCATCAAGGCCAGCGCCCGTTTGGCCTGTTTGATGCCCGGTGCAGCGCGTGGCGGGGCGGCGCGGGCTTCGGCCTCGTCCCGGCGCGACAGCTTGAAATAGTCTGCATCCACCGCCCTGATCCGACTGCGGAAACCGTCCTGCTGCGACAGCCAGAGCGTGAACTCGCGCATCGTCGCCAGAATGGCGCGCAATGTCGATTTGCTCAAAGGGCTACCGCTCGCGCCCTTCGCTGTCTCAAGATGCGTGCGAAAGCCCATGGCCCACTCGATGTGGAACCGCGCGAAATCCTTTCGCCCGTTCCAGACGTCGAAGCGCTCCAACGCCGCCAATTCCCGATCCAGCGATTTATCGGACAGTTGGCGCGCATATTTGCGATAGTCGATGAACTGACGCTTCAGGCGTTCGTTCTTTTCATTCGGTCGTTTGCCCATGATGGCCTCCGTTCAGTTGGTCGTGCGGAAGATGGGGAGCGCAGCCGCACCCCGGTTTTTGTGAGTGGATTTCTCGAAAGCATGGACGCGACGGGTTCCCGGACCTGAACCCCTGAACTTTGCACCGCCCGCCTTCCGAAACGGCGCACGATTTGGGCGCATTCCGCAGCGCACCGCCGCCTGCCTTGAACAGGAAAAACACGGGGGCATCTGTCCACCTCCTTAATGTGTCCTAGTGCCGCGTAATTTTGAGGTCGAGTGTCCGGGCAATTTGGGGAATCAAGGCTTGGGAGACGGGCTTGGAAACAACCGTTCCGCAGGCCTCACAGAGCGCTGTCATCTTTGCGCGGCCACTGGCGACGTCACAGTCAGCCATGCCTTCCGCCGCCCTCCGTTCTGCCCGGCAACAAACGCAATAGAATGTGTCGATCCGGGTTTTGACCGACCGCTTGCCGCGTTGCGATTTGATGTGGTCGCGCAGGTCGTCGCCCCGGATGAGCGCAGGGCGCACACCGTCCATGACCGGAAGGCCGTCCGCCGCCCAATTTCGGATGGTGCGAGGGGTGACGCCGGATGCCTCCGCCGCCTCCTCGAAAGTGTAACAGCGGAAGGCCTTAATCCCGTTAAGGCGCGCTTTTTTCGGCATATCGCGCCCTCACTCGCTCGCCGGGGTTTCGTTGCGTTTCAGCCAATCCCGCAGGGCGTCCAGGGTAATCAACCGGCGCGTGCCGATCTTGACGCTTTTCAGCTCACCTGACGACAGCGCGGCATAAAGTGTGGTGCGTCCGATGCTGCAAAGGCGCGCGGCCTCGTTGGGGGAAACCGCAAGGATTTGCGCGGCTTGGTTGATCAATTCCGGTGTGTTCGTCATAGCTCATTCTCCTTTGTAAGAGCATGAGCGGACGTTGCCGGACGCGTGGTGGTTCAAAACAGAGATGAGGTTTTGAACCAGTTATGAACCCCCGCGCGCTTCTCTGATGTAGCGCTTTATTGCGGAGCCTGACGGTATGGAACGATTTGGATATTTGGCCTTGAATGCGGTTCGCACTTCGCCAGCTTCGGCGTTGACACCTTCAACCGCCGTACCATCGCTAATACGGCCTACGATCAAGGGCTTGAGCAAGTCCCCATGCGCGCTCGGACGTCCACCAGGGTTCTTGCGGGGCGAGCCTGCCAAAACGCCGGGATCGGCAATAACGCTTAGCGCGCCAGTTGTGATGTCAATCTCGGTAAGGTCATCAAAGCGCACCGTCGCCAAGCCAGCCATCGGCAAAGCCCCCTGAGCCGTCACCACAAGCCGCCATTCCGACCGGGCTTCACGCCCCAAGGCATCTTGTAACACGCGCGCATCGTCTTCAGTCTCTAAGGTCGGGTGAAAGTAGAGCATCACCGTCGCAGCGTCGGTTTGGGCCGCGCCGATCCGCCACGTCTCACCAAAAATGCTGGACGATTTGCGTTGCCGACATCCAAGGGCTTCGGCCAAGCGGTCAATCAACTTTGGAATGTCCGGCGAAAACACGGCTAAACGCGCGGCGACGAGGGGCAGGAAACCGAGGTCCGGGCAGTAATACCCATACATATCCGCCTCATAGACAACCGGCGCGGAATGCGGCGCGTCACACTCATCGCAAACCACCGAAGTCAAAACGCCCGCTTCGCTAAGATAACCATGGCGGACCAGAACCGCAAAGCCATCGTCGTCGCCAAAATCTGTGGAAACTTTACCGCCTTGGGCAATAATCTCGCAAAGCCGCGTCGTTGCGGTCACTCGATTACCTCAAACAACTCGGCCTTGGTCGGTGGCGGGTCCAACAACTCCCAGCGTTCCAACAGGTCAAAAACAAATGCCCGCTCCGCCTCGGTCTTGTTCGGTACGCTCGTCGTGTTGGGCGTGCGCAGGGTCACAGTCAGAACATGGCCCTTTTTGCCATCGCGAGGCGCTTTGAAAATGCGCAAGGTTGCCGCAACAATCTGCCAGCCTGCGGCCTGCAATGGCGACGCTACCCCAAACCGTCGTTTCAGGAATTGATAGAGAGACTCATCCTCACCGCGCTTTTCGGCCATCAAGAATGCCCCATCCGTTGACCGAAAAGACAGCGAAGACACCTCGACACGTTCAATTCCATCCGCCGGTACGGTCGTCAATTCCGGCGCGCTGCGCAGCACTTCTAGACGAACATTGCGACGGGGCACTTGGACGGGCGGCTTGGACTGCGGCGCAAAGTGTTTGGAAAAGGCTTGCAGATACTTGTCGCGGATTTTGTGGCCACCTTTGGCGCAAATCTCGACGATCCGTTCCTTGGGATCACAAACAACACCGACCTCAAGAACCTTTTGCCGCGTGTGCCGCTCAAGGCTTGTTTCGCCAAACGCCAATTCGCTTTCCGCATGATCCTCAACATAAATGGTGGCTTGGGTCAGTTTTATCTCCGCGCCGGTTGCCGGATCAATTCGCACCGGGTGAAACCAATCAGCATCGCGTTTTCGATGCGGGGGCAATTTCAGAATATCGATCATTTCGTCCAAGAACGCATTTTGCGCACTTTGTTGATCGAGAACCCAAGGCTTGCCATCATCGAGGAATTGGAAGCGCGCCCATTGCTTGCCACCGGATTTGCGCAGGTAGGACGCCTGCACCTGAACCCGTTCGATCATCACGCGGTTATACTCAGTCACAAGCATCAACAAGACGTCTTCCACGCCCTCGCAGCCCTCCAGATCGACGCCTTCCCCGGCGCAAACATGCGCCACGCCGCTCATACCATCGTCAGAAGCAAGTTCGGCCAAAAGCTCCAACTCAGCTTTCACAGCGTCTTGTTGCGCGTCAGGCAGGCCTGCTATCAGCGCTTCAATCGAGCGTACAAATACCGCGCCGCGCCCATCACTGGTCCAATTGAAATCGCCTTCCGCATGAACGCCGCGCGCAGCTAGAAAAGCCCTCAACCGCCCCGAAGGAGATTTCCGAATGAAAGTACTAAATGAAGCCATATCTTGCGCCTGATCAAATAACTTTCCCGAAATATGGGGTTCGCAGGCGTCCTGCGCAAGTTGTTTGCGTTCAAAAATGACACCCAAAACTATCAAGAGGCATTGTGAACCGTCAAATTCCTCTGTTACTTTTTGCACCAAATAGAAATTGAAAGAACCCCTTCACATGGCCCAAAATACCCGCTCCGCAGATCTCGATTTTGCGGCTGACCTTTTCAAAGCCGCCGACAAAATGCGCGGTGGCCTTGAGCCGTCGGAATACAAACACGTCGCGCTGGGCCTGATCTTCCTCAAATACATCTCCGAAGCCTTCCAGGCGATGTACGATCAACTCAGCGAAGATGAATTTGCTGATCCCGAAGACCCCGAGGAATACCTCGCTGAAAACGTCTTCTGGGTTCCGGAGACTGCCCGCTGGTCGCACATCCAGAAAAATGCCCGGTCTGAGAACATAGGCAAAATCATCGACGACGCGATGGAGGCCATCGAGGCAGAACCCACCAACGAAACCCTCAAGGGCGTCCTGCCCAAGAACTACGCCCGTCCCACACTGGACAAGACCATGCTGGGCGAGCTGGTGGACCTCTTCTCAAACATCAAAATGCACGACAGCGCGGACCGCGCGCGCGACCTCTTGGGCCGGGTTTACGAATACTTCATCAGCGGGTTCGCCAGCGCCGAAGGCAAGCGCGGCGGCGAGTTCTTCACGCCCCGCTCCGTCGTGCGCACCCTCGTTGAAATGCTCGAACCCTATCAGGGGCGCGTCTACGACCCGTGCTGCGGCTCCGGCGGCATGTTCATCCAATCCGAGAAGTTCATCGAGGAACACGGCGGCAACCCGCTGAACCTCTCAGTCTACGGGCAAGAGATCAACCACACCACCTGGCGGCTCGCCAAGATGAACCTTGCCGTTCATGGCATTGACGCCGCCATCGAATGGGACAGCGCGGGCAGCTTCCATAAGGACGCGCATCCGGGGCTAAAGGCCGACTACATCCTCGCCAACCCGCCCTTCAACATCTCGGATTGGGGCGGCGACCGGCTGACCGAGGACGACCGCTGGCAATACGGCATCCCACCCAAGGGCAACGCCAACTTCGCGTGGATACAGCACATCATCCACCATCTCGCCCCGCGCGGCCATGCCGGGGTGGTGCTGGCCAATGGGTCCATGTCGTCACAAGCGAGCGGCGAGGGCGAGATCAGGAAACACCTGATCGAGGAAGACCGCGTCGATTGCATGGTCGCCATGCCGGGGCAGCTGTTTTATTCCACGCAGATTCCCGTCTGCCTCTGGATTTTAAGCCGAGACAAATCAGCCAATGGGTTTCGCGACCGGCGCGGAGAGGTGCTGTTCATCGACGCCCGCAACATAGGGCATATGGTGGACCGTGTGCGGCGCGAGTTCTCGGACGAGAACATCGAAAAGATCGCAGGCACCTATCGCCGCTGGCGCGCCAAGCCCGAGACGTTAGAGGAGAAAGGCTGGGAGGCCTATGCCGACGTTCAGGGTTTCTGCAAATCCGAAGATCTGGAGATCATAAGGAAATATGACCATGTGCTGACGCCGGGACGGTATGTCGGCGCTGCCGAGGTCGAAGCGGATAATGTGCCGTTTGCGGATCGTTTTCAGTCCTTGAGCGCCAAACTAGATCGGCAATTCTCAACAGCTCTGAGTTTAGAGGCCGATATACGGCTAGGGTTGGCGGGCGTTCAAGAAAATGACTAGTTGGACAACTGCATACCTAGAAGACTGCCTTGATGCTTTGCTCGACTATCGGGGCAAAAGCCCAAAAAAGGCTCCCACAGGCATTCCTGTACTCTCTGCCAAAGTGGTAAAGACCGATGGTCTCCTTCGACCAATAGAACAGACAATCGCGCCCGATTACTATAAAGAATGGATGGTCCGAGGGCTTCCTGCTGTTAGCGACGTGGTGATGACCACCGAAGCCCCGTTGGGCGAGGTTATCCAACTGGACGACGAGAGTGCCACCTACGCGCTTGGTCAGCGGATCGTCTGTATGCGAGGAAAAGAAGGCGTCCTCGATAGTACCTATCTTCGCTATGCTCTCGTGTCTCCACAGCAACAAGCCAATCTGGCTGCTAGCGCCACAGGAACAACTGTTCTTGGGATTAGCCAAAAGGCACTTCGGCGCATTGAGATTTCCTTTCCTGATTTTGCTGAGCAACGAAGAATTGGCGGCTTGCTTGCCAAAGTCGATGACAAAATCGAGCTGAACCGGCGGATGAATGAGACGTTGGAAGAGATGGCGCGGGCGTTGTTCCGGGATTGGTTCGTCGATTTCGGCCCCACCCGCCGCCAGATGGAAGGCGCACCCGACCCCGCCGCCATCATGGGCCACGCCTTCCCCGCATCAAGAGCGGCTGAACTCGCCCCCCTCTTCCCCGCAAAGCTGGGGGAGGATGGCTTGCCAGAGGAGTGGGTTTCGCGAGCGCTGGGCGATACGGTAACGGTTAAACGAGGTGGTTCTCCTCGCCCGATCAAGGACTTCATTCGACCTTCGGGTATACCATGGGTCAAAATTGCAGATGCAACTAGGTGCAATGGCCCCAACCTTTTCGTAACGCGAGAGTTCATCAAGGAAGAGGGTCTCAAGAAAACGGTAGAGTTGCAGCCCGGCTCATTGATTTTATCGAACAGCGCCACACCCGGCTTGCCCAAGTTCCTCAGGCTTCGCGCCTGCATTCACGATGGTTGGCTTTATTTCCCGGACACCGGAGGTCTGTCTAACGAGTTCCTCTACCTTGCTTTCTTGCACTTCAAAGAAGCAATCGTCTCGCAAGCTACAGGGAGCGTTTTTAACAACCTAAAGACCGACGTCTTGAAACGCCAAAAGTTTGTCTTCCCGCCCGATCAAGTCCTAGCGGTGTTTGATGGAGTGGTTGGACCGTTGTTTGAGAAAATTCTGGCCAACGAACAAGAAAACCAAACCCTCGCCGAAATGCGCGACCTCCTCCTGCCCAAACTCATGTCCGGCGAAATCCGCCTGAAAGATGCCGAGGAATGCGCGGAATGAGCAGGACTGAAAGGCCGTCCATGGAAACGGCAGAAGAGAGGCGTAGGCGCGCAGCCAAACGCGCCTACTTGGATGCGTTGCCAAAGCATCCTGAGTTTGTGCTTCCCAATGACAAGATTGACGGACTTCTCCCGTCGGCAAAAGTCGTTAGTTGGGAAGAACTCCTGAAAATCCTGCAAGGCCCAGACTTCAAGAAAACAAAGAACGATCTCGTCTACCGGGGCCATGCTGGCCATGACTGGCAGCTGTCCTCGACCCTTGGCCGATTG
Organism: Sedimentitalea todarodis; assembly: GCF_032595355.1. NCBI lineage: Bacteria > Pseudomonadati > Pseudomonadota > Alphaproteobacteria > Rhodobacterales > Paracoccaceae > Sedimentitalea > Sedimentitalea todarodis. The sequence continues at coordinate 192,719 of NZ_JASMWN010000001.1, read as the reverse complement.
TTTGATGGAGGCGACATTCCTTCGGACAAACGCACAAAGCTGCTCCGTCAATTCAAGTTGTCGATGCGCGGGCGCGGGTATGACCTTGGGCCGCTCCAAACCGAGGAGGAGATTTGGGCGGTAGGGCAGCACAATGGGTTGAAAACGCCGCTGCTTGACTGGACGAGGTCGCCTTTCGTGGCATTGTTTTTCGCCTTTTCCAAATATCAAAACCAGACAGACACGGAAAACAATCCGTCTCGCGCACTCTTCTGCATGAACAAAACGAAGCTGGAAGAGGACTTGGGCGAAGATTTTGTCGACGAGTTATTCTTGGAACCGGAAGACCACCGCAACTCTCGGTTGGTTAACCAGTCGGGCCTCTTCACCATTGCGCCGGACGGCCAGGACAACTTGGTGTCATTGATCGTCAACAGGCTGGATGACGCAGAGTTGTTGGGATCGGTCGATGAGACCTCAATTGACGACGGGATGACTGATTTTATTGCGGCTGCCGATGCAGCGCTTAGTCAAACGACTGTCGAAGGTCCCGATACACCGCAAATCACCTTTTCCGTTAGCGACCGAAAGCGGGCCAAATTGCTTGCTCGCTATGTCTTCAAACTTCACATCCCCAATTCGATCAATGATCGAAAAGGGTGCCTCGAAGCGCTGAGGCAGATGAACATTCACCACGGCAACCTGTTTCCTGATCCCGGTGGAGCGTCTGAGTTCTGCAATGATTGGCTTGAACGCTTGTTGGAGGATGAGAAGTTTGAAGTCGCCGAAGAAGAAAAAAAGCAGGATGATCGCAAAATTGCGGCTGCTTTGAAGACTGAGAGAACGGTCGACATTGCAGGCGACGTCTCCAATCTATTGAGCGCTTTTTTGGTGCTGGAAACGGGCGAAGAGAGGGATTTTGCGCAAGGGATTGAGAACGCGGTCCAGCAGGCATCTTCATTGGATTGGCAAAAGTTCCCAAGCAAACGCATTGTCGTCAAACGCGCGATAGCCCAAGCTATTGCCCGAGGACCGGGCGACATCAAGGCAGATCGAAAGATCGACGATTTGATCGACTTGCTTTTGAAGAAATATTCCAGCGCCGAGGAGACAACGCCTTGAGCTTCACCGAAGACCTCGTCGAACAAGTCGCCCTTGGCATCCTTCAAGACCTTGGTTGGCGGTATGAAGACCCGGTCTCCATCGCCCCCGATGGGCCGGAGCGGCAGCGGGTGTCGAACGGGGATGTGGTTCTACCGAGCCTGTTGGAGGAGGCCGCAAAGCGCCTGAATCCCGACATCCCCGAGGAGGCCTTGCAGGCCGCGTTGAAACAGGTGCAGATCATCGAAACTCCCTCTCTGATCGAAGAAAACAGACGCATTCATCGCATGCTGGTCGATGGCATCGACGTGGAATACCGCCGCCCTGATGGGTCCATCAAAGGCGACAAGGTCCGGCTGATCGATTTTGCCACGCCCGCCAACAATGATTTCATGGTGACCAATCAGTTCACCGTGGTCGAGACGGGCCACAATCGCCGCCCGGACGTGGTGGCCTTTGTCAATGGTCTGCCTTTGGTGGTGATCGAGCTGAAGAACGCGGCCAGCGAAAATGCGACGATTGAGGACGCGTTCAACCAGCTCCAGACCTACAAGGCGCAAATCCCGTCGCTCTTCCGCACCAATGCGGCGCTGATCACATCTGACGGGCTTCTGGCGCGTGCTGGATCACTGAGCGCCGGAGAGGATCGTTTCATGCCATGGCGTACCGTGACGGGCGCGCAGGACGATTTCACACCCGAAGGCCCAAAGGAAATGGACACGCTGCTGCGCGGCATGATGCAGCCCGAACGTCTGTTGCAGCTCGTGCGCGATTTCACCGTGTTCGGCGACAAGGGCGACGGTGTGTTCAAGATCATCGGCGGCTATCACCAGTTTCACGGCGCGCGAAAGGCGCTGGCCAAAGCGATTGACGCAGTAAGCGCTGAGGGGGACCGCAAGGTCGGGGTGATCTGGCACACGCAAGGGTCGGGAAAGAGCTTCTTGATGGCGTTCTTTGCGGGGCTTATGGTGCGTGCGCCCGAGTTGCAGAACCCGACGATCCTTGTGGTTACAGATAGGAACGACCTGGACGACCAGCTTTTTGGGACGTTTTCGCTTTGCCGCGACCTTATCCGTCAAACCCCAGACCAGATCGCGGACCGTAACGACTTGCGCGAACAGCTGAACCGGCAATCGGGTGGCGTGATTTTTTCAACACTGCAAAAGTTCTCGCCCGAGAAAGGGGAAGAAGATTTCCCCAAGCTGTCGGACCGGCGGAATATTATTGTGATCGCGGACGAAGCGCACCGCAGCCAATATGGGTTTGATGCAAAACTGGATCGCTCCACTGGCGCACGCAAATATGGTTATGCGCACTATTTGAGGCAGGCTTTGCCGAACGCGTCGTTTGCGGGATTTACGGGGACGCCAATTGAAGCCGCCGATGTAAACACGCCTGCGGTTTTCGGCGAGTATGTTGATATTTACGACATCAGCCGTGCCGTCGAGGATAAGGCAACGGTCCCGATATACTATGAAAGCCGACTTGCGCGTGTCGAACTGGAGCAAGAGAAGCTCCCCGAGATAGACGTTGCTGTTGATGCGCTGTTCGACGACGAAACGCTATCGGAGCAGGAAAAAGCCAAGTCGAGCTGGACGAGCGTCGAAAGGCTTGTCGGCGCGCCTCCAAGGCTTGAGAAGGTCGCGCAGGACATCGTCTCGCACTTTGAGGACCGGCTGGAGGTGTTGACGGGTAAGGGCATGGTAGTTTGCATGAGCCGCTCAATTTGCGTGGACCTTTATCAGAAAATTACCTCGCTGCGCCCAGATTGGCATTCAGACGACGACAAAGAAGGCCAAGTCAAAGTTGTGATGACCGGGGCGGCCTCGGACCCTTTGGAATGGCAATCTCATATTGGCAGCAAGGCGCGTCGTGATCTGTTGGCCAAGCGGGCGCGCGACCCTGACGATCCGCTGAAACTGGTCATCGTACGCGATATGTGGCTGACCGGCTTTGATGCGCCAAGTATGCATACGATGTATATTGATAAACCGATGCGCGGCCACGGCCTAATGCAGGCCATTGCGCGCGTGAACCGAGTGTTCAAAGACAAACCGGGTGGCTTGGTGGTCGATTACATCGGGATCGGCCAAAACCTCAAAAAGGCTCTGCAAAACTATACAGCCACAGACCGCGAACAAACAGGCATAGACGAAGAAGAAGCGGTTGCTGCCCTCCAAGAGCTTGTCGAAAGGTGCAGGGACTTCTTTTCTGGCTTTGACTACCAGTCTGGAATTTCTGGCCTGCCGAATGAACGCTTGCAAGCCCTCGCCGGAGCCATCGAGTGGACATTGGAAAAGCAAAAAGCCCGAGCCGATCAAGCCTCAGATGTCAAGGCAAAGAAAGCCGAGCTGAGCTACTATGCCGATCTTGTGGCGAACCTGTCAAAGGCGTTTGCCTTGGCATCCGCCAGTGACTACGCGCAATCCGTCAAAGAGGAGGTGGGGTTCTTTCAAGCCATCCGCGCTGCCTTGTCCAAGACTTCCCCCAAAACGGGCATAAGCAAACGCGAGAAAGAGTTTGCCGTTGGGCAACTAATTTCCGAGGCCATCGCAGACGCGACGATCATCGACGTACTCGCGGCTGCCGGATTGAAAACGCCTGAGATTTCTGTGCTGTCCGAAGAGTTCCTCGCAGAAATCCAGACCATGGATCAAAAGAACCTCGCGCTGGAAGCGTTGAAAAAGCTTTTGTCGGGCGAAATCAAAGCCCGTGAAAAGCGCAATGTGGTTGAGGCCAAGGCATTTTCCGAGCGCCTACAGGCAGCGGTCGCGCGCTACCATGCCAACGCCATCACCAGTCTTGAAATGATCCAAGAACTGATCGACATGGCTAAAGACATGAAGGTCTCGGTGCAACGCGGCGATGACCTTGGCCTAAGTGAAGAAGAACTGGCATTTTATGATGCACTCGCGCAGAACGAAAGTGCGATGGATGTCCTCGGAAATGACGAACTGCGCAAAATCGCTCACGTGCTCGTTGAACAACTCCAGAAGAACGTCACCGTGGATTGGCAGCGCAAAGAAAGCGCGCGCGCCAAGCTCAGGATTCTTGTGCGGCGCATTTTGAAAAAGTACGGCTACCCGCCGGACTTGGCACCGGCGGCCATCAACTTGGTTCTTAGCCAAGCCGAAACGCTATTGCGCTGGCAAGCTCCATAGTAGCAGATAAAAATTCACTTCGAAAAAGCGACGATATTGTCGGTGTTGGTCTGCGCCAAGGCAATCACAGTCCATGCCTCCATCAGCTTCCGCCGCTTGTCGAACAAATCAGACCGGGCATAGGCGGCTTCGGCCTTGTCCTTGATGCCGTGGGCAAGCGCCGCTTCGATCACCTCGCGGGGAAAGCCGGTCGTCTCGCCCGCCCAATCGCGGAAGGTGGAGCGGAAACCGTGAACGGTGATGTTGGTGCGGTCCATGCGGCGCAGGACGGCGGTCATGCTCATGTCAGAAATCGGTTTGCCGGGTTTTGCTTCGCTGCCGAAAATCAGGTTCTCGTCGGAGATGTCTTCGGTGCGTTGTCCAAGCAGAACCAAGGCTGCATCGGTCAATGGCACTCGGTGTTCCTTTGCCGCCTTCATCCGCCCCGCTGGGATGGTCCAGACCTTGGCCTCCAGATCGACTTCGCCCCACGTCATGCCGCGTGTCTCGCCAGAGCGCGCCGCTGTGAGGATGGTAAAGGCCAGCGCCCGCGCGGCGACGCCTTCACGCTGGGCGAGGTCAGTCATGAACTCGGCAATCTCAGCATGGGGCAGCGCTGGGTGGTGTTTGACCGCCCGCACCTTTTTGGGCTTGGGCAAGAGGTGATCCAGATGCCCACGCCAACGCGCCGGGTTGTCTCCGCTGCGAATGCCAAGTGCGGAGGCATAGTCGATCACCGCTTCGATGCGCTGGCGCACGCGATTGGCAGTTTCGGGTTTCGCTGCCCAAATAGGGGTAAGCACGGCAATTACGTCCGCAGTCTCGACCTTAGCCACCTGTACCGCGCCGATCTTCGGGAAAACGTAAGCCTCAAGCGTGGACGTCCATTGCGCGGCGTGCTTGGCATTTTTCCAGCCAGGGCGTTTGCTTTCGATTAGTTCCAGCGCGGCTTCGCGGAAGGTCTTGGGCTTGGCCTGCTGCTTCTTGGTGATCGGGTCTTCGCCTTCGGCAATCAGTCGCCGCGCTTCTGCCGCGCGGTCACGCGCCATGGCGAGACTAACGTCCGGGTATGGCCCAAGACCCAGATCGCGGCGGCGTCCTTTGACTTGGTAGCGCAGAACCCAAGAGCGCGCGCCCGAGGGTTTGACGTAGAGAAATAGCCCCCGCCCGTCGCCGTGCCGACCGGAGCCTGCCGTGTCCACCTTCCGCGCATTCAAGGCCATGCTGTTCCCACATATGTTCCCACACTTTATCTTGATTTAAGGCGAACGGCTACGAACTGCAAGAGGCAGGCGCAAACTTAATGCTTTGTAATTGAGCCATTAAAATGAACGCACGCGAACCTCGAAAACTCCAAGAGAACACTGGTTCGACGGACACCCGATCCGCCAATTCCGCATTGTCTCGAATTTGCAAGAGACGCCTTGAGCGGCCTTTTCTCTTTGTATCCTTAGGTTTGCGACCACTCGCCGATTGCCTTGAGTTTCTTTCGATGGCGTCTATACTCACTCATTGAGTGGTATGAATTGTGGTATTTTTCAGATGGCCATATCCGGCAAGCTAACTAAGAAACTGGTTGAGAACCTCGGCGCTGGGCGGCACGGAGACGGCAATGGCCTCTATCTGGTGGTCGACCCGTCTGGCGCGCGGCGCTGGATCGTGCGGGTGGTCGTCAAAGGCCAGAAGAACAGGAAGGGCGCTCCATTGCGCACGGATTTTGGTTTGGGTGGCGCAGACATCGTTACACTGAACCAAGCGCGCGAACGGGCGCTGGAATATCGTCGCATGGCCAAGCAGGGGCTTAACCCGCGTTTCAACGCCCGGCAAGAGATTCCAACCTTCGAAGAAGTGGCGCAGCAGGTCCATATCGACCGAATGCCCACATGGAAGAATGCCAAACACGGCCAGCAGTGGATCAACACACTGCGCGACTACGCGTTTCCCAAAATCGGGCGCATGCCGGTCGATAGCATTGACCAGCCGGAAGTCCTGATGTGCCTGTCGCCGATCTGGACTGACAAACACGAAACAGCGAAACGACTGGCGCAACGGATCAAGACCGTGCTGGATGTGGCAAAATCCAAAGGCTTCCGATCCGGCGAAAACCCGGTGACAGCGATCAAGGATGCGCAGGTTCTCCCGAAGGTCGTCAAGAAAGTGAAGCACCACAAGGCGATGCGATGGCAGGACGTTCCTGCCTTCTACGGTGATCTGAAATCCCGCAACGCGATGGCCGCAAAGGCGCTGATGTTCACCTGCCTTACCGGATCACGCACGGGCGAAGTTCTCGGGATGCAGTGGGACGAGATCGACACTGACGCGAGGCTCTGGACCTGTCCGGAGGAGCGTATGAAAACAGGTGAAGATCATCGGGTTCCCCTGACGGATGAAATGCTGTCGATCATCGAGCCGCTGCGCAAGATGCAGTCTGACTATGTGTTTGAGGGCCAGAAACGCCACCACCCGCTGTCCAACATGTCGATGTTGATGCTCCTGCGCAGGATGCAGGTTGAAGGCGTCACAGTGCACGGCTTCCGTTCGACGTTCCGTGATTGGGCGTCCGAGGTCGCCAATGCGCCGCGTGAGGTTGCGGAAAAGAGTCTGGCGCATAAGATCGGGTCGAACGTAGAGCGGGCTTATGCCCGGTCCGACCTATTGGAGAAACGGCGGTTGTTGATGGATCGGTGGTCGCAGTTCGTCTCTGGACAGCAAGGCCAAATTGTGAGGTTGGGTTAGATGTTTTGTCCCGTTGGGTATCGACCAGCAGCCGAACTCTGGGCTGAATACCGAGATCAAAGGCTGGAGATCATCTACGAGTCGGTGGTTTCGGATTATGGTGATCCGGAAATGGTCGCGGATTTCGTCCGGGGATCGCCACTCGATGTTTGCGAGCATTCATTTCTGAAAACACTCTGTGTCGTGGGCATTCACTTGGCTTCACCGACGGGCCAAGTTGTCCGAGTGCACATAGAGTTGGAGGATGGCTTCGCAAGCCTGTTATCGGTGCTGGGGCCATATGAATCAGTCTGGCAAGGAGTGATGGATGACAGCGAGTTGGAAAACTCGTATTTTGAGCAGGCTTTCAAGGGTTTTAGGTACGTCGATTGGAGGTATTCCCCGTCGGATGAGAAGCGCTGGTCAAAAGAGTATTCGGAGATCTCCGAACGCAAAATTGCTTTTCAGAAACAACCTGATTTGGGCCTAAAGCACCACGATCTGCCAAACCACTTTGTTCGACCCGTCTATACAATTGCGACGGAGGTTCCGCCTTGGGCAATCGTCAGCAGCAGGAAATCAACGGTTGCTCCGATACTCGCTCATTTTTCTGGATGGTCAATGTGCATTGATGCAGCATCTTACGAAAGTGTCTGGCAAGATTATTTGAAGGGACGCAAGCAGGTTTTCGATCACGACACAACGATTTCACGTCTCAACAGCACAGGCCGTCCAGGACTTAAGGCCGCCCGTACTGCCTTCCGCGCCATGAATTGTGATAAGGGCGCTTTGTCTTGGGAGCAAGTCGCACGAAAAATTCAACATGAAACCGGCAAAAAGCCAAGCCATAAAACCCTGCGAAATTGGCGCGATCAATACAAAGCATCGGAGTAGCTGAACGATGTTCCCGGGGAATAAACGGGGAAGAACCGGGGAATTTGGGCGTCTGACTTTCTCCCTTTTCTCCCTTGTTTCCAATCCAGACAAACTGCGCTGAATAGGTAGCCATTGATAACAATGGAGCGCAATCAAATGCCAAACCTATTCGAGCAAAACCGCAACTATGTCCTCGGCGACGAGGAACTGGACATCATCGGCGACCGGTACAAGCTGGCGCAATGGCGGCACAAGGGCGTTGGACCAGCATTCTACAAGCTGGGCCGCAAGGTCATCTATCGCGGTGCTGACCTGAACGCATGGGCAGAGGCCCAGCGCGTTGAGCCCTCCAAGGGCGGACAAGCCAGATGGCCAAGCGTGTTTCGACACGCAAAATCAAAAAGCACCGGCTCTATGACTATGATGAAGCGGGCGTTGCGCTGGGCGTCACTCCGCATACCGTGCGAGCTTGGCGCGCTAGTGGCTTGGTAGTGATGGCGGCGACCACCCCGCATTACATTCTGGGCGCTGAATTGATCCGGTACATTGAGGACAAGCAAGCCAAGAGATCGGTCAAAATGGCCGTGGATCAGATGTATTGCCGTTGCCCGCCGGACATCTGAAAGGGGTAGTCGTTCACTCGGCTGCGCGCATTGGGGATGCGGACCGCATCCAGCAGTTCCACCGCCATATCAAGCGCCGCCTTGCGCCCAAGGTTTTGATGCGCGCGCAAGACTTCGGCAATTTGCTCTCCGACCGTATAGACCGGGTTCAGGGAGGTCATCGGCTCCTGAAAGATCATGCTGATCTGGTTGCCGCGGATATCGCGCAGGCGGGCTTCTGACGCGATGGCAAGGTCCTCGCCGTCAAACACAATGCGACCCGACGCGATCCGGCCGATTCCCTCGGGCAGCAAGCCCATGATCGCAAGCGCCGTCATCGATTCCCACATCCAGATTCACCGACAAAGCTGATGTTCTCGCCGTGGTCTAGGGTAAAGCTGAGATCGTCAATGACCGGGGCTACACCGCCACGGATCGCCAGCTCAACGCGGAGGTTTTCAACTTGCAGCAATGGGGCCATCAGCGTTTTCTCAGTTTCGGGTTCAGGGCATCGTTCAGACCATCGCCCACCAGACTAATGGCCAACACCGTTGTGAAAATGGCGAGGCCCCGAATGGTTACTGTAAAGCTGGATTCCAGAATGTATTGGCGGTTCGATCCGATGATCTGTCCCCAACTGGTGATATTGGGATCGGTGAGTCCCAGAAAGCTGAGCCCGGCTTCGAACAGGATCGCAGATCCGACCATCAGCGCAGATTGCACGATAATGGGCGGCAACGCGTTGGGCAGAATAACCCCAAACATCAACGCCATGTTAGACGCACCAGAGGCGCGGCTGGCCAAGACATATTCCAATTCGCGCACCCGCAGAAACTCGGCACGAGTGATACGTGCCACGGCAGTCCAGCTGACAAGGCCAATAGCGAGGGTAATCATCGGCAAGCTGGCTCCAAAAAGCGCGACAATCACCATCGAGAACAGAAGCGTTGGCAGAACCTGAAAGAATTCAGTGATCCGCATCAGGAATTCTTCGATGATGCCACCGTAGAATCCGGCCAGCGCGCCGACTGTGACCCCGATGATGATGGTCAGGATCGCGGCTGACAGGCCAATGATCAGCGTGACCCGTCCTCCGTTCAGAATCTGCGCGAGCAGATCGCGCCCCAGATAGTCCGTGCCGAACAGGAATCCGTCCTGTCCGGGCGGGGAAAACGGCGCCCAGACCATGTCAAACGGGTCGGTGGGATATAGAATTGGCCCGAAAACAGCCCCAACCACGATCAGGATCAAAACGCCCAGCCCGGCCATGGCCGCGTAGTTGCCGCGGAACATTTCCCAGGCTTCCGAGAAGGGCGAGCGCGCCTTTTCGATTGGGCTGTCTGTACTTTGATCGGTCATGAGTGTGCCCTCATCCGTGGATCGACGAGGCGCAACACAAGGTCCGTCAACAGGTTGCCTGTGATCACGATGAGCGCAGAAAAGAACAGAATGCCCAAAATGGTCGGCGTGTCCCGCGCGAGGATCGACTGAAACGCCAGAGTCCCAAGACCGGGCCATGCAAAGACCGTCTCGACCAGCACCGCGCCCGAGAGAGCTATGACTGAATCTGGTGTTTGGGCGGTTTGAAGGTTGGCGGCGGATCTGGTTTTCATATTCCTGGTTGTCAGTTTGAAACCCGACGCTGTTGACCAGGCTGAACAGCTGCCTTGGCAAAAAAATTCGCATTGCCAAAGGTGCGCTGCTGCACCGTGAACGGATGCTGCGTCAGCAATAGCAGCAGATGCATCAGATCGCATCGTCCGCACGGCAGACCCGGTGCTTTGAAGTTAGTCTTCATTCCTGAGCAGCAGCAGCAGAGCCACCACCGTCATTGTAACCCCAACCAAGACCATTCCGCTTGGTTTACCATTGCCCAGTGCGATTTCCCACAGGATCACCCAGCTAGGTGTAAGATAGGTATAGGCCATCACCTTGGCCGACGGCAGCCGAAGCGCCGCGATGCGCACCAACAGGAACGTTCCGGCGGTCGCAAAAATCGAGACATAGGCAATCGTGATCCAGACCAATGCCGGCAAACCGGCCCAGTCGGTGGCGCGGATGTCGCTCCAGCCGACCACCGTCAGAATGAGGCATCCCGCAGAGATCACGGCGAAGGTGAACGCAGCCGCGGGTTCTCCGCGACTGAGCTTGCGCATCACCGGTGGATAGGCCGCATGGGCGATGCAACCCCAGAAAAAGATCGCCTCCCCCTCGCCGACATCAAAGGCGCGCACCGCCACCCAATCGGCGCGAAAGATCACCCACAGCGCGCCTGCGGCACCAATGGCCAGCGCCAGCGCCATTCGCGGAGTCGTGACCTGGCGCAGCACAAGCCAGCCGATCCCGGCTGCCATGATCGGGGTCAGGGTAAAGACGGCGGAAGCGCTGACCGGCGGCGCGGTTTTCAACCCTTCGAACATCAGCACAAAGTAGATGACGTAGAGCCCGCCCAGCACGAGATAGCGCCAAGGCGCGTCGAACGTGCTGCGCGGCATGCCGGTGGTGGCCAGCGCCAGTGCGCCCATGATCGCCGATGCCAGGGCAAACCGCAGCGCGGTCAGCGCCATCGGTGCGATGTCATTGGCCACCTGCGACCCGAGCGAGAACGAGCCCGCCACCAGTACCGAGAACAGCAACATGCAGGCATGCCCCTGCGCCTGCGGCGTCACAACCGCCAGTCCGATGCGCGCTGTTTCAGGAACTTGGTAAAGGTCTGCACCTTGGTCGTTCGATGCAGATCCACATGGGTGACCAGCCACAGCGTTGACGCCCAGTCCGGCTGAGGCGGCATCACCGGGACCAGATCGTCGCGCAGCGCCGCCATCCATATCGGCAGGAAGCCGATGCCCGCACCCGCGAACACAGCGTCATGCATGGCCTTCTGATCGGTCGCCCGAAAGGTTACGGCCTCGGCCGGGGCATTTTTTCGCAACCACTGAAAGAACGGTGCGCGGCTGTTTTCGTCGTCATGGGCCACAAAACGATGCCCGCCGAACTGCCCGGGTCCGTCCGGCACGCCATGTGCGGCGGCATAGCCGGCACTGGCATAGAGACCGGCATTCAGCGACAGAAAGGGCTGCACGACATTGTCCGGTTGATCCGGCGGCGAGCCGGCGCGGATGGCTACATGCGCCTCGCCATACTCCAGTCGAAACAGGCGATCGCCGGTGAGAAAGCGCACGATCAGGTCGGGATGCGCCTGCTGGAATTCGGTCAGGACCGGCACCAGCAACCCTGACAGCGCGCCCAGAGAGGTGACCACAAGTTCACCGCTGACATCATCCCCCTGCCCCTTCAGACGCCCGGCGAGCTGGTTTAGCTGATCGTCCGTTGCCTGCGCTACCCTGAGCAGATCGGTACCGGCCTCTGTCGGCGTATAGCCGCGCGCGTGGCGCTGAAACAGCTTGACCCCCAAACGCCCCTCGATTGCGTCGATATGGCGGATCACCGTGGCATGGTGCACGCCCAGCACGTCCGCCGCCCCGCTCACGGTTCCCATGCGCGCCACTTGGTAGGCGGTACGAACTTCGTCCCAGTTTTCCATTGTCACCAGCTTTTATGTGCAAATTTCAACAGTATCGGTGGAGCTTCGCCCGTTGCGTTCGAATTCGCAAGGACCAATTATCCCTTCAGACGCCCAAGTCAAGGATACTCCCCATGCCCCGGACCATTCTTCATATCGACAGTTCCATCACCGGCAGCCAGTCTGTCACGCGCCGCCTGACCGCCGAAATCGTCAACCGGATTTCCGCTCCGGACACCGAGATGCTGTATCGGGATGTGACGACCGGCGTTCCGGCAATCGATGGCGACTGGTTCGCCGCCGTGCGCCAGACACCGAAATCGCCGAGCGCAGCGCAGCAAGCCCTGGTCAATGTTTCAGACGCTTTGATCGACGAGATCCGTCGTGCCGACACACTGGTGATCGGCCTGCCCGTGTACAACTTCTCCGTGCCCGCCCAACTCAAGAACTGGTTGGACCAGATCGCCCGCGCCGGGGTCACGTTTCGCTATTCCGAAGCAGGCCCCGAAGGGTTGCTGACCGGCAAACGCGCGATTATCGCGATGGCATCAGGTGGCACCCCGGCGGAAAGCCCTGTCGATTTCGCATGGCCCTACCTGCGCCATATGCTGGGTTTCGTCGGCATTACCGATGTCACGCTCGTAGCCGCAGACCGAATGGCCATTGATGCCAAGGCAGCGGAGCATTCCGCGCAAGAAGCAATTGCGGCACTGGCCGCCTGATTCTGGCCGCCTGATCCGACCTGCGGGCAGAACTATGGACTGCCCGCTCTCTTCATCTGAAGAACAAGCCATGTCCATGACACCGCTGCGGCGCGATTGCCGGCCTGGATGGAATCGGCGGGTACGCGCCGCACCTCGAAAAGTCCCTGCCTACCCGCGGACCGCGCCAACCGGTCATCATCTACCTCGAAGGCGGGACGCCCCGGCACACCCGGCCCGTGGCGCAGCGACAGGATTGCGACCGCACCCGGCGCCATCAAATCGGCCAAGGCTACCCATGCAGTATCTTGCTCCGTCACCGGCAGGTGATGCCACACACCCCCGAGCAGGAGCACATCGAACTGTTCGCCCATGGACCGGACCGATGCCAGCGCGGGCAACCGATCATCCACGCAAACGATCCCTTTGCCGGCATGCAACTGCCGCGCCGCCGCGCGGAACGCCGGCACCGGCTCGACTGCCGTTACTGTGTATCCACGCGCCGCAAGCCACCCCGCATCCCGGCCGGTGCCCGCGCCAATATCAATGATTCGGGCGGGTGCCTGCGGGAACATGTCCATGACATGCTGATAGATCTCTTCGCACGACAGGGCCTCGTACCGGGCGATCAAGGACTCTGCCACCGCCGCGTAGCCATCGATGACACCATTGCTTTTCATCCCGCATCCTTGACTCCGGCCTCAGCCATGTTTATCGCCCCGACAACACATCCGGAAGAGTCACTGCTTCCGGTCCCCGACCAAGGGGATCGCCCTCCACCAGCGTTTTACGCCCGTGGGGGCAATTGCGCATTCACCCGGCCCTACCCACATTGGGGCTGATGACAACCGGTACGGAGGCTGAAAAGCCATGTTTGAGAACCTATCCGAGCGGCTATCCGGCGTTTTCGACCGGCTGACCAAACAGGGTGCGCTGTCTGACGAGGACGTCAAGACCGCCCTGCGCGAGGTCCGCGTTGCCCTGCTCGAGGCGGATGTCTCGCTGCCGGTTGCCCGTGATTTCGTCAAGAAGGTGCAGGAGCAGGCCACCGGACAGGCGGTCACGAAGTCGGTGACGCCGGGTCAGCAGGTCGTCAAAATCGTGCATGACGCGCTCGTCGATGTGCTGCGCGGCGCGGATGATCCCGGCAATCTCAAGATCGACAACCCGCCCGCGCCGATCCTGATGGTCGGTTTGCAGGGCTCGGGCAAGACCACGACCACCGCCAAGTTGGCCAAGCGTCTGAAAGAGAAAGACGGCAAGCGCGTGCTGATGGCGTCCCTGGACACCAACCGCCCGGCGGCAATGGAACAGCTGGCCATCCTCGGCGTGCAGATCGGTGTCGATACCCTGCCCATCGTCAAGGGCGAGAATCCCGTTCAGATCGCCAAACGCGCCAAGACACAGGCCAGTCTTGGTGGCTATGACGTCTATATGCTGGACACCGCGGGCCGGTTGCATATCGACGCAGAGCTGATCCAGCAGGCAGCAGATGTCCGCGACGTCGCAAATCCGCGCGAAACACTGCTGGTGGTCGATGGCCTGACCGGTCAGGACGCGGTCAATGTCGCGACCGAGTTCGACGACAAGATCGGCGTTACCGGTGTCGTGCTGACCCGGATGGACGGCGATGGGCGCGGCGGTGCGGCCCTGTCGATGCGCGCCGTCACCGGCAAGCCGATCCGCTTTGTCGGTCTTGGCGAAAAGATGGACGCCATCGAGACCTTTGAACCCGACCGCATCGCGGGCCGGATCCTGGGCATGGGCGATATCGTGTCGCTGGTGGAAAAGGCCCAGGAAACCATCGAGGCCGAACAGGCCGAAAAGATGATGAAGCGCATGATGAAGGGTCAGTTCAACATGAACGACCTCAAGATGCAGCTTGAGCAGATGATCCAGATGGGCGGCATGCAGGGCATGATGGGGATGATGCCCGGCATGGGCAAGATGGCCAAACAGGTCGAAGAAGCGGGATTTGACGACAAGATCCTGAAACAGCAAATCGCCATGATCCAGTCGATGACCAAAAAGGAACGCGCCAACCCTCAGATCCTCGCCGCCAGCCGCAAGAAACGCATCGCCGCAGGATCGGGCATGCAGGTGTCCGACCTCAACAAGCTGATGAAGATGCATCGCCAGATGGGCGATATGATGAAGAAAATGGGCAAGATGGGCAAAGGCGGCATGCTGAAACAGGCCATGAAGGGCATGTTCGGCAAGGGCGGCATGCCTGCCGACATGGACCCCAAGGCGCTCGAGGCTGCTGCCAAGCAGATGGGCGGCAAGATGCCCGGCGGTCTGCCCGGATTGGGTGGCGGCATGGGCCTGCCCCCCGGATTGTCTGGTTTCGGCAAGAAAAAATGACACCGATTCCCGCCCTTGATACCGAGCGCCTGTTCCCGGGTGGCACCGACATGGAGATCGGGCATTGCCGCGATCCCCTGTTCCAACCGAAAGGATGGGCTCTTGACTGACACCGTTGCCCGCGCCGCCGCGCTGTTGAAAGAGCACCGCGAGAGCATTGATCGTCTGGATGCGATCCTCGTCTATACCTTGGGCGAGCGGTTCAAGCACACACAGGCGGTTGGCCGGCTCAAGGCCGAACACGACCTTCCCCCGTCCGATCCGACCCGCGAAGCGCATCAGATCGCACGTCTAGAAGACCTGGCGAAACAGGCCGACCTGGACCCTGAATTCGCCAAGGCTTTCCTGAACTTCATCATTCAGGAAGTCATCCACCACCATGAAAAGCACAAATTGTAACAACGACATGCACCTTTGGTGCACTGCCATTCACAGGAGAAACAACCAATGGCCATGAAGATCAGACTCGCTCGCGGCGGCAGCAAGAAACGCCCCTTTTACCGCATCGTGGCGGCCGACAGCCGCATGCCGCGCGATGGTCGCTTTATCGAAAAGCTGGGCACCTATAACCCGCTGCTGCCCAAAGACAGCGAAGAGCGCGTGAAAATGGATATGGAACGCGTTCAGTACTGGCTGGGTCAGGGCGCACAGCCCACCGATCGGATCGCCCGCATGCTCGAAGCCGCCGGCGTCCGTGAAAAGGCCGAGCGCAACAACCCGAACAAGGGTACGCCCGGTGAAAAGGCCAAGGCGCGCGCCGAAGAGAAGGCCGAAAAGGCATCCGTTGCAACAGCGGCACCCGCCGAAGAGGCCCCAGCCGAAGAAGCCGCGGAATAACTGCGCCATTTCAATCGCTTGACTATCGGCGCGACCCTGCTTTCATCTGGGGTCGCGTCATCTGTCTGACGACAAGGCTGCCATGTTTCGTCCCGTCCGCACTCTCATTTTGATCGCCTTCGCCTTTCTTGCGGGGGTCTTTTACGAGCGTAGCAACCAGACGGAACGATGTCATGATCGTGGTGGTCAGATCGACGACGGCATATGTTATGCGGGCGGAGGATCGTAATGTCTGATGATCTGGTCTGTATCGGCGCCTTTGCAGGTGCCTTTGGCGTCAAGGGAGAAGTGCGCCTCAAAAGCTTTTGCGCCGTACCCGAAGACATTGCCGATTATTCCCCTTTGTCTACCGAAGACGGCAGCCAGAGCTTTACGCTGTCTCTGACCGGCGTTGCACAGAACGGATTTACTGCCCGCATTGGCGGCATCACCACCAAGGAACAGGCCGACGCCCTGCGCGGGCTGCGCCTGTTTGCGCGGCGCGGGCAGCTGCCTTCGCTGCCTGACGATGAGTATTACCACGCCGACCTGATCGGGCTGACGGTGCTCGATACTGGTGGCCAGACGCTCGGTACGGTCAAATCGGTCATGAACCATGGTGCCGGCGACCTTCTCGAGATTCACGGACCCGGGCTGAAGGAGAGCGTTCTGTTGCCCTTCACCCTGGCTGCCGTACCCACCGTCGATCTTGCCGCCGGACGGATCATCGCCGACCCACCCGAGGGCCTTTTCTGACATGTTCCGAATTGTCGTTCATGCCGGGTTCCACAAGACCGGCACGACGACGGTGCAGAACACGCTGCGCGCCAATGCCCGCCTTATTGAAACCGCATCTAGGGGTGTTCCTGCGTCCTCAGATGCGGGCGCTTTGTGACAGCGCACAGGTCTGGTCGGTCTCGCGCAGTGCTGCGGACAAGGCCCGCTTGCGTCACGAGGCCGCCACGCTTGCCAAAGGTTGGAACCAGAGCGATGCGCGCCCGGTTGTGCTGGCGACCAAAGACCTTGTCGGGCGGATGCCCTGACGGAGCAAGCTGACCGGTTATGATGCCGCGTCTCCCCTCATGCGCTCTCTGGTCGACGCCCTCATCCACGTACATCCGAGTGCCGACATTCGCCTCTATTTTTCCACGCCCACTGCCGAACCCTGGCATGCCAGTTGCCATGCGCAACATCTGCACGTTGTCCGTATGGTATTGGATGGCGCAACCTACGCGGAAACCTTCCGCACCTCTGCCGATCTGGATTCTGTGATCGAAGCTTTGGCCAAAGCTGTTTCGCCGATGCCGGTCAACCACTGTAGTCTCAAAGCCACCTCACCCCGCAGGCTTGGGCCGTTCGATCCTCTGCCCGACCTGCTGGACGCCAACCGCAGCCACGCCGGCCTGTCCGCATTGAAGGCGGCAAAGCGCGCGATCCTGTCCGCCGTGCAAGGCGAGGAACGCCGGTAGCCCGTCTCAGCGACGAGCCCGAACATGAACTGCAGATCGACGGAACCTTTCGGCCTACGCCTGGTTATCTCTGGAGAAGTCCGGGCCTGGCCTGGCAACAGAAAGGTACAAAAATGCTCGAATGGATCCTCATTCTTCTGGTCGTCGCGGCAATTGCCGCTTTTCTTGGGTTTGGGCGACTGTCCGGCGTTGCATTATCGGGCGCAAAAATTCTCATCGTGATCGCCCTTGTTCTCTTCCTGCTGATGCTGCTCGGCGTCTTTGCGATCGCCTGACCTCCGGAGATTTCCGTTTTCATGGCCGCCTCGTTCCCCTAAGACGCGGCCATGACAGACCCAACCACCCCACCCGTCGCAAAACCCAGGTCCCTTGGCCGCAAGACCATCCGGGCCTCGCTGCAACCGCGCGAACTGATGACCCCGACCCCGGACCTCAAAGGCGTCTGGAAGGCCAAGGTCATCACGCTGTTTCCGACCGCCTTTCCCGGCGTACTGGGCGAAAGCCTGACCGGGAAGGCGCTGCAGGAAGGACGCTGGCAACTGGAGGCCATTGACCTGCGCGGTTTTGGCATTGGCAAACACCGCAATGTCGATGACACGCCGTCAGGGGGCGGCGCGGGGATGGTCTTGCGGGCCGATGTGGTCGGCCCGGCGATCGAGACGGCGCAGCATCATGCAACCGCGAACTGGCCCCTGATCTACCTGTCTCCACGCGGACGCACGATGACCCAGGCGCTCATGCAAACCCTTGCGGCTGCCGATGGCGTCACTCTGCTATGTGGGCGCTTTGAAGGTGTCGACGAACGGGTGCTTGAGGAATACGGCGTGCAGGAAGTCAGCCTGGGGGACTTTGTCATGACCGGCGGTGAAATCGCGGCTCAGGCGCTGATCGACGCCACCGTGAGGCTGCTTCCCGGCGTGCTGGGCAATGATGCGTCGACCGAAGACGAGAGTTTTTCCCACGGACTGCTTGAGCATCCGCAATACACCCGCCCTGCCGAGTGGAAAGGCCGTCCGATCCCCGAGGTCCTGATGTCAGGGCATCACGGAAAAATCGCGGAATGGCGGCAAGCACGCTCCAACGACATTACCCGCGCACGCCGTCCTGATTTGTGGGCGCGCCAACACAAGCCGACCGACCCAGGTGAGAGCTGATGTGCGTCTCGGAGCAGACGGGCCTGCCCGCACAAGCGACTGGGTGTCAGTCGTTTACCCTATGACTACCCGATGCCATTAAACCAGTGGTTCACTGACGACGCGATTCGAGGGGCCGTATGAAGGCGCTATTACCAGCACTGGCGCTCTGCGCTTCGGCCTGTGCACCGCTGCCCGGACCATCGGTGCCGCAACAGACCGGGCACACTCTGCAATCCGCACGCGCCGCGGTGCAAGTCTGTTCTGCCGACGCGCCCAAGGGCGGCAGCAGCGCTGTCGCTGGCGGCTATGTGGGCGGCGTCCTGCTGGGTGGCATCCTTCTTGGACCGATTATCGTGGCGGCGAATGAAGATGAGATCCGCGCGCATGGAGAATACAGCGCAGTGGATCGCTGCCTCGCCGAACGGGGCTTTCGTCGTCGCGACCTGACGAAGGCCGAGATCGACTTTTTGAACAAGGCGACCCACGACCAACGGCAGCGTTTTCTGGATCATCTGATCAACGGTGGTACGCTCACAACTTTCGGGGCAGCCAGCGCCTGACTGCCGGACTTTGGCATGCGCAACCACTGTTTGGGGTTGATTGCATGGCTCTTCGGCCCTATACCGCGCGAATTCCGGATCGCGAAAGCGACTCGGCGTCTTTGGTTGTCCGATGTACCGCTCGTCTTCTTCGGCTCACGCGGGATCCGGCAGCAAGGAACTGACAAAGGAATGACGACCTGATCTCTGGCGGGCACTGCGGTGGACCCGGTGAAGACCAAGAGCTCTGAGGACGCGCAAATCTTCGTGGAAAAACCGCGAGCACAGTTAGGAGACATGCGATGGACCTGATCGCGCAACTGGAGGCGGAGCAGATCGCCACCTTGGGGAAAGACCTCCCCGATTTCAAAGCCGGAGACACCATTCGTGTCGGCTATAAAGTGACCGAAGGGTCGCGTACCCGTGTGCAGAACTACGAAGGCGTCTGCATCGCCCGCAAAGGCGGCGACGGCATCGCCGGCGCGTTCACCGTACGCAAGATTTCCTTTGGCGAAGGCGTGGAACGTGTGTTCCCGCTGTACTCGACCAACATCGAAAGCATCACCGTGGTTCGCCGTGGCCGCGTGCGCCGCGCCAAGCTCTACTACCTGCGCTCGCGCCGTGGCAAATCCGCGCGGATCGCAGAAGACTCGCACTACAAGCCCAAGTCCGGCGCTCAGGCCTAAGGAGCGGAATCATGAAAAAAGATACCCACCCCGACTATCACATCATCGACGTCAAGATGACCGATGGCACCGTGATTCAGATGAAATCCACCTGGGGCAAGGAAGGCGACTCGCTGTCGCTGGACATCGATCCCAGCGTGCACCCTGCCTGGACCGGTGGCGGCACCCGCCTGATGGATACCGGCGGCCGCGTGTCCAAGTTCAAGAAGAAATACGAAGGTCTTGGTTTCTGATCAAAGCGATCAGACCCTACTTATCAAGCGCCGCGGCTCCTGCCGCGGCGTTTTTCGTTTGTGCAACGCAGGGAACAGCCGGAACCGGTGACAATTTGGAAAGGCTTTGCTGCAAGGATGGATGTCAATCCGATGCAACAGCGGTCCGTACATGCCTTCCCAGACAACAACTTTCGCAGAGCCCCCCACACTTGACGTCCGCAAAACACTTGCGCGCGCTGACGGTGCCAGGCGTGCCGGCGACATTACCGGGGCGGCGCGCGACTATGGGGCCGTGCTCGCACGGTTTCCGGGCAATCCGCGCGCGCGCAAGGCGCTGGCCGCGATCGGCCCCTCTGCCGCCTCGGCACTGGCTGACATGGCAAAATCATGTGAGGCCGCTCACCAACTTGACGAGGCGGTGCAGCATTGGGCGGATGCGGTTGCGCTCTGTCCCGGTCATATCGCACTGTGCCTGTCGCTGTGTCGCTGCCTCAGCGATATGGGCCGCAATCACGCAGCACTTGATGCGGTCAACGAAGCGCTCAGGCACAACCCCGACAGTGCGCTGGCGCTGGACACCAAGGGATGTGTTTTGCGCGATCTCGGGCAGATGGATGCCGCCCAGGCCTGTCACCGCGAGGCACTGAAACACGGGGGAAACACCGCCGGACCACTCAACCACCTCGGGGTTCTGGCGCGTGCGACTGGCGACACGGACAAGGCCGCCGATTTCTTTCGCCAGGCCATCACGGCGAGTCCCGGCACCGCGTCACTGCACCACAATCTGGCGGGCTGCACCACCTATCGCGCCGGTGACGCCCATATCCGACAAATGCAGGATCAACTTGCGGACCACTCCAGCAGCGATCCCCGTCAGGCACCGCTGCATTTTGCCTTGTTCAAAGCCATGGATGAGACCGACGATCGGGACGGTGCTTTTGCGCATCTGCTGCGCGGCAACCACTTGCGCAAGGCAAGCTCAAATTTCGATATCGCGCGCGAGGCCTATCGGTTTGCATGGTACAAGTCTCTGTTCGCAGAGCCTCCCGCGCCGATGCAGATCACCAATGAATGTGAACCGCGCCCGGTCTATGTGGTTGGTTTGCCGCGTTCCGGCACCACCTTGGCAGAGCGCATTCTGGGGCAGACGCCCGGTGCGCAGACAGCCGGCGAACTTTCAGTCGTTTCCAACGCCGTTTCGCCCCTGCTGCGACGGCTGCAAACCGAAGGCCGCTCCGCGCCGACACGACAGGACCTTCAGACACTTCGCGACCGATTGCTTTCTGGCATCAAACGTCATTCTGACGGCTCCCCCATCCTGATCGACAAGATGCCTTTGAATTTTCGCTGGGCCGGGTTGATCTGCGCGGCGATGCCAGAGGCGCGCGTTGTCTCGCTGTCCCGCGCGCCCATGCCGGTGGCATGGTCCCTGTTTCGCCATCTGTTTTCCTCGCATGGCAACGGGTTTGCCTATGACATGGCCGACATCGCGGCCTACATGCTGCTGCACCGGGATATGATGCGGTTCTGGTCGACCCGCTTTGCGAGCCAGATCGTTTCGCTCGACTACGCCGCGCTGGTCTCGGAAACAGAGGACACGCTACGCGAACTCATCGATGCGTGCGATCTGGAATGGTCGGAGGCCTGTCTCAACCCGCAAGCGGCAGGCGGACCCGTTCTGACGGCCAGTGCCACGCAGGTGCGCCGCAAGATTTACTGCGGCAGCGACGATGACTGGCGGCGATACGAAGCCCATCTGTCTCCGCTCGCGGCGGCGCTAAACACGGCGGGCCTGACCTGAAACCACTCGACGACGCGCAGACAGGAAACTGTCTGGGCAAGGGCGGAATTCTCGTCTCGGGTGCTTTCCATCGCGACACCCTCAACATATAGAGTGCCAAGTAAATTCTAAGCCGCGACAAGCGGCACCGGAAGGATCGGGCATGGCGCACATCATCGTCGTCGGAAACGAAAAAGGCGGGGCCGGCAAGTCGACGGTTTCGATGCATGTCGCCACCGCCTTGGCACGCATGGGCCACAGGGTCAGCGCGCTGGATCTCGATCTCAGGCAACGTTCCATGGGGCGCTATGTCGAAAACCGGCGTGATTTCATGGCCAAGTCCCGCCTGGAACTACCTGGCCCTGCTTGCCGCGACCTGCCACAGATCGACGCCGACACAATTGATCCAAGCGAAAACATCTATGACCATCGCCTGTCTGTCGCCGTTGCAGAGCTTGAACCGGAAAGTGATTTCATCCTCATCGACTGTCCCGGCTCGCACACTCGCCTCAGCCAGGTCGCCCATTCGCTTGCAGATACGCTGATCACACCGCTGAATGACAGTTTTGTCGATTTCGATCTCTTGGCGCGGATCGACTCGGATGGCGAAAAAATCCTTGGCCCTTCCGTTTATTCGGAAATGGTATGGAAGTCCCGGCAACTGCGCGCGCAGGCAGGGCTGCAGCCGATCGACTGGATTGTCATGCGCAACCGCGTTGGCACCCAACGCATGGTCAACAAGGAAAAGATGGAACGCGCCTTGCGCCTGCTGTCCGAACGCATCGGCTTTCGCATCGCGCCCGGATTTAGCGAGCGGGTGGTTTTTCGCGAATTGTTCCCACGTGGCCTGACCCTGCTCGACCTCAAGGACATCGGGGTCAAGCAGCTCAATATCTCCAATGTCGCCGCCCGTCAGGAACTCCGCGACATGATGAAGACCCTCAAACTGCCCGGTGTCACCGCCGAAATCTGAACGCCGTGATCGCACTGCAATTTTCCGGTCATGGCGAAATTTTGCGTTGTTAGTTACAAAATCAACTATTACCTCTGCCTTCGAAACACGGAGGAACCGCAATGAATCGTCCAACCGACACGCAAACGATGATCCAGGCTGCAAGTCCGACTGGAACGACACCCGGCTACATGCCCGGATTTGGCAATGACTTTGAAACCGAAGCACTGTCGGGTGCCCTGCCCGAGGGCATGAACAGTCCGCAGAAATGCAACTATGGCCTCTATGGCGAACAATTGAGCGGCACCGCCTTTACCGCGCCCAGCCATCAGAACGAACGGACCTGGTGCTACCGCATCCGGCCATCGGTCAAACATTCGGCGCGTTACGAAAAGATTGATCTGCCCTATTGGCGATCGGCTCCGGATATCAATCCTGACGTGATTTCCCTTGGTCAGTACCGCTGGGATCCCGTGCCTCATTCCGATGAAGAGCTGACATGGCTTACCGGGATGCGCACCATGACCACCGCAGGGGATGTGAACACCCAGGTCGGCATGGCCAGCCATATCTATCTCGTGACCGCGTCGATGCAGGATGCCTATTTCTATTCCGCCGACAGCGAATTGCTGGTGGTGCCACAGGAAGGCCGGTTGCGCTTTTGCACGGAACTGGGGATCATCGATCTTGAACCCAAGGAAATCGCGATCATACCTCGCGGGCTGCTTTACCGGGTCGAAGTGCTCGAAGGCCCCGCGCGCGGCTTTGTCTGCGAGAACTACGGGCAGAAATACGAACTTCCGGGCCGCGGCCCGATCGGTGCCAACTGCATGGCAAACCGGCGCGACTTCAAGACGCCGGTTGCTGCCTATGAAGACCGCGATGCCCCCAGCACCGTAACCATCAAATGGTGCGGCCAGTTTCACGAGACCAAGATCGGACACAGCCCTCTCGACGTGGTGGCCTGGCACGGCAACTATGCACCGGTCAAATACGACCTGCGCAACTACTGCCCCATCGGCGCGATCCTGTTCGACCATCCCGACCCGTCGATCTTTACGGTGCTGACGGCGCCCAGCGGAGTGCCGGGGACTGCGAATATCGATTTCGTGCTGTTCCGCGAACGCTGGATGACGATGGAAAACACATTTCGACCGCCCTGGTATCACAAGAACATCATGTCCGAACTGATGGGCAACATCTACGGCCAGTATGACGCCAAGCCACAAGGGTTTGCGCCCGGCGGCATGAGTCTGCACAACATGATGCTGCCCCATGGCCCCGACAAGGACGCCTTTGAAGGGGCCAGCAATGCGGATCTCAAACCCGAAAAGCTCGACAACACCATGTCGTTCATGTTCGAAACCCGCTTTCCGCAGCACCTCACCGCCTTTGCCGCGAAAGAAGCGCCCCTACAGGACGATTACATCGATTGCTGGGAAGACATCGAAAAGAAATTCGACGGTACTCCGGGCAAGAAATGACAGACGGACCAACGGGGCGGCCGTACAAATCGGATCGCCCCGCTGTTG
Organism: Sedimentitalea todarodis; assembly: GCF_032595355.1. Classification (NCBI taxonomy): domain Bacteria; kingdom Pseudomonadati; phylum Pseudomonadota; class Alphaproteobacteria; order Rhodobacterales; family Paracoccaceae; genus Sedimentitalea; species Sedimentitalea todarodis. The sequence continues at coordinate 168,593 of NZ_JASMWN010000001.1, read as the reverse complement.
ACCTTGCACCTTGCAAGATGCACCCCTTGATCAGGGCGCGCGCACCTGCGGACGCCAACCAGATACAGGACACCACATGACGCTCTTGAAATCCTGGGTAAGTTCGGCCAATTCCGCCGATCACCCCTTCCCCTTGAACAACCTGCCCTATGGCGTCTTTTCGACGGCAGACACCGACCCGCGCTGTGGCGTGGCCATTGGCGAGATGATCCTCGACATGCAGGCCGCAGAGCACTCCGGCCTTATCGACCTCGGCGATGTGGCCCTGTTTGACGTGCCCTTCTGGAACGACCTGATGGAGGAAGGCCCTGCCGTCTGGGGCGCGCTGCGCGAACGGTTGACCGCGCTCCTCGCGGAAGGTTCCGCAGAGCAGTCCAAGGTCGAACCGCTTCTGGTCCCCATGGGCCAGGCCGCGCTGCACATGCCCTTCATGGTCAGCGAGTACACCGATTTTTATGCCGGCCGAAACCATGCCTTCAATGTCGGCACGATGTTTCGGGGCCCGGAAAACGCGCTGCCGCCAAATTGGCTGCATATTCCGATCGGCTATAACGGTCGTGCCTCTTCGGTGGTGGTCTCCGGCACCGATATCCGCCGTCCCTGGGGGCAGTTGAAATCACCGGATCACGATCTGCCCGCCTTCCTTCCCTGCCGTCGCTTCGATCTTGAACTCGAGATGGGGGCCATCGTCGGCGTCGCCAGCGACGGGCCGATCACAGTGAAAGAGGCCGATGATGCCATATTCGGCTATGTCCTGCTCAATGACTGGTCCGCCCGCGATATTCAGGCCTGGGAGTATCAGCCGCTGGGACCGTTTCAGGCCAAGGCCACCGCGACTTCGATCAGCCCCTGGATCGTCACCAAACTCGCACTTGAACCGTTCCGCACCGATACGCCCGAACGTGAATTCGAACTGCTCGATCACCTGAAGGACTGCGGCCCGATGCTCTATGACATCGACCTGTCGGTCTCGCTGGCCCCTGAGGGCAAGGATGCAACGACCATCGCCCGCACCAACTTTGACCAGATGTATTATTCTTCGGCCCAGCAACTGGCGCATCACACCACTTCGGGCTGCCCGATGAATGTCGGCGACCTGCTCGGCTCGGGCACCATTTCCGGACCCGCCAAGTCGGAACGGGGCAGCCTGCTGGAACTCAGCTGGGGCGGCAAGGAGCCCTTGACGCTCGACACCGGGGATGAGCGCAGCTTCCTGCTGGACGGTGACACGCTCACCCTGTCCGGCCACGCCCAAGGCGACGGCTATCGCATCGGTTTCGGCGCGTGCAGCGGCAAGATCCTAGCTGCGCTGGCCGATCCTTACGCGCGCTGACATTTCATCTTTGCAAAAATACTTCCGCCGGAGGCGCACGCCCTTGCCTCCGGTACAGACCCTGAGAGGACACTACACATGGCCAAGGCATTCGCATCCCAAGGGGACATGACTGAAAAGAAGATCACCTTCGATGAAATAGGCGACGGGCTCTGGGCTTTTACCGCCGAGGGCGACCCAAACAGCGGCGTCATCATCGGAGATGACAGCGTCATGATCGTCGAGGCGCAGGCCACGCCGCGCCTGGCCAACAAGGTCATCGAAAAGGTGCGCGAGATCACCGACAAACCGATCAGCCACGTCGCGCTGACCCATTACCACGCTGTGCGCGTTCTGGGCGCGTCGGCCTTTGGCGCCAGCCAGATTCTCATGTCCGACACTGCCCGCGCCATGGTCGTCGAACGCGGACAAGAAGACTGGGACAGCGAATTCCAGCGTTTCCCGCGCCTGTTCGAAGGCCACGAGAGCATTCCGGGGCTGACCTGGCCCACCACCACCTTCAGCGACAGCATGACCGTCTATCTCGGCAACCGTCGTGTCGACCTGATGCATGTCGGCCGGGCGCATACCGCCGGAGACATCGTCATCCATGTCCCCGACCAGAACGTCATGTTCACCGGCGATATCGTCGAATACCACAGCGCCTGCTATTGCGGCGACGGGCATTTTTCCGACTGGAGCGATACGCTCGACGCGATCAAGTGGTTCGACGTGGACGCCATCGCGCCGGGCCGTGGCGATGCACTGGTCGGACCGGACATGGTCAATGCCGCGATCGAAAATACACGGGACTTCGTGGACAGCACCTATCGCCCCGCCGCCCGGGTAGCGGCACGCGGAGGCAGCCTCAAGGAGGCATGGGATGCCGTGCGCGCCGAATGCGACCCGAAGTATTCCGACTACGCGATCTACGAACACTGTCTGCCCTTCAACGTCGCCCGCGCCTATGACGAGGCCCGCGGCATCGACACGCCACGCATCTGGACCGCACAGCGCGATATCGAGATGTGGGAGGCGCTGCAGGGATAGGAATGGCCGTTCGATGGCCGGCGCAACCAAGAAACGTCTCGCCCGGCCATCAACCTTGATCGGGATCATGGTGTAATGGGCGATCTCGGCAAAGGCTGTCTGCGGATGGCACCCATTGGAATGGAGGAAACCGATGGCTTATGACTATACGCCTTTTCCCTACGTCGCCCCTCCCGGGCTGATCGGGACCGAACCGCGCCACGCGGTTGCCATTGTCGGGGCCGGGCCCATCGGCCTCGCCATGGCCATCGACCTGGCGCAGCGTGGTATCAAGTCGGTGGTGCTGGATGACAACAATGTGGTGTCAGTCGGCAGCCGGGCGATCTGCTGGTCCAAGCGGACTCTTGAGATTTTTGACCGCCTTGGGATCGGTCAGCGGATGCTCGAGAAAGGCGTCACATGGAAGGTCGGGCGGCAATTCTACGGCGACAATGAAGTCTACAGCTTTGACCTGCTGCCGGGGGATGGCCACAAGTATCCGGCCTTTATCAACCTTCAGCAATACTATGTCGAAGAGTACCTCGTGGACCGCGCCCGTGAATTCCCCGAGATGATTGACCTGCGGTTCAAAAACAAGGTCATCGGGCACCGGGATAACGGCGATTTTGTCACTCTGGAGGTGGAAACCCCCGATGGTGTCTACGAGATCGAAGCCGGCTATCTCATCGCCTGCGACGGGGCCGGATCGGCGACGCGCGAGCGCATGGGGCTTGATTTCAAGGGCCAGACCTTTGAGGAACAATTCCTGATCGCCGACATCGAAATGGAGCAAAGCCCCTTTGGCGACGAGGACGTGCCCGAACGGTGGTTCTGGTTCGATCCGCCTTTCCACACGGGCAAATCGGCATTGCTGCACATGCAACCCGACAATATATACCGCATCGACCTGCAATTGGACGCTGATGCCGATGGCAAGGCCGAGGCCGCCGAAGACAAGGTGATCCCGCGGATAAAGGCGATCGTCGGGGACAAGCCGTTCAAACTCGATTGGGTCAGCGTCTACAAATTCCGCTGTATCAAACTCGACCAGATGGTGCACAACCGGGTGATCTTTGTCGGAGACAGCGCCCATGTCGTCAGCCCCTTTGGCGCGCGGGGCGGCAATGGCGGCATTCAGGATGTGGACAACCTGGCCTGGAAACTCGCCGCCGTCCTGACCGGCGATGCCCCACCGGCCCTGATCAGAACCTATCATCAGGAGCGCAGTCATGGGGCCGCCGAAAACATCATGAATTCCTCCCGTTCCACCAACTTCATGACACCAAAAACCCCGGTCGAAGCGGTGTTTCGGGCCGAGGCGCTGCGGTTGGCAAGGGATCAGCCCTTTGCACAGAAGCTGTTGAATTCCGGGCGTCTCTCGGTCCCTTGTTCGCTTGAGGGCATGGACCTGCAAACGCCCGGAACGGCGCAGGTCGCGCCGGGCCGTGCAATGCTGGACGCGCCTCTGGCAAGCGAGACCGGAAACAGCTGGCTCCTGAACGAGGTACAGGGTCATTTCACGCTTGTAGGCTTTGGCGACGTGCTGTTGCCAGACCTGCCATCCGTGCGCCGGATCGGCATCAATCAACGTGCTGACTATCCCTGTTTCACAGCGGCGGGCGGCCATGCAATCCGTCGTTACGGATCGGCCAAGGCCTATCTGTTCCGTCCGGACGGCCATGTCTGTGCGGTCTTTGACAATCCCACCGAACAGGCCGTTCTGGCCGCCAGGGAACGGGCATTGGGCGCCGAACTTGAGGAGGACGCAGCATGAGTATCGCACCCGACAGGCTGAGCCCGGACCAGGACGATTTCTACAACACGCTGATTCATGCGCATGACGGCCTGGGCATCGAGGAAAGCCACGCCCTGAATGCCCGGCTTGTCCTGCTGATGGCGAACCGGATCGGCGATCTGGGTGTTCTGACCGACCTGATCAAGACAGCGCGTCGCTATTCCGATGACTGAGACCGTTCTCTACGACTACTGGCGGTCCTCTGCCAGCTATCGGGTCCGCATCGCGCTGAACCTCGCCGGGGTCGCCTATTCGACCGTCCCCGTCGATCTGGTCAAGGGCGAACAACGTTCGCCAGAGCATCTGGCCCGCAATCCGCAAGGCTTTGTACCGGCATTGGACATCGACGGGGTGCGGTTGACCCAATCGCTGGCGATCATCGCCTACCTTGATGAAACCCGCGGGCTGGACCTGCTCCCCACAGACCCGATCCAGCGCGCAAAAGCCCGCGCCCTGTCCTATGCGATCGCGATCGACATTCATCCGGTCTGCAACGCATCAGTGGCCGCACATGCGCGCGAAATCTCCGGGCGCGAGGATGCCGTTGACCGCTGGATGCAGCGTTTCATCCGACCTGGGATGCAGGCCTTCGAAACCATGATGGGCGCGTTCACCCAATCGCCATACTGCTGCGGCACCACGCCGGGGCTGGCCGATATCTGCCTTATGCCACAGATCTACAATGCCCGCCGCTGGGGTGTCGAGATAGACGATCTGGCGCGGACGACGGCTGTTGAACGGACCTGCGCCATTCACCCGGCCTTTGCGGCCGCCTATCCGGACACGTGCAAACCCGCCTAAGCCGCAAGGCAAACATGGGGCATTCACTGTTCACCGTGCCGTGTTCACCTCCGGTTTTCGGTGGCTCCAGTCTTCGCGCGATACGGGAAAATCCGGAGGACGAACATTGCAACGACACCAGCGGCCCAACCGCTTCGGTCTCGGGTGAACCGGGGCTGGACGTCGAAGACGCGCGCTATCTCGCATCACTTGATCCGAGAGCCGTGGGTGCCGCCCCCTGGAAATTCGAAATTGCTCCGCCGGCCGAGGGCGACGGCGCGTTTGATGACCATGTCGTGCTGCTGAAGGAAAACGGGGGTATCCGCTGAAAACCATGAACACCGGACCGCATTTGCGCGAAGGCGTGAACGAATGCAGGTTTGCTCTCGGGCAGGCCCGGAGTCGCAGCTGGGTGCAGATGATCATCAATCCCGTCGCTCTATATTGAGACGACCGCCGCCGCGTTGCGACGCGGTGGCATCCGTGCCACTGATACTGAATTCAAACGGGAGCATCAGCATGTCAGAACATGGCTACGAGGGCGGGCGGCTGAACTTGCCGTTTGTCGGCATCTGCACCTTTGGCAAATACCCTTACATCCAGGACTGGGATGCGATCAAGGCCGACGCTGCGGTCATGGGCGCGCCGTTTGATTTTGGGGCACAGTGGCGCTCCGGTGCCCGTATGGGGCCGCGCGCGATCCGCGAGGCCTCGACCCTGTTCTCATTCGGTCATGCCGGGGCCTATGATTTCGAGGACGACATCACCTATCTCGATCCGTCAGAGCTGAGCATCGTTGATATCGGTGACGCCGACATTATCCACACCGATACGATTCAAAGCCATGCGAATATCGAATTCGGCGTGCGCAAGATACTCGCTTCCGGGGCCCTGCCCGTGGTTCTTGGCGGCGACCATTCGATCAACATTCCCTGCATCAATGCCTTTGACAATCAGGATCCGATCCACGTGGTGCAGATCGACGCGCATCTTGATTTTGTCGACGAACGCCATGGCGTGCGGTTTGGCCATGGCAACCCGATGCGACGTGCGGCGGAAAAGTCATATGTCACCGGTCTCAGCCAGATCGGTATCCGCAACGTATCCTCCACCGCGCGCGACGGCTATGTCGATGCACGACGCATGGGGTCCGACATCCAGTCGGTGCGTCACGTGAGACGTATGGGCACGGCGGCGATGTTGGATCGCATCCCGGCGGGTGCGCGCTACTATCTGACGATAGATATCGACGCCTTCGATCCCTCCATCGCACCGGGCACCGGTACGCCGAGCCATGGCGGCTTTCTCTACTACGAAGTGCTCGAACTGATTGACGGTCTGGCGCGGCGGGGCAACATCGTCGGCATCGATCTGGTTGAGGTCGCCCCTGATTACGATCAGACCGCGACCACCGCGATCCTGGCCGCACAGCTGTTGATGAACACCATCGGCCGCGTGCTGTTTCATCGCGGGAAGCAAAACGGGAATCCGTAGGTGCAAACCGAAAACGGGCCGCCCAAAAGGGACGGCCCGCCAAGATTTTCAATGGCTTACTTGGAGCCGAGCGACCCCAGGATTTTTGCCTTGGCGTCGCCGATCGTAAAGCTGCCCGGTGCCTGCCGTGGCGGGTATTCTTCGAACGTCGCAAGGAACTCGGCCACATAATTCGCTGCCGGCAGCAGCAGGAACACATGGTTCAGATACCAATCGTAATATGTGTTCGAGGTGATTGTCGCCCGCTCGTAAGGGTCCTGACGCAGGTTGAACAGCAACGGAATCCGAAGCTCCGTCCAGGGCTCTGCCCAGGCACGCAGGGTTTGCGGGTAACGATGCTCAAGGAAGATCGCCTTCCAGGGGCCATAGCGCAGCGCCGTCAGATCGCCGTCATCGGAGAAGTAGAACACTTCCTTTCGGGGCGATTCCTCTTCTTCGCCAAGCAGATAGGGCAAGGTGTTGTACCCATCCAGATGCACCTTGTAATCACGACCGCCGCCCACTTCGGCCACGGTGACACCCTCCAGTAGCTGTTCTTTGATGTCAGGCACGCCCGCCATCGCAACGAAGGTCGGCAACCAGTCCATGTGGTGCATGATCTCGTTGGACACCTGACCGGCTTCGATCTTGCCGGGCCAGCGCACCATCGCGGGAACACGGAAGCCGCCTTCCCAGTTGGTGTTCTTTTCACCGCGGAACGGGGTCATGGCAGCGTCGGGCCAGCTGTTCATGTGCGGACCATTGTCGGTGGAGTACATCACGAAGGTCTTGTCGGCGATGTCGAGCTCGTCCAGCAGGTCGAGAAGCTGCCCCACCTGCATGTCATGCTCGATCATGCCGGCGCGATACTCATCCACGTGGCTGCCGACAATCTCGTCGGCCTTCTCACGCATTTCTTCCTTTACATGGGTACGGAAGTGCATGCGCGTGCCATTCCACCACACGAACCAGGGTGTACCTTCAGCTTCCTTGCGCTTGATGAAATCAATCGCGCCGCCCAGGGTTTCCTCATCGACGGTTTCCATCCGCTTCTTGGTCAGCGGGCCGGTATCCTGAATCTCGCCATCTGCAAAAGAATGCACAACGCCGCGCGGTCCGAACATCTCGCGGAATTCCGGGTTCTTCGGGTAATCCTCGAGCTCGGGTTCTTCTTCGGCGTTCAGGTGGTAGAGATTGCCAAAGAACTCGTCAAAGCCGTTGTTTGTCGGCAGCATCTCGTCGCGGTCACCCAGGTGGTTTTTGCCGAACTGGCCAGTCGCATAGCCTTGCGCCTTGAGCAGGCCGGCGATGGTCGGGTCCTCGATCTGCATACCTTCCTTGGCGCCGGGCATGCCAACCTTGGACAGGCCGGTACGAAACACCGATTGCCCGGTGATAAAGCTCGACCGTCCGGCGGTGCAGGACTGCTCTGCATAATAGTCGGTAAAGATCATGCCTTCCTTGGCGACGCGATCGATGTTCGGTGTTTGATACCCCATCAACCCCATCGTATAGGCCGAGATGTTGGACTGGCCGATGTCATCGCCCCAGATCACGAGAATATTCGGTTTTTCATCCTGTGCCCAGGCAGGCGCGGCCAGGGTCACGGCGCACGCAACTGCGGCGGCTTGCTTTAGCGGGCGTAACCAGCGCCCGGGAACAGAGGTTTCAGTTAACATTAACAATTCTCCTGTTGGTTGATTTTACAATTCGAGCGCCGCTACGAGGCACTCCATGTTCTGAGTTCGGATTTCACGCATGTCCAGCAAATCATGCCAGTTTAGCCAACCCTGATCGCATCTGTCCCAATTTCCGTCAGACACCCCAAGCTTCACCTTACACAAAGTCATCGACTTGCGAACTCCCCTGCTCATTGTGGCACGGAATGCAATTTCGTGAATTGATCATTTGAGCGGTTTCTGGCAAAAAAAGTTTGTGCAACTGGATCTTAAGACCGCTGACAGTATCTTCAAAAGCCATGGATGGCTTGCAACCTGTCCGGAGTCCGTGCGCCGCAAGGTCTTGGAGACGGGTCGTGTGCGCCGGTTCGCGGCCTCTGAAACGCTCTACCGGCTCGGCGAGATCTCCGACGGCGTATACGGTATCGTCGAAGGCAGGGTCGTGGTCTCGATCCCAAGCGATGCCGGCACAATCTATGATTGCTACATCGGCAGGCCCGGCTTCTGGATCGGTGATCTTGCGCTATTTTCCAAGTCAACCCGGCTCGTCTCGCTAACGGCCGAAACGGATGTGACCTGCTGGTTCCTGCCGCAGACTCGCCTGCATGATCTGATCAGGGCCGATCCGGATCTGATCTGCCTGTTCTACGCGCTGACCCACAGAAACATGGCCACAACGATGCGGATCATGGCGAACCTCACGATACCCGACAATGCGCGCCGTCTGGCCGCGTGGTTGCTGTTCCAGGACGATCAGATGCCGTCGACCGGATGCTGGATCGAAGCCTCGCAGGAACAAATCGCGATGCAGAACATCGTATCGCCGCCAACCGTACGCCGTCTGCTCAGGCGCCTCCAGGAAAAGGGCCTGATCGAGTTGAGGTATGGCAAGGTACGTGTGGCGAACCACGACAGGTTGCTCGCGTTCAGCAGAGCGTGACCACGATGAGACCCACGCCCACAAGACAAGAACCGGGTTGTGCCGATAGGTCAGAAAACGGATAACGACCAAAACAGGCAGGGACGGCGATGCGAGACATTTTCCCATGGACGTTTGCGGTCTTGATGATTGCAATCGGTCCGGATTCTGTGATTGCGCAGCAAATCGCGGATCATCCCGCCTATATTGGCAGCGACGCCTGCACCGATTGCCATGCCGAAGAGGCCGAAGCATGGGCAGGTTCTCATCACCAACTGGCCTGGACCGCGCCAGACGGGGACCATATTCTCGGCGATTTCAGCGGCGACACCGCCGCGCCCGGCGAATTGCAGTCCCGGTTTCTGACCGGACCGACCGGACCCGCCATCGAAACAGAGGGACCAGATGGCCAACTCGCGACCTTTGCTGTCGCCGGAGTTGTCGGAATCGCGCCGCTGCAACAATATCTGCTCGAAACCGAACCGGGCCGACTGCAATCTTCGGATCTGGTCTGGGATGTGGAGGGCAAGCGTTGGTATGATCTCTACCCGGATCAGGATTTGCCCGCCGGAGACGGGCTGCACTGGACCGGCCCCTACAAGAACTGGAACGGTCGTTGTGCGGAATGTCATGCGACCGGGTTTGAAAAGAACTATGATGCCAGCACCAAGACCTATGCCAGCACCCAGTCCGAGATCGGCGTCGGTTGCGAAGCCTGCCACGGACCTGGCGCAGCACATAGGGAATGGGCGCTGGCGAACGGAAGCTATGACCCGGCGCAGTGGCAACACCTGTCCGAAACCGGATTGACCATGGATTTCAACGCCGGGGCCGAGGCGGAGATTCAGCAATGCGCGGGCTGCCATTCCCGGCGCGAGGCCTTTGCCCAGGGCAATCCCTTGCCCGGCACACCGTTTCACGATGCCTATCGCCTATCGCCGCTTCGGCCCGGGCAGTACCATGCGGATGGCCAGATACGCGACGAGGTCTATGTCTATGGCTCGTTTCTGCAGTCCAAAATGTACGCCAATGGCGTCGCCTGTACTGATTGTCACAACCCCCACACCGCCGAACGCGTAGCCGAGGGCAACGCCGTTTGCACGCAATGCCATTCGCCGACTGGCAACGATCGATTTCCGTCGCTGCGCCCTGCGCTCTACGACGACCCCAGCCACCATTTCCACGAATCCGGCAGCGAGGGTGCGCAGTGCAAGAGCTGCCATATGATCGAACGTGTCTATATGGGCATCGACGGGCGTCGGGATCATTCGTTCCGCGTGCCACGCCCGGATCTCACCGCCGAAACGGACGCGCCAAACGCCTGCAACGATTGCCACCAGGAGAAATCCGCGACATGGGCCGCAAAGGCCATTGCCCAATGGTATCCTGACAGCCCCCACCGAGGCCCGCATTTCTCGCAGGTGATCGCCCCGGCGCGCCAAAATCCGGTGGGTCAGATCGAGGGGCTGATCGGTATCGTCGAGCATGAAGATCTCCCCGGCATCGTCCGTGCCAGCGCGCTCGATCTGCTCGCCGAGGTCGCGACCCCGGAGATCGCGGAGCGGATGATACCCGGATTGTCCGACCCTGATCCGCTTGTGCGTGCCGCTGCCATACCGCTGCAACGCGCCGCAGGGCAGACCGATATTCTGAGCCGCATCGTCGATCTGCTGAGTGATCCGGTGAAATCGGTTCGCATTGCCGCCGCCCGCGAATTCCTCGCCTTGCGCGTCGCGCATATGCCTGACAGCTATACCCGGGCGCTGAACAGCGCGATGACCGAGTGGCAGCGCGCGCTTTATTCCAACGCTGATTTTCCCGAGATTCAAATGGTTCTTGCCGGCATTGGCCTGACCACACGCAACATGCCCGCAGCGCTTGAAGCCTTTGGTGAGGCGGTCGAAATGGATCCGCAGCTGGTTCAGGCCTGGACGATGATGGTGCGTATCCATGCAGCCCTGGGCGACCGTGAGGCCGCTCTGGACACGGTGAACCGGGCGATTGCCGCGAACCCCGAGGATGTATCGCTCGGATTGATGCGGGCCGATATCAAAGGCTGATCACCGCAGGCCGTCCTCACCTTTGACCTCCTCGGCTTGCAGGCCACCCATCCGGTGATGGATGCGCGGCCCGCGCGCCATGGCCAGCGCAAACAGCAACTCTTGCGCGCGCGGCCCATCGGGTACGCCTACTTCCATGCCGTCAAAATGGCTGCGCACGTAGGCGGCATTGATATGGCCCAGCGGAATGTCGATCCTTGTACCAACACCGCCCATTTTCATCGACGACGGCACAATCGCCTTGGCCTCGCCCAGCCGTTCGCGCATCGCATAGCCGCCGGGCACGTGCCACAGCGCCGTATGCTCCAACTCGCCCCCCTCACCGACCAAGGACGCCTTGCCATAGCCATCTATGCCGTCAGGCCCGCCCATCGCCTCGATCAGGCGGTCCGTCATCTGCAATCCCAGCGGCTTCAGATCATCCATCGCCGATTGCAGATCGGCGGTATGGCCCCCGGCAAAAGGATTGCGGACCAACGCCACGATCGCCGCGCGGCGTCTGGGCTGTGCAGGCGCTGGCCCGCCATCGTGGTGAATATCCTCGATAAAAAGCATCGTCTTTCGCAGAGTGAAATCAGGCATGCAGTCTGTCCTTTTCAGGCTGTGTCAGGTGTTCGGGCGCTCCAATGACGCGGTACGTCTCGCCAAGTCGCAGATAGGCCGCGATAATATGCCCGCGCGACAGGCAACGTGCCGCATAACGCGCGCCGGCATCCAGCGCGCTTGCTACATCCTCGGGAGAAAGCGCGTCCACATCCACGGTCACAAGCCGCGCGCCCAGATCGCTGTCCGGGGCCAGATCACAGGCGCGTGCCCGGCGGATTGCCGGATGACCGGGCAGATCCACCGCGTTGGCGATCAGGGTGGCCGCCACATCCGCCTGCGCGGCTGTCGTGGCCAGCACCGTCACGCTGTCGGCAATGCCCAGCGAATGACTGCGCCCGCGCCAGCCCGAAGTGGCGATCCCACGCACCGGACTATCGAAAGTCAGAGTGATGCGCGGCGCGGGTCCGGTGGCGATGGCTGCGGCAAACGTTTCTGTCGACGTGAGATGAAGGGCGATGTCGCCGCCATTGTTCACATAGGCGCGGCGAATATCGCCTGCGGCACAAATCTGGTGCAGGATCTCATCCGCAACCGCGCCCGCAACTGCCGCCATCGGCGTAACGAAACCCGGCTGATGCGCCGCCGCCGCGCGCTGCATGGCCGACGCGACTTTGCCCCTGAGGGGATGACAGTCCTCAACCGGGCGACGCAAGGCATGCAGTTCCGACGCCAGTTCCGACAAGACGCTATCAAACCGGTCCGCCGCACGCCGCAGCCCCAGGTCGCGCCCCGGTCCCGTCGCATCGACGATCAGGTCAATTGGTCCATGATGGAAATGCAGCCTTTGCCCGTCGAGCAGCATCGATATCTGCGGCGTCTGCATCTCAGCCGCGATCCTTGGCCACGGCGCGGGTCGCTGACCCGTATTCGCCACCATGTTCCAGCACATCATCAACAGTCCGGACCGATCCGTCATGCCCGCCCAACGCCCGAAAGTCGGCGCGGCTCACCGTGAATTCCAGCGGCGCCACGATCGCCGGGGTCGGCACATAGCCAAAGGCATTGTCCGGCATCTGCGTTACATCCGCCATCAGGGTAATGCCCCCGCCCGGCCACACATAGGCGGGTGCGCCGCCGACCGTCACCCGTGTCTCGAGCGCCTGAACGGAGCGGGTCAGCTTTACCGGGTTCTTCGTCACGCCCGACCGCAGGGAGCCGCCCGCGCCGCCCATGAACATCACCGTGCACAAGGCCGGTTCGCAATTCTCTGCAATCAGATCCACCGACGGGCACAACGCCTCTGGCAAGGGTGCGGGTTGCGGCACCAGATCGTCATCCAGAACATAGTATCCGTATTGCTCGCCCGTGGTAGACACCATCAACAGGGTCAAACCGGGCCGCGCGCCTTTCTTGGGGTTCCAGTCGCCGAGTATGGTCAACGGATCCTGCACATCCGTTCCGCCCCAGCCGAGCCCCGGGTCCGCCACCTGAAAATACCGTCCGGGAGTCGAGCGCCGCCCCTTGATGCGAATACCGGTGTCGGGCCAGCCCAGGACCTTGCCAGCCTGATGTTCGCTGACCACGCCGGTGATGTGATCGTCCACGACGACCACTTCGTCGACCAGCCCCTGCCATTGCACGGCAAACATGCCAATGGTGGCCGACCCACACCCGACCCGCATGCGTTCTTCCCGGTGACCGTCAACAACCGGGGCCTGCCCCGCCTGCAGGATCGCCGATGCGCCGCCATCCACCGACAATTCGACCGGCTCGCGGTTGCACAGGCGCAACAGCGTGTCACAGGTCACGCGGCCTTCGGGTTTGCTGCCCCCTGTCAGGTGATCGACGCCACCAAGGCTCATCATCTGGCTGCCATATTCAGAGGTAATCATGAGACCGACAGGTTCGCCCTTGGCCCGCACCACGGCACCTTCTCGCCCCAAATGCCGGTCGGTGTCGATCTTCACCTTGACCCCGCAATAGGAAAAGATCGCCTCGGTCACGACGGTGACAAAATCCACCCCGTCAATCTCGCGGCTGACGATGAACGGTGCGGGTTTGTAGTCGGGATAGGTGGTGCCCGATCCCACGGCCGTCACAAAGAGATCATCCCCCGCGACCAGATCGCCATCCCAATCGGCCTTCAGAAACGGGCGGATTTCGCCGCCCTGCTCGATCCGACGATCCAGCACGGTCAGCGGATCGCAACGAATGATCCGGCCGCCCCGGTTCGCATAGCGGTCGCATGCCCCGATCTTGCCATCGGCGATGTAACACATGACCGGGCAGGCATCGCAGCGTATCTTGTCCGCCGGTTTCGTCCGGTTCCTATCCATCGCGCGCCTCCTGCTGCGCGGCCCGGATTGCCGCCAGCACCCGGTGCGGCAGCGCGGGTAACCGCGAGAGCCGCGCCCCGCTCGCATCGCGGATCGCATTCAGGATCGCGGGCGCAGTCGGGATCAGCACATGTTCGCCCAATCCCTTGGCCCCCATTGGGCCTTCGGGATCGGGTTTCTCGATCAGGATCGAGCGGATTTCCGGCATGTCGCCCGTGGTCGGGATCAGATAGTCATGCAGGTTTTCGGTCCGGCCCGGAATGTACTCCTCCATCAATGCCATGCCCAGCCCCTGCGCAATTCCACCTTCGATCTGCCCTTCGGCCAGCAGCGGATTGATCACCCGGCCCAGATCATGCGCCGCCGTGATCCGTTGCACCCGCACGGTGCCCAGCATCATGTCCACGTCCAGTTCCACCAGTTGCGCGCCATAGCCATAGACCGCATAGGGTTTGCCTTGCCCATTTTCATCCAGCGGCTGCGTCGGCGGGTCATAGCTTTGCTCGGTCATGATCACATAGCCATGCGCATCCACCGGCAGTTCTGCCAGATCAATGATCCGCCGACCCTCGCCATCCGTCACCCGCAGCGTCATACCGACGAGTGAAATCCGCGCATCATCGCCCATGTTGCTGCGCGCCAGAATATCGGCCCGCAGCGCCGCCCCGGACAGCATCGCCGCCTTGCCGGTGATCACCGTCTGACGCGACGCCGAGGTCTTGCCACAATCGGGCGTCAGCGCGGTATCCGGGCCAACCAGATCGACCTGATCCACCGGCAGGCCAAGCGCATCGGCGCATATCTGGGCAATCACCGTATTCGCACCCTGCCCGATATCTGTCGCCCCCTGATGCAAGACCAGCCGCCCGTCGGGCGTAATCCCCAGGCGAACGGTTGACGGATTTGGCAGAGCCGTATTGCCGCAGCCATACCAGCAGGAAGCCACCCCTATGCCGCGCCTGACATGACCCGCGCGTGCATTCCGTTCTGCCGCCGTGCGGACCGCATCCGCCCAAGGGTCATGCAGCGCGTCGAGACAGTCGGAAATTCCAACACCATGCAGTTCCTGGCCACACACCGACAGGTCACCATCCCGCAATGCGTTGAGACGCCGGAATGCGAGACGATCGATGCCTGCCATTTCAGCCAGGTCATCAAACAGTGTTTCCTGCACGATTGCCGCCTGCGGCACGCCAAAACCGCGAAACGCGCCGGACACCGGCCCGTTGGTGTGCACGGCGCGCGCCTCGGCGTGATAATTCGGTATCCGGTAAGGGCCTGACGCGTGTACCGGCACCCGGACGGCGACGGTCGGACCCCAGCTGGCATAGGCACCGGTATCGAAATCACCGTCAAGTTGCATTCCGGTCAGACGTCCCTGCGCGTCTGCCGCAATCCGGGCCGACATCGTGGCCGGATGGCGCTTTGTGGTCGAGCGCATGCTTTCCCCCCGGGTATACACCATACGCGCAGGCTGGCCGGTCTTCAGCGCAACCAGACCGATCAACGGTTGCAGCGACAGGTCCAGCTTGGACCCAAAGCCACCCCCGGCAGCAGAGGGAATTATACGCACCTGCTCGGGTGCAAGGCCGAGCACGCGGGCCGTGTCGTCACGATCCAGGACCGGTGCCTGGGTGCAGGCCAGAATGACCAGCGTGTCTTTCTCCATCCAGGCGACACCAGCCTCGGGTTCGATATAGGCATGCTCTACATGCGAGGTCCGGAAATCGGCCGCCGCCACATGTACCGCCTTCCTGATGGCATCCTCGGGATTGCCCCGGCAAACCTTTCCAGTGATCAGGATGTTGCCCTCGCGGTCCGGATGAACCATATCGGCCCCCGGCTGTCGCGACGTTTTGGCAGAGGCAAGTCCCTCCATCGTCTGCCATGTCACCGGGAACCCAGTGAGATCGAGGGCTTCCATCACGGCAGGCTCTGCCCCGACGATCGCCACGGCTTCTCCCCGCATCCGCACATGGCTCACGGCCAGCGCGGGTTGATCGGCAAAGTGAGGAATCACCCCAAACCGGTTCTCGCCGGGAATATCGGCGGCTGTGAAGACATGTACCGGTCCGGATTGTGCCACCGCCCAGCCCGCGATGTCGCCAAAGTGGAACCTCGCAGCGGCGTGTGGGGATCGGATAGCGCGCACCATCAGCGCTCCGGACGGAACATGATCAGCCCCGAATACCTCGGTTCCCGCGACCTTCGCCAATCCGTCAAGCCGTGGGAGCCGCGCCCCGACAGCCGCACCGGAGGCGGGCGAAACGGTTGTCTCTTGCCGGTTTGCGTCCATCACGGCCATGATGATCTTGGCATAGCCCGTGCAACGGCAGAGAACACCGCCAAGGGCCGTTTCGACCTCAAGCCGGGTCGGGTCTGGCCGTTTGCGCAAGAGTGCGGTGGCCGTCATCAACATGCCCGGCGTACAGATGCCGCATTGCGCCGCTCCGTGCCGCAGGAACGACTGCTGCAACGCATAGAGCGTGCCATCGCGCGGCAGGCCTTCGACGGTTTCGACGTACGCACCATGCGCCTGCGCCACGGGGGTCAGGCAGGCACAGACCGGTGCGCCATCCACCAACACGGTGCAGGCCCCGCAATCGCCCGCGTCACAGCCAACCTTGGTGCCGGTCAGGCCCAGATCGCTGCGCAGCACATCGGAAAGGCGACGTCCCGGGGCAAACTCGAGTGCAACCGGCGTTCCGTTGACGGTCATTTGCGGGCTTGTGGCGTCTTTCATGACGTGTCCGCCAGATCGGTAAGGGCACGACGCAGGAGTTCGGTGGCGGCGCCCGCCCGATAGGGCGCATCCGCGCGGATGTCGGAAATCGGAGAGAGACACGACGCGACACCCGCGTCGGTCAGATGATCGGACAATCCTTCAATCGGTTGACCAATCAATGCGCGCTCCAGATCGCGCAATCGGACAGCCACGGCGCTGCAAGATCCCACCGCCAGCGCCATGTCGGCAACGACGCCGTTCACGACATGCTGTCTCACGGCGACCATGGCGATGGAAATGACCAGGTACTTTCGCGCGCCCAGCTTCCGGAACCGGCTCGCCCCCCGACAGGCCAAGTCCGGCACATGCACCGCCGTCAGCAATTCATCCGCGTGGCGACGCGTCTGGCGCACGCCAGTGAGGAAACCCGCCAGCGGCAAGCGTCGCGTGCCTTCCGGGCCGGTCAATTCCACCTCGGCGTCCAGCGCCAGCAATGGGGGCACCCCATCCGCCGCAGGGGATGCATTGCAGAGGTTGCCCGCAACCGTTCCAGCATTCTGAATCTGTACCGAACCGACCTCTGCCGCCGCCTGTTTCAGCATGTCAAAGGCTGGCGGCAATTCAGCGTCGAGCAGATCGCTCCATGTCGTTGTCGCGCCAAGACGCCAGCCCTCCTGCGTCCGCGACACGCCGCGCAGCCCGCTGATCCCCGTGATATCGAGCACCGGCCCCGCCAACTCCTGCCGGTCCGTCGCCGGGAACAGATCGGTGCAGCCCGCGGCAACCACCGCGCCCGTATCAGCCAGCACGGCAAGCGCATCGGTGAGTGTGGCGGGCCGGTAATAGCTGGGCACGAGAAATCCTTGGCTGTTGGGATCGCAATCTTGTTAGTATACAAACGGATTTTGCGGATGCATCCGCGACCTGTCAATCAAAACCCCTGCGGAGAGGGCACCAATGGATCAACCGTCGACAAAAGATGCGGATTACGTGCTCGACCAACAGGTCGGTTTCATCATGCGGCAAGCCAATCAGCGGCATCTTGCAATCTTTGCCCGCCACGTCCCCGACCTGACCCCGATGCAGTTTGCCGCGCTGGCACAGCTTTGCGCCCTGGGACGGGTGTCGCAGAATGCTCTGGGGCGGGCGACGGCAATGGATGCGGCGACGATCAAAGGGGTTATCGACCGACTGCGGCGCAAGGGCTATGTCGCCTCGGCACCGGATCCGGACGACCAGCGGCGTGTGCACCTGACGGCAACCCCTGACGGATTGGCGGCATTTCGCACACTGACCCCGCGCGCGCATGGCACTACGGCGGAAACACTGGCACCGCTCAGCGATGCGGAACAGGCAGACTTCCTGCGACTGCTGTCCAAGTTGATCTGAACGTCAGACGCCGAGGTGGCGCTCCAGTATCGTGTGATCGGCGCGCAGAACGTCGGCGTCCAGCGTTTCGAGGTTCTGGCCGTTCTCGATGAACGCCACGCGGTCGGCAACAGACAGCACCGCATCCACCCGTTGCTCGACCAGAAGGATCGCAACGCCCCGGTCGCGCATCACGGTGATGACCTCGCGGATCGCCTCGATCATCGAAGGCTGCAACCCTTCGGTGGGCTCGTCCAGCAAGAGGACCTTGGGCCGCAGACACAGGGCGCGAGCGGTGGCCAGCATCTGCTGTTCGCCACCGGACAGGGTCTCGGCCCGCTGGTGAAAGCGTTCACGCAATCGGGGAAACAATGCCAGCACATCATGAAGCACCTCGCGGCCTGAGCCACGCGCCATCAACCCGATCTCGATATTCTGCGCCACGGTTAGCTCAGTGAACAGTCTGCGACCCTGCGGAATATACCCGATCCCGCCTTTGGGGATTTGATGCGCGGGAAGGCTGCTGATTTTTTGCCCATCAAGGCGGACCTCACCGGAAAGCAGCGGCAGCAGGCCCATGATCGCCTTCATCGTCGTGGTCTTCCCCGCCCCGTTGCGCCCCAACAGGCAGAGAATTTCGCCTGCTTTGACAGAAAAGGTCAGATCACGCAGGATCTGGGCGTGGCCGTAGGCAACATTGATGGCGGACACCTCGAGCATCAGCCGGTTCCCAGATAGGCGGCCTGTACCGCCCTGTCGGCGCGGATCTCGGCCGGCGTGCCTTCGGCCAGAACCTGACCGAAGTTCAGAACCGTGATGCGGTCAGCCGTTTCCATGACCACCGCCATATTGTGTTCGATCAGCAGGATCGTCGCGCTGGCGGACAGTTCGCGGATCAGCGCCTTGAACGCCTCGATCTCGCTGTCGGCGAGCCCCTGCGTCGGTTCATCCAGTATGAGCAGGCGCGGCTTCTGCACCAATCCCATCGCGATTTCCAACAGGCGCTGATGACCATAGGACAGATCGCCGGCGGCCCTGTCGGGCGGCTCCCGCAGGCCAACATGTGCCAGCGCTTCTGCCACTGCGGACTCGACCTCTGCCCCGCGAAGCCGTCGCCGCGCCGCCAGCGCAACGTTCTCGGCAATCGTGAGGTTGGCAAAAACCGACGTAATCTGAAACGTATAGGCCATGCCCAGATTGATGCGCTTGTGCGCCGGCAGCGCAGAAATATCGTGATCATCAAACCGAACCGTGCCCGCCGATGGCTCGATCCGCCCGCAGAGCATGCCGACAAAGGTGGTCTTGCCCGCACCGTTCGGGCCGATCAGCGCCCGGACCTGACCCTTTGGCAGATCGAAATCCACATCTTCGACCGCATGCAGCCCGGCAAATTGCTTGGACAGGCCGCGTGTCGCCAGAAGGGTCATGGCAGCCCCCGCCAGAGACGCTTGCGCACTTCACCCGCCAGCCCTTGCGGCGCGAACAGGGTCAGCGCCACGAGTACCACACCGGCGATCAGCATATAGGCCGTGGTGACGCCGCTTGAGAGGTCGATCAGATAGAACATGAACAGCGTGCCGATGAACGGGCCGAGCACCGTGCCAGCGCCGCCCAGAAGCACCCAAAGCAGCGGGAAAATCGAATATTGCACCGAAGCAAAGCTAGCCCCTACATAGCCAAAGAGCAGGCCATAGACCGCCCCCGCCGCCGCCGAGAGCGTGCCCGACACCACGACCGCCGCCAGCTTGTGCGCGAACACATCGTAGCCCAGCATGCGCGCCCGCTCCTCGTTTTCCCGGATCGCCACGAGAACCTTGCCAAACGGCGCCCGCACCAGCCAGAGCGTTAGAAGAAGGCACAGGGCGAACAGGCAAAAGGCCGCGAAATAGCGATTGGTCGGGTCCGACAGGTCCAGACCCCAGAGAATACGCTCGGCCTGCTGAATCACGAAACCTTCGTCACCGCGCGTGTATTCGCCGAAATAGAGCACCGTGAGATACCCCGCCTGCGCAAACATCAGCGTCACGATCATGAAACCGACCCCGACGGTGCGCAAGGCCAGCAAACCGGCGATGGCGGACACCGCCAACCCGACCAGCACGCCGCAGATCAGCGCCGGCGCCGGAGACAAACCAAAGTGGCGGACTGCGAGCCCCATTCCATACATGCCGGCGGCAAAGAACAGTGCATGCCCGAGACTGAGCAGGCCGGTGTAGCCGAAGAGGACGTTGAACCCGATCGCGTAACTGGCCAGCACCATGATCCGCGCGAGGTTGCCGTGATGATAGGCGGGCAGCACGAATTGCAGCGCGAACAGCAAGACCAGCAACCCGCCATGCAGGATCAGCGTCTTGGTGGCGTCGTTCATGCCCGGCGCACTCCGAACAGACCCTGCGGGCGAAAGACCAGCACCAGCGCCACCAGCAGCGTGGCGAGAATCTTGGCCAGTGTCGGCGAGAAGAACACCGATATGATGCCGTCCGACAGCCCGATGAGAATCGCCGCGACGACGGTGCCCGGCAGGCTGCCCAGACCGCCGATGATCACCACGATGAACGAGAGCAGCAACGGATCACCCCCCATCAGATAATGCGCCTGCTGGATCGGTACGATCAGCACCGCCGCCAACGCCGCCAGCGCGGCCCCCAGACCAAACACCAGCGCATAGACACGCTCGACCGGGATGCCAAAGGCCAGCGCCATGTCACGGTCAAGCTGCGTGGCGCGCATGATCAGGCCGATCTTGGTGCGCGCCATGACCAGCCAGACGCCGATCAAAACCAGCGCCGCAGCCGCGATCACGCCCAGTTTGTAGGTCGTCGTCGAAAGCCCCCAAGGCCAATAGAGTTGCGGTTTTCCGTCCACAATTTCAAACCACGGAATCGCAAGGCGCGTGTTGAACGGTGGTTCGACCGGGCGCGCATCGGGGCCGTAAGTCATCAAGGTAACCTGCTGAATAATATATAGAATCCCGATAGTTGCGACGATAGTACGCTCGGGATCATAGGTGATGCGCTTGAGGATCGTCATATCCGCCAGCGCCGCCAGCCCGCCGACCAGAACCGGCACCACAACGATGGCAACCGCGAAACCAAGCGCCGGATGCCCGGCGATCATGCTGGTCACCCACCACGCGAGCACCGCGCCCAGCATGAAAAACTCGCCATGTGCCACGTTGACCACCCGCATGACGCCAAAGACCAGCGACAGGCCGACCGCCGTCAGGGCAAGCACTGCGGCGGTGACCGCGCCTTCCAGCGAGGCGAGCAAGAGATACGGACCGATTTCCATTGCCGCGCACGATTGCCCAGGAACGCCGCGCGGGCAAGAGTGCGTCACCGTTTCAATGCGAGAAAAGCGAAACTTGCCCGCAAAGAAGCGCTTGCCCGGGCCATGGGCCGGGCTATTCTGTCCTAATTGAAGCCAGGAGACAGTCCGGGATGTGGTGTAAATTGAGACTCGTTGCAGCTGTTTTATTGGCTGGCCAATTGGCGACGGCAGCACCGGCACAAACACCCGAAGACATCATCCGCTGGGTGTATCAGTCTCACACCCAGACGGGGCCGCAGAGCGGGATCCATCACCTCGCCTCCCCCGCACAGCGCGCTCAGTTCTTTTCGCGGCGGATGGTGGCTTTCTTTGAGGCCAATGACAGCTATGGCAATGACCTTGCCAGCGCCTGTCTGGATTTCGCCCTCGATATTCCAGGCAATGATTTCGACGCGCAGGAGATCGCGCGCACTCTGTCGGTGTCAAGCACCGGTGATGCGGAACAGACCAGCGTCACGGCATCGTTCACCACCTTTGGTCAACCGGCACAGATCATCTATGATTTCATCTCCGAGGGCGGATTCATGCGGATCGACGACATTGCAGGCCCCGGCTGGCGCGTTTCCCTGATGCCCTGCGCCCCAAAACCCGCCGCCAGCGCCTCGCCGGCGCCTGCAAGTGGCGGCTATTGCTACATGTCAGGCGATGACACGCTGCGGCTCGATCTGCACGGCGACAGCGGCGCGTCGTTTGACCTCATAAGCTGGCAGGCAAATGGGCATACCTGCGGTGCGCGTGGTCTGGCCCGGGCCGTCGATGGCGGCTGGCTGTACGAAAGCAGCGAATTCGGCAGCGCTTGTCGTTTGGGGATCATGGTGGCGCCCGATGGCGGCATCCGCCTGAGCGACCCGGATCACCGGTGCAAGCAAGGACATTGCGGCCAGCGTGCGGTGATCGACGGGCTGCAATTTGCGCGAAGTACGCAAATCGACTGCGCCCAGATGCCCCGACATTGAAGAGGTCCGGCGGACGACACAATGCCGTCCACCGGGTCGAAATCAGAGCGGTTGTGTCGTGTAGTCAACTTCGTCGGGATAGAAGGTATCTTCAATCGACGTGGTGTGTTGCAGCACCAATTTTCCGTCGACGACCTTGCTGATGTATTGATGGCCAAACACCTGGTGCGTCTTGCCGTTGAACAGCTTGGCCCCCTGCGGGTGTTCGTTTGACGCCGGGATATCGGTCATCGCCTCGACCGCCTCGATCAGCGCCGCCCGATCACCCGGCCCCTGGTAGCCTGCGGCCTCCATTCCCGCCTTCACGGTATAGAGTGTTTCCCAACAGCCGAACATATGCGCATAGGTCGAGATATCCTTGGGATCGCTGACCGATGCGCCGTTTGCGTCGACACCCACGGCGGCGCGGTAGTGCTTGTCAAACTCGGTCTGTTCGGCTTGCGCATAGCGCGGGTTGCCCTCCCAGAAATAGGTGCCTTCGAGAAACTCCAGACCAGGGCTGGCCAGTTCCACGGCTTCGAGCGAGTCGATGAACCCGAACATCTCGGGTCGGCTCGGGCCAAAGAACTCGCCCAATTCCTTGACAAAGGTCAGCACCGCCGGCCCCACCATGACGTGATAGATCACCTCGGTCTCGCGCGGGATCTTGGGGAAATACTTGGTAAAGCTGGTCTCTGTCGGCGGAATGGCAATCTGCGCCACCACTTCGCCGCCCTGCGCGGCAAGGGCTTCGGTAAAATAGTCGCGATGATCATGGCCGAATGCAAAATCCGGAAAGATCATTGTAACCTTCTTGCCCAAACTCGACGATACGTAGGGCGCCATCGCCTGGACCTGGCTCTTGACATCGGTGATGCCCGGCTGAAGCGTGTAGCGGTTGAGCATGCCACTGGCGACGTGATGCCCCTCGGAGACCACAAAGTAAGGTAGTTTCAATTCGCCCGCGCGCGGTGCGGAGCCAATGACGACATGGGAAAACAGGGTGCCAAAGCCGATATCGCAATTGTGCTGGGTGGCGAATTTCTCGACCATCTCGGCCCCGCGTTTGGGATCGGTGCCATCGTCCTCGGCCACGATCTCGACCATGCGCCCATTGATTCCGCCAGCTTCATTGATCTGCTGGACGACGGCATTGGTGGTCCGGTCATACCAGCGCCCATAAGCCGCGCCGATCCCGGTGCGATGCACCTGAAAGCCGACGCGAATCGGTTCGGACGTTTGTGCCTGCGCATAGCGCGCCCAGAGCGGCAGGCATCCTGCTGCGGCCCCGGCTGCCAGCGTTTTCAGCGCGCCGCGCCGCGTCGTGGCAGCCGGATGAGTGGTGTCTTTGGTCATGAAATACCCCCTGTGAAATTCAAACTGGCCGTTTGGCCGTTCCCTTTTTGCCGCAAGAGTGCGGACCTGCCTTCACTTTGTCCAGTATTTTCAAGAGCGCGGCAATGGCTATAGCCCGCGCGGAGCGGCCAGCAGCCAGAGCCCGAACACTGTGTAACACACCATGAAAACTGCCAGGGGCAACTGGCTCAACGTGGCCTGACGCGGTGTTTCAAACTGCCGCAGTGCAACAAGATGTGCCATCAGGATCGCAAGGATATGCCCGACCACCACCGCGCCTGCTTGACACAGCCAGATCACCCGAACGCTATCCTGCGCGTTAAAGAACCCGGTGGTGACATAGAATGTACCCAGACCCAGCAAGCTGTCACCACGCGCCAGCGGATCATTCAGGGCGGCGAGCGCGTATTGCCCGTTGACCAGCATGCTCGTGAGATAATGGCCGACGTGGTAGCCCAATGCGATCGGCAGAATCGTGGGCGCAAAGATGCGAAACGCCCGCGTCCAGCGCAGGCTATTCCCGGCAAGTCTCAATCCCAGCCAGATCGCAATTCCATAGGCCGCGATCAGCGCCATATTGGCGACGAGCAGCCCCACGATGTTTTGCGTCACGACTGCCGAGCGTCCGGGGAACTCGAGCGGGTTGATGCCCAGCAGACCGAGCCACCAGAATGTTTCGTTCAGGCCATCAAAGCTGCCGCAGCCCAGCAGGACGAGCATGAAGACCGCTGCGCCGATGGCAGGCGCACGATTCCGCGCGGCCTGCCAGCCAGTGAGCCCCAAGGCGATGCGATTGCGATAGCGCCCGAACACGCCCACCGTCGCGTAGCAGCGCATCAGCATCGCGATCCCTTCGCCCCGCAGGTGCCAGCGCGGACCAAAGATAAGCAAGGCCAGGTAGGTGAATAGCCAGTAGAGACCCACGTATCGGGCCAGCCGCGCCGGATCGGACGGGGCCGGATCGGCCAGCAGAATGATCACGAACCCAAGGTAGGTCAGGATCGCGCAGGAGTGCCCCAGCGACGCTGGCAACCGCAAGAGCGCGCCCTGCCACAACAGGTGGCGGGTCAGGGTCACCG
The DNA here is from genome assembly GCF_032595355.1 of Sedimentitalea todarodis. Classification (NCBI taxonomy): domain Bacteria; kingdom Pseudomonadati; phylum Pseudomonadota; class Alphaproteobacteria; order Rhodobacterales; family Paracoccaceae; genus Sedimentitalea; species Sedimentitalea todarodis. Next base: position 143,871 of record NZ_JASMWN010000001.1, on the reverse strand, counting down.
GCCCGCGCCACGGATCGATCCAGCGCCAGAGGTCGCCAATCAGCCCCTGAAGGCTGACCAGCCCGATCCACCACAGCGTCCAGATCGCCAGCGGCAACGGATTGGTGAGCGGGTCACGCGGACCGGTCATCCCAAGCCAGACAAGCGCACACAGCAGAAGTAAGGACAGGCAGCTTGTCAGATTTCTCGCGGCGGCAAGGGTCTTCCATCGCACCAAGGGCATGGGGCGAAAGACCGATCGCAATGCGCGGGCGGGAAGCACGGTCAGCAGGAGAACCGTCAGGGCAACGCTTGCCACGCCCGCCGTGATATAGACATCGGTCGGAAGCAGCAGCACGAAGCCCTGTTCCGACGCATGTGCATCGGCCTGCGTGGCGCAGGACATCATGGCGAAAACCGGATTTGCCAGCCAGAGTTTTCGAGGCCTATATTGCAACATCTTCATTTGGTGCGATGATACCCGGAGGAGGTCCGGATGAAAGCTGCAAAACCCATTGTCGCGATCGCGATATTGATGATCGTTGCCACTGCTGCGTATCTGCTTGTTTCGCGGGCGGTGCAGACTGATCTCTTGCTGACCAACGTCACCGCCGCCCCGATTGAAGACGCCCCCGGCAGCGTTGGCGTCTTTATGACAATCCGCAATTCCGGCGGCCCCGACCGGCTCGTTTCGGCCCGCTCCATCGTAGCGCAGCGCGCGCGTCTTGATCATGCCGTCGCGGATGCGGGCCTTGCAATCCCGGCCGACAGCGAGCCTGCGCTGGCACCTGACGGTGCGTTCATCCTGATGGACGGGATCGGCGGCGACCTCCAGGAAGGCCGGATGATCCCGGTCACCCTGAGGTTTGAGACAGCCGGGGAATTTCGCACGCAGGCACGTCTGGTCACACCACAGAGGCGTGGAAAGGCCCGTGACTACGGCCTGTTGGGATTGGGCGACATCTGCACGGTCCAGGACGGTGAACCAGCCCCCAGCATCGCGATTGAGGTGGAACCGGATGGCGATGGATGGACGGTCAGGGTGCTGACCGAGGATTTCACATTTGCCAATGATGCGGCCGATGGCGTGCATGTGCCCGGCACCGGCCATGGTCATCTTTATCTGAGCGGGCTCAAGCTGCAGCGACTCTACGAACCAGAGGCCCGGATCGGGGCCCTGCCGCCGGGCAAGCACCAGGTCCGGGTGACGCTGAACACTAACGACCACCGCGCTTACGTGGTCGATGATCGCCCTGTCTCTGCCACCGCCGAGATCATCGTGCGTTGACAAGCCGGCACGCTTGCGAACACCATTTGTACACAAACAAGTTCGGGAGCCGAAAAGCGGATGACGGGCAAATCTTCGGGCGCGGTCGTGGGTGTCGATGTCGGCGGCACATTTACCGATCTGGTGGAACTGGATCCGTCCACGGGGCGCGTGCGGCTGGCCAAGGTGCCCAGTACGCTCGACAATCAGGCCTATGGGGTACTTGCGGCGCTGGACGAGGCCGGGTGTGATCTGGCCGCACTTGACCTGATCGTGCATGGCACGACCACGACCACCAACGCGGTCCTGGAACGCAAGCTCGCCAGAACAGGGCTGATCACCACGCGGGGTTTTCGCGATGTGCTCGAACTTGGCCGCCGCACTCGCCCGCAACCTTATGGCATGACCGGCACCTTTACGCCGCTGATCCCGCGCAACCTGCGGCTCGAGGTGCCAGAACGCATGGATGCGTCGGGTGAAGTGGTCGTGCCGCTGGACGAAAACGCGGTGCACGAGGCCGCGCAGACCTTGCTTGACGCAGGATGTGAATCGGTCGTGATCCATTTCCTGCACGCCTATGCCAATCCCGCGCATGAATGCCGTGCGGCCGAGATCGTTTCTCATCTCTGGCCCAATGATCACGTCACGATGGGCCACGCCCTGCTGTCGGAGAGTCGCGAGTTTGAACGGGGAGTCACGGCGGCGGCCAATGCGGCGGTACAGCCGTTGCTCGACCGGTACATCCGCCGACTGGTGCGGGAATTGCAGGCCGGGGGATATGCGGGCGACGTTCTTGTGATGAACGGCAATGGCGGCATGGTCAGTTCCACGCGGGTGGCCAAAGAGGCGGCAAAGACAGTGATGTCCGGCCCGGCGTCGGGCGTGATGGCGGCGGCCTATTCCGGGCGCAAGGCGGGCATCGGCAACCTGATTACCTATGACATGGGCGGCACCTCGACCGACGTGGCCCTGATCCGCGATGCCGAACCGTCCGTTTCAAACGAGATAGAGATCGAATATGCCATGCCGATCCATGTGCCGATGGTCGATGTGCGCACCGTAGGTGCCGGAGGCGGGTCGATCGCGCGGGTCAATCCCGCCGGGTTGCTGGAGGTCGGGCCGGACAGTGCAGGGGCCGATCCAGGGCCGATCTGTTACGGCAAGGGCGGGGCAGAACCAACCATCTCCGACGCCAACCTGCTGCTGGGGCGGCTCGACCCGGCGCGGCTGAATGCGGTCAAGGGCGGCGTATCGCTGCATCATGTCCGGCAGGTTTTCGCCCGCAAGCTGGGCGACCCGCTCGGTCTGAGCGCGGATGAGGCGGCGGCGGCCGTGATCGAAATCGCCAATATGAAAATGGCCGGGGCGATCCGTATGGTATCAATCTCGCTGGGGGCGGATCCGCGCGATTTTGCGCTGTTTGCCTTTGGCGGTGCGGGGCCGTTGCATGCGGCGGCACTGGCGCGAGAACTGCATATCCCCCGCATTCTGGTGCCAAGCCGCCCCGGTATCACCAATGCGATCGGCTGTGTCGTGGCCGATTTGCGGCATGATTTCGTGAACACCATCAACACAGCGCTGGACAGCCTTGAGCCCGGTCAACTGGCTGGTGTCTTTGCCGCCCAAATCGCCGAGGGCGAGGACCTGATCGCGCGCGAAGCCATCGACATCACGGCCACTCGGCATCTTTATAGTGTCGATATGCAGTTTGTCGGGCAAACCCACCTGCTGCGCGTTCCGCTGGGCCGCCCGGACGTCACCGCAGAAGAATTGCAGACCCTGTTCGAGGCGGCATATTTCCGTCGCTTCCGCGTCGAACTGGATGACATCCGCGCAAATCTGGTGAACGCCAACACCTCGGTCATCGGCAAACGGGCGGAACTGGACCTTGGCGCGCTGATCGACCCGGCGGGGCGCAAGAGCACGTTGGAACAGGCGCAAACCGGCGTGCGACCGGTCTATTTCGACAATCAATGGCGCGACACGCCGATCTATTGGCGCGATCACCTGCCCGCCGATTTCACCCTGCCCGGTCCCGCAATAATCCAGCAGATGGATACGACGCTGTTGATCGAACCCGGCGACACCGCCACCGGGGACGCGGACGGCAACATCCTGATCGGTATCGGAGCACGCGCATGAGTCTTGATCCCATCACCCTGTCGGTCATTCAGGCGGGGTTGCAGCAGGTCTGCGATGAAATGGACCTGTCGTTTTCCCGTGCTGCCTTTTCGCCGGTGATTGCCGAAGCCAACGACCGCTCCGATGGCATCTATTCCGCCGATGACGGCGCGCTGATCGCGCAGGGTGCCGGCGGGCTGCCGGTCTTTGTCGGAACGATGCAGGAATCCACCCGGATTCTGATCGACATGATCCGCACGGGCAAGGCCGCCGAGCCGCAGCCCGACGACATCTACATCGTCAACGATCCGTATCTGGGCGGCACTCATCTGATGGATGTGCGGTTTGCCCGGCCATTTTACCGTGACGGGCGCATATTCTGTTGGCTGTCCAACACAGGCCATTGGCCCGATACCGGAGGAGCGGTGCCCGGTGGTTTCTCTGCCAGTGCCACTGCGGTGGAACAGGAAGGCCTGCGTCTGCCGCCGGTGCGGCTGTTCAAACAGGGCAAGCTTGATCCGGAAATCATGGCGATTATCTCGTCCAACATCCGGGTCGCCGATCAGCGGATTGGCGATGTCAAGGCGCAGGCCGCCGCGCTTCTGGTCGGCGAGGACCGGCTGAATGCGCTGATGGACCGGTATGGCGATGACACCGTGGCTGCGGCGATTGCCGAGCTGCGTCGCCGCGCGGCAACGCAAATGCGCGCCTTTATCGAAGAAATCCCGGCAGGGACATATCAAGCAACCGCGTGGATCGACAGCGACGGCGTGGTCAACGAACCATTGGCCATCCGGCTGGCGATCGAACGGGACGAAAGCGGGCTGACTTTTGATTTCAGCGGCTCAAGCGCGCCCTGTGCAGGGCCCATGAACTCGGTCCGGGCCACCACGCTCAGCGCCGTGTACCTGGCCATGCGCCATATTTTTCCCGAAGTTCAGATGAGTGCCGGGGCGTTTGAGCCTCTGACCGTTACCGGCATCGAAGGCACGTTTCTGGATGCGCAATATCCACGCCCGGTGTCCGGCTGTGCCGCGGAGGTCAGCCAGCGAATCGCCGAAGCGGTGTTTGCAGCACTGGTTGAGCCTCTGCCCGACCGTGTCACTGCGGCGCCTGCGGGCACGAGCGGAAATTTTGCGCTTGGCGGTCATGATCCGGCCACGGGGCGCGGCTTTGTCATGTACCAGATTTCCGGTGGCGGCTATGGCGGCAATGCAGATCATGACGGGCTGTCCAATGGCTGTTCCACCATCGGCATCTCCAAGGCGCCGCCGATCGAGATCATGGAGCAGGCGTTTCCGGTGCTCTATCATCACTACGCCCTGCACAACGGATCGGCCGGCGCGGGCCTGCACAGGGGTGGGTTCGGCCTTGACTACGAGGTGGAGCTGCGACGTGGCGCGGCAACCGCAAGCTTTGTGATGGACCATGGCCGATTTGGTCCGCAAGGGGCGCGGGGCGGTGGCGATGGCGGTGTGAATCAGGTGATCGTCTGGCAATCGGGCGTCCCCTACACACCCGCGCACCTGTCCAAGGAACAGGACATACCGATGTCACCCGGCGACCGCGTGCATGTGCGCACGCCTGGCGGCGGCGGCTATGGCGATCCGCTTGCCCGCCCGCCCGAGGCGGTCCGGCGGGACGTAGAACTGGAACGCTATACGCCCGAACAGGCTCGGGATCTGTTTGGCGTCGTGCTGCACGGATCGCCGCCAGTCGTGGACGAAGGCGAAACTGCAAACTGCCGCGCAAACCGCTGATCCTGCCGAAACCGCTGGACAACCGACAGGCGAACCGCTGAAACTCGACCAACAAAGATCACAGGATCGAGGCCCAGATGACCCGGGGACTGCCCCTGACCGCCACCCATTGGGGCACCTACCGTGCCGAAGTGACCGATGGCCGCGTCACCGCGCTGCACAATTTCGAACACGACAGCGATCCATCTGAAATCGGCCACGGGATCGTCGATGCGCTGACCGCGCCCAGCCGGATTACCGCGCCAATGGTGCGTGAAAGCTGGCTGAACGACGGGCCAGGTGCCCGCACCGATCAACGCGGCAAGGAGGCGTTTGTCGAGGTCAGCTGGCAAGAGGCCACGCGGATGGTCGCCGATGAGCTGACCCGCGTGCACGACACCCACGGGGCGCAGGCGATCTATGCCGGATCCTATGGCTGGGCCAGCGCCGGGCGGTTCCATCATGCTCAGAGCCAGATGAAACGGTTTCTGAACTGTGCAGGCGGATTTACCCGATCACTTTATACCTATTCCTTTGCCGCCGCCGAGGCGATGGTACCGCATGTGCTGGGCAGTTATCGCGAGTTCATGAACACCACGACCAGCTGGCGTTCGGTTGCGGATTCAGGCGAACTTGTCGTCGCCTTTGGCGGCATTCCGGTCAAGAACGCACAGATCGACAGCGGCGGCGTCGGTTCCCATGTACAACGCGACGGGCTGCACAGCGCGTGTGAGGCCGGGGTCGCCTTCGTGAACGTCAGCCCGCTGTCCAGTGACATGATCCCGGAGCTGAACGCCCAATGGTTGCCCGCACGACCAAACAGCGATGTGGCGATCATGCTGGGTCTCGCCCATACTCTCTATACCGAGAGCCTGCATGATCCGGATTTCATGGAGCGTTACTGTGTGGGTTTCGACCGGTTTCTACCCTATCTGACCGGGGAAACGGACGGGCAGCCCAAGACTGCCGACTGGGCCGCAGAGGTCAGCGAACTTTCCGCCGGGGATATCCGCGCGCTGGCGCGGCGCATGGCGAGGCAACGCACGATGATCTCGGTCAGCTGGTCCCTGACCCGCGCCCATCACGGGGAGCAACCGTTCTGGATGGGAATTACCCTTGCCGCGATGCTCGGACAAATCGGGTTGCCCGGTGGTGGCATCACCTTTGGCTATGCCGCCAGCAACAGCATCGGCGGCGACTACAGACAGATGCCCGGCGCGTCGGTGCCGCAGGGACAGAACCCGGTCAACCGGTTCATCCCGGTCGCGCGGATTGCGGATATGCTGGAAAACCCCGGCGGACGGTTTCATTTTGACGGACAGGTCCTGCGTTATCCCGATATCAGGCTGATCTGGTGGGCCGGCGGCAATCCTTATCATCACCATCAGGATCTGAACCGGCTTGCACGTGCATGGGAAAAGCCCGAGACGGTGATCGTCAACGACTGGTGCTGGACCGCGACCGCGCGACGCGCCGACATCATTCTGCCGACCACCACCCACCTGGAGCGCGACGATTTGATGATGTCCTTGCGCGATCCCTACGTCATCGCGATGGAAAAGGCCGCCGAACCACCGGACGGGGCGCGCAATGATCACGAAATCTTTCGCAATCTTGCAGCGCACATGGGATTTGAAGAGGCGTTTACCGGCGGGATGGACGAAGCCGACTGGCTGCGCTGGCTCTATGACAAGACCCGCCAAAGTGCCGCTGCCGAAGGACTTGGCCTGCCCGACTGGCAGGAGTTGCAGGACAAGGGCTGGCATCGCACTCCGCCGCCCGTCACGGCCACCGTGAAGATGCGGGCCTTTCGCGAGGATCCAGAGGAACGTGCGCTCGCGACCCCCTCGGGCAAGATCGAGGTGTATTGCAAGACCGTTGCCGATTTCGGCTATGCCGACTGTCCCGGACATCCGACCTGGATGGAGCCCTATGAATGGCTGGGGAACGCGGGCAAGTATCCGTTGCACCTGATCTCAAACCAGCCATCCAACAAGCTCCATTCACAATTGGATCAGGGTTCTGTCAGCCGTCGCGGCAAGATCGACGGGCGCGAACCCGTATTGCTGAACCCTGCCGACGCGGCACAGCGCGACATCCGTGAAGGCGACCTGCTGCGCCTGTTCAACGGGCGGGGTGCCTGTCTCGGTGTGGCGCAAGTGTCGGACCACATCCGCCCCGGCGTAGTACAGATAAGCACCGGATCATGGTGGGATCCGGATGACGACGGGATGTGCCGTCACGGAAACCCCAATGTGCTGACCCGCGACATCGGCACCTCATCACTTGGTCAGGGTCCAACCGCGCATAGCTGCCTGATCGAGGTCGAACGTTTTTCCGGCACGCCTCCGCCGGTCCGCGCCTTTGAGCCCCCGGTCATCCGGAGACGCAAGGGCTAAAGCAGCCGCGCAACCTCGTCCCAATGTGGCATCGACGCCGCCGCCCCGGCACGTGTGACCGACAGGCCCGCCGTGGCACATCCGATCTGGACCGCGCGCAACGGGGATTCGCCGCGCGACAAGGCGGCGGCAAGTCCGCCATTGAATGCGTCCCCGGCACCGGTTGTTTCAACAACCTTCCCGGCGCGCACGGCGGGCACAAGCCCATGACCGTGCAGATACGCCCCCTGCTCGCCCATGGTGATGATCGGCGTACCAACGCCCAGTTCGCACAACCGGTCGGCCGCGCGCGCCGCATCATCGGGGGTCGCAACGGCGATTCGGGTGAGTGCTTCGGTCTCGGTCTCGTTGGGGGTCACATAGTCGCAAAGCGCCAGCATCCCATCCGGCAATTGGGCGGCAGGGGCCGGGTTCAGGATCGTGGTAACACCGGCCTCTTTCGCGATGCTCAGTGCGCGCACCGCGGCATCCATCGGTTGTTCAAGCTGGGTGACAAAAACGCTGGCGTCCCGGATCAGGTCGGCCTGCGCATCCATGTCCGCCGCCGCAATCTGCGCCCCCGCTCCCGGTGCAATGATGATCGCATTGTCGCCCGAACTCTCCTGCACAAAGATGAACGCCGCCCCGGTGTAACTGTCCGCACACCGCTCGGCATGGGCCGTGACCCCTGCCCCCTCCCACAAAGTCTCCGCCATCCCGGCAAAATCGTCCTGACCCAGCTTGGTGATAAAATGCGTTTCGACTCCGCTGCGGGCACAGGCCACCGCCTGGTTCGATCCCTTACCCCCGGGGCCGAGCGAAAACGAATTGCCCAGCAGGGTTTCCCCCATGCGCGGCATCCGGTCGGCCCTGAACCCCGCATCCGCAACAAAGACCCCCAGAATGACAACATTGCCCATACCGCGCCCTTTCCCTGTCTGGCCGTTGCAGTTGGTCGGCGCACTCTGGCCGTGTCAAGCCGTGACGAAACCGGTTGACACGGTCCCATGCACGCCTATAAGCGCGGCTTCATTGGTGTTGGTGGCCCCTGCAAGGGGATGCCTGTCAGGAGCAATCCAGAGGACAACGCCCTTCATAGTGGCCCATCCGGGCTTCGTTTCAGGAAGGAGATCAGCCGTGACCAAACGCACGTCTGCCAAGTACAAACTCGATCGCCGCATGGGCGAGAACATTTGGGGCCGCCCAAAATCCCCCGTCAACCGTCGTGAATATGGCCCCGGCCAGCACGGTCAGCGCCGCAAGGGCAAGCTGTCCGACTTCGGTATCCAGCTGCGCGCCAAGCAGAAGCTCAAGGGCTACTATGGCGACCTGACCGAAAAGCAGTTCCGCCGCATCTACTCCGAAGCGGAGCGAGTCAAGGGCGACACCGGTGAAAACCTGATCGGTCTTCTCGAGCGCCGTCTGGATGCGGTTGTGTACCGTGCCAAATTCGTGGCAACTGTCTTTGCCGCCCGCCAGTTCGTGAACCACGGCCACGTCCGTGTGAACGGCCAGAAGGTCAACATCCCCTCCTATCGTGTCAAGGAAGGCGACGTGATCGAGGTTCGGGACCGCTCCAAGCAGATGACAGCGCTTCTCGAAGCCGTCGGCCTGCCCGAGCGTGACGTTCCCGACTACATCGACGCGGATCACTCGAAAATGACCGCCACCTTCGTGCGCACCCCGCAATTGGGCGATGTGCCGTATCCGGTGATGATGGAACCGAACCTGGTCGTCGAATTCTACGCCAAGAACTGACGCACCACCGATATCAACTGCAGGGGGTTGTACCGAATCGGTGCAGCCCCTTTCTTGTTCCCTCCTTTGACTGGAAATGATGGAGCCTTCGATGCCCAAATCGCACCCTGTTTACGGCCGTATCGACGGCCCCATCGTCATCATCGGCTTTGGCTCGATCGGCAAAGGCACTTTGCCACTGATCCAGCGACATTTCGATCACGATTCGGACAAGCTCGTCGTCATCGACCCCAACCCCGACACCCATCTGTTTCTGTCCCAACACAATGTCCGGCACGAACAGATCGCCATCACGCTGGAAAACTACAAGGACGTGCTTGGCCGCCAGTTTCCGGACGGCAAGGGCTTTTGCGTCAATCTCAGCGTAGACACCTCGTCGCTGGACCTGATGAAATTCTGCCGCGAGCTTGGGGTTCTCTACATCGACACGGTGGTCGAGCCCTGGGCCGGGTACTACTTTGACACAGAGGACAACGCCGAACGCACCAACTATGCGCTGCGCCAGAAGGTGCGGGATGAAAAGGCGGCCAATCCCGGCGGCACCACGGCGGTCAGCTGCTGCGGGGCCAATCCCGGCATGGTCAGCTGGTTCGTCAAGGAAGCGCTGCTCACGCTGGCACAGGACACGGGCCGCGAGGTCACTGCTCCCACGGACAAGGCCGGCTGGGCCGCAATGATGCAAGAGCTTGGCGTCAAGGGCGTTCACATCGCCGAGCGCGATACCCAGGCCCGCCGCCAGCCGCGCCCGCGTGGCACATTCGTAAACACCTGGTCCGTCGAGGGTTTCATCGCCGAAGGGTTCCAGCCCGCCGAGCTTGGCTGGGGCACCCACGAAACCTGGTTCCCGGAAAACGGCCACCGCCCCACCACAGGCTGCATGGCCGGGATATGGCTGGATCGGCCCGGCGCGATCACACGCGTACATTCCTGGTGTCCGACACCGGGGCCGCAATTTGGCTTTCTCGTCACCCATAACGAGGCGATCTCGATTTCCGACTATTACACTGTCGGTGATCCGGCCAACCCGGATTTCCGCCCGACCTGCCACTATGCTTATCACCCGTCCGATGACGCGGTGCTGTCGTTGCATGAAATGTTCGGCTCGGGTCGCCAGCAGACCGACTTCGAAATTCTCGACGTGGACGAGATTGTCGAGGGCATCGACGAACTTGGTGTACTGCTGTACGGCCACGAAAAGAACGCGCTCTGGTACGGCTCTCGCCTGTCCAATGCGGAAACCCGCAAACTTGCCCCCTACCAGAATGCGACCGGAATGCAGGTGACCAGCGCTGTTCTCGCCGGGATGGTCTGGGCGATGGAAAACCCGCAGGCCGGGATCGTCGAGACCGACGAGATGGACCATGCCCGCTGTCTTGAGGTGCAACGCCCCTATCTCGGACCCGTCGAGGCGCATTACACTGACTGGACCCCGCTTAAGGATCGGTGGGAGCATTTCCCCGAGGATATCGACGAAACCGACCCGTGGCAGTTCAGGAACGTGCTCGCCACCTAGAGCGGCAACGGACGGTTCTCGGCGATGGCCTCCATCGCGAAATACGAGGTCACGCTGTCCAGTTCCACGCCTGCGATCAGGCGTTGATAGACCTGATCATAGCTGGCCATGTCCTCGGTCACGACCTTCAGCTGATAGTCGTAATCCCCGCCGATCCGGTGAAAATCCACGACTTCCGGAATGGTCAGGACATGGCGGCGAAAGGCGCGCAGCCAGTCTACGGAATGGTGCCGTGTGCGCAGCATCACGAAGACCACCAGACTCAGCCCGAGTTTCCTGCGGTCAACGCGCGCGGTCGATCTGCCCAGCACACCGCTATCGGTCAGGGCCCTGAGCCGCCGCCAGCAGGCGTTCTGCGAAATCCCGACCCGGTCCGCCAGATCGCGCTGCGACACCGACGCGTCCATTTGCAGTTCGCGCAGGATCCGCAGGTCGATCTGATCTATCTTTTCCTTCATTTCCGATTACATGTCCCAATATCTTGGAATAATCCAGAAAAAATGGTACGGATTATTGATCCACCCCCCATCATAATGGTCTCGCAACCAGAGGCCTGATCATGTCACTGACCGACCTTCGCACAACGATCCAAGCCGCCACTCACGACGACAGCCTGCGAAAGAGCGTGATCGGGGATAATATCCTGATACCGGGATTGAACGGGGACGTACCGCTGGTCTATGCGGACTACGTCGCATCGGGCCGGGCATTGCACCAGGTCGAGAATTACATCTCGACCCGGGTGCTGCCCTACTATGCCAACAGCCATACCGAGGCCTCTTATTGCGGAGCCTACATGACCCGTCTGCGCGCCGACGCGCGGGCCGAGATTGCCGTGCAGGTCGGGGCCGGGCCGGATGACGCGGTGATCTTTGCGGGTTCCGGGGCAACGGCCGGTCTGAACCGGCTGGTCGGCCTGTTCGGTGTCAACGAGGCCGTCGATCCGGTCGTATTCATCGGCCCCTACGAACACCACTCCAACATCCTGCCGTGGCGTGAAAGCAAGGCGACGATCGTCGAAATCCCCGAGGCAGCCGATGGCGGGCCTGATCTGACCAGTCTGGCGGATGCGCTTGCGCGGCACGCGGGCAGTGACCTGATGATCGGCAGCTTTTCCGCCGCTTCCAACGTCACCGGCATCGTGACCGAAACCGGCCCTGTCACACGCCTCTTGAAACAGCGCGGCGCGTTGGCGGTCTGGGACTTTGCCGGGGCCGGACCTTACCTGCCGATCGACATGGCTGACGGCGAGACGGTCCGCAAGGATGCCATCGTCGTGTCGCCGCACAAGTTTCCCGGCGGACCGGGTGCCTCTGGTATTCTGGTCGTGAACACCGCAGCCGTCCGGCGCAAGACCCCGTGCTGGCCCGGGGGCGGCACGGTCAGTTTTGTTTCCCCCTGGGGGCATGACTATTCCACCAACCTCGCCGCCCGTGAAGAGGCGGGAACGCCCAATGTGATCGGCGACATCCGCGCGGCGCTGGCGTTTATCGTCAAGGATGCCGTAGGAACCGAAACCATTGCGACGCGCGAGGCGAGGTTCAATCAGATGGCCCTGGACGCCTGGAGCCAGAACCCCCATCTGACCCTGTTGGGTGTGGACAAGGAACATCGCTTGCCGATCTTTTCCTTCATGGTGCGGGATGCGCATGGCGCACCGGTTCACCAACAACTTTTCACCCGGATGCTGAGCGACATCTACGGCATCCAGGCGCGCGGCGGCTGTGCCTGTGCGGGGCCATACGCGCATCGGCTGCTCGGGATCGACGAAACCGAGTCAAAGGCGCTGCATGACGAATTGCTGGCCGGCAAGGAGTTGCGCAAACCGGGCTGGGTGCGACTCAACTTCAGTTACCTGATGGAGGAGTCCACCGTTCAGTACATCATTGACAGCGTCTGCACACTCAGCCGATCCACCGCGGACTACGCACATCGCTACCACGTCGATCCGGCAACCGCGCGGTTCCGGCAGGGGACACGCGCCGCCTGATCTTTGCGGGTTTTCTCCGGGCCGCTCTGACGCTATGAGGGGGCAATTTTCTGGGAGCCCCGACATGAGCCTGATCACGCCGCAACCCGGCATCATGGACATCGCCTTGTATCAGGGCGGCGCGGCGCATGTGCCCGGTGTCAGCAACGTCATCAAGCTGTCGAGCAACGAAAACCCGCTCGGTCCCAGCCCAAAGGCCATCGCAGCGGTTCAGAACAGCGCCGCACAGATCCACCGCTACCCCTGCACCGATCACGGTGCCCTGCGCCAGGCGATCGGCGCGGTCCACGGGCTGAATCCGGAACAGATCATCTGCGGCGTGGGAAGTGACGAGATCATCACCTTTCTGTGCCAGACCTATGCCGGGCCGGGGGACGAGGTCATATATACCGAGCACGGCTTTGCCATGTACCGGATCAGTGCACTGGCCGCCGGGGCCACCCCGGTCGAAGTCCGCGAACGGGAGCGCGTGACCGACGTGGATGCAATTCTGGCGGGCTGTACCGACCGGACACGGCTGGTGTTCATTGCCAACCCCAACAACCCGACTGGCACGATGATCGGCGCGAGTGAAGTTGCGCGGCTGGCTGAGGGGCTGCCATCGCAGGCGATTCTCGTGCTGGACGGGGCCTATGCCGAGTTTGTCGAAGGGTTTGACGGCGGGGCCGCATTGATCGCCGAGCGCGACAACGTGGTCATGACCCGCACGTTTTCCAAGCTCTATGGGCTGGGCGGGCTCCGCGTCGGCTGGGGCTATGGCCCGCAGGCCATCATCGATGTGCTGAACCGCGTGCGCGGTCCGTTCAACCTGTCGAGCAGTGCACTTGCCGCCGCCGAGGCCGCCATTCACGATACCGCCTATGTCGAATATTGCCGCGCCCAGAACGCCAGGTGGCGCACCTGGTTGGCCGAGGCGCTGGCCGAAATCGGCGTGCCGTCAGACACGTCCTGCGCGAATTTCATCCTCGCCCGGTTCGCCGATCAGGCCGAGGCCGAAGCCTGTGACAGCTATCTGCAGGCCCGGGGCCTGATCGTGCGCCGCGTCGCCGGGTACAAGCTGCCACGGGCACTTCGCATCACGGTAGGAGACGAAATCGCCTGCCGGCGCGTAGTCGCGGCCATTGCCGCGTTCAAAGGTGGTGCGACATGAGCGGGGTCATCTATGACCGCGTCGCGCTGATCGGGCTGGGCCTGATCGCGTCTTCGATGTACTGGGCGATCAAGCGGGCCGGATTGGCCGGCGAGGTCACCGGATATGCCCGGTCGCAGGAAACCCGCGGCACCGCCCGCCGGATCGGCCTGTGCGACCGCGTCTGTGACAGCGTCGCTGAGGCCGTCAAGGACGCCGATCTAGTCGTGCTGGCGGTGCCGGTCGGTGCGATGGAAGAGGTCGCGCGCGCGATCGGTCCGCACCTCAAACCGGGTGCCACGGTGACCGATGTCGGCTCGGTCAAGCGTGCGGTGATCCAGTCGGTTGCCCCGCACCTGCCGGACGGTGTGCATTTTGTGCCCGGCCATCCGCTGGCAGGGACCGAGCATTCCGGCCCCGAGAGCGGTTTTGCCGAACTGTTCGAGGACCGCTGGTGTATGCTTGTGCCGGTCGACAATACCGATGAGGCCGCGATTGCGCGCCTCAAGAGCCTTTGGCAGGGCTTTGGCTCAAACGTCGAAATCATGGACTCCGATCACCACGATCTGGTGCTTGCGGTGACCAGCCATGCGCCGCACCTGATCGCATATACAATGGTCGGCGTCGCGGACGACCTGCGCCGCGTGACCGACAGGGAAGTTGTCCAGTATTCTGCGGCGGGATTCCGCGATTTCACGCGCATTGCAGCCAGCGACCCAACGATGTGGCGCGACGTATTCCTGAACAACAGGGATGCAACGCTCGAAATTCTGGGCCGATTCACCGAAGAGTTGTTTGCGTTGCAACGTGCCATCCGCAGGGGCGACGGCGATCACCTGCATGACTATTTCACCCGTACCCGTGCAATCCGGCGAAGCATCATCGAGGCAGGGCAGGATACTGATGCCCCCGACTTTGGCCGAAAGAAGACGCCCAGATGATGCTGCGCCGCTGGTTCACAACACTCGCCTGTGTGATCTGGGGTTTGCCGATTGCCGCTGCCGCGCCAGAAACATCTCCGCGCCCGCAGTCGCGCCCGAACCCCGATGCCGCGGCGGCCGCGACCGAGTTGCTCGCCGTCGCCCGGATGCGCCCCCATCTGCGCCCGGCGTCAGAGCAAACGATCATCGCGGCGTCCCGCCCCGAGGGCCTCGCGTTTCTGTCACCCGATACCTCGGCGCGCCCCTGGCCTCGGCCACCGTCGATCGAAAGTCAGGCGATGGCGAAACGGAAGCTGCGCCGCAAGGGCGCGGTATGCGGGGATCTCAAGATTCAGGGCGAGAACGTCGGTTATGTCCCTGGTCGGATCAAGGCCTGCGGCATCAAGGATGCAGTCCGTGTCAACACGGTGGCGGGTGTGCGCCTGAACCCGCCCGCGCTGATGAACTGCCGGACCGCCACGGCCCTGCGGCAATGGACGGAACTGGGGTTGAAGCCCGCGTTTCGCCAACGTGGCCCCGTCGTCGAAGTGAAGGTGGCCGCCCACTATGCCTGCCGCACCCGCAACAACAAGCGGGGCGCTCGGATCTCCGAACATGGCAAGGGCAACGCCATCGATCTGTCGGCCTTTACGATGATGGACGGCGAAGTGATTACCGTTCTGAAGGGTTGGGGGCAGGGCACGACCCGCAAACCCCTGCGCAAGGCCTACAAGCGTGCCTGCGGGGTTTTCGGCACCACGCTGGGGCCGGGATCGGACGGATACCACCGCGATCATTTCCACTTTGATACGGCCAGCTATCGCAGCGGACCCTATTGCCGCTAGCAGTGGCCTCGTGCCATGGCGCTAGCGCAGATACAGGTACGGGGCCGGTCCAAGCGGAAACGGCCCAAGAGTGACCATCCCGTCGCGCAAGCTGAGCGTGACGTCCAGCGTTTCCGGGTTGCCGCTCATGTTGGACAACAGGTTCAGAATCCGCTCGGTCGGGCCAATGGCATAGTCCGGCACCGCGCCCGACCCTTGTGCAATCGCCAGCATGTCGCGCCAGTTCTCGGCCTTGATCGACAATTCTCCGGTCGGCACACCACGTCCATCAACCGTCACCTGACCCGCCGCCAAAAGCGCCAATGCGCCCCATTTCGCCTGCGCCAGCTTGAGGTCGATTTCCACCGGCTGCGGGCGGCGATCTTCGAGCGCGCGGCGATCCCACGGGCGGTCAAACCGGACTTTCATGTCCAGTTCGAGCGTATCAAAGCTGTCTGGCAGCGCTGCCGATGGCCGCACCCATCGACGCAATGCGGCCCCCGGCACGAACTGCGGCGCATCCACGTTGAACTTATAGGTTTCGGCCTGATCTGTGCCCTGCATCGACAGGACAATCGCATCCGCGGCCAAAACCTCACCAGTTGCGTCATCGACCTGCCAGGGGCCGGAGGTCAGGGCCATCCACTCCACCGCCAGATCGCGCCCCGGCTTCAGATGCAGGTCGGCCACGATGCCTTCGGCGCGCAGCGCCACGGTCTGATCGAAATAGGATAACAATTGCGTCGTGGCCGGAAACACCAGCGTCTGCTGACCGGGCCAGATCGCCGGGCTGTCCATGTTCAGCCAGTCGGCCTGCCACGCGGCCCCGGTGGCGGGATCGGCCAGCGCCGGGTTTGTCAGCGTCGTGATGTGGCGCGTCGGATACCCAGACGTTGAAATATCGGCATAGTCCGCTTGCCAGCCACGCTCGGTCTGCGCGGTAAACCACGCAGTCACGCTTTGGCGCAGGACATAGCCAGCCCCGTACCAATAGGCCGACCATACAAGCCCCAGAACCAGCAGAATTTTCAGCAATCGGATCACGCCCTGCCCCTTTTCCCCGACGTTGCTTTGCTGTTTATAGGGCGAAATCGGCAAGGACCAGCAAGATGACGATGTGGGTGTTCGGATATGGCTCTTTACTGTGGAACCCCGGCTTTCCGGTGGCCCACAGCATGATTGCAACGCTTGACGACTATGCCCGGTCGTTCTGCATGCGCTCGATCCATCATCGCGGAACCGAAGCAGAACCTGGCCTTGTTCTGGCGCTTGACGAGGTGCAGGGTGCGCATTGTCAGGGCATCGCGCTGGCGGTTCAGGACGGAGAAGAGGCGCAAACGCTGGACTGCCTGCGCGAACGCGAACTGATCTCATCAGCCTATTTGGAAAAAGACCTTGCCGTCACGCTTGCGGACGGGCAACGCATCACTGCCGTCACTTACGTGATCGACCCGAACCATGTGCAATACTGTGGCGGGCTGCCGCTCGAGGAACAGGCGCAGATCATCGCCCGCGCGGTTGGCGGGCGCGGCCCGAACACCGAGTACCTGTTCAACACCACGTCCCATCTGGCCGAAATCGGGCTGCATGATCCCGATCTGAACTGGCTCGCTGAACGGGTCCGTGCACTTGCGGCATAATTCCTTGGCGCGCTCCCGAATTCTTCTATAGTCTTGCCGGGGAGCAGATAAGTGTCAGGACCGGGGCGTATGGCCGAACCAGACCGCAAACCCAGGCCGCAGTTCAGTCAGCCTGTGCGACAGATCTTGATGATGCTGACAGCGCTTGGGCTGGCGGGTTTCGGCGTATTCGTCGCCCTGCCCCGTGTGCTTCCTGTGTTTGAGGCCAATCCCTACCTGAACGGGTTCATCTTCTTTGTCTTCGTCATCGGAGTTCTGGCAACCTTCTTTCAGGTCCTGCAACTGATCGGGTCGGTGCGTTGGATCGAACGCTTTGCTTCGGGTCAGACTGATACCGCCGTCAAGCCGCCGCAACTTCTGGCTCCGCTCGCGTCGCTCTTGCGCGCCCGCGGCGCAAGGATGCAGCTCAGTTCCTCCTCGACCCGCTCGATCCTTGACTCGGTCGCCACCCGGATCGACGAAGAGCGTGACATTACGCGCTATATCGTCAACCTGCTGATCTTTCTCGGGTTGCTGGGCACGTTTTACGGGCTGGCCACAACCGTCCCCGCCGTGGTCGAAACCATTCGCAGCCTCGCGCCGCAAGAGGGCGAACAGGGACTGGACGTTTTCAACAGGCTGATGACCGGTCTGGAAAAACAGCTTGGCGGCATGGGTGTTGCCTTTGCCAGTTCGCTCCTGGGGCTTGCCGGATCGCTGATTGTAGGTTTGCTGGAACTCTTTGCAGGACACGGGCAGAACCGGTTTTACCGCGAGCTTGAGGAATGGCTGTCCTCGATTACACGTGTCGGCTTTTCCTCGGGCGAAGACGGCCAGTCCGATACCGGGACGATGACCGGCGTTCTGGATCACATGGCCGAACAGATGGAGACCCTGCAACAGGTGGTCACACGATCCGAAGCCAGCCGCGTCGCGGTTGACCAGAAACTCGCCGCGTTGCTCGACGGCATGGCGCGTCAGGACCCGTCGGATCGGATCGGTACAGCGCTCGACCGGATGGCGACGGGTCAGGAAACCCTGAACGAAACCCTGCGCGAACAGGCCGGCGATGGAATCGATGCCGAAAGCCGGATGCGCCTGCGCTCCATCGATGTGCAGATGTTGCGCATTCTCGAAGAAATCTCGGCCGGGCGTCAGGAGAGCCTTGCCGAGTTGCGCAAGGATATCGAGCTGTTGGCCAAGGCGATGGATCGTCCGCGCGGCGACGGGCGCAGACCGCAGGCCGGCAACGAAAGCGGCGAGGTCTAGAGCATGGCCCTCTCGCGTCGCACCGGAGCCCGGTTTCAGGCCTCGATCTGGCCCGGTTTTGTCGACGCGATGACCGGTCTGCTGCTGGTTCTCATGTTCCTGCTGACCATCTTCATGGTGGTGCAATATGTCTTACGCGAAACCATCTCCGGGCAGGAAAGCGAGCTTGATGTCCTCTCTGCGGAGGTGACGGCGCTGGCCGATGCCCTGGGACTTGAAGAACGTCGTTCCAGTGATCTTTCCGAACGTGTCGGTGCGCTGGACGCGACCCTGACCCAGACCCAAGCCTTTCTGGATCAGGCCCAACAACAGATCGCCAATCAAACTTCTGTCATCGCCGCACTGACGACGCAGCGCGACAGTCAGGCCGCAGCGCTGCAACAGGCCCGGTCGCAGATCACCAGTTTTGAGGCGCAGGTTGCGACTCTGCTGGCTGATCAGGATCGCGCACGACAGAACATCGCCGAATTGACGGCGGATCGCGCCAACCTGCTGTCCGACCAGGAGGCGCTGAACCTCGCCCTTGCCCAGAGCCGCAGCGAGATCGACGCCCAGTCGGAAGCCGCCCGACTCGCCGCCGCCCGGCGAAACGCACTGGAGGCGATGATCGCCGATCTGCAACGCGACAACGACCAGAGCGTCAAAGACATCACAACGCTGCAACAAAAGCTGTCCGACGAAGAAACCGCGCGCCTTGCCGAAGCTGCCGCCGCGAATGCCTTGCGCGAGCGCCTGCAGAATGCCGATGCGGAACTGACGGCGATGACCCTCTCGCTTGAGGCACAGCGCAGGGAAGCCGAGGATACGCTGACCCTGCTGGCCGCTGCCGAGGCGGCGCGCGCCACGCTGGACACGGAACTGACCGAAGCGCTCGCTGTGATCGCCGCCGCTCAGACCGAAGCCGGAAAACGAGACGCGCTGGTTGACCGTCTCACCAATGTGCTGAACCAGATGGAGGTCAGCCAGGCCGAGAACAGCCGGTCGCTGGCTGCGCTGGAAAGCGACCTCGCCCGTGTTCGTCAGGAGAGTGCCGCCACCGAGACCGAACTACGCACCCAACTTGAGACGGCACAGGCGCTTGCCGCAGACACCCGCGATGCGCTGGAGAATGAACTTGCGCGACAGCGGGCGCAAACCGTGCAGAGCCAATCGCAATACGAATCCGAACTGGCCCGCCTACAGCAGGAAAACACCGAAATCCGGCGCGGGTTGGAAGCCCGTCTTGCCGCCTTGCAATCGGAAAGCGACACGGCTCAAGAGGCGCTGCGCAGGCAACTCGCAGAAGCCAATGGCGTGCGCGACAGTTTGCAGGCAGAACTTGACCGGACACAGGCCGACCTGAACGCCACGCGTCAATCGGCTTCGACAACCGCGCAAGACCGCGCCGATGTCGAGGCACGCCTGCTCAAGGCGCTGGAGGCCCTGGAACGCGCCCAGATCGCCGCCACCGATCAAGAGGTTCTGCAGGCGCGGCTCGCGGCGGCCCTTGCCGCCCGGCAACAGGCCGAAGCCACGTCATCTGACCGCGCCGGACTGTTGGAACAGGCCCGCGAAACCCTGTCGGAGCAAAAAGAAATTTCGGCGCGGGCGCAACGCCAGACTGCGCTTCTCAATCAGCAGATCGCCGCGTTGCGCACACAGTTGGGCGGCCTACAGGCGCTGCTGGATGACTACGAAGAACGCGATGCTGCCGCCAAGGTCCAGTTGGAAAACCTCGGGTCCGACCTGAACGCCGCATTGGCGCGCGCCGCCTCGGAGGAACGCCGGCGCCGACTTCTGGAGGAAGCCGAGCGCAAGCGGCTCGAGGAAGAAGCCCGTGCCCTGCAAGCCAAAAGCCAGGAATTGGAAGCACAGGCGCAGGATCTGCAAAAATACCGGTCCGAGTTCTTTGGGCGGCTGCGCGATCTTCTCGGCAACCAGGACGGTGTGCGCATCGAGGGGGACCGGTTCGTGTTCTCGTCCGAAGTCCTGTTTCCCCCCGGGGGTGCAGACCTGTCGATCGAGGGCCAGGCCGAAATAGCCAAGGTCGCCCGCATTCTGCGCAGCATCGCCGCTGATATCCCCCCTGAAATCGACTGGGTGATCCGCGTCGATGGCCATACCGATGATGTACCGCTAATCAGCTATGGGCGATATCGTGACAATTGGGAACTCAGTCAGGGTCGCGCTCTGTCAGTGGTGCGCTATATGGTCGACTTCCTCGGGATTGCGCCCGATCGCCTGTCCGCCAACGGATTTGGTCAGTTTCAGCCACTGAACACGGATGACACGCCCGACGCACGGGCGCAGAACCGTCGGATCGAGTTGAAACTTACCGAGAAGTGACGTCGCTCAGGGAAGGACCAAATGCACGATGCGCCGGTCCAGTTCCTCGTCGTTCCGCAGCAAGATGGCCGTACCTCTGTATGAACCGCTTGGCCATTCCGGGCGCGTCAACCGCTTGCCCGCCGCGCGGAAAAAACGAACCTGTGCCTTGTCCAGCGTCATGTCGGTTTTAATGACAGTCTCGTCGGGGCCTTCGATCGACAACATGATAATGTCATCCACCTGCCCCGCATAGGCAAAGGCAAACAGCACCAGCGCATCCGCATCCGGCCCGATATCCGGCATCGCCGCCGTACCATCGGCAATCGCGTCAAGGTCGGGTACATGGTCGGCAAATCCGGCATAGATCAGCCCGCCGGGCGTGTACTCCGGTGTTTCGCGCCACAGGGAAACGGTTGGCGCGGCACACCCTGCGCCGGCCTCCGGTCGAAAGGGATCAATCTCTGTTCCATCTTTTCGAACGCTCAGATGGACGTGGGGAAAGTTGGTGAGCCCGCTCAGCCCGACCTGGCCCAACACGCCGCCCGCCACTACCTGATCGCCTGTCTCGACACGCACCGATCCGGATTTCAGATGGCAATACTGCGTCTCCCAACCCGTGTCATGCCGCAAGACGACGCCGTTACCGCATTCCAGACCGTCGATCTCGGCGGCATGCGTGGGCGTATAGAGCCGATCCGGCATTCCGTCGCGCATCCCGACAACCTCACCGGGCGCTGCTGCGCGTACTTCAACACCCCGGCGCATGTCCGCGAGCGTGTGCAAGGCAAAGTCAGTCCCCTTGTGATCGTCCCCGCTCAGAGCGCCACAGCGAAAATCGCGGACACCCGGGCCGGGATCGTGGTCCACGTATCGCTGGATATAGCAGGTCTCGCCCGGCACACAGTCAATCGGCAGGTCCAGACGAAAATCGCTCGCCGCAACGCTAGCGGCGGGCGAGAGAAACACTGCGGCGAGCGCCGCGCGCATCAGTCTGCGGTCAGCAATGGCGGCTTGTCTCCCGGCAGGCGCGGCTTGTCCGGCCCATCGATGCGCAGGTCCAGTTTGCCATCCTTCATGCCGACCTTGACCACGCCGCCCTTGGCCAGCTTGCCAAACAACAGTTCCTCGGCCAGAGGCTTCTTGATGTACTCCTGAATGACACGGCCCAGCGGACGCGCACCCATCTTGTCATCATAGCCCTTGTCAGCAAGCCATTCGGCAGCCGGTTTGGTCAGTTCGATGGTGACGTTGCGATCCATCAACTGCGCCTCGAGCTGCAGCACGAACTTCTCGACCACCTGCAGGATCACCGATTTCGGCAACGGCGCGAACGAGATCACCGCGTCCAGCCGGTTGCGGAATTCCGGCGTAAACGTGCGTTCGATCGCGGCGGTATCCTCGCCTTCACGCCGATCACGACCAAAGCCGATCGCGGCCTGCGCCTGCTCTGCTGCACCCGCATTGCTGGTCATGATCAGAACCACGTTTCGGAAGCTTACCGTGCGTCCATTGTGATCGGTCAATTCACCGTGATCCATGACCTGCAACAGGATGTTATAGACATCGGGGTGCGCCTTTTCCATTTCGTCCAGCAGCAGCACGCAATGCGGATGCTGGTCCACACCATCGGTCAGCATGCCACCCTGATCGAATCCTACATAGCCCGGAGGCGCACCGATCAGACGGCTGACGGCGTGTTTCTCCATGTATTCGGACATGTCAAAACGCAGCAATTCCACGCCCAGCGTATCTGCCAATTGCTTGGCGACCTCCGTCTTGCCGACACCCGTAGGCCCTGCGAAAAGGTAGTTGCCGATGGGTTTTTCAGGTTCACGCAACCCGGCCCTCGCCAGTTTGATGGCGCTGGCCAGGGCATCGATGGCATCATCCTGGCCAAACACGACCCGCTTGAGCGAAGCTTCCAGATCCTTGAGGATCTCGGCATCGCCCTTGCTGACGTTCTTGGGTGGAATACGCGCGATCTTGGCGACCACGGCCTCGACATCCTTGGTGCCGATGGTCTTGCGCCGCTTGGCAGCGATCACCAGATGCTGCGCCGCACCGGCCTCGTCGATCACGTCGATGGCGCTGTCAGGCAACTTGCGGTCATTGATGTAGCGCGCGGCCAGTTCCACCGCGGTCTTGATCGAGTCCGCAGTGTATTTGACCCGGTGATGTTCTTCGAAATAGGGCTTCAGTCCCCGCAGGATCTTGATCGAATCCTCTACAGACGGCTCATTCACGTCGATTTTCTGGAAGCGGCGGGACAGCGCCCGGTCCTTTTCGAAATGTTGACGGAATTCCTTGTAGGTCGTCGACCCCATGGTGCGCAACTTGCCGCCTTGCAGCGCGGGTTTCAGCAAGTTGGACGCATCCATCGCCCCGCCGGATGTCGCGCCAGCTCCGATCACGGTATGAATTTCATCAATGAAAAGCACCGCGTCGGGATGATCCTCAAGCTCGGTCACGACCGCCTTCAGGCGCTCCTCAAAATCGCCGCGATAGCGGGTCCCGGCGAGCAGTGCACCCATATCCAGAGAGTAAATCGTCGTTTCGGCAAGCACCTCGGGGGTTTCACCCGCCACGATCTTCCGAGCCAGCCCTTCGGCTATGGCGGTCTTGCCGACACCGGGGTCGCCCACCAGCAACGGATTGTTCTTGCGGCGGCGACACAGCACCTGAATACAGCGCTCGACCTCGTCATCGCGACCGATCAGCGGATCGATATCACCTTCCCGCGACTTGGCGTTCAGATCGACGCAATACTTGGCCAGGGCGCTCTCTTTCTTTTCCCCCTCGGTGACACCCTGCGGCTCTTCCTCGGCCTCTGGTGCGCCACTTACGGGACGCGCTTCGCCAAAGGCCGGGTCCTTGGCCACACCATGTGCAATGAAATTGACCGCGTCGTACCGGGTCATCTCCTGCTCCTGCAGGAAATAGGCGGCATTGCTTTCGCGTTCCGCAAAAATCGCCACCAGAACATTGGCGCCTGTCACCTCGGTGCGCCCCGAAGACTGTACGTGGATCGCGGCCCGCTGGATGACGCGCTGAAACGCGGCCGTGGGCACCGCTTCCGATCCATCGACATTGGTCACGAGGTTCGACAGGTCCTCGTCAACGAATTCGATCAGTGTGCTGCGCAACTCGTCCATATCGACGCTGCACGCCTTCATCACACGGGTTGCATCAGGTTCGTCCAGCAGTGCCAGAAGCAGATGTTCCAGCGTTGCAAATTCGTGTCGCCGCTCGTTCGCCAGCGCAAGCGCGGCGTGAATGGCCTGTTCCAGTGTGCTCGAGAATGAAGGCACGCGCGCGCTCCTTTTATCTGGGTCGGGCGGAAAACAGGCAATGCTGCTCCCTGAACCGACCATGTCCTCATAGTGTTAGAGTTTGGTTGATCGCGCCCCGGCTTCAAGGCTTTTCTCACTTTTTTTACCGATTTGCCGGGTGAACGTTGTCAAAGCGTGCACAATCCAAGCATCAGAACCGGTCTTTTCGCTTGCGAATCTCTGCAAAGGCGTCAACCGGATCCGCACCCGACATTCCGACATTTTCCTGAACCCTTGGGTCGGTCGCACGCAAGAACGGGTTCGTGGCCAGCTCCAGAGACAACAGCGACGGCACCGTTGGTTCCGACCGCGCACGTGCCTCGGCAATATCCTTGATCCGCGCCGCAAGGTCGGGATTGTCCGGATCAACGGTCTGGGCAAAGCTCCCATTGGCCTCTGTGTATTCATGCCCGGAATAGACCACGGTATCGGATGGCAGCGCCGCCAGCTTGCTGAGCGAGTTCCACATCTGCGCGGGAGTGCCCTCAAACAGCCGCCCACAGCCCAGAGCCATCAGGCTGTCCGCCGTGAACACTGCCCGGCTTTCGGGAAAATGAAAGGCGATATGCCCGACAGTGTGTCCGGACACATCCAGCACATGCCCGATCTCGCCGCCTACCTGCACGGTATCGCCTTCGGCAACTGCCATATCCAGGGGCGGCAGTCGATGCGCGTCGGCGGCAGCGCCGACAACCTTGGCCGGATGCATTGTCAGCACCTCGTTCAGCCCCTGAACATGATCCGGATGATGATGCGTCAGCAGCACATGGCTCAGGGTCCAGCCCCGTTGCTTTAGCACCGCAAGGATCGGCGCGGCCTCGGGTACGTCAACCAGGGCGGTTTCGCCGCTGCCTGCATCATGGGCGACAAAGGCGTAGTTGTCGTTCAGACAGGGGATCGTGAAAATCTCAAGAGGCATGGTGTTTCGCCTTTTCATTGTTAGACTGCGCCCAGTCTTGGCTGATCGGACGGACACCCGCAATGCACCTTGATGTACAGGATCTGCGCAATTTCTATTATCGCAGCACGCTGGGACGTGCGGCGCAATCGTCGATTCGCGGGCGTATGCTGAAACTGTGGCCGGAAGCCAAGGGCCAGACCGTGGTAGGGTTCGGCTTTGCTGCACCCTTGCTGCGGCCCTATCTGTCGGATGCGCGCCGCGTGATTGCGTTGATGCCGGCACCGCAGGGGGTGATGCCCTGGCCCGCCGGATTTCCCAATGTGTCGGTACTGGCCGAGGAAACGCTCTGGCCGATCGAAACCGGGCATGTGGACAAGCTGGTGGTGATGCACGGGCTTGAAACCTCCGAACACCCCACGCGCCTTCTGGAAGAATGCTGGCGGGTCCTGGGTCCGGGCGGCAAGGCGCTGTTTGTCGTGCCCAACCGGGCCGGGCTATGGTCGCGCAGCGACCGCACTCCGTTTGGCTTTGGCCGCCCCTACACGCTCAGCCAACTGGAAACGCAACTCAAACGCCATCATTTCCTGCCCGAAGGGTATGGCGCGGCGCTCTACCAACCGCCATCAGCCAAACGCTTCTGGCTGAAATCGGCACCGCTTTTTGAGAAATACGGCAGCCACGTGCCCCGTGCTTTCCCCGGAGGCGCGTTCATGGTCGAGGCGACCAAACGCGTACAACCGCCCACCGGGACCATCGTACGCGATCTCGCCAAGAGCCCGATCAAGGCGCTTGAAGGGTTGGCAAAACCCGCCAACGCCATGACGCTGCCAGGGCCGAGACCTGATTAGGTATTCATGCTGAACATTCAAGATTTGGGGCCTAGGAATCGCACAACCGAGCCAAAACCCTACATATTTCGCTCAACAATTGAGGCGCAAACCGTCGCAGGCAGGCTAAAATACTAGAAATAGGCGATTATTCGGTGGTATTGGAATCGCTATAGCATGTTGCGGGCGAGAGTACGCTCTGCTACATCCACGCTGATTTTGACGCCTTGCGGACCGCAAGGTCTCTTCACGCCCTCGGAATTCGCGGGAAACCGCGACACACCGAGGCCAAATATTGGAAGGGTAGACGTGTCCGAAACAGCTTCGATTTCCACAGGAATAGCTGCGCGCTATGCCACAGCGATCTTTGAGATCGCACAAGAGAACAAAAAACTCGACAGCCTCGAAACCAGTGTCAATGATCTGGCGAGCGCAGTGGACGAAAGCGCCGATTTGCGCAGTCTGATCCAGTCTCCTCTGGTGTCGCGCAGTGACCAGGAGAACGCCATCACCGCGATTGCCAAGAAAATGGGCCTCGACGAGGTGCTGGCCAAGTCGCTGTCGTTGATGGCGCAGAAACGCCGCCTGTTTGTCGTGCCACAGTTGATCGGCGCCCTGCGAGAGCAAATCGCACAGGAACGTGGCGAGGTGACTGCCGAGGTCACCAGCGCCAAGGCCCTGACCAAGGCACAGTCTGACAAGCTTGCAAGCACGCTCAAGGAGCGGGTTGGCAAGACCGTAACTATAAATTCGACCGTCGATGAATCCCTCATCGGCGGTCTTGTCGTCAAAGTGGGTTCGAAGATGATCGACACCTCGATCCGCTCCAAGCTCAACTCCCTTCAGAATGCAATGAAAGAGGTCGGATAAATGGGTATCCAAGCAGCAGAGATTTCTGCGATCCTGAAAGACCAGATCAAGAATTTCGGTCAGGAAGCCGAAGTGGCCGAAGTCGGTCGCGTGCTAAGCGTCGGTGACGGGATCGCCCGCGTCTATGGCCTCGACAATGTACAGGCCGGTGAAATGGTCGAATTTCCCGGTGGCATTCAGGGCATGGCCCTGAACCTGGAAAGCGACAATGTCGGCGTCGTAATTTTCGGGTCCGACCGGGACATCAAGGAAGGCGATACCGTCAAGCGGACCAACTCGATCGTGGACGTTCCGATCGGGGACGAACTGCTGGGCCGCGTTGTGGACGGTCTGGGCAACCCGCTGGACGGCAAGGGCCCGATCAATACCGACAAGCGTGGCGTTGCTGACGTCAAGGCACCGGGGATCATCCCGCGTAAATCCGTGCACGAACCGATGGCAACCGGCCTGAAATCCGTGGATGCGATGATCCCGATCGGCCGTGGCCAGCGGGAACTGATCATTGGTGACCGCCAGACAGGCAAAACCGCCGTGGCGCTGGACACCATTCTGAACCAGAAGACCTACAATGACGCCGCTGGCGATGACGAGAGCAAGAAGCTATACTGCGTCTACGTCGCGATTGGCCAAAAGCGTTCGACCGTGGCCCAGCTGGTGAAAAAGCTCGAAGAAAACGGCGCGATGGACTATTCGATCGTCGTTGCCGCAACCGCGTCCGAACCTGCCCCGCTGCAGTTCCTCGCGCCTTATGCCGCGACCGCGATGGCGGAACACTTCCGCGACAATGGCCGTCACGCATTGATCATCTATGATGACCTTTCCAAACAGGCCGTTGCCTATCGCCAGATGTCCCTGCTGCTGCGTCGTCCGCCCGGACGTGAAGCCTATCCTGGTGACGTTTTCTATCTTCACTCCCGCCTGCTGGAACGTTCGGCCAAGCTGAACGAAGACAATGGCGCAGGGTCGCTGACAGCGCTTCCGGTCATCGAAACCCAAGGCGGCGACGTCTCGGCGTTTATTCCGACCAACGTGATCTCGATCACCGACGGCCAGATATTCCTCGAAACCGAACTGTTCTATCAGGGCATCCGTCCTGCGGTGAACACCGGTCTGTCGGTGTCGCGTGTGGGATCGTCCGCTCAGACCAACGCGATGAAGTCGGTCGCTGGTCCGGTCAAGCTGGAATTGGCGCAGTACCGAGAAATGG
This sequence comes from Sedimentitalea todarodis, assembly GCF_032595355.1. Taxonomy (NCBI): domain Bacteria; kingdom Pseudomonadati; phylum Pseudomonadota; class Alphaproteobacteria; order Rhodobacterales; family Paracoccaceae; genus Sedimentitalea; species Sedimentitalea todarodis. The sequence continues at coordinate 115,924 of NZ_JASMWN010000001.1, read as the reverse complement.
CGGCCTTTGCGCAGTTTGGTTCCGACCTCGATGCCGCGACCCAGCAGCTTCTGAACCGGGGCGCACGCCTGACCGAACTGATGAAACAGCCCCAGTATTCGCCGTTGACCAACGCCGAAATCGTGTGCGTGATCTATGCAGGCACCAAGGGTTATCTGGACAAGCACCCGGTTTCCGCCGTTGGCCGCTTTGAGGCCGGTCTGCTGGCGCATCTGCGCAGCAAGAAGGCAGAACTGCTGAAGTACATCACCGACGAAGATCCCAAGATCAAAGGTGACGCCGAAGAGAAAGTCAAAGCAGCTCTCGACGAATTCGCCGCCGATTTCGCTTGAGGGGCTGACTGATGGCAAACCTCAAGGTTCTCAAAAACAGGATCGCGAGTGTCAAAAGCACTCGCAAGATCACCAAGGCCATGCAAATGGTTGCCGCGGCGAAGCTTCGCCGCGCGCAGGAGAGTGCCGAACAGTCACGTCCCTACACGGAGCGGTTCAATGCCGTCATGGGACAACTGGCTGCGTCGGTTGGCGGATCTGATTCCGCGCCCAAGCTGCTGAGCGGCACGGGCAGTGATCAGGTTCACCTGCTGATCGTCATGACCGCCGAGCGCGGTCTGTGCGGCGGCTTCAACGGCAACATCGCGAAACTGGCACGGGCCAAGGCGCAGGAACTGCAGAGGGCTGGTAAAACCGTCAAGATCCTGACCGTCGGCAAAAAGGGCCGGGATCAATTGAAGCGTGACCTGAAGGACAACTTCGTCGGTCACGTGGACCTGACCGAGATCAAACGTGTTGCCTATTCCGACGCTCAGGGGATCGCCAAGGATGTTCTGGCACGGTTCGATGCGGGTGAATTCGACGTTGCAACGATCTTCTATTCGGGCTTCGTCAACGTTGTCACCCAGGTCCCGACCGCGCAACAGATCATTCCTGCGGATTTCGACGCGCCCGAAGATGGGGCAAACGGCACGGTTTACGACTATGAACCGGACGAACAGTCGATTCTCGCCGATCTGCTGCCACGTGGCGTGGCGACCCAAATCTTTGCGGCTCTGCTCGAAAATGGCGCCAGCGAACAGGGCGCGCGGATGTCCGCGATGGACAACGCGACCCGGAACGCGGGTGAAATGATCGACAAACTGACCATTCAGTACAACCGTTCGCGTCAGGCTGTGATCACCAACGAGCTCATCGAAATTATCTCGGGCGCGGAAGCGCTCTAAAGAACCGGAGACAAACACATGGCAAACGCAAAAGGCAAAGTGACCCAGGTCATCGGCGCCGTCGTGGACGTTCAGTTCGACGACCAGCTGCCCGAAATCCTGAACGCCCTGGAAACCGACAACAATGGCAACCGCCTGATCCTCGAGGTTGCGCAGCACCTCGGCGAAAACACCGTGCGGACCGTTGCTATGGATGCAACCGAGGGCCTGGTTCGTGGCGCCGAAGTCACCGACCTGGGCGAGCCGATTTCGGTTCCCGTCGGCACCGCCACCCTGGGCCGCATCATGAACGTGATCGGCGAACCCGTGGACGAAAAAGGCCCGGTCAATGCGACCGCCCGCCGTTCTATTCACCAGGAAGCGCCAGATTTTGCGGACCAGGCCACAGAGTCTGAAGTTCTGACCACCGGTATCAAGGTGATCGACTTGCTGGCGCCCTACGCCAAGGGTGGCAAGATTGGCCTGTTCGGCGGTGCCGGTGTTGGCAAGACGGTTCTCATCATGGAACTGATCAACAACATCGCCAAGGTGCACTCGGGTGTGTCTGTGTTCGCCGGCGTGGGTGAACGGACCCGTGAAGGCAACGACCTGTACCACGAGATGATCGAGTCGGGCGTTATCGTCCCGGACAATCTGGAAGAAAGCAAGATCGCGCTGGTCTACGGCCAGATGAACGAGCCTCCGGGAGCCCGTATGCGGGTTGCCCTGTCCGGCCTGACCCTGGCCGAGCAGTTCCGCGATGAGACCGGTGCTGACGTTCTGTTCTTCGTGGACAACATCTTCCGTTTTACCCAGGCCGGTTCCGAAGTGTCCGCCCTTCTGGGTCGTATCCCCTCTGCCGTGGGCTACCAGCCGACGCTGGCCACCGACATGGGCGCGATGCAGGAGCGCATCACCTCGACCAAGGCCGGCTCGATCACCTCGGTTCAGGCCGTGTACGTGCCCGCGGACGACTTGACCGACCCCGCGCCGGCAACATCGTTTGCGCACCTCGATGCGACCACCGTTCTTGACCGTGCGATTTCGGAACTGGGCATCTACCCGGCCGTGGATCCGCTGGCATCGACCTCGCGTCTGCTAGACCCGTCGGTTGTTGGCGAAGAGCACTACAAGGTCGCCACCGATGTGCAGGAAACGCTTCAGCGCTACAAATCGCTGCAGGACATCATCGCCATTCTCGGCATGGATGAACTCAGCGAAGAGGACAAGCTGACCGTGGCCCGCGCCCGGAAAATCCAGCGTTTCCTCTCGCAGCCGTTCGACGTTGCCCAGGTCTTCACCGGTTCGCCCGGTGTGCAGGTTCCGCTTGACGACACCATCGCCTCGTTCAAGGCGGTTGTGGCCGGCGAGTATGACCACCTGCCCGAAGGTGCGTTCTATATGGTCGGTGGCATCGATGAAGTTCTGGCCAAAGCCGAGCGTATGGCCGCAGACGCAGCCTGAGGAGCAGCCTGATGGCAGATACAATGCAATTCGACCTGGTCAGCCCCGAGCGAAGCCTCGCTTCGCTCGAGGTGACCTCGGTCCTGATCCCGGGTGCGGACGGGGATTTGACGGCGATGCCGGATCATGCCCCTGTCATCACCACCCTGCGCCCCGGCGTGCTGCGGATCGACGGACCCGCCGGGCAGGCGGAATACCTGGTTTCCGGCGGCTTTGCCGAGATCAACGCGACCAGCCTGTCGGTGCTTGCCGAAAAGGCGATGCCGATCGGTGAAGTGACCCGGGCCCAGATCGACGAGATGATCGAAGAAGCCCGCGCCACGCATGAAGCGGCCAAGGAAACCTTCAAGAACGAGCCCGGCCCCGTGGACGACGCAGCCAAGATGCTGGCGGACATGGTTGCTCTGGGTGATCACATCAACGTCTGATCCGGCTCAGCCAGTCCCTGAAGATTTAGAACCGGCCTTTTTGGGGCCGGTTTTTCATTGCCTGTTCTTGCCGCGCCTTTGCCCATCAAACGCCCATCAATCGCCTAGCAATCGAGCGAATTCGCGGATAATTATTGCAGTCTCAAACACCAGAGTCCCAGATTGGCCGTATGAAACGACTTGAATCACATCCGCTTGGCATAGATCAGGGCGATGTCGTGCTGTTTTCCGATTTCGAAGACGATGGCGAAATGTGGGCAGGTAGCGGCCCCCGCGAATGCCGCAGGCACGTTGAATTCAGCCAGGCCTACCGCGAAGCCCCAGTCGTACAGGTGTCTGTCTCGCTGTGGGATGTGAAAACAACGACAGCTTTCCGTGCCGAGGTGGTGGCGCGCGAAGTGACGGCACAAGGCTTTGATATCGTGTTCAGAACCTGGGCCGATACCCGCATTGCCCGCATCCGTGCCGCCTGGACTGCAATCGGTGCGCTTCCCCACGGGGACGACTGGGAACTTTACTGACCCGCAAGACGCGGTCAGGCGGCAGAGTAGAGCGACTCATAGATCGGGGTCAGTGTCGCATCCTCAAACAGCGATGACACCGATGTGCCGTTCCAGATGTTCAGGATCGCTTGCGCAAACACCGGCGCGGTGGGAACGATGCGGATGTTCTTTGCCGCAAGTACGGCTTCGCTCGGCTGAATCGTATCGGTCAAGACCAACGACTTCATGACCGAGTTGGTGACGCGTTCGACCGCAGGCCCGCTCATCACCCCATGTGTAATATAGGAATGCACCTCGCGCGCGCCGTTTTGCAACAGGACTTCGGCCGCTTTGCACAAGGTTCCGGCCGTATCGCACATGTCGTCAACGATCAGGCAGATCTTGTCTTCGACATTGCCGATCACCGTCATTTCGGCGATTTCACCGGGCTTTTCACGCCGCTTGTCCACGATCGCCAGCGGTGAGTTGATGCGCTTGGCCAATTCCCTCGCCCGCGCCACGCCGCCGACATCGGGCGACACCACCATCAGGTCACTCATCTGATCCTTGAAATGGGTCTTGATATCCAGCGCAAAGACCGGCGACGCATAGAGGTTATCCACCGGAATGTCGAAAAATCCCTGTATCTGCGCGGCGTGCAGATCCATGGTCAGAACCCGCTCGATCCCGGTGCCGACCATCATGTTGGCGACCAGCTTGGCCGAAATAGGCGTACGCGCCTTGGTGCGACGGTCCTGACGGGCATAGCCGAAATACGGCAAAATCGCCGTCACGCGCGCCGCACTCGATCGGCGCAGCGCGTCCGCCATGATCAACAGTTCCATCAGGTTGTCATTCGCCGGATTCGACGTCGACTGGATGATAAACATATCCTCGCCGCGGACGTTCTCGTAGACTTCGACAAAGATCTCGCCGTCGTTGAACCGTTCGACCCGCGCATCCACAAGTCCGGTGTGGATTCCCCTGTGCATCGTCATCCGCTTTGCGATCCCGGTGGCCAGGGGGAGGTTGGAATTTCCGGCGATCAGCTTTGGTTCGGTCGACTGAGGCATATCATGGGTTCCCGGAGGGTTAGGCAATTGTGACAGATTCGTGATGTTGACACCGCTTAGCATGGCCTTACCGTCCCGCAAAGAAATAGCCGGAGAGAATTCAGCAGATGGCCAACATTGATTACTTCTTTGCGACAATATCGCCGTTCACCTACCTGGCCGATGATCGGCTTGAACAGAGTGCCGCCCGGCATGGCGCATCCATCACCTACAAGCCGCTGGATCTCATGGCATTGTTTGGCCGCACCGGCGGAATCGCCCCGAAGGACCGGCACCCCTCGCGCATGCAGTATCGCAGCCAGGACCTTGTGCGGCAGGCAAAACGCCTGAATATGCCGTTCAATCTGAAACCCGCGCATTTTCCGACCAACATGGCCCCGTCTTCCTACGCAATCATCGCAGCGCAGGCAGCGGGCGGTGGTGATGTCGGGGCCTTGGTCCGATCCGTTCTGCGCGCCTGTTGGGTCGAGGAAAAGGATATCGCCCAGGATGACGTGGTTCGTGACTGCCTCAGTGGTGCCGGGTTTGATCCGGCGCTGGCGGATAGCGGATTGTTGCAGGGGGCCGAAACCTATGCCGCCAATCTTGAAGACGCAGTCGAGAAAGGCGTTTTCGGAGCGCCCTTCTATGTCACGGCGGATGGAGAGCGCTTCTGGGGACAGGACCGGCTTGACGATCTGGACGCGCATCTGACGACCAGTCGCCCGTGACGGTCACAACCACCGATCCGGACACAGTGTACAGCCGATGCTTTGGACATGGCGCCCGGCGCGTGCTGGCCTTGCATTGCACCATAGCGCACTCCGGCGCATGGCGGGGTGTCACCAAGTTGATGGAGAAGGAAGCGACTTTTGTTGCCCCCGACATGTTTTCACATGGGCGCAGTCCAGATTGGGATGGCAAGGGCGATTTTCCCGACCTCATGAACCAGGCGGTTGCGAGGCTTTTGGACAGCCCCATGGATGTGGTCGGCCATTCCTTCGGCGCGCTGATCGGTCTGCGCCTTGCCGTTGAACACCCGCATCTGGTGCGGACGCTGACTCTGATCGAACCGGTGTTTTTTGCCGTTGCCGCGCAGGATGCACCCGATCTCGTGGCCCGGCAATCACAAGGGGTTCGCCCGGTGTTCGAGGCACTGGAGGCCGGAGATTCGGCCCTTGCTGCGCGCCTGTTCAATCGAGCCTGGGGGGATGGCGGAACGCGATGGCCCGATCTGCGCGAGGAAACCCGCGCGGCCATGACACGGGGTATTCATATCCTCCCGGCGAGCAATTCTGCGATCTATGACGACCGGCCCGGTCTGCTCCGTCCCGGCGTTCTGCAAGCGTTGAAGATGCCCGTGCTCTTGATTCGTGGAAGTCGAACCGAAGAGATCATCACTGCCGTGAATGACGGACTCGCCCGGCGGATACCGCACGCGCAGTCCGATGTCGTCCAGGGTGCAGGGCACATGTTGCCGATCACCCATCCAGACGAAACCGCGGCCCATCTGCGGCGGCACTTTGCACAGGTCACAGAATAGAGCGTTCGTCAGCTGTTCAACACATTCAGAAACTGGTCGATCCGGGCATTGCTGATCGACCAGTCACAGACCAGTCGCGCGGTGAGCATCTCTTGAGGATCATCCCCGTCCAGAGCGCCATCCCAGAGGTGATAGACCGCACCGGCATCATGCAACCGCTGATGCACGGCACGGGGTATGGCGGCAAAGATCATATTGGCGTCCGGCGCATGTGCAAACTCGGCCCCTGCAGCGCGCAGACCTGCCGCCAGCCGGTCGCAGGCGGCGTTCGCCGCACGGGCGGATATCAGCCACAGATCATCTGTCAAATAGGCCGCCATCTGCGCCGCCAGATAGCGACCCTTGGAAAACAGATGCCCGCCCCGCTTGCGGCGAAGTTCAAACTCCCACGCTCTATCGGGGTCAAAAAAAAGCACTGCCTCGACGCCGAGCAGCCCGTTCTTGGTCCCCCCGAAGGAAAGCGCATCTACCCCAGCCCGCCAAGACATGTCGGCAGGCGAACAGCTCAGCCGAACCAACGCATTGGCAAACCGTGCTCCATCCAGATGCACCGGCAGGTCGTGCTTTCGCGCAACAGAGGTCAGGCTGCGCAACTCGTCCAGTGAATAGACCGATCCCCGCTCGGTCACCTGGGTGATCGACACCGGCCCGCATTGCGGCCCATGCACGCCGCGCGTATTTTCCTTGGCAATTGTCGCGGCCAAGGCTGCTGACGTCATCTTGTCCCCGCCAGGCACCAGCGTCAGCTTGGCTCCGCCGGAAAAGAACTCGGGTGCGTTGCATTCGTCCTCGTGGATATGCGCAACCGGAGAGCAGAACACGGTCTGAAAGGGTTGGCACAAGGTCGCCAGCGCCAACGCATTCGCCGCCGTTCCTGTCGCCACCAGATACACCGCCGCTTGCGGGGCTTCGAAAAGCTCGCGAATCCGCTCCTGCACCTGAAGCGTCAGCGGGTCGTCCCCATAACCCATGGCATAACCGGCATTGGCCTCGCTCAACGCGGCCAGCACCTGTGGGTGGACAGGGCCGGAATTGTCAGACGCAAAGAACATCAGATCGGCTCCTCGATAATATGATCTTCCCAATCATCCTCGGGAATCTCGAATTCCGGCACTGTCCAGCCTTGAACCGATACACCGGCGTCATGCACCGACTGCGCGGTGCCGGAAAGCAGCGGATGCCAATCGTATAGCGGCTTGCCTTCCCAAAGCAGCCGGTAGGCGCAGGTCTGCGGCATCCAATAGGCGTGGCTGTCCAGGTTGTCGGGTTTCAGCACAATACACTCCGGCACGAACTGATGCCGGATTTCATATTGCGCACACCGGCAGTTGGCATCATCCAGCAACCTGCACGCCACGCGGGTCAGCGCCACATCGCCGGTGTCTTCGTCTTCGAGCTTGTTCAGACAGCATTTGCCGCAGCCGTCGCACAAGGCCTCCCATTCCTGCTGGTTCAGCTTGCGCAACGGCTTGCGTTCCCAGAATCGAGGCGCGAGGCCCGCGCGGTCAATCGGATCGCTCATATGGCCGCCAGGATGTCATGTGCACGGGTGCAATCGGATTTCATTTGGGCAATCAGACCCTCAAGTCCGTCAAATTTCTGTTCCGGCCGCAGATAGTCGACCAGTCCAACAGACAAGGTCGCTCCGTAAATATCACCGGTAAAATCAAACAGGTAGGTTTCAAGGTTTGGCTGGTTCTTGCCAAACATCGGCCGCACGCCCAGCGACGCCACACCGTGATAGCTCCCGGCATGCGGACCATCGACCACGTCAACCAGCACCGCATAGACCCCGAAGGCGGGCGGGTGAATACCGGCGATCGACATGTTGGCCGTCGGAAAACCAAGCTCCCTGCCGCGTTGCTCGCCGGTGATCACCTCGCCCTCGATCCGATGCCAGTGCCCCAGCATCGCCGCCGCATCCCGTGGGCGACCTTCGCCTAGCGCGGTTCGGATCGCGGTGGACGAAACAGTCCGGTCCGCGCTTTCAAGCAGTGGGGCGATGGTGACGCCAAAGCCCATTTCCTTGCCATGGCGCACCAGGTCCGCTGCAGTCCCTGCCCGGCCTTGGCCAAAGCAGAAATCATCTCCCACGACGACGTGTTTCAGGCCGAAACCGTCCCGGATCACATTGCGGGAAAACGCGTCGGGGCTGAGCGCGGCCAACGACGCGTTGAAGGCCAGCTCATACAGGCGCTCGACACCCAGCTTTGCAAGGCGGCTGGTCCGTGCCTCGCGCCCCATCAGACGAAAGGGCGGCGCGTCGGGAGCAAAGAATTCGCGGGGATGTGGTTCAAATGTCAGCACGCCCAAAGGCGCGTCCGGGGCAGCCCGCCGGGCAATATCGATCACCGTCTGGTGGCCCAGATGGACACCGTCAAAGTTGCCAATCGCGACGCTTGCGCCGCGATCCGCTGCCTGGACAAATTGATAGTCACGCACGATCCGCATTTGCGTTGCGTAGCGGGCAATGCGTCTGCGCGCAAGTGGGCCGGTGGCCTAGTCGAACTTGCGGCTCGGGGCCATCACCATCGCCTCGCCGATCAGCACCTTCTTGCCATCCACGGCGCAATGGCAATCCAGTTTGACCCGGCGCTTGCCCATGTCGATATCAATCACCTTGACCTCGGCATAGACCGTGTCGCCCGGACGAACCGGCGCAAGGAACTTCAGCGACTGGCCCATATACACCGTACCATGGCCCGGAAGCTGCTCGCCGATCACCGCTGAAATCAGCCCGGCGGTCAGCATCCCGTGCGCGATGCGCCCTTCAAAGATGGTATCCCGCGCATAGTCATCATCCAGATGCACCGGGTTCCGGTCGGTCGATACCTGTGCGAACATCTCGATATCTTCATCGGTCACAACCTTGCGCAGGTGGCGCGACATGCCCATCTCGATATCTTCGATACAGATCGTGCCACGGGGCAAATTGTCTAACATGGGGTCCTCGTTCGTCATCGGCTCAGTAATTTTTGATCAACATTCGACCACAGGTCGTAACTTTATTACTTTGCAGACGCAGAAAGTCAAATCTTATTCAGGTCAGCGCAACTTACCAATCGCATAGGTCGGAGTGACCTGTTCCCCTTGCAAATAGGTCGCCAAAGCCTCTTTTTCGGGCTGGTGCGACGTTTTGGTCTCTGCCGCGGCGAGACCACCAGTAATGAACAGGGAATCGATATCTTCGCCCATCGCCCCAAGAATATCGGTTCGAATTCCATCACCAATGGCCAGAATCGACGAATCGGGAACCAGCCGATCCAGTTCGGCCAGCCGCCGCCGGGCGAGATCGTAGATCGGCGGATGCGGCTTGCCAAAATAGAGACTCTCTCCGCCCATCTCGGTATACAACTGCGCCAGCGCTCCTGCGCACCATTCGCGCACCTCTCCGCGATCCACCACGATATCCGGATTTGCGCAGAGCAGTTTCATCCCCTTTTGCTTGGCATAGAGAAATTCCGGGCGATTCACCGATGGATCGGCCTGCGGATCGAACGGTCCGCAACAGACGATGCCTTCGGCCTGATCCAGCGGCACGCGTGTGATATCCATCGGGTCTTCCACTACACGGATCGGCTCAAAAAAGCCCGCATCGCGCTCTTCTTCGCCCATGAACCAGACCTTGTTGCCAACAATACCGCGATACATCGCCGACCGCGCGCTGTCGCCGGAGGAGGCAATGCTGTCCCATGCGTCGTCCGGAACGCCGAATGTCCCGAGTTGATCACGCACCCCTGCGCGCGGTTTGGGCGAATTGGTCACAAGCACGACCGCACCGCCGGACTGACGATAGGCCTGCAATGCGGCCACCGCTTCGGGAAGCGCCGTTACACCATCATGAACACAGCCCCAAAGGTCTACGAACAAGGCCTTGTAACGGTCGGAAACGTCGCTGAGCGTCGAAATGATCTGGGTCATGGTGTCCTCATGGCTTTGGGTTGAACGTGACCGCCCGCCGCCGGAACCGCAAGCCGGAAACCGCTGCGATCTCGTCGCACGGCTGAATGAACTCGCCTGTTGTGGGCAGGCGTCTGGTTGACGCCATCGGCGCAATTTGACCGCGCAGTTTGGATATGGCCGCCGATGGGGCCACGGTTCTGCGTGATGATCAGATGCTCTCTTGCTTGCCAAGAACACGGGCCTTGGCCCATCGCCAAATCGGGGTTTGCGATACAAAGATCAGGATGACAGCGATGAACAGCACCAGCGACAGCGGGCTGGTGAGAATGCCTTCAAAGAACCGCCCCAGATCCTCGCGCTCTGAAATGATTGCGCGACGCCAGTTGTCGTCCAGAAGCCGCGACAGGATCACCCCCAGAATCACCGGCCCCAATGGATAGCCATAGTGGCGCATGAAGTAGCCAAAGACCCCAAAACCGAGCATCCAGTAAACGTCCGTGATCGAGTTGTTCACCGCATATGCCCCCACAATGGACAACAGGAAGATCAGCGGGATCAGCACCGAACGCGGCATCTCGACGATCTTGGTGAACAGTTTGATGCCCGTCAGCCCGAACAGCAGCATAAAGCAATTGGCCATGACCAGCGCGCCCACGATAAACCAGAACATGTCCGGTTGATCGATCATCAGCATCGGTCCGGGATTCAGCCCGTGGATGAACAGGGCACCGATCATGATGGCGGTGACCGCATCACCGGGAATGCCAAGGGTCATCATCGGGATAAACGCTCCGCCAACGGCGGCATTGTTGGCGGTTTCAGGCGCAACCAGCCCTTCCATCGCGCCGGTTCCAAAGGGCCGGTCGGGATTTTTTGTCACACGTTTGGCATGGTCATAGGCCATCAACGCCGCGATATCGCCGCCAGTGCCGGGCAACGCACCGATGATCACGCCGATGGACGAGGTCTGAAGCGACAGCGGCAGGTACTTCCTGATCGTGGCAAAGGACGGCACGATCCGGTCAATCTTTTGCCGAACGGCGTCCTTGTTCACATGGTGCAGCTGCGTCAGCGCCTCGGACACACCAAACATCCCGATCATCACCGCAATAAAGGAAATCCCGCCTTGCATCAGTTGGAAGTCAAAGGTGAACCGCTCTGTAAAGGTCAGCGGATCGCGACCCACGGCACCGATGGCGATCCCCAGCGCACCGGCGAAAATGCCCTTGACCAGACTGCCCGTTGAAAGTGAGCCGACAAGGAGAATACCGAGCACTGCCAACAACATGTAGTCACGCGGTTGGAACCTGAGCGCGAAGTCGGAGACAAACGGTGCCGCGAGTGCCAGGACTCCAATGCCGACGAATCCGCCAAGGAACGACATCACCGTGGTGACGCCGATCGCCGTCCCTGCCTCGCCACGTTTGGCCATTGGATAGCCGTCAAGCGCCGTGGCAATCGCCGAAGGGGCACCGGGGATGTTCAGCAGGATCGCCGTGCGCGAACCGCCGTAGACTCCGCCCATGTAGATCCCGATCATCAGCGAAATCGCGGGATAGACATCCCAGGAAAAGGTGAACGAGATCAGGATCGACACGGCCATCGTGACCGAAAGGCCCGGAATCGCGCCCACATAAACACCGGCAAATGTCCCAAGCCCCACCAGCATCAGCAGTTGTGGATGCGTGAAGACGGTCAGAAAATCGAGAAACACAGTCATTTAGTGGCTCCGCCACTGAACATGACGCGAAAAATCTGGATGAACTCGGCCTCCGGGACGATGCCCGAGGGCATCAGAACGGAAAACACGATGCGGAAGATCAGCCAGATCAGCAAGAGGCTGCCAAGCGAGATCAGGATGGTCCAGCCCCAGCCTCTCCTGGCCAGAACCTTGATCGCAACCACCAGAAACAGCGCTGAAGTCGGCAGGAAGCCAAGCGGTTTCAGCAAGACGCCGTAGATCACCAGCAAGACCGTGAACAGCACCACGGTCAGGGGCAGAATATCGCGACGCAGCGTTTCATTCGGCGTGAGTGGCAGACGCGCTGTGCGCAAGACCACGATCAGGCTTGTGATCACCATCACCACGGTCGTCGCCATCGGGATCGCTCCGGGTGACGACAAGGCCTCGAAACCGGCTATGCCATAGGCATTCCAAAAAAGGCCGCAGCTTGCGATCAGCAGGAACAGTCCGAAAGCCAGTTCGCCGGGGCGGCGACAGTCCCCATAGCCGCCGGGGGCCGCATCGGACGTGCCATCATGGTGCTCCGTTTCAATCCTGTCCATCCATTCCCCGATGCGCCGTCCGCCGGCACCCGCCAATTGAAAACGCCGCGCTTCGGCCGGAAACGCGGCGTTCCCTGTCCAGGGCGGCATGCGTGGCCGCCTGTCAGGTGTTATTCGCCCGGGCGTGAAATTCCGAACTCTTCAGGCGACGCCTTGGTCAGTCCGGCGTCATGCATCAACCATGCCGTTCCCTGCTGCCATTTCGACAGAAACGCTGTTGCCTCGTCCCCCGAAATGCCCATCAACGTGAAACCCCGGCCTTCCATCAGGTCGACGAATTCCGGGTTCTTCGCGCCCTCGGCATAGGCGGCGGACAGCTTGGCAACCACATCATCCGGCGTGCCATTGGGTACGAATACGCCAAAGAATGGCCCCCAAGGCACGTAGGTTTCATAGCTTTCGTTGAACGTGGTGACCGCTGCGGTGTCGGGCAGGTATTCACTCTTGGACGTATCAAACACCGCAAGTGGCTTCATGTTCCCGGCGCGGATACCTTCGATGGCAATGCCCAGAACAGCCGGCATCACATCAACTGCGCCACCTTGCAGCGCGGTCAGCGCCGGGCCATCACCGTCATAGGGAACCGCAATAACGTCCAGTTCGCCTTCAACGCTGCTGATCATCGCGGTGATCACCGACGGCAGGCCGCCGGGACCGGTCGCGCCGAAACGCACCTCGCCGGGATTGGCCCTGATATGTTCCATCATACCCGCATAATCGTCAAAGGGCGCATCCTTGTTGGCCACCAGAATCGGTGTTCCGCGCGCCAGAATGCTGATAGGAATGAAATCGCCATAGTCCTTGTCGCCAAGACCCATGACCTTGTAGAGCATGGGGTTTTCCGCGCCCATCATCAGGGTATAGCCGTCAGCCGCGCTGTCCGCGACGTGGTTGAGCGCAATCGCTCCGACCGCTCCGGTCATGTTCTGCATGACAATCGTGCCGCCCAAAGCCTCTTCGGCATGGGGCGTAACCGAGCGCATTACGGTATCGGTAGAGCCTCCCGCACCCCATTGAATGATACCCTGGATTTCCTTGCTTGGGTAATCATCGGCGAGCGCGCCGGTCATGCCAAACGCAATGGCGGACATAGCGCCAAGAACGACATTCTTCATCTGGTCCCTCCCTGAAGACAAAATGGACAGCATCGCAATCAAACCATCCATTGCCAAGACTGTGACCCGAGGGCGAGGGAACGTCAAATACTCGCGTTCTCTCATTCCGGTTGAATCAGGATTGCAAAGCGAACAGACGAGATTGTGAAGGCGCCAAAGTACCGATCTGGCACGTCTCGCGTTTGACCCGGCGTATCCAACATCCCCTAACGCATTGAAATCCATGATTTCAGGGCGCGTTCGGTGATGTTGGTTCAACACGAAAGGTTATGGCGACCGCCTCTTCACACACTGACGTCATGGTGTCTTGGTACTGAATGACTGATACATCAAGAAAGCACCCTGACCAGATGCGCTCCTACCCGCCTGCGTCATCGAGGTGCTGTTCAGGTGTCGGCCTCGTAGGCCTCGATGATCGCAGCGACGAGCGGATGCCGTACCACGTCCTTTGACGTGAAATAGTTGAAACTGATCTTGGGAACCGTCTTTAGCAACCGTTCTGCATCGGCAAGGCCCGATGGCACGCCACGCGGCAGATCCACCTGGCTGCGATCACCTGTAATGACCATCCGGCTGCCTTCGCCTAGGCGGGTCAGGAACATCTTCATTTGCATCGCCGTGGCGTTTTGCGCCTCGTCCAGAACCACAAAGGCATTGGCCAGCGTGCGCCCACGCATGAAGGCCAGCGGCGCGATCTCGATCCGCTTGTCCTCGATCAGCTTGGCCAATTGCTTGTCCGGCAGAAAATCATTCAGCGCGTCATAAAGCGGCTGCATGTAGGGGTCGACCTTGTCCTTCATATCACCGGGCAGATAACCGAGCTTTTCACCCGCCTCGACCGCCGGGCGCGACAGGATGATCCGATCGACCTCGCCGCCAATGAACATCGACACGCCCACCGCAACCGCGAGATAGGTCTTGCCGGTGCCCGCAGGGCCGATCCCGAAGGCCATTTCGTTTTCAAACAACGAAAGAACATAGTCCTTCTGGGCAGCAGTGCGCGGCTCGACCAGTTTCTTGCGGGTTTTGATTTCGACCTTGCCACCGCGAAACATCTCGAGTTGGTCACCGTCGCGGCTGCCCGTGTCTTCGTCCGAGCCACCCATGCGAAACTCGCGGTCAATGTCACCGGTTTCCACCTCGCGCCCGCTCTCGAGCCGCGCGTATAGCGATGTCAGCACATCAGACGCCTGTTTCTGGCTGTCAGCATCCCCCAGGATCGAGAGCTGGTTGCCCCGGCGTACGATCTGTACGCCTGTCTTGGCTTCGATATCGACGAGGTTGCGATCATGTTCCCCGCAAAGGTCGATCAGCAGACGATTGTCCGGAAATTCGATCAGCACCTCGGGAGGTGTCGTATCGGTCGTGGGCGGGGTCAGGGCACTTGTGGCCAATCAGTTCTCCTCGTTTGCCGCTCTGGCAGTTCTCTTCAAACGTGCCAAGTTCCGTGCGCCCATGCAAGCGATTGCGCGTGAATTTCATGCAATTGTAACATCCGACCGGTGCGTCGCACACGACCTGGGCAGAAAAGGTACTTCCGTTAACCTTTCAGACCAGTTTGCCGCTCAGCGAATTGGTTCCGGACCCGATGACACGAACCTTGCGGATATCACCCACGTTCACCTTGGCGTTGGCAACATGGACTGCGTGCAGATACTCGGATTTACCGCCCATCTGCCCTTCTTGCCGCCCGGGTTTCTCAAACAATACGCTGATCTCCTTGTCGATCATACTGTCCTGAACTGCGCGTTGCTGGTGGGTGATCAGGGCCTGAAGGCGCTGCAAACGGTCGGATTTGACGTCCTCCTCCACCTGTGGCCGCTCTGCGGCGGGTGTTCCAGGGCGCGTCGAATACTTGAAGGAATAGGCATAGCCATACCCAACCTCTTCGATCAGATCGAGCGTGGCCTGAAAATCGGCCTCGGTCTCTTCGGGGAATCCAACAATAAAGTCACCCGACAACAGGATATCAGGGCGCGCAGTACGGATGCGTTCGATCAGGCGCAGATAGCTGTCGGCGGTGTGGCTGCGGTTCATCCGTTTCAGAATGTGGTCACTGCCCGATTGCACCGGCAGATGCAGATAGGGCATCAGCTTGGAGCAGGTTCCATGCGCTTCGATCAGATCATCGGCCATGTCGTTGGGATGCGATGTGGTAAAGCGTATGCGCGCAAGCCCGTCGATCTTGTCCAACTCCCAGATCAGTTGTGCCAGCGTCAGGTCTCCGCCCGGACCCGCGCCATGATAGGCGTTTACGTTCTGGCCCAGCAAGGTGATTTCCCGCACGCCCCGCTCCACAAGATCGCGGGCCTCGGTCAGGATGCGGTCTGCGGGGCGGCTCACCTCGGCCCCGCGCGTATAGGGCACCACGCAGAAGGCGCAGAACTTGTCGCAACCTTCCTGAACGGTCAGGAAGGCCGTCGGCCCGCGCGCTGCCTTGGGCCACGATTTCAGTTTCTCGAACTTGTCCTCTTCGGGGAAGTCCGTATCCAGCGCCTTTTCCCCGGTGCGGGTCCGTGCCTCCATCTCGGGCAGGCGATGATAGCTTTGCGGCCCGACCACTAGATCGACCAGCGGCTGGCGGCGCATGATCTCTTCGCCCTCGGCCTGCGCGACACAGCCGGCGACCCCGATCTTCAGATCCGGGTTTTCCGCTTTCAGCCCCTTGAAACGGCCCAATTCCGAATAGACCTTTTCCGCCGCCTTTTCGCGAATATGACAGGTGTTCAGCAGGATCATATCCGCATCATCGGCGTTTTGAGTCTCAATATACCCCTGCCCGCCCAGGGCCTCGGCCATGCGCTCGCTGTCATAGACATTCATCTGGCAGCCATAGGTCTTGATGAACAGTTTCTTGGGGGCCGTCATGCGCGTTGCCTTTTGAGGGTTTGCTCAGCAGCCTGCATTAGACGGTTTGCTGTCGCCTTGCAATGCACGCGGAATTAACCGATTCTGCGAAAATCTGCCAGCAGGTCGCACCGGGATTGCCAACATGCCGTATATTTCTCTGGATGTGTTTGTTTCCGGCGACAGGGATGCGCTGGCAATGGGACCAATTGCGCTGATCTTTGCCGAGGATGATACCGAGTTGGCCAGCACCCTGTCCCATCATCTTGACCAGGGGTTCCGTTCGGTGTTGGCCCTCATGCCCGATACCTTTGCGTTGCCGCCCGAGATCGAGGACAGGGTGCGGCGCATCAGTTTTGAATGTACCACTCCCGGTATCGTGTTTGACGCGATCAACCAGATCATCGCCGCGGCCGCACCGGGAACATGGTTCTTCTACTGCTACAACGCTGAATACCTGTTCTATCCGTTCTGTGAATCGCGCAGCGTGGGCGAATTGCTCGCCTTTCATGCCGAGGAACGCCGGGATGCGATGTTGACCTATGTGGTGGATCTCTACGCCGAAGACCTCGGCAAGTATCCTGACGCTGTATCGCGTGACGAATCCTGCCTGGATCAACAGGGGTACTATGCCTTGACGCGCTGCGCTCCGGACACCGGTGAGCCGCTTGAGCGACAAATGGATTTCTTTGGCGGATTGCGCTGGCGCTTTGAGGAACACGTGGATTGGGGCAGTCGCAAGATCGACAGAGTATCCTTGTTTCGTGCGCAACAGGGGTTGCGGTTGTTGCCGGATCACACGTTCAATGACGCTGAGTACAACACCGTCTCCTGCCCCTGGCATCACAACCTGACCGCCGCCATCTGTTCGTTTCGCGCGGCCAAGGCGCTGAAACGCAACCCCGGTTCAGCCTTTGTCATCCACAGCTTTCAGTGGCGCAACTCCAAGCGGTTTCAGTGGCGGTCTCGCCAGTTGATGGATCTGGGGCTGATGGAGCCGGGGCAGTGGTTCTAGCGCCGGTCAGCCCCTAGCTCATCCCGGTCGTCTCGATCTTCAGCGTCTCGCCGCAATGCTTGCAATGGACAGCGTCGGGATCATGCTTGAGCAAGCCACAGGTCGGGCATTTGTAGCTGACCTTCGCCGGTTGAATTAGAGCCTGCGCCAGCCGCACGAACAACGCGACACCGACGACCATGATGAACACCGCCAACAGCTTCTGTCCCGTTGTTGTTGGCAAGATGTCACCATAGCCGGTCGTCGTCAGCGTGGTCACCGTGAAATAGAGCGCATCGACGTAACCTTCGAAACCGGCATCTCTCTCACTGAACAGGGCAAAGACCAACGAGGCGGTGAAAAACACAAAGACCAGCAGGTTAATCAAGGCGATGACCATGTCCTCGTTGCGCCGAAAAAACGTGCTGACCCTGCGCAGGTCATGCAGCAGGTGGTAGGACTGGATCAACCTCAGCGCCCGCAGGACCCGCAAGAATGCCAGATCTTCGTGAAAGAAAGGAGCAAGCAGAAGGCTGGCAATGACGATCACATCCGCGATCGCATAGACCTGAAGCAGCATGTGGCGCCGGTTCGGCGCGATCCAGAGACGCGCGGAAAAATCCGCGAGAATCAGAACGCCGATCAATGCGCTGAAGATCTCCATGCCCGGTGAGAGCCGCATGGGCGCAGAAACGAGAAAGAAGAGGATTGTGACCGCATCAAATGCGATCAGGCAATAGCGAAAAATCTGGGCCCGCCGAGATGAGCCGGTATAGAGAGCCGTCAAAGACTGTTTCAGGTCATCCATTCGCGTGTCAGACACCCATGCCACCCGCACACCGCGAAGCGGTCATGCCGCAGTTCCCTGCCGCGTCCAGATGACCGGGAACCAGTCTTCTCGCAATTTCTGGCCCGGTTTCATCTGATGTCCCGGAAAGGGTGGCGATGTTGGACCGGGACGCTCGGTGTAACGCGCATCATCCCCGACCAGGCGCAGCGAAAAGGCCCGCCGACGCGCACTGCTGGTATTGCCACGCGCGCCATGCAGGGTCCGGTAGTTGAAGGCAACCACATCTCCGGGCTGCATCGCGTATTCGACAATGCGCATCCCCTCGGCCTCAGGATCGGGGACAGGCATGTATTGCCCTTCATCGGCAAAGAACCCTTCGTCAGATACCCAGCGCGTCGGCAGGACATCCTTGGGCCAGTGATGAGACCCGGCGACACAGCGCAGCGAGGCGTCGCTGACCGCGTCCAGCGGCGACCAGAAGCTGACCGTCTGCCGCCCTTGCACAAAGTAATACGGACCGTCCTGATGCCACGGCGTCGCCATCGAGGTTCCCGGCTCTTTCACCAGAACATGGTCGTGAAACATCTGCACGCTGTCCGAGCCCATCAGATCCGCTGCCACCGCCGCCGCCTCAGACATGCGGATTACCTCGGCAAATTCCGGTATGCGGGTCCAGTTGCAGTAATCATCAAAGAATAGACCAGTATGCCCGGTCTTGCGGTTCTCCGATGCATATGGGCCGGGCTCTGCCATGTTGGCGGCGATGCCCGCGCGAAGGGTCTCGACATGATCGGCGAACAGCCCCCGGATCAAGACCACCCCATCACGCTGATAGCTCTCGATATCCTCTTCTGTCAGCATCGGGTGCGGCATGACCGGGCTCCTGTTCGGAAAGTGCATGACCCAGCATTGCGGCACGTGCGGGCAATATCAAGCCTTCGGCGCATGCCGATGACGTACAATCGCCGAATACACCCGGATCTCAAGCATCTGGAGTCATCGTCGAAATCGTAGGCCAGACTGTGCAGGGGGCCAATTCCTCGCCAGCGTCCGCATAGATGAAACAACCCGGCACATCGTCCAAACAGCGGGCAAATCCTCGGACGCGCTGCTTGTCGCTGACATGCCTGTTACATCGTCTGAACCCGTTCGCATCGCCTTTGCCGCTGTTTGGGTCAGGTCCGCGTCGTCGATTAGCGGCACAAACTCTCGCACATAGGAGACCACTGCCCTCACCCCATGCCGCAAAGCCCGCCCGCAATGCGTTACATTTCGGCTTCGATCCTATCGGATAGTGTCGGCAAAACGCTGCACACGTCGTTCACATGCATCGCGCAGGTGCAAAGCGTCTGGCAGGCGCGCATTTCAGTCTTCAGGCACATCATCAGGTGTCTTTCGCGCTTCCGAAGAAATGGTACATCAGCCATGACCTCACTCTAGGTGTTTAGTCCGCTGATCTTGCCATTCTGCGCCTGCTGCAACAGGACAACCTGATGACCCGGCAGGAAATCGGACCGTCTGCCACCCTGTCCGCCCCTCGGTGCATCGCCGGGTCCGGCAGAGTACATCTGACAGGATGATTGCCGACAGGGCCCGGTTTCGTGTTGCGTCAGACATTCAGCAGGCCGTCACCGGCCCGCTGCGCTTGACCGTCCGCAGCACCACGCTTGTCTGGGCACTGGCCACTGCCGGCTGTCGAAACAGGAACTCTTCGAGAAACCGGTTGAACCCATTCAGATCGCGGCACAGCACCCGCAGATGATAATCACTCTGACCGGTTGTGGCATAACATTCCTGTACCTCTGCCCGGTTCTGTACGGCGGCAATGAACGCCTCTGTTCCCTCGTGATCATGCCGGGTCAGATGAACATGCACGATGGCGTGAAACCCAAACCCCATTTGTGCCGGGTTCACCTGTGCGCCATATCGTTCGATGATACCCGCCTCTTCCAGGCTACGCACGCGCCGCCAGAGCGCCGATGCCGACATGCCGACTGCTTCGGCCAATTCGGCATTGGAGAGTCTGCAATCCTTCTGCAAGAGCGTTAGAATTCGCTGATCCCGGTCATCAATCTGCATCATTCTGGTCCAGTTTATCGCATGTCCGGCAACTACTGAAAGATTTGTCCGAAAACACAAGCCATTCCACACGAGTCTGGCAGGATTTTTCAAACACAATGCGGTATCGTACAGGGTCAAAGACCGCAGGAGGCTGCCGTGACCCACCCAAACCCGAATCTCTCTACCTACCAACTCGACGACCGCTATGCACAGACGCAGGGGCGCGTCTTTCTGACGGGAACCCAGGCGCTGGCGCGGATCATGCTGGATCAGGCACGGCGCGACAAGGCGGCCGGGCGCAACACGGCGGGTTTCATCTCCGGCTATCGCGGCTCCCCGCTCGGGGCGCTAGACCTCGAACTCTGGCGCGCAAAGTCGCGGATGCAGGAGGCCCGGATCACCTTCATGCCCGCCGTCAACGAGGACCTCGGCGCCACCGCGGTTCTGGGCGCTCAACAAGCCACTCTCGATCCCCATTGCGAGGTCGAGGGTGTGTTCTCGATGTGGTATGGCAAAGGGCCGGGCGTGGATCGCTCAGGTGATGCGCTGAAACACGGCAACGCATATGGGTCGGCCCCAAATGGCGGCGTCCTGGTGGTTGCGGGCGACGATCATGGCTGTGTGTCATCCTCGATGCCGCACCAGTCCGACGTGGCCTTTATGGCGTGGTTCATGCCCACGCTGAATCCGGCCTCGGTCGAAGAATACCTCGAATATGGCGAGTACGGCATCGCCCTGTCCCGGTTCAGCGGCACGTGGGTGGGCTTCAAGGCAGTCTCCGAAACCGTGGAATCCGCCCGCTCGGTTGCCTTGCAGGCGGACCGCGTCTTTGCGCAACCCGACTTCACCGGCCCGCCGGGCGGCCTGCACGTGCGCCGCGCAGATCTGCCCAGCCCGGAGATCGAGACCCGCATCGGCCACAAGCTGAAGGCCGTCGAAGCCTTTGTCGAAGCCAACCCCATCGACCGCGCCATCTATGACATCAAGGATGCGAGGTTCGGCTTTGTGTCGACGGGCAAGGGGCATCTCGACCTGATGGAGGCGCTGCGTCTGCTGGGGCTGGACGAAACGGCCTGCCGCCGCCTTGGGATCGACATCTACAAGGTGGGCATGGTCTGGCCGCTCGCCCATCGCGACGCGCTGAATTTCGTGTCCGGCAAACAGGAGGTGCTGGTGGTCGAGGAAAAGCGCGGCATCATAGAAAGCCAGTTCAAGGAACATTTCTATGACTGGCCAGGCGCCAAGCCCGAGCAGATGGTCGGCAAATACGATGCCGATATGAACCCGCTGATCCCGTGGACAGGCGAGCTGTCGCCCCAGTTGCTCGCGCCCATCGTGGCCGCCCGGCTGAATCGCTTCTTTCCCGATGAAAACCTGCCCGCAAAGGCAAAGGCGCTGACCGAGACACCCCCGGTTCTGCTGAACGTGCCGGGTGCCACCCGTACCCCTTACTTCTGTTCGGGATGTCCGCATAACACCAGCACCAAGGTGCCCGAAGGGTCCACTGCTGCCAGCGGCATCGGCTGTCATGTCATGGCCAGTTGGATGGACCGAAACACCGTCGGGTATGCCCAGATGGGCGGCGAGGGCGTGCCATGGACTGCCGCCAGCACGTTCAACGGCGGCAAGCACATTTTCCAGAATCTCGGCGAGGGCACCTGGTACCATTCCGGCAGTCTTGCCATTCGGCAGGCGGTCGCGGCGAAGACCAATATCACCTACAAGATTCTTTATAACGATGCGGTCGCCATGACCGGCGGGCAACCTGTCGATGGGCCGGTTTCGGTTACCGGCATCGCGCAAACCTGTCGCGCCGAGGGGGTCGAACGTATCGCGTTGGTCAGCGATGACATCGAAAAGTTCAACCGCTCTGACTTCCCGTCCCGGACCTCGTTTCACGACCGCGCCGAACTGGACATCGTGCAGCGGGAGTTGCGCGACATCCCTGGCGTTACCGTCATCATCTATGAGCAGACCTGCGCCACCGAGAAACGCCGCCGCCGCAAGCGCGGCACGCTGGAGGACCCGCCGAAATTCGCCTGGATCAATGATCTGGTCTGTGAAGGCTGTGGCGATTGCTCGGTTGAATCCAATTGTCTTTCGGTCGAGCCACGCGAAACGCCGTTGGGGCGCAAGCGCAAGATCAACCTGAATTCCTGCAACAAGGACTTCTCCTGTCTCAACGGGTTCTGCCCCAGCTTTGTCACCGTCACCGGTGCGACACGGCGCAAGCCCGAGGCGGTCGATCTTGATCTTCCGGCGCTGACAAACGGGTTGCTGGCGCCAAGGTTGCCATCGCTGAAGGAGCCTTTCGACTTGCTGGTCACAGGCGTTGGCGGCACCGGCGTGGTGACGGTCGGTGCGCTGATCACCATGGCGGCGCATCTGGAAGGGCGCGGATCATCGGTGTTGGATTTTACCGGGTTTGCGCAGAAATTTGGAACGGTGTTGTCCTATATCCGGCTGGCGGACCGCCCCGAAGCGGTCAATCAGGTTCGAATCGACGCGCGTGCGGCGGATGCCGTCATAGGTTGCGATATCGTGGTCAGCTCGGCACCCAAGGCCTCGCTGCACTATGGGCCGCAGACCCGCATGGTTCTGAACCGGGCAGAAATGCCGACCGGCGACCTGGTGTTGCACCGCGATGCCTCGTTGCGAACACAGGAGCGTGAAGACCTGATCGCGCGCACCATCGGGACTGCCAACCTGTCGGCGTTCGACGCCAATCGCGCGGCGGAACGCCTGCTCGGGGATGCGGTTTATGCCAACGTGATGATGCTTGGATACGCGTGGCAGCAAGGGCTGGTCCCGGTCAGCGATGGCAGTTTGCAGCAGGCGATCCTGCTCAACGGGGTCCAGATCGAGCAGAACCGGACAGCCTTTGCGCTTGGCCGGGTTCTGGCGGCGGCACCCGAGCAACTTGCAGCCCATCTCGGCGAAGAGTCGCCCGAGGAAGAAACGCTGGACGCAGTGATCGAACGACGCGCCGCGTTCCTGAGCGCCTATCAGGATGATGCTTACGCCGCGCGGTACCGTGATCGGCTGGACGCCCTTCGTCCCGCGATGCCCGAGGAGGCCCTGCACGCGGCCGCACGATCCCTGTTCAAGCTCATGGCGTACAAGGATGAGTTCGAGGTTGCGCGCCTGCACACCGATGCACGGTTTGCAGATGAGTTGAAGGCGCAGTTCGAGGGTGATTTCAAGGTCAGCTATCACTTTGCACCGCCCCTGCTCAGCCTCAGAACCGATGCACGCGGTCGCCCGATGAAGCGTGCCTTTGGGGCCTGGGTGACGCCCGGCCTGAAGCTGCTGGCACGGATGAAAGGGCTTCGCGGGACGGTGCTCAACCCGTTTGGCTATCATGAGGAGGCGCGTATGCATTGCGACCTGCTGGCCTGGTACGACACCCTGCTGCCGCGTGTGGCAGCCGCCTGGTCAGCCGAAACGCGTGCCGCCTGCATGCAGGTTCTATCCGCACCAGACGACATTCGCGGTTATGGTCCCGTCCGCCAACAAGCGGCCGCCACTGCGAAACAGGAAGTGGCGGACCTGATGGCGACCTTGTCCTGATCTCCGGACCGGCCGTTCAAAGCCAAGTGATGTGATACTTGCAAGGATCCCATCACTTGGCGAGAGGACTTGCGCCGCCTATGGCGACGCGACGGGCGAGGGGCGCTGCCCCTCGCGCTCCCCGGGATATTTTCAGCAAGAAAATGGGAGGCTCAAAGCGCCTCGACAATGGTAACGTTGGCGATGCCTCCGCCTTCGCACATGGTTTGCAGCCCATAGCGTTTGCCACGGGCATGCAGGGCATGAATGAGTGTCGTCATCAGTTTTGCTCCCGAGGCACCAAGCGGGTGGCCAAGCGCGATGGCACCACCGTTCACGTTCAGCCGGTCGGGGTCGGCCCCGGTGTGTCTGAGCCAGGCCAGAGGGACCGGTGCGAAGGCTTCATTGACCTCGAAGAGGTCGATATCGTCGATCGTGAGCCCTGCACGGGCCAGGGCACGGTCGGTGGCATAGAGCGGTTCTTCGAGCATGATCACGGGATCGCCTGCCGTGACAGTGAGCGCATGGATACGCGCCAGTGGCGTCAGGTTGTGGAAATTCACCGCCGCTTCGGACGCGATCATCAGGCCAGCCGCACCATCGCAAATCTGGCTTGCGTTGGCGGCGGTGATCACGCCATCGTCGCTGAGCGCCCGAACCGCGCCGATGCTGGCGAGCGTGGCATCGCGGCGAATGCCTTCGTCAATGTCGTGCAGATCGGCACCGCCCTCGGTCTGAATCCGGAGCGGCAGGATCTCGGACTTGAACGCTCCGGCATCCGTTGCTTGTGCTGCGCGCTGGTGGCTTTGCAACGCATAGGCATCCAGATCGGCACGGGACAGATCCCATTTACCGGCGATCATTTCGGCCCCGGTGAATTGGCTGAAAATCACCTCGGGGTAATTGCGCGCGAGTTTAGGGCTGGTCGGGCTGCCCGGAGCGGCGCGGCGGGCCCAACGCCCGGTCGACCCCATGGCCACGCGGCTCATGCTCTCTGCACCGGCAGCGATCACCATGTCCTGCGTCCCCGACAGGACCGCCTGCGCGGCAAAGTGGATGGATTGCTGGGACGAGCCGCATTGCCGGTCGATGGTGACGGCGGGCACGCTTTCGGGCAGGCTCGAGGCGAGCACCGCGTTCCTCCCGAAATGCAGGCCCTGTTCGCCGACCTGGCTGACGCATCCCATGATCACGTCATCCACGGCATCGGGCGCAACGCCTGCGCGGGCGACGGTCTCGTCCAGTACGGCGGCGGCAAGATCAACCGGGTGCCAGCCCGACACGCGACCCTCACGCCTGCCTCCGGCGGTGCGGGTGGCGCTGACGATATAGGCTTCGGGCATGAGCGATTTCTCCTCCGGAATGTGGCTCTGCGGACCGAAACCCACAGATTGCAGACGTGATCATCTCGACCCTATTGCAAGGCGCTTGGGCGGGCGGCGATATTGTCGAACCAGGAGCGGCTCGCTGTGTTGACCTCGGGAATACGCATCTTGATGACCCGTGCAAAGTCGACAAACACGAACGCGGTGATATCGGCCAGGGTAAAGTGATTGGCGGCGAGAAACGGGCTTTCCTGAAGTCGCTCTTCAAGGACATCAAAAAACGTGCCCACGCGCGCCTTGCCGCGCTCGGCCAGCTCGGGGATCTGTTCATAGTTCTGCGGACCCGGAATCGCACGATCCTTCATATGCGGGTTGGAATTGCGCAATGCCTCGGCGATTGGCTGGCCTCCTTGTTGTTCGGCGATCGCGTTCCACATCAGGACAAGTCCCTTTTCGTCGGGCGTCCGCCCCATCAGCGGAGGTTCCGGATGTTGGGCCTCGAGATAGGCGGCGATCCCGAGATTTTCGGTCAGGGTCGTGCCGGTATCGGTCACCAGAACAGGCAGTGTCGCACGTGGGTTGACGACGAGGAATTCCGGCTGCAGCTGCTGCCCCTCAGCAATGCTGATATCGTGGGTCTCTGGTTCCAGCCCCTTTTCAGCGAGAAACATGCGCGCGCGGCGCGGGCTGGGGGCGGTCGAACAGTCGTAGAACAGCATGTGTTTCCTTTCACTCAGGCGGCAAGTGCGGCGGCAACGGCGCGCGCGATCACACGCTCTTCATCGGTCTTGATCACTAGAATCTTGGCCGCCCCGGCGCCGACAGACACGGCACTCGCCGCGTTTGCGTCAGCGTCCAGCCGCAGGCCCAGAAAGTCCATCCCCTCGACCACGCGCGCCCGGATTGGGGCGGCGTTCTCACCAATGCCACCGGTAAAGACAACGCCGTCCAAGCCGTTCAGCACGGCGGCCATCGCGCCCATTTCCCGCCGGATGCGAAAGACGTAGTAGTCGATCGCCTCTGCGGCGCGCGGATCTTCGCTCTGCAACAACATGCGCATGTCATTGCTGATCTGGGACAGGCCCATCAGGCCGCTCTCGGAATAGAGCATGTGTTCGATCTGGGCGTGGGTCATCCCCTGCGCCATCAGGTAGAGCAGGACGCCGGGGTCAAGCTGGCCACAGCGCGTGCCCATGGGCAGGCCATCCAGAGCCGAAAACCCCATGGTCGAACCCCGGCTGCGTCCCTGCGCCACGGCGCACATCGAAGCCCCGTTGCCAAGATGGCAGATCACCACCCTGCCCTGCGCCAGCTCGGGCCAGTCGCGTTTCAGAACCCCTGCGATGTAATCATAGGACAGACCGTGAAACCCATAGCGGCGCACGCCCTGATCATAAAACCGCCGGGGAAGTGCAAAGGCATCATTGACGAAAGGATGGCCTCTGTGAAATGCGGTGTCAAAACAGCCGATCTGCCGTGCGTCCGGAAACGCGGCCTGCGCCGCGCGCACTGCGGCGAGGTTGTTTGGCTGATGCAGCGGGGCGAGCGGGATCAGTGCTTCAAGCTGGGCAAGCACCTCTTCAGTCAGCTCGACAGGCGCACCAAACGCCTTGCCACCATGCACGATCCGATGACCAACGCCCTCGACTTGTTGCCCTTTCAGAGCACCTTCCAGCGCGGTGAAGATGGCGCGCACCGCAACCACATGATCGGCCGGGCCGATTTCCCGAGGAGCACCACCCCGCAGCGACAGGCGTGCAACCGGGCCAATATTTTCGACCTGTCCCGATCGCAGAACCTCGGGTTCCGACGCCGCGCGATAGAGTGCGAATTTCAACGACGAACTCCCGGCGTTCAACGTCAGGACCGCGCTCATGCCGCACCTCCCGATGCATTCAGCGCTGCAATGGCGCAGGATGCGAGGCGCGATTGTTCATCGTCGGACCGGCTCGTCAGGATGATCGGGCATTTGGCGCCCATGACGACACCGCCGGCGCGGGCCTGGGCCAGAAAGGTCAGTTGCTTGGCCAGCATGTTGCCGGTTTCCATGTTCGGCGCGACGAGGATATCGGCGCGGCCCGCCACCAGCGAGGTGATCCCCTTGGTCGCAGCCGCGCCCAGATCGACCGCGTTGTCCATCGCCAGCGGACCATCGACCAAACCGCCGGTAATCTGTCCCCGATCCGCCATCTTGGACAGGATTGCCGCGTCCAGTGTCGACGGAATTGCGGGGTTCACCGTTTCTACCGCCGACAGAACACCGACCTTGGGTTGTTCAATGCCCAGCGTCAGCGCCAGATCAATGGCGTTCTGAATGATGTCCGCCTTGGTTCTGAGATCGGGCGCGATGTTGATCGCCGCATCCGTCACCATCAAGATATGATCCAGACCGGGCACATCCATCACGAATACATGGCTGATCCGCCGTCCGCCCCGCCGCAGGCCGCCTTCGCGCTTGACGATTTCACCCAGAAGGATGTCGGTATGAAGATGCCCCTTCATGATTGCAGCGGCTTGTTTGTCGAGCACCATGCGGACCGCCGCCTGTGCCGCCAGCCGGTGATCACGGGCCTCGACGAGGCAATACGGCGCGAGGTCTATGCCTTCGGCCTCTGCCGCTTCGGCGATCCGGTCGGGATGTCCGATCAGGATCGGGTCGATCAGCGTGTGTTGAGCGGCCAGTATGGCGCCCCCCAAGGCATCAGGCTTCTCCGGCGCCACCACGGCGGTGGGAATGGCGGGCAAGGGTTCCGCCAGTTCCAGCAGCCGATCGAAATGCCGGTGGCTTTGAACCGTCAGTCCCGGCACATCCGTCGCGTCGAACCGGACGGACCTTTCGGGTGCGATCACCTCGGCCTCGCCTTCGACGATGCGCGACCCATCCGCCGACTCGACCCATGTGTCAAAGCGAACCCTGCGGTCGTCCCCCTTGGCCACCAAACGCACCTTGACCGTCAGGGTATCGCCCGCCCGTGCGCGGCCGACGAAGCGCAGGGTTTGCCGACGGTACAGCGTGCCCGGCCCCGGTAACTGACACCCCAGAACGCCCGAGATCAAAGACGCGACCCACATCGATGGGGCGATGGATTCCGGCTCGCCATCGCCATCGCCATCGGCCTTGGGCAAATGCATCGGGTTCAGGTTTCCCGACGCGTTCGCAAACACATAGAGGTCATCGGCACGGCACAGGCGCGAAACCTCTGCCTCCATGCCGATGACAAGATCGTCATATGGAATATTCTTCATGAGCCCCCCGCAAGAACTGGCTTTACCAAGGCCTAGCGGGTTTGAACGCGCAAGGCCACTCCTGGCGGCAAGCACCAGCCGGCAAGACCATTTCAGCCGCATTCTGTAGCATCACAACGACCCTGGATCGGAACTCAGACTGGTCCAGCTTCAGCCGTGCGGTTTCTGATAGACAAAGCAACGTTCCGGCACCGCACCTTCGGGCAACGGAACCTCGGCAAGGTCGGCAAAGTACATTCTGTCGCTGGACACCATCATGCCGCCCGGTGCGAGCAGCGGCTCGATCAGCGGCGAAACCTTGCGCGCGAAGATATCGTTCTTTTCCCGATTATGCCCGCCCAGGTCGGCATGGATCAGGCTTGCGACCGCGCCCATCCGGGACAACGTTTCGGGCAATGTCGCGTTCACATCACCGAGAATCGTGAATTCTTCCGGCGGCGTGCTGTCCGGGTGCGATGCCACCGCGCGCTCAAAGACGTAAATATTCCGTGACCGAATGCGGTTGCGCATGTGATGATAGGTCCGCCCGTTGCCGAGACCCAGTTCGAACACCGGTCCCTGCATCACGGCGGTTTCCGCGATCGCAAAGTCAAGGCATGCGCGTTGCGACACCATACGGTCGATGAAAAGGTCCAGGCGGCTGGTCATGGGATGTCCTCTTTGATCCGGCTGTTGCCCTCATGACAAAGAACAGCGTCAATGTGTAGACCCGGCCCGCGATTTCCCGCGCTCTGGTGTCTTGAGGGAAATTCATGTTTGACTACTGACACTCCACCAAGTGAAAGTAGCTTGGGAGCAGAGTTGAGGTTTACAGGGACATAATGCGGTTCAGATACAGCCAGACGGAAACGCCTGAATGACGCCGCTCTTGTCGGTCAAGGATCTCAGCATTGGCTTTGGCAACGGGCCGGATGTCGTCAAGAATGTCAGCTTTGACGTGATGCCCGGTCAGACGTTGGCCCTTGTCGGAGAATCGGGATCGGGCAAGACCGTGACCTGCCGCGCCATCCTCCGCATTCTGCCCCGTATCGCCCAGATCCGCAGCGGCCAGATCACTTTGAACGGGCGCAGCGGCGGGCTGGAACTGACCAGTCTGAAAGAGCGCAAGATGCGCGACATTCGTGGTGATGCGGTGTCGATGATCTTTCAGGAACCGATGCGCTCGTTGTCTCCGTTGCACAAGATCGGCAATCAGGTCAGCGAAGTTCTCTGGCTGCACAACAGCATCAGCGAAAGCGCGGCCCGACGTATCGTGCTCGAAAAATTCGAAAGGGTGGGATTTCCCGATCCGGAACGCGCCTATGACTCCTATCCGTTCGAAATGTCCGGCGGCATGCGCCAGCGGGCGATGATTGCAATGGCCATGGTCTGCCAGCCGGATCTGCTGATCGCGGATGAACCGACCACGGCGCTTGACGTGACGACACAGGCACAGGTGCTTGGCCTGATGAAAGAGCTTCAGGCGGAAATGGGCATGGCGATGATCCTGGTGACCCATGATCTGGGCGTTGTCGCCAACATGGCCGAACAGGTCGTCGTGATGAACAAGGGCCGGGTGATGGAATCCGGCTCTGCAGTAGCCCTGCTGGGCGCCCCGGCTCATCCCTATACGCAACAGCTGTTTGACGCGGCGCCGATGATTCCGGGCGAACCCAAACTGGCGCCGCCGCTTGAGCAGGGCGATCTGATCCTACAACTGAACTCTGTTTCCAAAACCTATACAATGCGCAGCCAGTCGATGTGGAAACCCGACCTGCTGATCCATGCCTGCCGCGGGGTTGATCTGAACCTGCCGCGGGGCAAGACTCTGGCGATTGTCGGGGAAAGCGGATCAGGCAAAACCACCGCCGCTCGGATTGCGCTTGGGGCGGAACCGCCCGACGAGGGCGGCGAGGTGCTGTTTCGGGCCGGCCCCGACAGTGCGCCAATCGCCGTTCACAAGATGGACAGGGCCGCACGGGTCGCGTTCCAGAAACAGGCGCAGATGGTGTTTCAGGACCCCTATTCCTCACTCAGCCCGCGTATGCGCATTCTCGATGCCCTGACCGAACCGATGGACATTCACAACATCGGAACTCGATCTGAGCGTCGCGATATGGCGGAAGAGCGGTTGCGCGCGGTCGGGATGAACCCCGACATGCTGCAACGCTATCCGCATGCTTTCTCGGGCGGCCAGCGGCAACGGCTTTCGATTGCGCGGGCGATGATGCTCGACCCGGCCTTGCTCGTATGCGACGAACCGACCAGCGCGCTTGACGTGAGCGTTCAGGAACAGATCCTGACGTTGCTGGAGGATATTCGTGACAAGATGAACCTGTCCTATC
This sequence comes from Sedimentitalea todarodis, assembly GCF_032595355.1. Classification (NCBI taxonomy): domain Bacteria; kingdom Pseudomonadati; phylum Pseudomonadota; class Alphaproteobacteria; order Rhodobacterales; family Paracoccaceae; genus Sedimentitalea; species Sedimentitalea todarodis. The sequence continues at coordinate 85,317 of NZ_JASMWN010000001.1, read as the reverse complement.
TGTTCATCAGCCATGATCTCGCGGTGGTCGCCCGGATCGCGGACGAAGTCGCCGTCATGCGACAGGGGCTGGTGGTGGAACAGGCGCCGCCAGAGACGCTGTTCTACAATCCGCAGCATCCCTATACCAAAGCGTTGATCGCGGCCCAGCCGGAACCAGACATAGACCGGCCGATCAATCTCAAGCTCGTGGCGCAAGGGGCCGGCTCGCCGGAGTCATGGCCCGAGGCCTTTCGTTTTTCGAACACCATGATACCTTCGCTCACGCAAATGGAACCCGGTCACAAGGTACGTTGTCATGTTTGACTCAACTCGTCGCTTTTTGCTGGGGGCTGCGATTTCACTGTTGGCCGCGCCGGTGTTGGCCGCACCAGCCCTTCCCGATCTGGTCGAAAGCACCTTCTGGTCCGCTGAGGTTGATCGTGGCGATCTGCCGCCCATTGCCGAGCGCCTCCCGTCAGAGCCGCTCATCGTCGATCTGGAGAGTCGCGGACGAACGCCGGGCATTCAGGGTGGCACGCTCAAGACCCTCGTCAGCCGCAGCAAGGACATCCGCCAGATGGTCGTTTACGGCTATTCGCGGCTGGTCGGCTATGATGCGAACTATCAACTGCAACCGGATCTGCTGCTGTCCTACGACGTCGAAGACGACAGGGTCTTTACCCTGCGCCTGCGTCCGGGCCACAAATGGTCCGACGGCGCGCCGTTTACCTCGGCTGATTTTGAGTACTGGTGGAATGATGTCGCCAATAACGAAATGCTCAGTCCGTCGGGACCGCCCGATTTCCTGCGCATCGAAGGCGAACTGCCCACCGTCACCTTTCCTGACGAGACGACCATCGTCTTTGAATGGGAGCGCCCGAACCCGAGTTTCCTCGCCAATCTGGCACAGGCCCGTCCGCCTTTCATTTTTCGCCCGGCGCATTTTCTGAAACAGTATCACGGTGACTATGCCGATCCCGAAGCTCTCGCCGAGGCGATCGATGATGTCCGCGCCCGCAGTTGGGCGTCGCTGCACAACAAGCTGGACAACATGTACCAGTTCGACAATCACGAATTGCCAACACTACAGCCCTGGATAAACTCGAGCTCGGGCAAGAAAATCCGCCATCTGTTTGTCCGAAACCCGTATTACCACCGCATTGACCCGAACGGGATACAGCTTCCCTACATTGACGTCGTCGAAATGGAAATTGTCAGCCCGGGTCTGATTGCGGCCAAAGCCAATGCCGGAGAGACCGACCTTCAGGCGCGCGGCCTCGACTTTCGCGACATTTCGATCCTGCGCAAGGGCGAGGCCGATGGCGGCAATTACCGCACGTTGCTTTGGGGCAATGCCGTAGCGTCGCAGATCGCGATCTATCTCGACCTGAACTATAACGATCCTGCCTGGCGCGACGTGCTGCGCAACGTGAACGTACGCCGGGCCCTGTCGCTGGCGATTGACCGCGACACGATCAACAAGGCGCTCTACTTCGGCCTGGCCAAACCCGGCGCGATGAGCGTGCTGCCCGCCAGTCCGTTCTTCACGCAGGAAAACCGCGACGCATGGGCCGCCCATGATCCCGAGGCGGCCAATGCGCTGCTCGACGAGGCCGGGTTGGATCAGCGTGGGGGCGATGGCATCCGGCTCTTGCCGGATGGCCGGCAGATGGAAATCGTGATCGAAACCGCAGGCGAACGCCAAGAGGTTGAAAACGCCTTGCAAATCATCACCGATGACTGGCGCGACATCGGGGTCAAGCTGATCATGCGACCGTTGGATCGGGATATTCTGCGCAACCGCGTCTATTCCGGCGAGACGATGGCGTCGGTCTGGTACGGATGGGACAATGGCATCCCGCGGCCCTATACGTCGCCTGCCTATCTCGCGCCCACAGATCAGGTGTTTTTCGCCTGGCCGAAATGGGGTCAATACTATCAGACCAATCACGAGGCCGGCGAAGCGCCCGACATGGAACCCACGATACGCCTGATGGAACTGCTCCATGACTGGGAGCTTGCCACCAACGACGAAGAACGCAGCGCGGCCTGGGTCGAGATGCTGAAAATCCACGCCGACAATGTGTTTGCCATCGGCACGCTTTCCGAAGCACCGCAGCCCGTGGTGGTCAACAAGCGGCTACGCAACGTTCCGGAAAAGGCGCTTTGGGCCTGGGATCCGGGCGCGCATTTCGGCATTCACCGGCCTGACGAGTTCTATTTTGCCCCTGACGGGACCGATTGATGAGCATTCTGCGCTACGCGCTCTATCGCTTTGCCACAATGCTGCTGACGCTTCTGGTGGTGTCGGCGCTGGTGTTTCTGATCATCAACCTGCCCCCCGGCGACTACTTGTCCAACCAGATTGCCGAATTGCGCGCCACCGGCCAGTCCGCAGGCATCGACAAGGCCGAATTCCTGCGCAAGGAATACGCATTGGACCGGCCGCTCTACCAGCAATACCTGATCTGGATCGGCTTCATTCCCGGACCCAATGGGTTCTCCGGGCTGGTTCAGGGCGATTTCGGTTGGTCTTTTGAATTTGACCGCCCGGTTGCCGATATCGTCGGCGAGAGCCTCTGGCTGACCGTGCTGGTCAACCTCGCGGCGGTGCTGTTCGTTTACCTGATCGCCTTGCCGCTTGGCGTTCTGGCCGCGGCGAAGTCCAAGACCTGGGTCGACTACACATCGGCCTTTGTCGGCTATCTGGGCCTCGCCACCCCTAACTTTCTCTTGGCGCTGATCATGTTCTACTACGGTCACAAGTACTTTGACCTGCCCATCGGCGGCCTGATGGACCCGGTTTTTGAAGGTCAGCCAATGACCTGGGACAAGGTTAAATCCATCCTGATACACCTGATCGTCCCGACCTTCGTGATCGGAACGTCCGGGGCTGCGGCGATGATGCAGCGGCTGCGCGCCAACTTGTTGGACGAACTGGGCAAACCCTATGTGGAAACCGCCATCGCCAAGGGAATGAGTCCGCCGCGCATGCTGACGAAGTACCCGCTGCGCATGGCCTTCAACCCGTTCGTCGCCGATATCGGCAACCTTCTGCCGTCGATGATTTCCGGTTCGGTTCTGGTGTCGGTGGTGCTTGGCCTTCAGACGATCGGGCCGACACTGCTGACCGCGCTCAAGACGCAGGATCAGTTTCTCGCAGGGTTCGTCCTGATGTTCGTGGCGCTCTTGACGCTGATTGGCACGATGATCTCGGATGTGATGCTGGTGCTGCTTGATCCGCGTATCCGGTACGAGGGGCGCGAAGCATGACCCAGTTGCCCGATGGCCGATATGTCGATGATGAACCGTTCGACCCCGTCGCCAACATACAGGAGCTCGAGCGCAAGGATCTCGACGCCCCGGCATGGCTGCTGGTCTGGCGCAAGTTCCGCAAACACAAGCTGGGCCTCGTGTCGGGCATCTTCCTGCTGATCTGCTATCTGATGCTGCCGGTGGCGGGCTTCATCGCGCCCTACACCCCGAACGAGCGCAATTCCGATTTCCTCTATGCCCCGCCGCAATCGGTCAACTGGTTCCACGAGGGCGAGTACATCGGTCCCTACGTCTACCCGACGGTGGCAGAGGCCGATCTCGAGACCTTCCAATGGAAATTCGTGACTGATACGACACGCCCGCTGCCGCTGGAGTTCTTCTGCGAGGCATCCGAATACAGGCTGGCCGGGTTGATCCCGTCAAAAACGCACCTGTTCTGCGCACCGGACGGGGCGACCGTGTTCCTCTGGGGCTCGGACCGGCTGGGCCGCGACGTGTTCTCGCGCATTCTCTACGGCGCGCAACTGTCGCTGACGGTGGGTCTGATCGGCATTTCCGTGTCCTTTATCCTTGGCATCGGCTTTGGCAGCATCGCGGGCTACTTCGGCGGCAGCATCGACTGGGTCATAAACCGGGTCATAGAAATCTTGCGATCGCTGCCGGAACTGCCGCTCTGGCTGGCGCTGTCGGCGGCGGTGCCGTCGAACTGGGGTCCGGTCTCGGTGTTCTTCATCATATCGATCATCCTGGGCATTCTCGACTGGCCGGGGCTTGCCCGCGCGGTACGGGCCAAGTTCCTGTCGCTGCGCGAAGAGGAATATGTCAGGGCCGCCGAAATGATGGGCGCCAGCTCGGGACGGGTGATCCGCAAACACCTGCTGCCGAACTTCACCTCGCATCTGATTGCGTCGGCCACGCTGTCCATTCCGGCGATGATCCTTGGCGAAACCGCGCTATCCTTCCTTGGCCTTGGTCTGCGCGCTCCGGCGGTGAGTTGGGGGGTCATGCTGAATGATGCCCAGAACCTTGCGAGCATCGAAATCTATCCCTGGACGGCGATTCCCATGTTGCCGATCATCGTGATCGTTCTGGCGTTCAATTTCCTTGGCGACGGGTTGAGGGATTCGCTTGATCCCTATGCGGACTGACTTGCACCGCCTTGTGACCATGGCCGTCCTGCTTGCCCTATGGGCTGACGGAGTGGCCGGACAGGACGCAGTTGCCGACAACTGGACCCGCCAGAAATGTGATCTCTACAGTGCCGCGTGGCAGGATGTGCAAGCGTCCTTTGACACGTCGGTCGTCAGCGAAGAATTTCTGGAAAAACATCAGAATTTCATAACTTTGGGTTGCCCCGCAGACATGCGGGTTTGCGCGGTGTCGCCCGAGGAAATCGAGTTGGCGAACCTCCTCACCATCCTGTCGATGAACGAGGGCATGGCCAGCACGTTTGTCCCGTTTGGATGCCCGGATTAGGAACAATAGCCGACCCGGATATCACAATCGCGTAATAATGTTTCACGCGATCATCTAAAATTTGCCCGATTCTTATCCATGTAGTAACATGATCATGTTTTAGTTCAGTTTGTACCGTAACGATTGGAAGTTATTATGAGCATTGTAATGAGTGAACGTTTCAACCGGACCGACCGGCCTCTCCCCAACCTCTGGACGGAATTCAACCGCGGACATGACGAAAGCGCGTTGGATTGCGAGACTGCTGTGTCTCTGTCCTGCCACCTCAGCCCGACATTCAGGAACGCTGCGGATTGGAGCAGCCTGATCCGGGAACTGGCTGATCAGGGTTTTGCACTTGTGTTTCAGGGCGACCGTCTCATCCTCGTGAACGAAGAAACGGGTATCGATCTCTGTACCTGCGCATTTCTTGGCCACAGCTTTGCCTCTCTGACCGACCGTCTTGGCAAGCCCTGTGTCTCGGCAACGACCGCGCGACTGATGCCGCGGCCTCACGCATAGACGACAACAGTCAGGCTAGCGCTGGAACGGCGCTCCCAGCAAGCGAACCAGCGGGGTTTGCAGGTTGCCGAGCGAGATGCGAAACACGAACCCCTCGTCCCCGGATCCGGAGCCTTCGTATTTGAGGCCGGCTGACCATGTCTCGTCAAAGCTAAAGGACGCTCCGACGCTCCAATACTCATGCGCATAGGAATCGCTGTAGCCGTAGATGGCTGCAATCCCGAGATCGGGGGTCGGCTCATAAACAAGTGTCATGTTCCGGTTAAAGTTCTCTGACTTCGGATCATACGCGACATAGCCCGTCACGCCGAACTGATCCGCAAGCGGATAGCCCAGCGTCAGCTTTGCCTCACCGCAGCAATCGCCGCTATGATCGTAGAAGTATCGCGCATAGCCAACATCGACGAAGAGATCGTTCTCGAACAGGTTTCGGTAACCAACGTAGAGGTCAATCTCCCAGTCGTCATTGTCTCCAAAGTCGACATTGGACATCCACGTCCCCGCATAAAACCCATTCAAACCGATCTCGAAATAGGGCTGGATCGCCGGTTTGCCATCCGACTGGGTAACGCCGTTTGAAACGTAGTTGGAAACAACATCAACACCAAACAGATAGCTTACGCCGCCGTCATCCTGTGCCTGCGCATGCCCCGCCGCTCCGAGTGTGCAGGCAACAACAGTGCCCCATGCAAGGTTGGATCGCATCTTGGTGTCCCTCTCGCTTATCGGTCGTCCCCGCCCGGCCCGATATCTTCCAGATAGTCTTCGTCAATCGCACCGTGCGCCGCCGCCGCAACCGCCTCTTTCTGTGCCGGGGTCAAGTCATTCGGGTTGGCATCCGCCAGCCGCACCGTCACCTCCCGATGCGCAAAATGGATGCCTTCACGCGCAAACAGTGCGCGGATGTCTTCGTACACCTTCTTGCGCACCAGCCATTGATCGCCCGGCTTGGTCATGAACTTGACACGGATGATCATGGCGCTGTCCTGCATTTCGATCACGCCCTGGCTTTTGAGCGGCTGAATGAAGTTGTCGCCGATCACAGGGTCTTCGAGCAGTTCCTGCCCGAGCTTCTTGATCAGTTTGCGCACATGTTCCACGTCGGTGTCATAGGTCACCCGCAGAGGCAGCTTCATGATCACCCAATCGCGGGAGTAATTGGTCAGCACCTTGATTTCGCCAAACGGAATAGTGTTCAGCGCCCCAAGGTGGTGGCGCAGTTGAAAGGAGCGGACAGAGATCTTTTCCACCGTCCCCTTTACGTCGCCAATATCGATGTATTCGCCCTTGCGAAACGCATCGTCGACGAGGAAGAAGGCACCTGAGAAGATATCGCGCACCAGCGTCTGTGCGCCAAACCCGACCGCAAGGCCCACCACACCGGCACCGGCAAAAAGCGGGCTGACATTGATGCCCAGTTCCAGCAAGGCGATCAGCGCGATCGTCACTATCACAATCGCCAGGATCGCCCCTCTGAACAGCGGCAAAAGGGTTGCCAGCCTGCTGGCGCTTCCGGCCCCGCCTTCATCGCCAAGTTCAGCCTCGGTCTCGTCTACGGATTCCTCGGCAATCTTGCTGTCGATCCAGATGCGAAAGAAATTATAGACGATGTAGCCGATAAACAGAATGCTCACGACGTCGAGCAACCGGCCAACCACCGAATCCGGCAGCAACAGGTTTTCAGGGTCCCACACCCGCAGCAGCGCATAGGCACCTGCCACAAAGGCCAGTATCCCTGACACCCGGCGCGCCAGCGCCTCGTAGGTCATCAGATGCCGCCTTACCGGCTCTTGTCGTGGTTCATCATCGTCATCCGGGAGCTCTGCAACCCGCTCTTCCGCCTCGGCCGCTTCGTGCTGGCTGTTGATCTCTTCAACGTTGCGGATGCGCTCAAACAGTCGCTCGATCAGATAATTGATGCCGCCGTAGACCACGATGATGGACAGGAATACGACATAGGCGCCGGCAACCAGCGGGATCGACTCGTTCCTTTCCATCACGAGATCGAATGCGAGTTCGAACCAGCCGAAAATCACATATCCGATCAACACGGCTGACCAGGCCACCGACAGGGTCCGGATCAACCAGGACACCTCGTTCATGGTCCTCCCGCCCCGGATGGCATTCGAAATCGCGCGCCGGTTGAACAGGATCATTGCGATATTGCCCAAGGCGGCAACCAGTTCGAGTGCCCCATACAGGATGGCGTAGACATTGTAGTTCAGCCCGAAATCCGCGATCCACGTGCTGAAGACGATGGTGGCAATACTGTAACTTCCCAGGATCACCGCCCAGCGGTGGAGCCGCAGGGCGTCCTTGTCCGACAGAACCGGAATACGGTATTGCGGCAGAAACGGGGACAGCACCATTCGCCAAAGATCGGCCAACGTGCGGGCCAGGAAAAACGTCAGAAAGATCGCCGCGACCGTCAGCTGAATCGACTGGTCAGGTTCCTCTCTGAAGAACAGTATTCCGAGCAGGTAGGCGACCAGCATGCCAAACAGCGTGCCACCGATCCCCATGACAAAGCGGAAGACGAGGAACGGCATCTTTTCGCGATACCCCTGCGGGTGTTCCAAAATCCGCGCAACCACGAAACTTCTCACGATCCGCTTGCCATAGATCTCGCGCGTCGCAAACCATGCCACGACGAACAGTCCCAGCGTTATCAACAGCACGCGAAGATAGGTCGAGATCTGGCCGTCCGGGCTGGTGGCGCGCAGGATAAACGCAACCTCGTTCACCGAATTGGGCAGTGCCGCGAGGCGGCTGGCCAACGTCTCGCGGAACTGGTTCACCTCGGCCTGTGCCTTCATCAGCGGGGAGGAATGATCCATCGGCTGACCAGTTGCGGACGCGGACGTTCCGGGTTCCGTCGGTGTCGCCGCAGCCACAAGCTTGCCGCTGCCATCCAGAACGACGACATTCACACCGCTTTCCGCAGCCTGCCGTATCGCCGCGCTCAGCCCGCTGTCTGCGCTGTCGTCCCCGGACGAACTGCTGGCACCAAATCCGGGCAGCGATTGTGCGCCCCCGGAGACTGCGAAACCGCAAACCAGACAAAGGATCATCACCAGTTGAAGCAGGACACGGCTCATTCGCGATGATTTCCCAATGTTGTTTTGACTGCAAACGCTATAGGACCGCCCTTCCCTGTGCAAACCGCTTCGATCACGGTCTGCATTTCTTGGGCAATTTGTGGTTTGCAATCAACTGCAGGTCAACTAGTAGGTACGGGGCGGTCTTGCGTGCACAGCCAATCCGGCTTCTTCGCAACGTTCGGCTCGGAAATACGAAACCAAGGTTGTGGCCGTCCGGTGTCGGCCGCAAGGGCAGGCATGAGACACGACATGGTACTTTACCCACATGCGCGCCTCGTGGTGCCCGTCCGGATGCACCGGTGGCGATCATGACCCGAGCCGACGCGTCTCTGGCAAACCGCCCTCCTCGCATCATGCTCTACAGCCACGATACCTTCGGGCTGGGCCATCTGCGGCGATCGCGAGCCTTGGCCGAGGCAATCACGCGCGCCAACTCCACGGCATCTGCACTCATTCTCACCGGCTCTCCGGTGGCCGGGAGGTTTACCTTTCCGGCCCGCGTCGATCACGTCCGGCTGCCGGGCGTGACCAAACTGCGGGATGGCAGCTATGAATCCCAGACGCTGGGCATGGACATTGAACAAACCACCGAGTTGCGCGCCGGGCTGATCAGGGCAACGGCGGAACAGTACGACCCCGACATCCTGATCGTCGACAAGGAACCAAACGGCTTTCGCGGCGAGCTGCTGCCAACGCTGGACCTGCTGTCCGAACAAGGCCGCGCGCGATTGGTTCTTGGCCTGCGCGACGTCCTGGATGAACCAGCCGTACTTGCCACGGAGTGGGACCGAAAAGGGGCGATCGAGGCCACCGAGCGCTACTATGACGAACTCTGGATCTATGGGCTGCGCTCGATCTATGACCCGACCGACGGCCTCGCGCTGAGCGACAGCGTCAAGCGACGCATGCACTGGACCGGCTATCTGCGCCGAGAACTGAGCACGGACAGCCTCCCGGTTACCGACCCTTATATCCTGGTGACGCCTGGTGGCGGTGGCGACGGGCAATCCATGGTCAATCTGGTCCTGTCCGCCTATGAACAGGATCCGGCGCTTGGCCCCCGTGCGATACTGGTCTACGGGCCGTTCCTCTCGGGTGACACCCGCGCCGATTTCGAAGCCCGTGTTGCCAACCTGGACGGGCGCGTGACCGCTGTCGGGTTCGAATCCCAGATCGAAGCCCTGTTTGCCGGAGCGGACGGGGTCGTCTGCATGGGCGGATACAACACGTTTTGCGAGGTACTTTCGTTTGACAAGCGTGCCGTGATCGTGCCGCGCACGGTGCCCCGTCTTGAACAGTACATCCGCGCCAGCCGCGCCGAAGAACTGGGGCTTGTTCGGATGCTCTGCGACACGGGCGAAGGAATGGATACGCAATCGATGATCGACGCGATTCACGCCCTGCCCAATCAGCCGAAACCCTCCAGTGCGCCTTCGGACGGGCTGCTGGACGGGCTTGACTATGTCACAGAGCGTGTTGCCGCATTGTTGACCCGAAACGCGCACAAGGCGGCAGAATGACCCGGAAACTCGCGGTCGTGGTCAAGGGCTGGCCCCGCCTGTCAGAAACCTTCATTGCGCAGGAACTGGTGGCCCTCGAAGAGGCGGGCCACAGCTTTGATATCTGGTCCCTGCGTCATCCGACCGATACCAAGACCCATCCGCTGCATGATCGGCTGAACGCACAGGTGCGCTATCTGCCGGAGTACCTCCACCACGATCCGAACCGCGTCTGGAAGGCCCGCGCCGAGGCCAGAACCTTGCCCGGATACGCCGCCGCCTATGCCATCTGGCGACGCGATCTGGCCCGCGATCTTGACAAGAACCGCATCCGCCGGTTTGGGCAGGCCTGTGTGCTGGCCGCCGAGTTGCCGGCCGATACGCGCGGTCTCTATGCGCATTTTCTGCATACTCCCGCCTCTGTCGCGCGCTATGCGGCGATCATGCGCGGCCTTCCCTGGAGCTTTTCCGCCCACGCCAAGGATATCTGGACCTCGCCCGATTGGGAAATCGCGGAGAAGCTCGCGGATGACGCCACCGGGGCCACTTTCGGGGCCACCTGCACGGCCTATGGCGCCGCACAGTTGCGCCGCCTCTCCGCCGACCCTGCGCGGATCGACCTGGTCTATCACGGTCTCGACCTCGGCCGTTTTCCCGATCCGCCGGACCACGCCCCGCGCCACGCCAGCGATCCGCTGCGCCTTGTTTCAGTCGGCAGGCTTGTGGAAAAGAAGGGATTTGACCGGCTGATCGCCGCGCTGGCGCAACTGCCTGACACGCTGGACTGGCACTGGACGCATATCGGCGGTGGGCCGTTGTCAGAACCGCTTGCAGAGCAGGCCCGAACAGCAGGCATCGCCGGGCGGATCACGTGGTGTGGTCCCTGCGACCAACCGCGGGTCATCGACCAGATGCGCAATGCCGACCTGTTTGTGCTTCCCAGCCGCATTGCCGAGGACGGCGACCGGGATGGCTTGCCAAACGTGTTGATGGAGGCCGCCAGCCAGCGCCTGCCGATCCTCACCACCGCCGTATCCGCGATCCCCGAATTCATCGAAAACGACGTGCACGGCACCTTGTCCGAAGACACGCCAGCCGCATTCGCCGCCGCCATTACGAGGCTTGCAGCGGACCCTGCCCGGACCCGGGCGATGGCCGATGCCGCGCTCGCCCGCCTGCGCGCCGAATTTGTGATGGAACCGGGCATCGAGCGGCTGTCCCGCCGATTGACCCGTCTGACCGAAGGCACCTGACCATGCCTCGCGTGGCCTTTTATGCGCCGATGAAACCGCCGTCGCACCCGGTGCCGTCGGGTGATCGCGCCTTTGCGCGCGCGCTGATGGCCGCGATTGCAACTGGCGACACAGAGGTCAGTCTGGTGTCGACAGTCCAGACGCATGACAGCAAGGGCAATGCCGCCCGACAAACGAAGTTGCGCGCCGCAGCGATGTCCGACGCCGCGCGGCTGATTGACCAGCTTGCAGTCGACCCGCCGGATCTCTGGGTGACCTATCACAACTACTACAAGGCACCGGATTTCATCGGCCATGCGGTCACATCGGCCCTCGGGATGCCCTATATCCAGATCGAAGCGAGCCGTGCAAAAAAGCGTCTGACTGGCCCGTGGGGCGCGTTCGCCGCCGCCGCCGAATCCGCCATCGATGCCGCCGACGTGGTCTTTTGTCTGACCGACCACGATCTGACAGCTCTCGAACGGCACAGGCCACCGGGGCAGCGCCTGATCAACCTGAGACCATTCCTGCCCCGTAGCGCCCTGCCCGCTGCCACCGATCCAGCCCGACATCTGCCCAAGATGCTGACCGCAGGGATGATGCGGCACGGCGACAAGCTCGGCTCCTACCAGATCATCGCTGACACACTCGCCAACCTGCAAGGCACCGACTGGCAGCTGGATGTCGCAGGAGACGGCCCGGCCCGGGCCGAGGTCGAACGCCTCATGGAGCCATTTGGCAATCAGGTGCGCTTTCTCGGGCAACTGGACGCCGAGCAGATGGCCCGCGCCTACGCTAACGCCGCCCTGTTCTTCTGGCCCGGGGTGAACGAGGGCTTTGGCATGGTCTATCTAGAGGCGCAGGCCGCTGGATTACCGGTGGTCGCACAGGATCGCCCCGGTGTCCGCGACGTGCTCGCCCCCGGCACCTATCCTTTGCCCGAGGATGGCGCCACCGCCCTCGCATCGCAGATCACGCGCCTCTTGTGCGATGCCGACCTTTGCCGCGAGATTGGCGCAACCGCGCGTCACACCATTGCCCGCGACCACCTTATCGGCAGCGCCCGTTACACCTTCTGGTCTGCTGTAACACCCTTGATGGAGCGCATATCATGATCCGCATCGCCCTTTTGCGCCACGGCCACACCGATTGGAATCGCGCGGGTCGGATACAGGGGAGCAGCGACATTCCCGTCGATGACGATGCCCGCCGCGAGTTGGAACAGTTTCGACTGCCTGTCCCGTGGAATAGTGCCGAGCTTTGGTCCAGCCCGCTGGCCCGTGCCGCCGAAACCGCCCGGATCGTCGCCGAACGCCCGCCGCGCATTTCTGACGCCCTGACCGAAATGAACTGGGGCGATTGGGAAGGGCTGCGCGGCGCGGACCTGCTGGCGAAATCGGACACGGGCTTTCGGCACATCGAGGAATGGGGCTGGGATTATCGCGCACCGGGGGGCGAAAGCCCGGCAGAGCTCGAACATCGGCTGCGACCTTGGCTTGCAGGGCTGCAACGCGATGCCGTGGTCGTTTGTCATATCGGTGTCATGCGGGTGCTGCTCGCCCGCGCCTATGGTTGGGATTTTGAGGGTCCGGCCCCCTTTCGTATCAAGCGCAACCGGCTGTTCCTGCTGACGATGTCTGACGGAACACTGACCGCAGACCCCGATCCTGTCCGGCTGGAACAACAGCCATGAAGGTGATGATCGTGGTCACGCATCTGCTTGGCACCGGTCATCTGCGCCGCGCCCTGGTACTGGCCGATGCATTCTCATCCGCCGGGCACCGCGTGTTGCTGGCCAGCGGCGGGATGCCGCTGGACGTGACCCCGCCCGCCAAAATCCGCATTTTGCAACTGCCACCACTGCGTTCCGACGGGGTCAACTTTTCCCGGCTGCTGGACGATGCCGGTCGACCCGCCGATGAGGCGCTGTTCGCCCGACGCCGGACCCTGCTTTGCGAGGCGTTGACGGATTTCGCACCCGATATCCTGATCACCGAACTCTTCCCGTTTGGCCGCCGTGTTCTGAGTGCGGAGTTTTCCGCCCTGCTAGGCGCCGCGCATGCACTGGCTCCGCGACCGGTCATCCTGTCGTCTATCCGCGATATCCTCGCCCCGCCCTCCAAACCGTCCAAGGCGGATCGCGCGCAGGAATTGATCACCAACCTTTATGACGCCGTTCTGGTGCACTCGGATCCCCACAGTACCACGCTCGATCAGAGCTGGCCGGTCAGCGGCGCACTTTCGGCAAAGCTGCACTATACCGGTTATGTCACCCAGCCGCCCCCAACTCCGCACCCGGAGGGAACAGGCGCAAGCGAAATTCTGGTCAGCGCGGGGGGTGGCAACGTCGGGACCGACCTCTTTGAAACCGCGATTGCGGCGGCTCGGCATATGCCAGAGAGGCGCTGGCGGCTCCTGGTCGCAGGCGATCGTAACCGCGTGGCAACGCTGCGCGATCTGGCAAATCACAGTGCGACAATAGTCGAGCCGGCCCGCTCGGATTTTCGCAACATGCTTGCCGGGGCGGCCGCCTCGGTCAGCCTGTGTGGCTACAACACCGCGATGGATGTGCTTCAAACGCGCACGCCCGTTGTGTTTGTACCCTTTGACGATGGCAACGAAGTCGAACAATCCCTGCGCGCGCGCAGCCTGTCGAGCCTGGCCGGCATCACAACCCTGCATAGCAAGAACCTGACCCCTGACGCGCTCTGCTCTGCGGTTCGGCAGGTTCTGGACGCTCCCAGGCGCGCGCAGGGCAGATTGCGGTTTGACGGGGCGGCGCAATCCGTGGCAATCGCGACCGGCATGGCAGAGGCACGCAAATGAGACCGAACTGGACGCCGCTGGACACTGAACTCGATCGCTGGAGTGCGGCGGGTCTGTCGCTGCCGCTCTGGTGGCGCGATGACGACGCCATTGCCATGACACCTGCCCTGGACCGCCTGCAGGATCTTGCCCGGCGACTGGAGATCCCGTTGCATCTGGCCGTGATCCCGGCAGAAGCAGATACGTCGCTGGCCGAGAGCATTGACCCCTTTATGATCCCTGTGGTCCACGGCTGGTCCCATACCAACCACGCACCAAACGGTGAGAAAAAGGCGGAGTTCGGTGCACACCGTCCAATCGAAGAAATGCACGCCGAAACCGCGCAGGGCATGAACTGTCTGCGGACCCTCTTTGGCGACGCGTTTGTGCCGATGTTCGTTCCGCCCTGGAACCGCGTCGCCGCCGGTCTGCTGCCCACCTTGCCGGTCCAGGGCTTTGGGATGCTGTCGACCTTCACCCCGCGCAGCAACGCCTTTGCCGCACCGGGTCTGACCCAGATCAACACCCATCTGGACCCGATCAACTGGCGCGTGGGCAAGACCCTGCACCACCCCGACATACTGATCCGGCAGATCGCAACCCAGTTGTCGGACCGACGCAAAAACCGCGCAGACCGCGAGGAACCCTATGGCATCCTGACCCATCATCTGGTTCATGACACTGCAATCTGGAACTTTACCGAAGCGCTTCTGTCGCGGCTCCTTCAAGGGCCCACCCATATCTGGACCGCCCATTCCTGTCTGGACCGACCCCGCCCCAAGGAGACCACGCATGAGCCGACTTGATTCGATGCTGCGCCGTTTCACCGCCCAGCGGGACGGGTTGAACTGGGCCGCAGACCAGATCGCTGGCCTGCCCGGCGATGTGCTCGACCTTGGGCTTGGCAATGGCCGCACCTATGACCATCTGCGCGAGATACTGCCCGAAAGGCGCATCCGGGTCATCGACCGGGTGCTGCAATGCCACCCGTCCTGCACCCCGCCTGCCGAAGATTTTCTCGAAGGCGAGGCAGAGCCGATGTTGCGCCGTCTGAACGAACTCGGTGCACGGATCATTCTGGCGCATTATGATTTCGGCATGGGGATCAAGGCAGATGACGTGGCCGAGGCAGCGCGGCTCAGTCCACTGCTCGCGCGGGTCATGCGCACCGGCGGATTGATCGTGTCCGGACAGCCACTGGTTGGGTTCGAACAGATCTCCGGCCCCGACACGATCGCGCCCGACCGCTATCTGTTCTATCGCAGCTGACCCTTCCGCCTGCGCTTGCGTGCGGTTATATGGGTCTCAACTCAGCCTAAAGGTGCCCTATGTCATTTGACCGCAAGATCAAGATCGCCCCCTCTATCCTTGCTGCCGACTTCGCCAATTTCGGTGCAGAGTGTGAGGCGATCGAAGCACAGGGAGCGGATTGGGTGCATGTGGATGTGATGGACGGGCATTTCGTGCCGAACATTACCTTTGGCCCCGCCACCTGCGCCGCCATTCGCCCGCATATCAAGGGTGTGATGGACGTGCATCTGATGATTTCGCCGGTCGACCCCTATATCGATGCCTTTGCTGCCGCCGGTGCGGATGTGATCACCGCCCATGCCGAAGCCGGCCCGCATATCCACCGCACCTTACAGGCGATCCGGGCGGCCGGTGCCAAGGCCGGCATCGCGCTCAACCCCGGCACGCCTGCGAGCGCGATTGAACCGCTGCTCGACATGATCGATCTGGTTTGCGTGATGACGGTGAACCCCGGCTTTGGCGGGCAGAAATTCATCGACATGACCGGCAAGATTCGCGCCCTGCGCGCCCTGATCGGGGATCGCCCGGTGCATATCGAGATCGACGGCGGGGTTGATCCGAACACCGCACTGCTGGTGGCACGCGCCGGGGCCGATGTGCTGGTGGCCGGATCGGCGGTGTTTCGCGGGGGATCCGCCAGCAACCCCGATCCCTATGGCACCAACATCCGCGCCATTCGCGAGGCCGCAGAAGGCGTATATGCCTGATCAAACGGTTCCGGCATGGGCGTGCTATCCCTTGTCGCCCGTACCCGAGGAGGACCCAACTGATGACCCGTCTGTTTCCTATCCTGCTGATCCTTGTTCTCGCCGCAACCGGTGTCCTTGCGCAGGGCTATGGGAAAGCCAAGTCAGGCCTGAGCGACCGCACGACCAACCGCGTCGTACGCCTGCTGGAGCAGGGGTTGCGGCAATGCCGTGCGCTGGAATCGGTCTATCGCTATGACTGCTATCGCCAGAACTATCAGGCCGCCGGTAAACAACTGGCAGGAAACCCTGCCTATGCCCCTGCGCAACAGGCTCTGCGCGATGTGGAATACACGCTGGCCAACGTGGTAAACGCCAACGCCGACCCGGCGGCGAAACCAATGCGACGCCGGGGCAAGAGCTTTGCCGCGATATCCGAGGCTGCGGTTCCGCGCTCCAAGGCGGCCTTTACGGCCGCGCTCGACGAGGCAACGACGCAACTGCTCAGATCGGCCAACTCCGGTGGCGATCACTTTGCCCGGATCGCCAGCGCTCTGGATTCCGACAAGGTGTTCCTGCGGTCCTAGAGCGTTTCGCGCTAAGCCCGGGTCATCTGGCATCGGCTATTGCGTTGAAAACTGCGATTTCAGGCAACGTTAGGCGATTCAAATTTAACGCGAAACGCTTTGGACCTGCCGCTCAGCGCACCACATGTACGGCACAGGCCGCATGGCGCACCACCTGCGAGGCGGTCGAGCCCAGCAGCAGATCCTGCATTCCCGGACGATGCGACGCAATGATGATCAGATCCGGTAAGTTGCTTTCTGCCCAGTCCAGTATCGACCGGCCCGAGTGCCCTTCGATCACCACGCCCGTGGCATTGGGAATTGTCGCGGCCATGTCATCAAGCTGCTCCTGAATGGCATCACGGGCCGCTTTGAGATAGTCTTGGGGCATATAGGAGATCGCATATCCCGGTATGTGCTCGACCACGTGCAACAGCGTGATCTTTGCTTCTGGCGAGGCCAGCAGTTGCGCCAGCTTGAGTGGGCCGGACGTGTCGCGGTCGGTGTCGAAGGCGATCGGTACAAGTATGTTCTGATACATGGGAAACCCTCCATTGGTTCAAAGAAAGGCTGCACTATTTTGTCACATATGTCCTTGACCCAAATCAGGAAACGGGACGCCGCCCACCTTTATCCAAAAGTTCCCGTCACTTCGTACATCACCGGCTCGAACGATCGACACAGCTCGTTTATCTTGCGGTTGCGCTTGCGCATTTCGTCGCTGCGCAGCATGGCCTGAAAATCCTCGCGTTTCTGCCATTGGGAATAGTTGGCAATCCGGGTTTGGGCGTCATTGACATGCAGGCTGGCGGCGATGAACCCCGGCTGCTTGCTGATAAACGCCTCGTAGGCGTCGGCGAGCGCATCCAGCAGGTCCTGGCAAGTGCCCGGTGACATTTCGAATGTGGTGATGACGGTCTGGTGTCCGCTGTCTTTGATGATGGTTTGCATCGGTTCTTCCTTGCTATGGGATCAGCCTATCATACCTGCGACAGCCTTGCCGCAATTTCACGCACGAGTGTTTGTACCTCGGCATGTGCCGGTCCTTTCGGGGCCTCGAGCGCGGCACGCCCCTGTCCCAGCGTTTCCGCGTAGACAACCCGGTTGTTCATCGGCGATTCGGCGACTTCGGCCGCCATCGCGGCTGCCTTTTCGCCCACATCCGCAGAGAGGCGTGTTCCGGCACGCGCACGGGTCATCACCATGATTGCCGGCTTTCCGGCGCGCTCCGCCAACTCCAGAACGGCTTCCACTGCCCATAGATCGACATGCGACGTTGCGACCGGTACCAGCACCAGGTCGGCGGCCCGCAAGGCCGGGCGCAGATCGCTGTCGGCCTTTGGTGGTGTATCGATAATCACGATGTCATGGCTTTGCGCGAGTTTGCGGCACTCATAGGAAATGCCCCAGGCCGAGGCCGTCGAAAACTCGATTCCGGGTTCCTCCATCATCTCCACACGCATCATGAACCAGCGCCCGGCGCTGCCTTGCGGATCGGTATCGATCAAGGCCACCGATTTACCCTCCCGCGCAAATCCGACCGCGAGATTCACAGCCAGCGTCGTCTTGCCCGACCCGCCCTTTTGCTGTGCGATAGCGATGATATGACTCATGGACGCCCCCCAAAGTGCTGCGCCGCAGATTACCCGCTTGCCCCAAGGGCGCAATGGGCAATCACTGTTGCTGATTTTATGCAAGCCTTGGGCCGGCAACGCGTTTCTGCGCAAGGCTGGCTTTGCTGGTCAATGGCGCGCACCATCGTTCGCGTCCAGATCGCACATTGCGAGACCCGCAGGGAACTTGGAAAAAGGGATTGAGCTTCCCTCGACTGCCGGTCGAAAGTAGCCCAACCGGAAGTCCCTAACCAAAAGAAGGTCCAGAATGTCGGAAAAAGTAGCCCTCGTCACCGGAGCCGCCCGTGGGATTGGCCTTGCAACCACGCAGTTGTTCATCGAGCACGGATGGCGCGTCGCGATGGTCGACCGCGATGGAGACGCTCTGAGCGACGCGTCCACCGGACTGAACAAGGTCAGCCCGTTCGAGTACGACGTATCGATCCCGTCACAGGTTGACGCGATGGTAGACAGTGTCCGCCAGACCTTTGGCCGGATCGATGCTGTCGTGAACAATGCAGGCGTCGCCGATTTCGGCCCGATCGAAGACACCGGCTTTGATCGCTGGCGTGAAGTTATGGCAACCAATCTGGACGGTGTCTTCCTGGTGTCGCAAGCCTGCATTTCCGCCCTTCGCGACACACGCGGCGCACTGGTAAACATCGCGTCGATCTCGGGATTGCGAGCCTCGACTCTGAGAGTTGCCTACGGAACCTCCAAAGCCGCAGTCATCCAGTTGACCAAACAGCAAGCGGCCGAGCTGGGCGAATATGGCATTCGCGCCAATTGCGTTTGCCCCGGTCCGGTCCGCACCAAGCTGGCGATGGCGGTTCACTCGCCGGAAATCATCGCCAGTTACCACGATGCGATCCCGCTCAATCGCTATGGCACTGAACGCGAGATTGCCGAGGTGATCACCTTCCTCTGCTCGGACAAGGCGAGCTATGTCACCGGTCAGATTATCGCCTCAGATGGTGGATTTGAAAGCACCGGCGTTGGTTTGCCCGCCCTGCGGACCTAAGTCCGGTGGGATGGACCGGATGTGCATCAGGCACCGTTTGTGACCGATCTGTCAGGATCGAGCATGAATTCGTGGCTCTTTCGCCCGACTGGCCGTCAAAAGACCCAACGGAGACCGGTCATCATAGCGGTGCTGTCCAGAAAATCAGCATCGCGCGCATCAAAGGAATACCGGCGCAGCAAGGCAAAACCCTGAACGTTCAACCGATCAAAGGATTGCACGAAGGCAAGACCGACAGAACGGGATCGGGAACCGGCGGAATAGATATCATTCCCCTGATAGAAATCTATCGACAGCGCAGTTTCACCAACCGCCCAATAGGACCGCAACAGGCCAAGCTTTACATAGCTAAAATCACCGCCGTCGTCCTGCCCTCCGACCGCAACGGTCAGGTTGAGACCGCTGGCCTTGTGCAAGCCCGACATCGACCCGGACAGAACCCTTGCGTCTGGTTTCCAGCTGTATCCAATTCCGGATGCAAATTTGTAGTCGCCCAAATCCCTTTCATAGGTCAGCGCCGCGTCCGCGTTGGTTCCTCCGTCATCGTGAAGCACTTCGTTGCCGATGGCTGCGGAAAAGATCAGCCCATTGAACTCGGGCGAATCATAGCGCGCGCGCATCTTCCGGTCCCCGTCTGCGTAGGTGCCTGTGATGTTGGAGCCTTCGAAGTTGTCGATGAATTCACCCAGTTGCGCGATGGAAAGCGTGCCATCGGCAAAGCGCAGGAATTGTGCGGATGCGACAGCGGCCACATCGGAATAGGCCGCGACCTTGGTGCCGGAGTAGTCTACCTCGGTGATGCTGTCCGTGGCCATGCTGCCCTGCCCAAAGGTCAGGACGCCCAACCTCGGGTGTTTCAGGATCAGTTCGAGCTTGCGCAGGTTGGTTTCATCGGCAAGCCAGTCGACGTTTTGCGACGTATTCAGGTTCACGCTGTTCGACGGTCGCGGGGTGACACCGATCTCGGCGCGGAAAATGGGGCTCCAGCTTCCAAGCTGTCGGATATGCCATCGCAGACCAAGGCGCGACGTCTTGTTTGAGTTTCCGACCGGCGCATAGGTACGCCCGAGCGCTCCGTCATCATAGTTCAGGATCGCGGGTGAGAACTGGCCGTAGAAAGTCACCAGGGCACCGGTAAACAGCTGGCGGGTTCGCCAGTCGTCGGTTCCGTCCGAAAACGGCGTCAGGTCGAGTTTTCTCTCATCTGCATGAAGCGGTGCCTGCACGAAGAGGATCGACTGGGCGGTCAACAGCACAGACCACCAGACAGCGCGAAACCTGATTGGCGTCTTAAGGGACAGCGTCGGGCCGCTGGTCATGGTGATCCCTCGCGGGTGGCTCGTTTTGGACGTGATCGCGTGTGTCGCTCAATAGCAGAGGTTCTGCAACAATTTCAAATTGCAAAGCGCCCGCACCACCGGATCTGGCCGTTGTCGGGTCAGAAACGGAAACCGGCAGCGATGAACGGGCCAGAAAGCGTGATCTCGTTCGGACGCCCGCCAATGTCATGCTGCAAATTCATCGTGCGGTATCCGAATGCGGCGGACCAATTGTCGTTGAACTGATACTGTACACTGGCCAGCGCCTGCCAGGTCTTGTCGTCCGAACCCGTTCCGCCAAAATCGACAAGCGCCGTCGCCGTCCACACATCATTGATCGGCAAGATAACGCGCGCGGCGAGCAGCGGATCGACCCAACTGTCTCCGATGGAAGAGGTACGCGTGACGCCCAGCGATCCCGGCGTCAGCGTCACACCCATATCGACATCAAACCAGCGAAATCCTGCCCCGGCATCAAATTTCAGCGTCGGGCTTGAATGAAAGCGATAGAGGGCAAGCCCGGTCACCTGGGACAGCTTGGTCTCGACAACCGCTTCGGAAAACGACTGCCCGAAAGGAGTGGCTTTTCCCGCAGAGAGCTTGCTGTAGACACCGTCGACCACAAACCCCCAGGGCCCGCGGCGGGCTTCGAAAGCGGCCATAAGCGATGCGTCCAGATCCTCTAACACATCCTTGCTGCTGAGCTCAGCGTTGATCGTACCCCGCGGAGTATCCACGGAGGTATCCAGCCCCGCGAACCAGCCATAGAGAGTCGCGGTGTAATTCCAATCGGAACTCTGGGCGCTCGCCTGACCAGCTAGGAGCGCTAGTGCAGCGAAGAACGTAGCTGTCCGTTTCATGTCCGCTCCTGATTTCGAACTCCATGCGAATCCGACTGATCTCTTTAATAACGGGAGCTTGGCCAAAAGTGGGAACTTTTTTTATATGACTTGAATGTTCGGCGCCGAGGGGCCAACCGGACGTATGCCGCCAAACAGCATTGCGGCCCGGCGCCTCCCCTGCACCGGACCGCAACATCCCTTGTCTTACGGGATTATCCACCGGAGGGCCGGATGCCCGCCGATGAATTGGGAGGTCAGCGTCGTTCCGGGTCAGGATGAACTTGCCTCACCCTGACCCGGAGTTGCCCTAGGCGTCCTGTTGACCCAGCGTGCCTACCGTGACCTGGCGGGTGATCTTGTCACCTTTGCGCAGAATCTCGACATCGGCAGACTTGTCGGGGGCTGTATCGGCAACGGCGCGGGTCAGGTCGCGCAGTTCCACGATCTCGGTACCGTTGAACGACAGGATGATGTCGCCCTTCTCAAGCCCACCCTTGTTGGCGGGGCTATCTTCTGTGACGGCTTCGACAACCGCGCCCTTTGGTCCATCATATCCAAGGACCGAAGCGACTTCGTCGGACATCGGACGGATCTGCACACCCAGCCAGCCGCGCGTGATCGTGCCGTCATCCTGCAAATCGGCGACAACCGTCTGCACGAGGTCAGATGGCACAGCAAAGCCGATCCCGACAGAGCCACCATCGGGCGAAAAGATCGCCGTGTTCACGCCGATGACTTCGCCATCGTTGTTGAAGAGCGGGCCGCCGGAATTGCCCCGGTTGATCGCCGCGTCGGTCTGGATGAAGTCGTCATAAGGACCGGCATGAATGTCGCGCGAGACCGCCGAGATGATGCCGGAGGTCACGGTCCCGCCAAGGCCAAAGGGATTGCCAACCGCAACCACTTCGTCGCCGGCGCGCATACTGTCGGATTCGCCAAAGGCAACGACAGGCAGCGACTCATCGGTCGCAAGCTGCAGCAGGGCAACATCGGTCATTGCGTCGCTGCCAATCACCGTCGCTTCGAAACTGCGCCCATCGGCCAGCTTGACGAGAACGCTGTCGGCACCGTCGACGACGTGATGGTTGGTCACGATCTGGCCGTCCTCGGAAATGATAAAGCCCGAACCAACGCCCTTGTGCGGTGCGTCGCCGCGATCACCCGGGATCATCTTTTCGAAGCGCTTGCGGAGTTCTTCGGGCATCCCCTGTGGCATCGCGCCGGCAGGTCCCGTACCGGACGCCTTGCCGGTCACTTCGATAAAGACAACACTGGGAGAAACCGCCTCGACCAGATCGCCGTAGCCACCCGGAGGGACCGCAAGCGCGGTGGAGGGGGACAGGGCGACAACGCTGGTGGTGGCGAGCGCCGCAACCAGCGTGACACTGGCAAGGCGGCTATCATAATAGGTCATGGTCATGGAGTAGCTCCGTTCATTTAACTGACGAGCAACAGATGGGACCCCGCCCTTACAGGCGTCTTTGGCTTACTATACAAATATGTCATCGGGCGGCGCGGCGGTTGGCGGGCCTTCCCGCATCGCATAACTATGCCTTGTCGGACGCAGATGTTGCGAGGGTAGATGAAAATTCTGGCTGTTGAAGATGATGCCACCACCGGCGCGTTCATAACGCGGGGATTGCGTGAAGAGGGCCATTCGGTTGATCTGGTCGCGGATGGGCGCGAGGCGCTGATCCAGGCGACCGGCGGCAGCTATGACGTGATGATCGTGGACAGGATGCTGCCCGAGATTGACGGGCTGACGCTGGTCAAGACATTGCGCGGTGCCGGGAACCGGACACCGGTCCTGTTTCTGACCTCGCTGGGAGGCGTAGAGGACCGGATCGGCGGGTTGAACGCGGGTGGAGATGACTACCTCGTCAAGCCTTTCGCCTTTGGCGAACTGTCGGCGCGGGTCAACGCACTGGCACGACGCCCCCCGGCCGTCGAGCAGCAAACGGTGTTGCGTGCCGGATCGCTTGAAATGGATCTGATTGCCCGCAAGGTCACGCGGGAGGGGGTCGAGATCGACCTTTTGCCCCGCGAGTTTGCCATTCTCGAACACCTTTTGCGGCGCAAGGGGCGCGTTCAGACCCGCACGATGTTGCTCGAAGCGATCTGGGACATCAATTTCGATCCGATGACCAACGTGGTCGAGACCCATATCAGCCGCTTGCGCGCCAAGGTGGACAAGCCGTTTGACGGGGAGTTGATCAAGACGGTGCGCGGCGCAGGTTACCGGATCGACACGTGAACGCCCGCCTGTCAGGCCTGTGGCGATCCATGCCGTTGCGTCTGGCCCTCGGGCTGGTGGTGCTGTTCTCCGTGGTGAGCCTGGTCAGCCTTGCCGCGAGCTATCTGATCACCGAACGGTCATTCGAACAGGCGATCCGCTCGGATTTGACCCAACGCATTGCCGGGTTTCGCGCAGCCCCGACAGCAGCGGCCCTGTCAACGCTGGTCGAAGCCGAGGCGCGGGAAACCGACCCCGAGCGGCTTGCCCTCAGCTATCTCGCACCCAACCGCAGGCAATATGGCAACGCGGTGATCGCCCGCGATGCCGAGGGGTACCACGTTCTCTCCTTGTCACAGGAAAGCCCGGACCTGAGCGGCGACTACCTCGCGCTGACAACGTCCCTGCAAGGGGGACAGCTTACAATCGCGCGCAGCCTGTCGGAAATCGATGCCTTGCGAACGGTATTCTTGAACATTCTCGGGTTGAGCCTGCTGCCGACGATCCTTATCGCGCTGTCCGGTGGCCTGTATCTCGCACGGCGCAGCGCGCGGAACGTCGCCGCCGTTGGCAAGACCGTGGACCGGCTGACTTCGGGTGACCTGCAGGCACGGGTGCGTCCGGGACCGGGCTGGTCCGAGGATCTCGCTGAAATTGGCACCAAGATCGACCAGATGGCACGCGCGCAGGAAAGCTCTGTCGCCGCAATCCGGCAGGTCTCGTCCGACATTGCCCATGACCTGAAAACGCCGATTCAACGGGTCGCCGTGCATCTGGAAGACCTGTCCAACCGCGAGGAGCTAGCCCCCCCAGCCCGCGAGTTGGTTGATCGGGCACGCACCGAACTGGATGGGGTGGTGTCGGTGTTCCGGTCGCTGCTGCAAATCGCCCAGATCGAATCCGGTACCCCGAAATCAACCTTTGCACCGCTGGACCTTGCGGAGTTGATCGAGACCTGTGCCGAGCTTTACGAGCCGTTGGCAAGCGATAGTGGTCACGATCTGAGCACCCGCATTGACCCGGAGATGCCCCCGATCCTGGGGGACCGCAACCTGTTGCTGCAACTCCTTGCGAACCTGATTGAAAATGCATTGCGCCATACGCCCGAGGGAAGCGAGATCACGGTTGAACTGCACCGGCAACCGCGGGGCGTGGTTCTGAGTGTCGCGGATACCGGGCCGGGCATTCCTGACGGGGAAACCGAAAACGTCCTGCAGCGGCTGTATCGGCTGGACCGAAGCCGGATGACCCCTGGCAGTGGCCTCGGGCTGAATTTCGTGTCGGTGGTGGCCCGCTTGCACGGGGCGGATCTGGTTCTGGGTGACAACGCACCGGGATTGCGGATCGAAATCACCTTTGAACCGGTCAAGTCGGTGGATACTCCCGACCCGGCGCAGATCGCGCCCAGTGCCATGACTTAACCGTTTTCACGCCTTCCCATGAGAATCCCCAGAGATTCGACGCCTCTTGCGATTGAGGAATCGACCGACCGTGACAAGTGTGCCAAATTTTGCGTATGCTGGAAGCTAATGCATTTGTGAGGGGCGAATTGGACATGCGGCACATCAGGATATTAGTGTGTAGTGCCATGATTTTCGGGCTGGTGAGTATTGATCCGGAAACGGGGAACGCGCAGGAGACCGCATCCGATGCGGCCGAATTGTCGCAAAAGGCAGAATCCTTCCGACGGATCATAGGCTTGCTCGAAGAGGACATTGGAGCGCTGGAGGCAGATATCGCCGAGATTGGCGATGAACGCGATGCCGAAGCCGCGCGGCTCGAAGAGGTAAAGGCCGAATTGGCGCAGGCGCAGGCGGCACTCGCAGAAATCGAAAATTCCTCGGCGGCAAAGCAATCTGAACTGGATGAGGCATTTGCGACTGCGACGTCCGAGAGGGATGCCGCGATTCAAGAGCGTGACGCCGCCCAGGCCGCCGTAAGCGATCTTCAGGCGCAGCAGGATTCGCTAGCGACCGAGATCGACAATGCCCGTACAGAATTGGAACGCGTGCAAGGCGCTCTTGCTGAGGCCAGCAAAACGGCAGATGCCGCCCAGACGACCAAGGGCGAATCAGGTGATGCGGAGCTTTCGCAGGCCGAGGCCGCTCTGGCGCAGGCGCAATCCGCACAATCAGAGGCGGAGGCCGCGCGCGCAGATGCCGAGGCCAGGCGCGATGCCGCCCAGACCGAGCTTGCAGAGATAAACGATCAATTGGAGGCCGCGAGCGCAGCACTTGCACAGGCCGAAACCAAGGCCGCCGAAACGGCGAGCGCGCAAGCCGAAGCACAGGCAGCCCTGGACGCCAGTCAGAGCGCCACGCGTGAGGCCGACACCGCACGTGCCGACGCCGAGGCTCAACGTGATGCCGCCCAGACCGAGCTTGCGGAAGTCACAGGCAAGCTGGAAGCCAAAAGTACAGAGCTTGCACAGGCCGAAACCAAGGCCGCGGAACTGGCAAATGCGCAAACCGAAGCGCAGGCGGCTCTTGACAAGACCAAAGCCGAGGTGAGCGAGGCAGAAGCGCGCAAGGCGGCGCTGGCCGAAGAGATTGCGGCGGCCGAAACCGCTGCCGAGGCAAGCCGGGCACAGAATGCGGAACTTGCGACCCAGAAAGAGGCGCTTGAAGCCGCCCTGGCCGAGTCCAAAGCGCGCGAAGCGGACTTGGATGCAAAGCTGGAAGGTTTGAGCAGCGAGATTGCGCAGAAGGAAACGCAACTGGCGGACGCGACTACGCAATTGGAAACGGTATCCGCCTCGCTGGCCGCCAAAACCGCTGAACTGGACACTGCGGTCGCCAATGCCGACAAGACCCTGTCGGAACAGACCGATGCGGCGCGTGCGCGCTTGACGGATCTGGAGACCCAGGTCAGTGACGCCGAGGCCCGCAAAGCCGCACTCGAAGAGCGGATCGAGGCCCGCGCTGCGCTGGCCGAGGCACAGCAAGCAGCCGAAGCGGAACATACCCGGCTGGAAGCCCGTGTGGCAGAGTTGAACAAACAGGCCAAAGCACAAGAGGCCGCACTGGTCGAAGCCCGACAGGCTACAGATGCGGAAAAATCGCGTCTGCAAGCCAGTGTGGCTGATCTGAACAGTCAGGAAGAGGCACAAAAGGCCGCGCTGTCACAGGCACAGACGGAAGCCGAGGCGCTGCTGGCGCAGATCCAGGGAGACCGATCTGTTGCAGCAGATCTGCTCAAGCAGCGCGAACAGATGCAGGCCGAAATTGCCGCGTTAGACCAGACAAGGGCTGAACGCGAAGCTGACATCGCGGCATTGCAAGAACAGGTCGCTGCAGCCCGGAGCGCAACGCAGGCACCTGCAACTGCACCCGCGCCAGCAGCACCACAACCTGTCGCCGCGCAGCAAGGCAGCCCACGCACCCCCGGTGCCGTCAACGCGGCGATCCGCAATGCACCCGGCCTGCCGTCCCAGCGGACACCCCAGGTCAACCAGCTTTATGAACTGTTGGTTCAGGGCAGCTGCGCGACCGATGCGTTGCAGCAGTCCTTTGGCGCAATCAACCGGCATACGCTGGTGCATCTGATCAAGACCCTGGGCGGATGCTGACGAACATTTATCGTTTGAATTGGAGAAGATGACATGAAGTTAAGAAAGAAATCCATTCTGGCGCGGTTCGTCGCCCTTGCGGTCTTGCTGACCGGAATGTCGCTGCCCGCGCAAGCGCAGGTATTCGAAAAGAACATCCTGACAGGCGGGCCCAGCGGCACATACATTCAGTTTGGTCGCAACGTCAGTGAAATCGCCGCCAAGTGCGGGGTGGATCTGCAAGTGCAGGAAAGCGCCGGGTCGCTGGAGAATTTCCTGGGTGTGCGCAAGCGGCGCTTCACCCAGTTTGGCATCGTGCAATCGGATGTTCTTGAGTATCTCAAGACCTTTGCCGCCGACGATCCCGGTGTTGCGCGGGCCATCCTCGGCGTGCGGATCGCGTTTCCGCTCTACAACGAGGAAGTGCACGTTCTGGGCACAAATGACATCAATTCTCTCGCGGATCTGAATGGCAAGCGCGTCGCAGTCGGCGTCGAGGACAGCGGCACGTTCCTCACCGCATCGCTGGTTCTGGACCTTGCGCAGGTCAATCCCGCAGATCGTTTGACGATCAACGCCGATGACTCGCTCAAGGCGCTGATGGATGGTCAGATCGACGCCTTCTTTTATGTCGCGGGTGCCCCGACCAAGATTTTTCAGTCTCCCGAAATCGATGCCGCGCGATTCCATCTGGTTCCGATCAGCGATCCGACACTACAGGCGGTCTACGAGCCGGCCACGATCCCCGCAGGGGCCTATCCGTTCCAGAGCGATGCGGTGGATGTCGTCGCCGTCAAGGCCGTGCTGATGACCTATGAATACGATCCGAACCGCAATGCCTATCACCGCGAAAGCTGCAAGGCGGTTTCGGATATTTCGCACCTGATCAGCACCCGGTTTGGAGACCTTCAGGCGAATGGCCATCCCAAGTGGCAACAGGTTGATCCGTCCGCCCTGCCCCCGGGCTGGAATATAGGCTCCTGCGTGAATGTGGGTCTTGATCCAAACTATCCGCTGGTTTGCGAGGGCGATCAGCCAACGGCCGCAACCGGCGAGACCCCATCGGAGAGCGAAGCGAACTCGGCCTATCGCCGCCAGATCTGCGCCACCATCGGCTGCTGAAACATGGTGCGGCGGAAAGAGCGATCTCTCCGCCGCACGCCAGGGACACTCTGATCCGCGTTGACAGAGTTTCAAAAATCGAAACAAATCAATTAAGAACCACGGACAACTGACCCGGCAATATCAGCCTGTTTTCGGTAGGCTCCGCTGGAATCTGTTCCAGCTCCAGATCATTTCCCAATAGCGATATTACCTGTTCTGCGGCCGGTCGATCGGCGTCATAGGCATACCTGACGACGCCCCCTTCATTGGCGGCATCAAGGAAACTTTCGCTGGTCACGGAGATACCCGCCGCGGTGAGGGCAGCGACGGCGGCATTGATCGTATCCGCCTCCGTTCCGCCGACAGAAACCTCCGGACGGACCGGACCGGCATCTGTTGACACCGGCTCACCCGCCTGCCCCATGGCGTACCAGTTTGAAACGACGTAGTCCGACGACGCAGGCCGGACCGCCAACACGCGCCAGACCTGTTCGTCGCCGATATCTGGAATCGAAACGGCGGTCAGCCCTGTCGGCGCAAGCCGGACGATGGGCGCATCGGGTGCCGCAGCCATTTCGACGACGAAGTACTCCGGGGCCGCACCGACGCCACCTGACCACACGAATTCAGCCGTGCCATCAGGAAGTTGGCCACCGAGCAACGGCATGGCTGCCGCCAACGGTCCGGTGCTTTCCACCGCTTCGAGGCCGGCAAGCCGTCGCCTTGCGCTGCGCACGTTGGATTGCGCGTGTTCATACCATGCACGGGCGGCGGCAATATCGCGCGGGACGTCGACGCCGGTCTCAAACAACTGCCCGAGGTAATAGGCGGCTTGGTCCTCACCACGCAAAGCGGCGCGGGAATAGTCGATCACCGCAGCGAACGGATCGGAAATACTCGCGGTCAGGGCGCTCTCGAGGAGTGCCTCGCCGGCAGGATTGTCCAGCAACACGATCGCGCCGGATGCGACCGGCTCCGGGTCTCTCTCAACCGCATGGTCTGTCTCCGGCGCGCTACCAGCAGATGGCGTGGCGACGATTACATCTGCCGCAGGCTCCTCTTTCACGCCAGCATCGTTCTCAGGCTGCGCAGGGGCGTCTTGCGGGGCGTCTGAAACGGCAGGTTCCTGCGCCGCTTCAGTGGATTCCGGTGCGGTCCCCGAGGGGGGCACATCCGCAACCCCATCGGAGCTCGTCTCACGAAGGATCCAGATTCCGGCGCCGAAAACCACCACGACAGCGACGCCGATGAGAGCGACATTGACCCGATTGTTGCGGGTGCGCGCAACGACGCCGCGCGACACGGTGCTGCGCGCGGGCGGCTGATCGGGTTCTTGCCGCAACGCGGAGGCAAGGTTGGCATCCAGAACCTCATTCAGCCCCGGTTGCTGCTCTAACGCCACGACGTCCTTTGCCGCTTCGCGCGGTTGCTCCGACTCGGCTTGCGGTTCCGGCGTCACTACCGGTTCTGGCGACAAGAGGTCCAATGCCTCATCGTCCGACAGGGGTGCTCCGTCGGGCTCTTGCGACGCAGGTTCCGCTGTGGTCTCCGCCGCTTCTTCAGGTGCAGGCTCGGCGGTCCGCGCGGCGGGCACATGAGGATCGGCATCGGGACTGACGGTCTCTTTCGTATCCCATGGGTCAGAGACCAGTCTAATGCTTGGCTTGCCAGTGCCCAGCGAGGCCGACTTGCGAAAGGAAGGTGAACCTGGGCTGCCGGCCGGCCCTTTTGCAGTCTGGCGGGGTGGGGGGCCACTGACCGGTGTCGGTGGCTGGTTAGGAAGATGGGCAATCAGACCTGTCTCTGCCGCCTCCGCCAGGAATTCATCCATATAGGCAGCGTCGATCGTCTCGACGCCTTCCCCGAACGCGGTCACCAACGCGAGTTCACATACCACATTGATCAGGCGCGGGACGCCGCCGGACACACCGAAAACTCGCTCGATTGCGCCGTCATCGAATATCTCGCGGGTGCCCCCGGCGACGGATATCCTGTGACGAACATAATGCCCGGTATCCTCGAGGTTCATCGGGCCGAGATGAAACGCCGCTCCGACCCGTTGCGCGATCTGGCTATTGTTCGGCTGTTTCAAACGGTCGCGCAATTCGGGTTGGCCGACAAGAAACAGCATCACCAGGCAATCCTTGCGCGCGTTGATATTGGTCAACATGCGCAATTGCTCGAGATCTTCATCGGAAATGTTCTGAGCTTCGTCCACGATCAGAACACAGCGCCGCCCGGCAGCGTATTCCGAAATGGCAAAATCCTCGAATGCACGGTATTGCTGGACGGTGCTTCCCTCGACACGAATGTCGAATGCACTCAGGATCCATTGGTAGAGCCCCCCCATTCCGCTCCAGAAATTGGAGAGCATCCCGATGGTGGTCTCTCGCGGGGCCTCTTCAAGAAAATGCTGAAGCAGGGTGGTCTTGCCGGTCCCCACATCGCCCGTGACCACGGTGATAGGAACCAATTGCTCGATGCCAAAAGCCAGAACGCTGGCGGCGCGCTTGTGGGCCACGTCCCAGTACATAAAGGACGGGTCCGGCGTGATCTTGAACGGCAACGTCTTCAGATCGAAAAAGGTTTCATACATCGCGCATACAAACCAACCTGAGCAGGACACCTCATGCCAGAATTGCCGAACGTCAATCGACCGGCAGCGCCGGTGATTCAACTTGCTGCGGCATGGGCCTGTTGGATCCTAACATGTAATAGGGCTCCATTGTGCCATTTCGCGTTCGTTTTTCAAGCGATGCGCCCATTAATTCCCGGGCGTGTCCCATTCACGCATTTTTTGCAGTCAGGTGTTGAAAAGGAAATGCAGAACATCGCCATCCTTGACGACATAGCTCTTTCCCTCGGCGCGCATTTTCCCAGCCTCCTTTGCGGGCTGCTCGCCGCCAAGCGTGACAAAATCGTCATAGGCAATGGTTTCCGCGCGAATGAACCCTTTCTCGAAATCACCATGAATGACACCGGCTGCGCGCGGTGCCGTAGTGCCGCTGCGAATAGTCCAGGCTCGGGCCTCTTTCGGGCCGACGGTAAAGTAGGTCTCAAGATGCAGCAGGTCATAGCCCGCGCGTATCAGGCGGTCGAGACCGGCCTCCTGCAGGCCCATTTCCTCGAGGAACATCTGTGCTTCGTCCGGTTCGAGCTGGCTGATTTCTTCCTCGATCCGAGCGCTGATGATGACGTGCGCGTTGCCCTCCGCCGCCGCCATTTTGGCAACACGGGCGGCATGGTCATTGCCCTCCGCGGCGTCGGATTCGCCGACGTTGCAGACATAGAGGACCGGCTTGGTTGTCAGAAGTTGCAAGAGTTTCCAGGCCCGGAGATCCTCGTCATCGACTTCGACAAATCGCGCCGGTTTGCCGTTTTCCAGCACCTCTTGCGCGGCTGCGAGCAGACGATCCTGCTGTTGCGCTTCCTTGTCGGTGCCCTTGAGCTTGCGGACAAGGTTCGCCCGCCGCTTTTCGATCGATTCAAGATCCGCCAGCATCAGTTCGGTTTCGATCGTGTCGGCATCGGCCACCGGGTCGACCCTGCCCTCCACATGGGTCACATCGCCATCTTCGAAGCAGCGCAGCACATGGGCAATGGCGTCCACTTCGCGGATGTTGGCAAGGAACTGGTTGCCCAGCCCTTCGCCCTTGCTGGCGCCTTTCACCAGACCGGCGATATCGACAAAGGTCATCCGCGTGGGGATGATCTGTTTGGACCCTGCGATTGCGGCGAGCTTGTCGAGCCGGGTGTCGGGAACCGCGACCTCGCCCACATTGGGCTCAATCGTGCAGAAGGGAAAGTTTGCGGCCTGCGCGGCGGCCGTACGGGTCAACGCGTTGAACAAGGTGGATTTGCCGACATTGGGCAGCCCCACGATTCCCATCTTAAAGCCCATGCTGTCCTCCGGCCTGAATTTCGCCCGCTTCTAGTGGGCAGGCGCGCAGGGCGCAAGCACGCTATTGTCTGACACTTACCGCGGGCCTGGCCGACAGCTTCGAGATCTAACAGAGAGGGAGCGGATTGCTTTGTGATCGGGAGGCCCTATCCAACACCCGGATCTGGTGCGACCATTTGGTCAAGTTCTCATGCAGGTCGCACGCGGCCTGCATCAGGACGGTGGCAAACCTGTGCCGCAGATTCTTCGCTGGGTTCGCCGTTATCTGTCAGCTATTGTAGATGAATTGCCACATGCACCGGGACCAAATCAGTATCAGAGGAGTTGGCGGGAATGGCAGTTTCGAAGAAAGTACGGATCCGTAGTTTGCTCAAGAGCATCGAAACAGGAGAGCCGGGACCCGTTTCGGTCGTGAATGAGTCCCGTTATGTTCAGCACAATCCACAGACCCATGAAGGCAACGAGGGTCTGGCAGCGCTGTTTTCGCGCCTGTCCAAGACCGAGCCGAAGGTCAATATGGTGCGTGGGTTTGAGGACGGCGATTTTGTATTCGCGCATATGGAGTATGATTTCGCGAGCCGGAAAATTTGCTTTGAAGTGTTCCGGTTCGAGGATGATCAGGCCGTTGAACACTGGGACAACATTCAGGACAGGCTGGGGCCAAACGATTCGCGTCGCAGCATGGTGGATGGACCGACCGAGGCCGGTGACCACGCCCTGACCGAGCAGAGCCGCTCGCTGGTCAGAGCGTTTGTGGACACCGTACTGATTGGCCGGGATATCGCCCGTTTGGGGGATTTTGTGGACGGTGACAGTTTCGCCGAGCACAACCCGCACAGCGCCGATGGCGTTGCCGCCCTCCATGCGAGGCTAACGGCGTCCAGGAACGGACAACCACGGATCGAATACCAAACGTTACATCGAGTTCTGGCGGAGGGAAATTTTGCGCTCTCTGTATGCGAGGGTGAATGCGACGGGCTTCATACGGCATTCTATGACCTGTTCCGTGTTGATGGCGGCAATCTGGTCGAGCACTGGGACACGACCGAGACCGTCGCGCCGCAAAGCGAATGGAAAAATGCCAACGGCAAATTCTGAACAGCGTATGTCACGCATTGATTTCTGCCATTCTATTTGGCAAGGCACGGGGAGGCAGAAGGAACCAGCATCATGACCCGTATCGACGCCAAGTTCGCAGAGTTGTCCGCAAAGAGCAAAAAGGCGTTTGTCGCCTACGTCATGGCGGGCGATCCGGATTACGATACTTCGCTGGAGGTGGTCAAAGGCCTGCCGGGGGCCGGAGTCGACGTCATCGAACTGGGCCTGCCATTTACCGATCCGATGGCTGACGGGCCGACCATTCAGCTGGCCGGGCAGCGGGCGTTGGACGCTGGCATGACCCTTCAGCGGACGCTGCAACTGGCGACGGAATTTCGCAAGGGCGACGATACGACTCCAATCGTGCTGATGGGGTATTACAACCCGATCTACAGTCGCGGTGTCGAAACCTTCCTGCAAGATGCCAAAGCCGCCGGAATCGACGGTCTGATCGTGGTCGACCTGCCGCCGGAAGAGGACGATGAGCTGTGTCTTCCGGCGCAGAAAGCAGGGCTGAACTTCATCCGTCTGGCAACGCCGACAACAGATGACAAGCGACTTCCCAAGGTGCTGCAAAACACGTCGGGCTTTGTCTACTACGTGTCCATCACCGGTATCACCGGCGCGGCCGAGGCCGAAGCCGTCGATGTCGGCCCCGAAGTTGCGCGGATCAAGTCGCAGACCGATCTGCCAGTGATTGTCGGTTTCGGCATCAAGACGCCCGAAACTTCGCGGGCCATTGCACGCGTTGCCGATGGTGCGGTGGTCGGCTCTGCCATCGTCGCAAAGATCGGCGACGGCGAAGCGGTCGACGATGTGCTGGCCTTCGTAAAGTCATTGGCCGACGGGGCACATAGCGCCTGAGCTCTCCTCTCGCATTGAGTTTCCGGTGCACGACCGCTAACGATAAACGGGACATGCGAAAGGATGGCTGCGCAATGCCCGTGATCACCAGTATCGACGACCTCAAACGCATCTATGAACGGCGCGTGCCGCGGATGTTCTTTGACTATGCCGAAAGCGGCAGCTGGACCGAACAGACCTTTCGCGATAACACAAGCGATTTTGCGGATATCCGGCTGCGCCAGAGGGTCGCGACCGACATGACCGGGCGCAAGACCGCGAGCCAGATGATCGGGCAGGATGTCGCGATGCCCGTCGCACTGGCGCCGGTTGGACTGACCGGAATGCAATGCGCCGATGGCGAGATCAAGGCCGCCAAGGCCGCCGAGACCTTTGGTGTGCCCTTTACCCTGTCCACGATGTCGATTTGTTCCATCGAAGATGTCGCCCAAAACACCACCAAGCCATTCTGGTTGCAGGTCTACACGCTG
The DNA here is from genome assembly GCF_032595355.1 of Sedimentitalea todarodis. Classification (NCBI taxonomy): domain Bacteria; kingdom Pseudomonadati; phylum Pseudomonadota; class Alphaproteobacteria; order Rhodobacterales; family Paracoccaceae; genus Sedimentitalea; species Sedimentitalea todarodis. The sequence continues at coordinate 50,871 of NZ_JASMWN010000001.1, read as the reverse complement.
AAAGACGACGACTTCATGCAGCGTCTGTTTGACCGGGCAAAGGATGCGAAATGCTCGGCGGCGGTGATCACGGTGGATCTGCAACTGCAGGGACAGCGCCACAAGGATCTCAAGAACGGGTTGTCGGCACCGCCGAAGCTGACCGCCAAATCCATCGCCAACATGATGACCAAGGTTCAATGGGGCCTTGGGATGCTGGGCACCAAGCGGCGGTTCTTTGGCAACATCGTCGGCCATGCCAAGGGGGTGAAGGACCCGTCTTCGCTGTCCTCATGGACCGCCGAGGCGTTCGACCAGGCACTGGATTGGGACCGCATCCGCGAATTCCGCAAGATGTGGGACGGACCGCTGATCATCAAAGGTATTCTTGATGCGCGCGATGCGCGCGAAGCGCTGAATGTGGGCGCGGATGCGATCATCGTCTCCAACCATGGCGGGCGGCAGCTGGACGGTGCGCTAAGCTCGATCCGGGTCTTGGAAGAGATCGTCGAAGCGGTCGGCGACAAGATCGAGGTCCATCTGGACAGTGGCATACGTTCCGGCCAGGACGTGCTGAAAGCCCTGGCGATGGGGGCGAAGGGCACCTATATCGGCCGCGCCTATGTCTATGGTCTTGGTGCGATGGGGCAGGAAGGCGTGACCAAGGCGTTGGAACTCATCCACCGCGAACTGGACCTGTCCATGGGTTTGTGCGGTGTCACGGATGTCGCTAAGCTCAGCAAGGATCACCTGTTGATTCCCAAGGGTTTCGCAGGCGACTGGGCCTGATCCAACGGGGTCAGCGCAGAAGGCCTCGAACGACTCCGTGGAAACAATCTCACTGATCTTAACGTTGCGTTAGCCATCGCGGCCTAGCGTGAGTCTGGTCTGCTGAGAGGAAACCACCATGGACGAATTTGATCCGTTCACCGCCCCGCCCCGTGTGCCGACTGCCAACCGGCCACTGCTGGGTCTCACCATTCTTGTCGTCGAGGACAGCCGTTTCGCCTGCGAAGCGATGCGTCTCTTGTGTCTGCGCAGCGGCGCGCGAATCCGCAGGGCCGATTGCCTGAGATCGGCACGCCGGCATCTGCAGGTGTATCGTCCGTCCGTCCTGGTGGCCGATCTGGGGCTTCCCGATGGTTCGGGCGTTGACTTGATTGCGGAACTGGCGCACGCCACCCCCCGCGTCCCTGTCATCCTTGGTACATCGGGCGACGATCACGCCGAAGACGCGGCTCTTGCTGCCGGGGCCGATGGTTTTCTCGCCAAGCCAGTTACTTCACTCGCCACGTTCCAGCAGGCCGTGTTGTCGCGCCTGCCCGCTGATCAACGGCCAAATGGCCCGCGCGCAGTGCGAGACGAAGTGATCGAACCTGACAAGATGGCCTTTCACGATGACATGGCGCATGTTGCCGATGTCCTGAACGATATGGCCGGCGACAAGGTGCTGGACTATCTCGCGCAGTTTGTTGGTGGCGTGGCCCGCAGCGCACAGGATGCCACACTGGCGAATGCAGCGGAGTCGCTTGCGGCATCGCGCAGGCGCGGTGGCCCTGTTGCAACCGATATGGCGCGCATCGCGGGGTTGGTTCAGGAGCGTCTGGAGCAAAAGAGAGCCATTTGAACACGGCGCAGGGGCAGTTCTGATCACGCGATGTCGATGCTACGCTTTCTTGCAAGGCCCGCGTGACATTCAGGCCATCGACTCTATCGCAAGATCCCGGGATCGTCTGCCATCTCGAGCCCCGGAAACACCACGCGCTGCAACGATCCGCGATCAAGCCCTGCGAGGCCGCGCATCAACCAGGCCACGGGAGCACGTACGTCGCCGGTTGGCATGAGATCGCGCCGGTCATACAAATCCGCTTCCTCCAGGCCGGGCCAATCACCCAGCACCCGTCCTCCCCTGATTGCGCCACCTGCCAGCACCATCGCACTGCCGGTTCCGTGATCGGTGCCCCCGGTGCCATTGATGCGCACGGTACGGCCGAATTCGGTCATGGCGACGATCGCTGTCTTGCCCCAAGCCTCTGGCCCCAACCCTGACTGCAACGTCAGGATCGTGTCGGAAAGCCGTTCCAGGGCCCGGTTCAGATTGCGGCCTTGCTGTCGGTGGGTATCCCAGCCATTGATCGAAAACGACGCGACGCGGGTATCGCCGCGCAGCTGTTCCGCCGCGAACGCGGCCACCTTTACGTGCGGTTTGCCGCGCCCGGCACCGCCGCCTGACCCGGTCAGCATCATTGCTTCGCTAAGTGCGGCATGAAAGGCCGGATCATCCTGCATCACAAGTTCGGCGAGCTGCATCGCTTGCGGGCTGATCTCTAGATCCGCGTCCGGCGCCCAGTCCGCGACGGCGACCGGGCCCTCGAGCAATTTCATCTCGCCATGTCCGATCGCAAAGGCCGTTCGCGGCTCAACGCCGGGCAACTGACCCAACATGCGGTTCAGCCAACCATCGCGCGCGCCCGACAAGGTAGGTGTGCCTGCTTCAAGCAAATCCTGCCCGTCAAAGTGGCTGCGTTTGTCGCGATACGGGGTCGACACAGCGTGCACGAAGCCAAGCTCTTCGCGGTGCCAAAGTGGCATGAGTGGCGCAAGAGCCGGATTGAGCGCAAAGAATCCGTCTAGGTCGAGAGCACCGTTGTTGACCCCACTCGTCAGATTGGCACGCAACGCCGCGAATTCCGGCGCGCCATAGGGCTGCACCACGTCCAGTCCGTCCATGCCTCCGCGCAGGACAATCACCACGAGCCGGGTGTCCCACGGGGCTGCGGCAAAGCTGACAGGTGTCAACAGGGGGCTGGCTGCCACCGAACACCCGATCAGGGCAGAGCGAGCCAGAAAGGCGCGGCGACTCAGGTTTCGCACGGATGACATTGGCACTCTCCTATCTGCGCTGAAACGCGGGGGAACTCAGAACCAGCCCGATCGCGTCTGACCGGCTCTCGGCAGCCTGTGCGGCGAAACGAACCGACTGTGTTGCAAACGGGCCAAGCGCCGCATCCACGAACGCGCTCGGTTCCGGCAAATTGGGCCGCAGGACAGTGGGCGCGGACACCGCCCACCGCAGGCGCGCAGACAACCCCTGTGGCGTTATCCACGCCGCGTCCTCCTCGGCCCAGCCATCGGGACCGCCAGGTTTCAACAAGGGCTGTCCCATCTCTGCCAACGGACGCAAGAGTGCCCGCCGCACCTTGCGCGGCTCCAGACCCTGCATCGCTTTGGGTGTGACGGCCAGTGCCCGGCAACTCGTGGCAATCAGATCAAAGGGTGGTTTTACATTCCCCGTCGCCTCGGTCCAACTCGCCGGATGGTCCAGCAGCGCGGCATAGACCTCCTGCAGGTCACCATCCGTATCTACGAACCGTGCAGCGACGTGATCCACAAGGGCCGGACCCGGATTATCCGACACGAAATGCACCGCGAGCTTCAGGGCGATATGCCGTGCGGTTGCCGGATGTACGGATAAGTCGCGCAACGCATCCAATACCGGTTCGATTCCGGGTTTGCCTACGCCATAGCGGACGCCCAGAACCGTTTCCGCGCCGGGTTCGGCAAAGCCCTCCCGGAACGTGAATGTCCCATCGGTCTTGTAGCTCAGTCCGGTGAACAGCTCGGCCAATTGGCGCACATCATCCTGATTGTAGGGCCCGTCGACACCCAGCGTGTGCAGTTCCAGCACCTCGCGCGCCAGATTCTCGTTCAGCCCGCCCAATCGCTCGGCACGCTCGGCCGCGACGCTGCCCGGGCCGACGGAATAGGACTGATCGAGAAAATGCAGCATCAACGGATGCGTCACGGCGGCAATCAGCAAATCCGCAAAGCGTCCGTTCACATTCGGCCTGATCGCTTCCTCGATATAGGGAAACGCCGCCGGCACCATGATCGGATTCTTGCCCATGGCCGTGAAATGATCGGCCCAGAACATCGCCAGCCGCTCGCGCAGCGGAGCCTCGCTCCAACTCCACCTCAACAGGGTATTGACGTACCATCCCAGGCTCTGGCTGGCGAGCCTCTTGCGCATGGCGGAGATTTCGTCACGTGCAGCGTTTGCATGTTTGGTTTTGCCGTGTTTCTTCGCTGTCTTGATGTCGCGCCGAAGACGCGCGGCCGCCTCCAGGTTCTGCGCGTAGGCCGAAAACGATTCGATCGGAAACTGAGCCGCACTATCGTCCTGGCCACGTAATCCTGCCAACAAGTCGGCAGTGGTCTGGGGCGGCAGCTCCGGCGACAGCCCGCACCCGAAACGGATTGAAGCCTGTTCGGGGGAAAGGGTCACGGGCGTCACCTGTCTTGGGTTCAGTCACTTCGCTATCTACACCAAGGTCGCGACACAAATCACCAACCTTTCCAGTTATACGCCCAACGCTGGGCGTTCCGTCGCCCGATGCGCAGAAAAACGCCATGCGCCGGTCATGCCGCCTCTGTTCAACGCGTGTTAAAGCAAGTATGTTCCCTTATTGTTCTAGTGACAAGAGCACGGAGAACCGGCAATATGTGGGATATGACTGAAAGCCCCTCACAAGATCTGTCAAAATTCCTCGGATCGGACCGTTTTGCGACGATCATGGCCGATCCCCCGTGGCGGTTCACCAACCGCACTGGGAAAATCGCGCCTGAACACAAGCGCCTTGCCCGCTATCCGACCATGACACTTGACGACATTTGCGCCTTGCCGGTCGCCTCGCACCTTGAGGACCGCGCCCATTGTTACCTTTGGGTGCCCAACGCGCTCTTGCCCGAAGGCTTGCAGGTGTTGCGTTCATGGGGCTTTGATTACAAGTCAAACATCGTCTGGCACAAGATCCGCAAGGATGGTGGCAGCGACGGACGCGGTGTCGGCTTCTACTTCCGCAACGTGACCGAAATCTTGCTGTTTGGCACGCGCGGCAAGAATGCCCGGACCCTGCCCCCCGGACGTCGGCAGGTGAACATGATGCAGACCCGAAAACGCGAACATTCGCGCAAACCCGACGAACAGTATGACCTGATCGAAAGCTGTTCCTGGGGGCCCTATCTGGAGCTGTTCGGGCGCGGTGTGCGGGATGGCTGGACCGTCTGGGGCAATCAGGCGGACGCCGATTACAAACCCGGCTGGAAGACATACGCCTACAATTCCGGCGTCGCCGCCGAATAACGGCCCAGTGCGTTTCGGGTCTAACGTGAAGCATCTTGCGTCACCCAACGCGTTGAAATCTATGATTTCAGGCAGCGTTAGGTGACTCAGGTTTGACGCGAATCGCCTAGCCGTTCCTGCTGAACAGGTCGGGGGCCGTTGCCGTATCTCTGATCACGCTTGCGGCCGCATCCACCAGAACATCTGCGGGCAGTCCGACCAGCAACAATGGGCATGGGTTGCCGACACCGCGCGCCACGCGTTCGTCCAGCTTGGACCAATGGGTCGAAGCCTGGCCGAATTTGCTGGCGACAAAGGTCTTTGCAAATGCCTCTGCAAACGGCACGCCGCGTTCGACCTGCCGCGCCACGGCGTCGCGTTGCGCGCGGGTGCGCTCGGTGATGCCAAGACGTTCCAGATGCTCTTCGCTGTCCAGTCCCTGTGCCTTCATCCAACCGGTGATCCGAGGCAGGAACGCATCCTGCATAGAGGCACCGCGGGTTACGATGATCCCGACAGAAATCGCCGACAGCCCGTGCAGCCGCTGGAAATTCTCGAGGTCCCGGTCAAAGAACGGGTCCTTGTTGTTCCACTCTATCTCAAGCGCCAGCGTGCCGTTGTCCGCAAACCGAACATGGTCAACCTCGTGGCTCACCCCCGCGCGCGTTTGACCGTCAACGATGGTCTCGACCGAAAAGTGATGCTTGCGCCAGCCACCGGCATCCAGCGCACGGCGCAGCCTCTGGGTCTGCCCGCTTTCACCGCCGCCGCCGCCGATCAACTCGCTGATATGGATGCGAAACGCGGCGAGCCGCGCCACGAGACTGTCCAGATCTTCGGCAAAATCGAACGACAGGATGGCGTCCGCATGGTTGCGCGTTGCGATGTCAAACCCCAGTTCGCGCAACCGCTCCAACATCAGTCTTCCTGCGGAATCACCCGCAGGCCCAGTTCCATCAGCTGATCGCTGGTTGGATCGCTCGGCGCGTTCATCATCAGATCTTCGGCGCGCTGGTTCATCGGGAACATGATGACCTCGCGGATGTTCGCCGTATCCGCCAACAGCATCACGATCCGGTCGATCCCGGCCGCGCAGCCACCGTGCGGCGGTGCGCCGTATTGGAACGCGTTGACCATGCCGCCAAAGCGTTTTTCGACCTCATCCTTGCCATATCCGGCGATTTCGAACGCTTTGAACATGATTTCGGGCTTGTGATTCCGGATCGCACCGCTGACCAGTTCATAGCCGTTGCACGAGAGATCGTATTGATAGCCCAGCACCTTGAGCGGATCGCTTTCCAGCGCCGCCATCCCGCCCTGCGGCATCGAGAACGGGTTGTGTTCAAAGTCGATCTTGCCGGTTTCCTCGTCCTGCTCGTAGATCGGAAAATCGACGATCCAGGCAAAGGCAAACCGGTTCTGTTCGGTCAGGTTCAGTTCCGCGCCGATCACGTCGCGGGCCTTGCCGGCCACCTTTTCGAACGCCTTGGGCTTGCCCCCGAGGAAGAATGCCGCGTCGCCGACCTTCAGCCCCAGTTGCTGACGGATCGCCTCGGTGCGCTCGGGGCCGATGTTCTTGGCCAGCGGTCCAGCGGCTTCCATGCCCTGCCCCTGATCGCGCCAGAAGATGTACCCCATCCCCGGCAGACCCTCTTTCTGCGCGAACGCGTTCATCCGGTCGCAGAACTTGCGCGAGCCGCCTGTCGGGGCCGGAATGGCGCGGATCTCGGTGCCGTCCTGCTCCAGGAGCTTGGCAAAGATTGCGAATCCGGACCCGCGGAAATGCTCGGAACAATCCTGCATCTTGATCGGATTGCGCAGGTCGGGCTTGTCGGTGCCATACCACAGGGCGGCATCGCGATAGGAAATCTGCGGCCAGTCAGTATCAACCTTGGCCCCCTCGCCAAATTCCTCGAACACGCCTTGAAGCACCGGCTGGATCGTGTCGAACACGTCCTGCTGGGTGACAAAGCTCATCTCGAGGTCGAGTTGATAGAAATCGGTGGGCGAGCGGTCAGCGCGCGGATCTTCGTCGCGGAAACAGGGGGCGATCTGGAAATACTTGTCAAAGCCACTGACCATGATCAGCTGTTTGAACTGCTGCGGTGCCTGCGGCAGCGCATAGAACTTGCCCGGATGCAAACGGCTCGGCACCAGAAAATCGCGCGCGCCCTCGGGGCTGGACGCGGTGATGATCGGCGTCTGGAATTCGCGGAACTTGCGATCCCACATGCGTCGGCGCATTGACGCCACCACATCCGAGCGCAGGGTCATGTTCGCCTGCATCGCCTCGCGTCGCAGATCGAGATAGCGATACCGCAGGCGGGTTTCCTCGGGGTATTCCTGATCGCCAAACACCATCAACGGCAGTTCGGCAGCGGCCCCCAGAACCTCAAGTTCGCGCACATAAACCTCGATTTCGCCGGTTGGAAGCTTGGCGTTGATCAGCTCGGCATCGCGCGCCTTGACGGTTCCGTCGATGCGAATGCACCACTCGCTGCGCACCTTTTCCAGCTCTGCAAAGGCGGGGCTGTCGCCATCGCACAGTACCTGCGTCACGCCGTAATGGTCACGCAGGTCGATGAACAGAACCCCGCCATGATCTCGGACCCGATGGACCCAGCCGGAAAGGCGGACGGAATCGCCGACATTGGCGGCAGTCAGATCGGCGCAGGTATGGCTGCGATAGGCGTGCATGGGAAATGCCTCGTTTTGGGTGGTTTCTGGCGTCGCGTCGGTACACAAGGCTGCGCCGCAAAAGTCAAGCCGTGTTGACCCGACCTGCTCCCTGAAACCGGCCCCGGATCAGCCCGCGCAACGCATTTCCAACCCAAATTGCCTCTGCATCGGCCAGATCATCCGGTGTCAGCACCTGTTCGCTCCAGCTGCCGCTGGCGAGCAACCGCCCCCGCAACACCCCCGGCAACAGACCGCAGGACAGGGGCGGCGTAACCTGCCGCCCCTCGCCAAGTCGTACGAACAGGTTGGTGATCGTGCCCTCGCACACTTCGCCGCGCTGATTCAGAAACAACAGCTCGTCCACACCCACAGGCATCGTCGCGCGGGAGTGATCATATAGGTCCCGATTGGTGGTCTTGTGCCTGAGCCAGGGATCATCCGACCTCACCGCGTGGCGGGCCAATGCCACTGTCCAGATCGGCGCAGGTGGCCCCAGCGTTGCCGTTGTCAGATCAAATCCGCCGTCCGGCCCCAGCGTCAGGCGGCAACGCAGCGGCAGCTCTCCTGTCACCGACGCCAACAGCGCATGCGCAGCGACACGATCGAATGGCACGCCCAGTGCCTGCGCCGATCGCGCCATCCGGTCCAGATGCAGGTCGGCATCGACCCCTCCCTTTCCCGGTTGCCAGGCAAGCGTTTCGATCAGACGGGTATCGGTTGGGATATCGCCGAAAACCGGGCTTTCCATAGCGCCTCTTCATATTCGCTGTTCGCGTCGCTGTCATAGACCACACCGCCGCCCACATTCAGCTGCGCTTGCCCATCCTCAAGAAGGATGGTGCGGATTGCCACATTGAAACCGCTCCGACCATCCGGCGCGACCCAACCGATACTGCCGCAATAGATGTCGCGTGCTTCCATCTCCAGTTCACGAATGATCTCCATCGCGCGGATCTTGGGCGCACCGGTAATCGAGCCGCAGGGAAACAGCGCGCGCATGATCCCGCCCAGCCCAACCCTCGGCTGCAACTGCGCGGTCACCCGGGACACCATCTGGTGCACGGTCGTGTAGGTTTCGACGTGATAGAGCGTCGGAACCCGCACCGACCCGGGCTGGCTGACGCGGGACAGATCGTTGCGCAACAGGTCAACAATCATCAGGTTTTCGGCGCGATTCTTGACGTCACTTTCCAGAAAGGCCCGCCGTCGGGCATCGTCAGCGGCACCTGCGCCGCGTGGCTGGGTGCCTTTCATCGGCATTGTCTCGATTGCCCCGGCACCATCGGTACGAAAAAACAGCTCGGGCGAGCGGCAGATCAGGGCCGGCAGGCCGTCCTGTTCCACCAGCGCACCATATCCGACCGGTTGCCGCCTCGTCAGCGCCGCATACAACGCCTGGGCCCCGCCATGCGCAGACGCGCGCATCGGAAAGGTCAGGTTCGCCTGATAAATATCTCCGGCGCGAATCAGCGCATGCACCCGATTGAACGCGCGACCGTATTCTTCGCGTCTCCAGCCCGGCTGAAACACTTCGAACTCCGCCGCGCCGTCGGTCAGGTTTCCCTGCCCCGGCGCGCCGTATACCCCGAAACAGATCAGTGGCAATCGCCGGCGCTCCGGCATCAATCCGGCCAATCTTGGTTCCAGTGCATAGCCGAGTTCGTAGCTGCAATACCCGGCCAGCCAATGCCCGTTTGCCTGCGCCGCATCCAGTTCGGCCAGCGCCGCCCCGACCTCGTCCGGACGATCCGCGCGGATCAGGCGCATCGGATCGCGAAACCAGTCGCCCGGCCCCTGCGACCCATGATCAAAGCGAATATCCAACTGTGCCACATACCCCCGCAATCGCGCTCTCATAGCCGCATCGTTGCCACCCGGCAACCGATGCAAAGTCATCGTTACAGATTCTTGCCGCTTCGGCCCTTGCACATGCCCACCCCATCCCTATAACGCAGGACAATTTGGGCACGTTGGGGGTGCCCGGACATCACCAGCCAAAAGGGGCCGCGCCATGCCGAAGAGAACCGACATCCAGTCGATCATGATCATCGGAGCCGGACCTATCGTGATCGGACAGGCATGCGAGTTCGATTATTCCGGGGCACAAGCCTGCAAGGCCCTGCGTGAGGAAGGGTATCGGGTCGTCCTTGTCAACTCGAACCCGGCGACGATCATGACCGACCCGGAACTTGCCGACGCGACCTATATCGAACCGATCACCCCCGAAATCGTCGCAAAGATCATCGCCAAGGAACGCCCCGACGCGCTCTTGCCGACGATGGGCGGTCAAACCGGGCTGAATACCAGTCTCGCGCTCGAAGAAATGGGCGTCTTGGCGGAATACGGAGTCGAAATGATCGGGGCCAAGCGCGAGGCCATCGAAATGGCCGAGGACCGTAAGCTGTTTCGCGAGGCGATGGATCGGCTGGGCATCGAAAACCCACGCGCCACGATCGTCACGGCACCCAAGGATGCAAATGGCAAGAAGGACCTGGCAGAGGGCGTGCGCCTGGCGCTGGCCGAACTCGAAGACATCGGTCTGCCAGCCATCATCCGGCCAGCCTTTACCATGGGCGGCACCGGTGGCGGCGTCGCCTATAACCGTGATGATTTTGAACATTTCTGCCGCTCGGGCATGGACGCCAGCCCGATGGGCCAGATCCTGATCGACGAATCCCTGCTGGGGTGGAAAGAATTCGAGATGGAGGTGGTGCGCGATACCGCTGACAATGCAATCATCGTCTGCTCCATCGAAAACGTCGATCCGATGGGCGTGCACACCGGCGATTCGATCACCGTGGCCCCGGCTCTGACGCTGACCGACAAGGAATACCAGATCATGCGCAACGGCAGTATTGCCGTGCTGCGCGAAATCGGCGTCGAAACCGGCGGCTCCAACGTGCAATGGGCGGTAAATCCGGACGATGGCCGCATGGTGGTGATCGAGATGAACCCGCGCGTGTCACGTTCATCGGCGCTCGCATCGAAGGCCACTGGTTTCCCGATTGCCAAGATCGCTGCAAAGCTGGCCGTGGGATACACGCTGGACGAGCTGGACAACGACATCACCAAGGTGACCCCGGCGTCGTTTGAGCCGACGATCGACTACGTCGTCACCAAGATCCCGAAATTCGCCTTCGAGAAATTCCCCGGCGCGAAACCCTACCTTACGACCGCGATGAAATCCGTGGGCGAAGCCATGGCCATTGGCCGCACGATCCACGAATCCTTGCAAAAGGCGCTGGCCAGTATGGAATCCGGCCTGACCGGTTTCGACGAAATCGAGATTCCCGGTGTCACCGTCGGTACCTGGGACATCGTCGAGGACAAGGCCGCCGTCATCAAGGCCATCAGCCAGCAGACGCCAGACCGGATGCGTACCATTGCACAGGCCATGCGCCACGGGATGGGAGACGACGAAATCCACGCCGTCACCATGTTCGATCCGTGGTTCCTTGCGCGTATCCGCGAGATTGTCGAAACCGAAGCGAAGTTGCGCAAATCCGGTTTGCCTACGAACACGGAGGAGTTGCGCGCGCTCAAGATCATGGGCTTTACCGATGCCCGGCTTGGCTTCCTGACCGGACGGGACGAAGCCAACGTGCGCCGCGCCCGTCACAATCTTGATGTCACCGCCGTCTTCAAGCGCATTGACACTTGCGCTGCCGAATTCGAGGCGCAGACGCCCTACATGTATTCGACCTATGAAATGCCGATGATGGGCGAGGTCGAATGCGAAGCGCGCCCGACCGACCGCAAGAAAGTCGTGATCCTCGGCGGTGGCCCGAACCGGATCGGTCAAGGGATCGAGTTTGACTATTGCTGCTGTCATGCCTGTTTCGCGCTGACCGATGTTGGCTATGAAACCATCATGATTAACTGCAACCCGGAAACGGTTTCGACCGATTATGACACATCGGACCGGCTCTATTTCGAGCCGCTCACGTTGGAGCACGTCCTCGAAATCCTGCGGGTAGAACAGCAAAACGGCACCCTGCATGGCGTCATCGTGCAGTTCGGCGGGCAGACCCCGCTGAAACTGGCCAACGCGCTGCAGGACGAGGGCATTCCGATCCTGGGCACCACGCCCGACGCCATCGATCTGGCCGAGGACCGCGAGCGGTTCCAGCAACTGGTTCAGAATCTGGGTCTCAAGCAGCCTCACAACGGAATTGCCAGCACCGACGCCCAAGCCTTTGAAATCGCCAAGGATATCGGATTTCCGCTGGTCATTCGCCCGTCCTATGTTCTGGGTGGACGCGCCATGGAGATCGTGCGCGATCAGGCCCAGCTCGAACGCTATATATCCGAAGCGGTTGTGGTTTCCGGCGACAGCCCGGTACTGCTCGACAGCTATCTGTCCGGCGCCGTCGAACTTGACGTTGACGCGATTTGTGACGGCACCGACGTGCATGTCGCGGGTATCATGCAGCATATCGAAGAGGCCGGCGTGCATTCCGGGGACAGCGCGTGTTCTCTGCCACCCTATTCGCTGGACGCTGCGATCATCGAAGAGATCAAGGCACAGACCAGCGCTCTGGCGCGCGCCCTGAATGTCGTCGGGCTGATGAACATCCAGTTTGCGATCAAGGATGGCGAGATTTTCCTGATCGAAGTCAATCCCCGCGCCAGCCGAACTGTTCCCTTTGTCGCCAAGGCCACGGATTCCGCGATCGCGTCAATCGCGGCCCGCGTCATGGCCGGCGAGCCGCTGTCAAACTTCTCGATGCGCGCGCCCTATGACGCACAGGCGGACTACGACACGGTGCTGCCATTGGCGGATCCGATGACGCTGGCAGACCCGAACATGCCGTGGTTCTCGGTGAAAGAGGCCGTTCTGCCCTTTGCCCGTTTCCCCGGCGTCGACACAATTCTGGGCCCTGAAATGCGTTCCACCGGTGAGGTCATGGGCTGGGACCGGGATTTTCCTCGCGCATTTCTCAAGGCTCAGATGGGCGCCGGCATGGTGCTGCCCACATCTGGCTGTGCCTTCCTGTCGATCAAGGATGACGACAAGACCCCCGAGATCATCGAGGCCGCACAGATCCTGACGGGCCTCGGGTTCACGCTCGTCGCGACACGCGGAACGCAAAGTTGGTTGGCGGACCAGGGGATCGAATGCGGCGTCGTCAACAAGGTTTACGAAGGCCGCCCCGACGTGACGGACATGATGAAGGATGGCGGCGTGCAGCTGGTGATGAACTCTACCGAAGGCGCGCAGGCGGTCGAAGATTCAAAATCGATTCGCACCATCGCGCTCTATGACAAGATCCCCTATTTCACGACGGCGGCTGGCAGCCACGCTGCCGCGCTGGCGATCAAGGCACAGGCCGAAGGGGACGTCGGGGTAAAGAGCTTGCAGGGCTAGGCGCAGGTCAAAAGCCCCACAGCCAATATGGCTGACGACATGACGACGGGAATCAGCATTGGCGTGCTTGATTCCGACAATGAACGCCTTTGGGATTGCGATTAAAATCAAGGGCTCTCGCAAGGGTTGCAGCCAGTGTGTCCAAAAGAACAACTTATTGTTAACCCCTTCACTCATATGGTTGAATTTGGTCAAGGACTGACTTAAATCGAACCTGCTTCGGAAGGTTTGGAGCTTGGCTAGGTCCGTGTGTTCCCGCATGTATGGCGGCACCCAGCTTTGTATGTGTAAATGTTCGCGGGATAGGAAGAAGTAGCTATGAAAATTGGTAAGAGCAGTATTCTGGCGGCCCTGTCGTCAGCCGCCGCCTTGATGTTGGGCGCGACTGCAGTGCAGGCGGCGACGATTCAGAGCATGACCCACAGCACGAGGGGCGTCGAACAACTCTACTACAGCCAGGGTATCACGATAGGGTCGCGCCATGATTGGGATACCATTTCGTTTGCATTTGACCTGCAAGGCGGGTCCGGATTTGAAGCCTATTCCGCCGGTGATCTGTACATCCTCACGGAAAATCACCTTGGTTCCGCCGAAGATCTCGATTCGTCGACATCCGGTTTCTTGGCAAAGAACAATGGATTCGAGAATGGGTTCTGGACGTTTGACCGGGACGTAACCCTGGTGGCTGACACGACCTATTACTTTGTCATGGGCGACAGGGAGACCGCGACGGCCACCCAAATTTTCGGGAACCAGGACCTGACCGGTTCAGGGCTCGGCTTCAGCGGTAGTGCATTTGGCGATTTCATGAGCACTACCGGTGATCTGGACTTTGCGCTCAATGGCGAGATCGCTACACCGGTTCCGCTTCCGGCGACTGCATTGATGCTCCTGGCGGGGCTTGGCAGTTTGGGCGCAGTGGCGGCGCGCAGGCGGCGAGGCTGAAACTGCGCGCCGGACCCACTCGAAATTCAACCCGAGGCGGACCTTGTATTGCGTCTCGGGAGCGGTGTTCAGGCGAACTGCAATCCTCACCTTCCAGCGACGGCGCTGCTGTTGGCTATTGGCCTCACTGACCTTGGCGTAACATGGCCCCCTCGGCGGCCAGCTTGACTCCGACAAACACCGGATCGGCCTCTGGCCTTGTGTCCAAGGCGTGTGATCATGCCGCCCACGCTGCGGGCGCGTCTTACTTCAGTAGCTGTAATCGGCGTAAATCCGGTCAAGGTCGCCAGCCCAGTCGCCCTCATATCGGGCAAGCAGTTCGTCCGCAGCAACCTGTCCGCTGTCGAGGCTCTCCTTCAGCGCATTCAGGAAATGGGTCTCGTCGGGCACCATGCCTCCGGCCCCGGGTCGCGCCCGCGCCTGCAATCCGGCGTCGGCTATTGCCACGACTTCACGGGCAAGATCATTCATGTGAATATCACCAACCCGGGCTTGCAACCCTTGCTCACTGGCCGCGACCCGCAGGGCCTGACGGGTTTCACTGTCCCAGCCCTTTGCGAGGTCCCACGCCGCATCCAGCGCCGTCTGATCGTACATCAGCCCGACCCAGAAGGCCGGCAGCGCACACAACCGGCGCCATGGTCCGCCATCTGCGCCGCGCATCTCGATGAATTTCTTGATCCGCGCCTCGGGGAACAGCGTGGTCAGATGATCGGCCCAATCCGAAAGTTGCGGCTTTTCTCCCGGCAATGCAGGAAGGTCACCGCGCAGAAAATCGCGGAATGATTGGCCAAGTGCATCAATGTACTCGCCATCGCGGTAGACAAAGTACATCGGCACATCGAGCGCATATTGCACCCAGCGTTCGAACCCGAACCCGTCCTCGAACACAAACGGCACCATGCCGGTGCGATCCGCATCCAGATCGCGCCACACCCGCGAGCGCCAGGATTTGTGCCCGTTCGGCTTGCCGTCGATGAATGGCGAATTGGCAAACAGCGCGGTCGCCACCGGTTGCAGGGCAATGGCCACCCGCAGCTTCTGGACCATGTCCGCCTCAGAGGCGAAATCGAGATTGACCTGCACGGTACAGGTGCGGCGCATCATCGTTGTGCCCATGGTGCCGACCTTGTTCATGTAGGCGTCCATCAGCTTGTATCGCCCCTTGGGCATCAGCGGCATCTGCTCGTGCGTCCAGACCGGCGCAGCGCCCAGCCCGATGAACCCAACACCCACCTTGTCGGCCACGTCCTTGACCTCGCGCAGGTGTTCGTTCACCTCGTCACAGGTTTCGTGAATGGTTTCCAGCGGTGCTCCGGACAGTTCCAGTTGCCCCCCCGGTTCGAGCGAGACATTGGCGCCGTCCTTTTCCAGCCCGATCAGGTTGCCACCTTCTTCGACCGGCGACCAGCCATGGGCATCGCGCAGCCCGTCCAGGACCGCCCGGACCGACCGCTTTCCTTCATAGGGGATCGGCAAGAGCGTGTCCTTGCAATAGCCGAATTTCTCATGCTCGGTGCCGATGCGCCAATCAGCCTTGGATTTGCACCCATCTGCCAGGTATTCCGCAAGCTGTTCGTGACGTTCGATCGGTCCGCCGCCGGACTGTGGAATAGACATGAATACGCTCCGAGCCATTTGTCGAGGTTTTGGCGCTCAGGAGTGCGGTGATTTCGCCGGGCTGTCAATGCAGCCTTTGGTGTTCAGGGCGCAACCTACCGCGCGACCAGATCACAACCGGGTGTGGCGATCGGTTCTGAAGCTCGGCCAGCATCCGTTCGGTCCGAATGCCCGGCAGCGCGGCAAAAACGTCAAACAGTGCTTCGGACCCTTCGGCGTTCACCGGTATCTGCAGCTCTGGCTGACCCGGTTGATCCAGCACCCAATGCGCCAGCCGACCAGCGGGATGCAACGCAATGCTGCGCAGATCAGCGACCGCAACCGCGCCTCCGCCCAGCGGACCGAAATAGGTGATTTGCCCTTCGTCCACCTGCACGACACCCGGCCCGCCGCCACCCGATCGGAACCGCGCCTTTTGCACGCCGACAAAACCCTGCGCCAAACCCCCAAGCACCAGCGCACCGCCGACCCAGCCCAGCAATCCACCCGGCCCGAGCATCCACCACAGACCCAGCACCATCAGGGCAACGCCGGCCAACGCCTCACGCCAGCGCCAAAGTGCCGCGCGCAGCTCGGGGCGAATAAAGTTCACCGCCAGTCCCCCAATGCGCGCTGCCACAGGGCCATCGCCGCCACGGCGGCGGTATCCGCGCGCAGGATCCGGGGTCCCAGGCTGACCACATGCGATGCGGGCATCGCCGTCAGCCGCGCCCGTTCAGTGTCGGAAAACCCGCCTTCGGGACCGATCAGAATCGCCCACGGACCCGCGGAAACACCCGGTGCAAGATCGATGTTCGACCCCGCTTCGACTTCATCGCAAAACATCAACTGCCGGCCGCCCGGCCAGTCGGCCAGTACGCGGTCGAGCTTTTGCAGGGGCGCGACCTCGGGCACAAAGGTGCCACCGCATTGCTCTGCCGCCTCGACCGCGTGGGCTTGCAATCGGTCCTGCCGGATCCGCTCTGCATTGGTGAACTCGGTCTGAACCGGCAGAATCCGCGCCGCCCCCATTTCGGCGGCTTTCTCGACGATAAAATCCGTACGCGCCTTTTTGATCGGGGCAAACAGCAGCCACAAATCGGGCGGCATCATCAATCCACGCGTCCGCTGCTCGCAGGTCAAGACGCCACCGCGCTTGCCCGCCTCTGCCACCGTTGCGCGCCACTCGCCATCCCGCCCGTTGAACAATAGCACGGCATTGCCTGCGCTCTGGCGCATCACCCCGAACAGGTAATGCGCCTGTTCCCGGTTCAAAGGAACCGATTGCCCCTGCCCCAAGGGGTGCTCTACAAACAGTCTGATTTTTGCGTTCATGAAAGACTACATATGCAAGGCAAAGCGCCAATGCCAGATGGTCAGGTCGCCGATGCGCCAGCCGACAACTGGGTGGATCGGTATGCGCCCGAGGCGACACGGCCCTATTTGCGGCTCAGCCGTGCGGATCGGCCGATCGGCACGTGGCTGTTACTGATCCCCTGCTGGTGGGGGTTGGCCCTGGGGATGCTGTCAGATCAGTCGCCGCGTTGGGAAGATGCCTGGATCGCGCTTGGATGTGGCCTCGGGGCGTGGCTGATGCGCGGCGCAGGCTGCACCTGGAACGACATCACCGACCGCGACTTTGATGCACAGGTCGCCCGCACCCGGTCGCGCCCGATCCCGTCGGGACAGGTCAGTGTGCGCGGTGCGGTCATCTGGATGGGCGCACAATCCCTGCTCGCCTTCTGTATCCTGTTGACCTTTAACCGTATGGCGATCTCGCTGGGCGTCCTGTCGCTGCTGCTGGTCACGATCTATCCGTTTGCCAAGCGCTTTACGTGGTGGCCACAGGTGTTTCTGGGGCTGGCATTCAACTGGGGCGCGTTGCTTGCCTGGACCGCCCACACGGGCAGGGTCGAACTGCCCGCGGCGCTGCTTTATCTGGCGGGCATCTGCTGGACCCTGTTTTATGACACGATCTATGCGCATCAGGATACCGAGGACGATGCGCTGATCGGGGTCAAATCGACCGCACGTCTGTTCGGGGACAGAACGTCGCATTGGCTGAAGTATTTCCTTGTCGCCACGGTCGCGTTGATGGCGGCGAGCGTGGTCGATGCTGCGGTTCCCGACGCGTCCCTGATCGCACTGATTCTGGCGTTGACCGGTCCCTGGGCGATGGGATGGCACATGGCCTGGCAGTTGCGCGGTTTTGATCCGAGCGATGACAAACGGATGTTGCACTTGTTTCGGCTCAACCGCGACACCGGCCTTATTCCGCTCATCTTCTTTTGCGCTGCGCTGCTGGCTTGATTGAACCCCGGCGCGCAGCCAGCTATGACAACCGGGTATCTAGGGAAATCAACACTGCCCATGCGCCAGTCTCCGCTTCTTGTTGCCGTGCTTTCTTTTGTCATCGGGGCCGCCTTATGCCTGGTCGCTGCCAGCTTTGCGGTTACCGCGATCGAGGACAGTTCTGAAATCGGGGTGCGCCGCGCACTCGATCAGGCCAGTTATGATTGGGCAGAGGTCGAGGCCGACGGGTTGCAGGTTATCCTGACCGGCACCTCCCCGACCGAGGCCAAGCGATTTGATGCCATCAGCCGGGTCGGCACGGTGGTCGACTCCGCGCGAGTCATCAACCAGATGGACGTGCGTCCCACGGCCGCCTTGGCCGCGCCGCAATTTTCGGCCGAAATCCTGCGCAACGACAGCGGTATCTCCATCATCGGCCTGATTCCGGCACAGACCGACCGTGAGGCCCTGATCAAACGTCTGAATGCCATCGCCGACGACACGCCTGTGACGGATCTTCTGGAAACAGCCAGCTATCCCGTTCCGCGCGGCTGGAATGACGCGCTTGGATTTGCGGCGACTGCCCTGTCGCGCCTGCCCCGCTCGAAACTGTCGGTCGAAGCAGGCCTTGTTCGGATCACCGCGATTTCCGATAGCGCCGAGGCACGCGATGCACTGGAGAAGGAACTTACCCGCGCGGCTCCTCCAGGACTGCGGATATCGATGGATATCGCCGCGCCCCGGCCCGTCATCACGCCATTTACCCTGCGTTTTCTGATCGACGAGGAGGGCGCGCGCTTTGACGCCTGTTCCGCGGAGAACGAGAAATCGCGTGACCGCATCCTGAACGCTGCCTTTCGCGCCGGCCTGTCCGGCAATGATCGTTGCACGATCGGGATGGGTGTTCCCTCGCCGCAGTGGGCGCGTGCGGGCGAACTGGCCATCGGGGCCCTGGCAGAGCTGGGCAGCGGGGCCGTGACCATTGCAGATGCGGATATCACGCTGGTGGCCGCACAGGGCACCAATCCGGCGGCGTTTGATCGTATCGTGGGCGAACTTGAAACCGAACTGCCCGATGTCTTTGCCCTGCATGCCGTCTTGCCTGATCCTCCCGGAAGCAAACCGTCCGGTCCGCCGGAATTCGTGGCCACGCTCAGCCCGGAAGGGCTGGTTCAGCTGCGCGGGCGGTTGAGCGACGAGACGCTGCGACAGGCGGTCGACAGCTATGCCAGGGCACGGTTCGGATCAGACAGTGTGTATACCGCCGCGCGGCTTGTCAGCGACCTGCCCCAAGACTGGCCCATCCGGGTGCTTTCCGGGCTAGAGGCGCTGGCCCTTCTCAGCAACGGTGCGGTGATCGTCACGCCGGACAACGTCGAACTGCGCGGCGTCAGCACCCGCGAAGACGCCAACGCTACGATTTCCGGCCTGTTGTCGGACAAGCTGGGCGAAGCCGAAACCTACGACATCGACGTCACCTATCGTCCGCCACCGCCACCGGTCGATGTGCCCCCCGACCCTGATGTCTGCGAAGCGGAACTGGTCGAGATACAGTCGGTCAACAAGATCCAGTTCGAACCGGGATCTGCGACCATCGCCGCCGAATCGCTGGATACGATGAACGATATTGCCGATGTGCTGAAAGCCTGCGGTGAAATCCGGCTGGAAATCCAGGGGCACACTGACAGTCAGGGCCGCGAAAGCATGAACCAGCAACTCAGCCAGGCGCGGGCGCAATCGGTACTGAACGAATTGCGGGCGCGCAGGGTTCTGACCTCGACCTATGTTGCCGTCGGCTATGGCGAAACCCAGCCCATCGCCAGCAATGATTCCGAGTCCGGTCGCGAAGCCAATCGACGCATCGATTTCCGTCTGATCCGGCCCGAGCCCATCAAGGAAAAGCAAACCACCCTCGAAGCAGTGGCCGAACAAACTGCAGCGCAAAACGAGAGCGCGGATGACAGTGCAGATGACACCGAGGCCTCCAGCGACGACGAACAAGGATCAGAAAATGAACAGAACTGAGTTCATCATTGCGACGGCCATCATATTGTTTGTCGCCTTTGCGGCAGGCTGGTTTGCAAATTGGCTTGTCCATCGCTTTACCCGTGTGAAACAGAGCGACGTCGCAGATCTCGACCGGATGAGCCAGGAGTTGCACGAGGCCGAGGAAACCCGCGATCAGGCGATCACCTATCTGCAGCAGCGCGAATCCGAGTTGACCAACCAACTGTCGCAAACTGAGGCAGAATTGAACGCCGCGATGGATGGTCTGCGCGATGCCCGCCGCGAGGCCGAGGAACTGCGCGGCCAATTGGGCTGACTGCGACCTACCAGCGGTCCAATGCTGCCTCGTCCTCGTCACGCGCCGCAACCCAATCCGCACCGCCCCGGGTGATTTCCTTTTTCCAGAACGGTGCACGGGATTTGAGATAGTCCATCAGAAATTCTGCCGCCTCAAACGCATCCTTGCGGTGCCGCGACGCCGTCGCGACCATCATGATCTGATCTCCGGGTGTCAGACGTCCGTGCCGATGGATCACCAATACATCGCCCAACGACCAGCGATCTGCCGCATCGGTCGCGATCCGGGTCAGCGCTGATTGGGTCATGCCGGGGTAGTGTTCGATATCCATCGCAATCAGATTGCCCTGCGCATTGTCGCGCACGACACCGGTAAAGGTCACGATCGCGCCCATGCTCTCTCCGCCGAAACCGCACAGTTCCGAGGCGAGATCAAAGGGGGTTTCCTGCACGACAACCCGCATCGCCTAGCCTCCGGTCATTGGCGGAAAGAACGCCACCTCGCGCGCATCCCCGATCGGTGCGTCAAAGTCAGCGAGTTCCTGATCAATGGCAACGCGCAGGGCGCTCAAATCCGCGAACGCCGCTTCGTAGCGTTCTTCGCGGCTGCTCAACTCCGCCACCAACTCCGCCACCGTGGCCGCGTTGGTTTCGACCCTCTCGCGAGGCAAGCCAATCCGCTCGCGCACCCATGCAAAATACAAGACATCCATCAGCGCACCTCCTTGAGGAACGGCAATGCCTTGCGCAGATAGTCAAGCCCCGTCAACAGCGTCAGCGCCGCTGCCAGCCACAACAGCCAGAGCCCGGCGCGTCCCGTCCATTCCATCGCGGCGGTTTTCCAGCCCAAGCCACGCGGGTCCGCCACGTCACCGGCAAGAATTTCGCCAACCATCTGCGCATCCAGACCCTGGGATGACAAATCCAAATAGTGCTCGAAAATGCCCTGCAGAAACAGCACCGCGATGGCGATCATCTGCAAGGTGGTCTTCCACTTCGCAAGGTTCGTCACCTTGAGCGTGCCTGCGGTATCTCCGAGATATTCGCGCAGTCCCGACACAAAGACCTCGCGGAACAGGATCACGGTGGCCGGCAGAACCAACCAGGGTGACATCGACGAATAGCCGACGATCACCATCAGCGCGATGATGACCATCGCCTTGTCGGCAATCGGGTCCAGCATCGCACCTACTTTGGTTTCCTGCTTCCACGCCCGCGCCAGATACCCGTCGACCCAGTCCGTCAGGGACGCGCTGACAAACAGCATCAGCGCGAACCAGTCTGCGTAGGGTCTCTGAAAATACAGGAACATGACCGCCAGTCCCGGCGCCGCAAGCAGCCGAAGGACCGTCAGGATATTTGGCAGGTTCCACATCATGCCGGAACCCTACATCGCGGGTTTGGAACATAAAAGCGCATGTTCAACCGATCCGGCGATCACAGGTCGAAAATGCCGATGCCCTGCGACGACGGCGACTCATCCCTTGTCATGAAAGAAATCGTAGATGGTCTCGGCAAGTGTGCCGGAAATGCCATCAACGGCCTTGAGATCTGCGAGATTGGCACGACTCACTGCCTTGGCGCTGCCGAAATGCGCCAGCAACGCACGTTTGCGCGTCGCCCCGACGCCAGGCACCTCATCCAGCGGTGTCGCTCCCACGGCCTTGGCCCGCTTGGCCCTATGAGTGCCAATGGCAAAGCGGTGCGCCTCGTCCCGCAAACGTTGTACGAAATACAGCACGGGATCATTGCGCCGCAGCGCGAAGGGGCGCGCGCCGATGCGGTGGAACTCTTCCTTGCCGTGGTCGCGGTCGACGCCCTTGGCAACGCCCACCATGGGTATGTCCTGGACCCCGTGGGTGCGCATGATCTCTGCAACCGCGCTGACCTGTCCCGCGCCGCCGTCAATCAGCAACAGATCGGGCCAGTGTCCCTTTTCTCGGTCAGGGTCCTCTTTCAACAGCCGCGCAAACCTGCGGTTCAGAACCTCTTTCATCATGCCAAAGTCATCGCCGGGCGTCAGATCATCGCCCTTGATGTTGAACTTGCGATAGCTGTTCTTCATGAGTCCTTCGGGTCCGGCCACGATCATCGCCCCGACGGCGTTGGTTCCTTGTATATGGCTGTTGTCATAAACTTCGATCCGCTCGGGCGGGACATCCAGATCAAACGCCTCGGCCAATCCGCGCAGCAATTTGGCCTGCGTTGCACTCTCGGACATCCGCCGTGCGAGTGATTCCCGTGCATTGCGCAGCGCGCCCGAGATCAGCTCGGCCTTTTCCCCGCGTTGCGGCACCAGAATTTCGACCTTTCGACCCGCTTTGCCGGTCAGGGCCTCGACCATGAGATCTGCGTTTTCAATCGAATCCGACAGGATCAGTTGGCGCGGTGGTTCCTTGTTGTCATAGAACTGGCCAACAAACGCCTCCATGACTTCTGCGGCCGATACATCCGGTCCGACACGCGGATAGAAGTCCCGGTTGCCCCAATTCTGGTTGGCCCGAATAAAGAACACCTGAACACAGGCCTGGCCGCTATCCATGTGCAGGGCAATGACGTCCGCCTCGTTAACCCCGCGCGGGTTGATGCCCTGCGTGGACTGCACCTGTGTGAGCGCCCGGATGCGATCCCGCAGGGCAGCGGCGCGCTCAAACTCCATCGCGTCCGAGGCGGCAGCCATCTGTTCGGCCAGTTCCTCCTGTACCCGCGTGGATCGGCCTGACAGGAAAAGCTCGGCGTCGCGCACACTTCCGGCATAGTCCGTTTCAGAGATCAACCCGACGCATGGCGCAGAACAGCGCTTGATCTGGTAAAGCAGACAGGGCCGCGTGCGGCCTTCGAACATCGCGTCCGAACAATTGCGCAACAGGAATACCTTTTGCAGTTGGTTCAGCGTTCGGTTGACCGCGCCCGCACTCGCAAACGGCCCGAAATAAGTGCCCTTTTCCTTCTTGGCGCCTCGGTGTTTCTTGATCTGCGGAAAGGCATGATCCCGCGCTACGAGAATGTTTGGAAAGCTTTTGTCGTCACGCAGCAACACGTTATATTTGGGCTTCAACTGCTTGATCAGGTTCTGTTCAAGAAGCAAGGCCTCTGTTTCCGTACGCGTGGTCAGAAACATCATGCTGGCGGTTTCGCGGATCATCCGGTCGATCCGGCCACTATGCCCCGCGCTCGGTCGGGCATAGTTTGAAACCCTCGCCTTCAGATTGCGTGCCTTGCCCACGTAGAGGACCCGGCTTTCGCCATCCAGCATCCGGTAGACACCGGGCGATGTATCAAGCGTTTTCAGATATCCCTGAATGCGGGCATGCCCGATTGGTGCCGGATCCGCGGTATGTTCAATCTCGTCAGTCATTGGACATACCTATGATTCTCTGGACCTGGCTGCAATCTTGGCCGGGACGGATCAACCCCTAACAAATCCACTGTTTGTGTGGATAAGTCTGATGATATCTTTGGTGCGTTGGGAAATTTCCCTTAGTTTCGGCTGATTTCGCTGAAATGACTAATAAATAGGCATATATTTAAGCTATTGAAATACAACGATACTTTTTAATTCACAATGCAAGCTGATGATTTCTAACACAAATTTGTGACAGATATGTAACGTCAGGATGACCGGTGCAAAACTTGCGTCAACAATGTCATTTATTCCACGCCCAGCACATCCGGCGTGCGCCAGCCAAGATGTTGTCCGCCGTCAACGCAAAGCAACTGGCCTGTCACCGCGGGTGCATCCAGAAAGTAGCCCAGAGCGGCGGTGATATCCTGCGGGTTTGCCCCGCGCTCCAGGATCGTTGCGGCCCGTTGCGCGGCAAAATGCGCTCCGGTCTGGCGTTTTCCCTGCAAGGTCGGGCCCGGACCGATCGCGTTTACCCGAATGGCCGGCGCGAGCGCGCGCGACGCGGTCTGGGTCAATGCCCAGAGCCCCATTTTGGCCAGCGTATATGTCATGAACTCGGGCGTCAGCTTGCGCACCCGTTCGTCGATCATGTTCACGATCAGCCCCGTGGCAACCGGTTCGCCCGCATCATCGGTCGCGGGAACCAGCCCTTGTGCCGCCATCGCCTGTATCAGGACGAACGGCGCCCTCAAGTTGCTGCCCAAATGCCTGTCCCAACTCTCGCGCGTGGCGCTGTGGATGGTATCATGCTCAAAGATCGAGGCATTGTTGACCAGACAGGTTACGGGACCACCCAAGGCCTCTGCCGCCTCCGGCAACAGCGCAGTAGACTGAACTTCATCCAGCAGGTCCGCCTTTAGCGCAACAGCCTTGCGCCCCATCGCCCTGATCTCTGAAACGACGGCGTTGGCCGCATCCGTGGAATGCGCATAATGCACCGCGACATCCTGCCCGCGCCCCGCCAGGTACAGCGCCATCGTGCGCCCAAGTCGCTTTCCTGCGCCGGTGACGAGACTGCGTGACATGCGGGTCCTTTCGCGGGTGGCTTTGTTCAGGTCAGTATCGCGATCACGTAAATCGCATATAGGGCCGTCAATCCAATGCCCCAGATGCGGGTCATGTTCACGTGGAAGAACACGAACGGGACCAACAGCAACGATGACCCCAGCATGACCCAAAGATCAAAACGCAGGAATTCGGGATCAACCGGGATATCTCCGAAAAAGGTGGCGATCCCGACAATGGCCAGCAAGTTGAACATGTTCGACCCGATGACGTTGCCAAGGGCCACGTCCGCCTGACGTCTCAGCGCCGCCATGACCGTCGTCGCCAGTTCCGGCAGCGACGTTCCCACCGCCACGAGCGTCAGCCCGATCACCGTGTCGCTGACTCCGTATTCCTGGGCAATCAATGATGCGTTTTCGACCAACAGATGTGCGCCAAGAGGCAGGCCGATCAGACCCAGAAGCAGATACAGGACGACCCGCCAATAGGGCATATCGGGATCGGCCTCCTCGATCTCTTCCAACTGATCCGGTACGCCGCAGCGACGGTGGGCGCGGGCGTCGCGCATCATGTCAAACAGGACCAACCCCAGCAGGGCGAGCAGGATCAATCCGGTGCCCATCGTAAAGGTCCCGTAGAACGCGAGCGCGATAAAGGCCACCGAGGCCATGATCATGAAGATATAGGTTTTTCGACTGTCGCATTCGCTGGTGTGCAAAGTCTTCAGCATCGCCGGAATGCCCAATACCAGCAGGATATTGGCGGTGTTTGATCCCACGACATTGCCCAGTGCGATACCCGGTGCGTTATCCTGGATTGCACTGATCGCAATCAACAACTCGGGCGCCGATGTGCCAAAGGCAACGATCGTCAGGCTGACGATCAGCGCCGGAACGCCCAACCGCAGGCTGAGATTCACCGCACCACGTACCAGCGCATCCCCTGCCAGCAACAGAATGACCAGACCCAACATCGAAAAGAGCCACGGTGTCATCCGCGCCCTCCATGGCCGCAGGGACACGCCCCCTTGCCGATCCGGTACCGGCCACAAGAGGGGCATTTCACGGAAGCGAGCCGCCGCATGCCCGGCAGCCGCAGCTTGCCGAACATTGCGAGCACTGCCATGCCGATCAGGAACAAGGTGACGATCTTGATGATCAAATCAGAGACCAAAACGCGCGAATGCGGCGCGTTCCTCGATGCCGGCGACAGCATCGTCCATGATCTGCGCCCCGAAACGGGACAGGAACGGGCGGCGCATTTCATGGCGGCGGAATTTCACCTTGTCACCAAAACGTGCCTTCATCTTGGGTTTCAGATGTCCGATGCCATCAATCAGTCCCAGGTCTGTCGCGCGCCGCGCCAGCCAGATCTCGCCAGTGAAGAGATCCTTGGTGGTATCGAGTTTCTGCCCCCGGCGTGCCTTGATATGGGCGATGAAATTATCGTGGATATCGCCGAGTATGACGCGCAGACGCGCCACATCCTCTTCATTTTCTGGTCGGAACGGGTCGAGCATCGACTTGGATTTCCCGGCGGTATAGACCCGCCGTTCGATGCCTTGGCGCGCCAGGAACACCTGTGCGCCGAAGCCTGCGGAGATCACACCGATCGATCCGACAACCGAGCTTTCATCGGCCCAGATTTCATCCGCCGCCGCCGCCAGCCAATATCCACCCGATGCGGCAACGTCTTCGACAAAGGCCACGACCGGCACCTTGGTTTCCTCTGAGAGCCTCCGGATACGCGCGCCGATCAGCGAGGATTGCACAGGCGAGCCGCCCGGCGAGTTGATCTCGAGCGCCACCATGTCGGGCTTGCCGCGACGAAACGCCTTTTCGAGGATCGGGGCCAGGGCGTGATCATTGAGCGATCGGCGCCCGGCCATTCCTATGGCCCCATGCAATCGGACGACGGAGACAAGGGGCGGCTTTTTGAGAAAGGGAATGCGAAGGTTCATGCAGTCGATGTAGAACGCCGCCCGCCGACAAACAAGATGTCGTCCCGAACAGAACCGCGCGTCACGCCCAATTCACGCGACGGCCGGGCAAAATTGCCACGTCCAACCAGACCAACGACCGCTTGGGTTGAACGGTTAGCTCCGAATGCGCCAGCCGGTTTTGAATATCCACCAGATCACAGTCATGCACAGCACGGTGAATCCGGCGATGGCCAGCAGGCTCAGACCGATGGGCACATCCGCCGTTCCAAAGAACGACCAGCGAAAGCCGGAGATCAGGTAGACGACCGGGTTGAACAGGGTGACCGTCTGCCAGATCGGTGGCAGCATCGAGATGGAATAGAACGAGCCACCGAGAAAGATCAGCGGCGTTACGATCAACAAGGGCACAAGTTGCAACTGTTCAAAGTTTCCGGCCCAGATTCCGATGATGAAGCCCATCAGCGCAAAGCTGAGACAGGTCAGTAGCAGGAACAGCACCATCGCAACCGGGTGCTGGATGGTCAGATCCACAAAGAGCGAAGCCGTCAACAGAATCACCACGCCGATGAACAACGCCTTGGTCGCGGCAGCGCCGACAAAACCCATCACGATTTCGAGAAAATTGACCGGCGCGGACAGCAACTCGTAGATGGTACCGGTGAACTTAGGGAAATAGATGCCAAAGGCTGCATTGGAAATGCCCTGGGTGATCACGGACAGCATTACCAGCCCCGGCACGATAAACGCCCCGTAGCTGACGCCTTCAACCTCCTGGATGCGGCTGCCGATGGCCGCGCCAAAGACCACGAAATAAAGCGACGTGGACAGGACAGGCGACAGGAAACTCTGCATCAGCGTGCGAAAGAAACGCATCATTTCAAATCTGTAAATCGCGCCGACAGCTGACAGGTTCATGACGGGTCGCCCTTCACAAGATCGACAAAGATGTCTTCGAGACTGCTTTGCCGCGTCTGCACATCTCGCAGAGTCAGCCCGGCCTCCGCGATACTGTTCAGCAGGCCGGTGATCCCGGTGCGCGGGCCATGAACGTCATAGGTGTAGATCAATCCCTCTCCACCGTCGCACAATTCCAGCGCGTATTTTTCCAGCGGGGCCGGGATGGACTGCAGCGGCGCGGTCAATTGCACCTCGATCTGTTTTCGACCCATCCGCGCCATCAGCGCAGTCTTTTCCTCGACGAGAACCAACTCGCCGCGCGTGATAATACCCACACGGTCGGCAATCGCCTCGGCCTCTTCGATGTAGTGGGTGGTCAGGATGATGGTGACGCCATCGGCCTTGAGATCGGCGACGGTATCCCACATGTCCTTGCGCAAATCGACATCGACCCCGGCGGTGGGTTCGTCCAGAAACAGCACGCGCGGTTCGTGGCTCAGCGCCTTGGCGATCAGCACCCGGCGCTTCATCCCACCCGACAGCGTTGTGATCTGATTGTCCTTCTTGTCCCACAGGCTCAGCGTGCGCAGCACATTCTCGACATACGCATCGTTGCGCGGCTTGCCAAACAGCCCGCGCGAAAATCTCACGGTGTTCATGAGCGTCTCGAACGGTTGCAGGTTCACCTCTTGCGGCACCAGCCCGATTAGTGACCGTGCGCCCCTGAATTCGGTAATGATATCATAACCACCCACGGTAACCTGCCCGCCAGTTGGCGTTGTGATACCGCAAATGGTTGAAATCAATGTGGTCTTGCCCGCACCATTGGGACCTAGCAACGCCAGGATCTCGCCCTGTTCGATGTCGAGACTGACCCCCTTGAGGGCCTGAAACCCACCAGCATAGGTTTTTTGCAGGTCCCGAATGGACAGAATGACTGACATGATCTCTCCATTTTTTGTCCGCACACTGGGCGCAAGACTACCTGCGC
This sequence comes from Sedimentitalea todarodis, assembly GCF_032595355.1. NCBI lineage: Bacteria > Pseudomonadati > Pseudomonadota > Alphaproteobacteria > Rhodobacterales > Paracoccaceae > Sedimentitalea > Sedimentitalea todarodis. Next base: position 22,342 of record NZ_JASMWN010000001.1, on the reverse strand, counting down.
GTGCTGACCGGGACCAGAGCCCGAATGCACAGTTCACTGCGCACATGTGCAGGGCGCGGGATGGACAAAACACACGGCTGTGATAGCGGTCTGTTCTGCGGCTGCGGCCTGCCCGCCGCCGCCGGGAGTTGCCACATGATAGAATCAACCCAAAGCCGGCCCGCCGCCGGGATTGCCTTTTTGATCGCGGGGATGGCTGCGATCTCGATCAACGACATGCTGATCAAGCAATTGTCGGGTGGATATCCCTTGCACCAACTGGTGTTCGCCCGCTCCGCCATCGGGCTGGTGTTCGGGCTGGCACTGGTGCAGATGGAAGGCGGCTGGACCATCCTCAAGACCCGCCAGCCGGGCCTCCACCTCCTGCGTGGACTCCTGGTGGTTCTGTCCAACATGAGCTTTTTCATCGCGCTGGCGGTGATCCCGCTGGCGGACGCAACCGCGTTGTTCTTTGTGGCGCCGCTGTTCATCACGGTCCTGTCCATCCCGATCCTTGGCGAAAAGGTCGGCCCGCTGCGGATCGGGGCCGTCCTCGTCGGATTTGCCGGGGTGCTGGTCATGCAGCGGCCCTGGGCAGGTGACGCCGACCTTCAAGTCGACCGCATGATCCTGTTGTTGCCGGTGTTTTCAGCTCTGACCTATGCGTTGATGCAACTGATGACACGGAAACTCGGCGCCGAGAGCAAGGCTTCGGCTCTGTCGATCTATATTCAGGTGGTTTTCATCCTCGTGTCGCTGGGGTTCTGGCTGGTTGCCGGCGACGGACGGTTTGCCGAAGGCAGTGACAATGCCAGCATCGTCTTTCTGTTGCGCGCCTGGGTCTGGCCCTCGCCGGAGGACTGGGGTGTTCTGATCGGCCTTGGACTGAACTCAGCCGTCATCGGGTATTGCCTGGCACAGGCCTATCGCCTCACAGACGTCGCAACGGTGGCCCCGTTCGAATACGCATTGATGCCAATGGCGGTTTTCTGGGGCTGGTTCTTATGGGCCGAACTGCCTGACATGGCGGTCTGGATCGGCATGACCATGATTGTCGGCTCCGGCCTCTTCGTTTTTCTGCGGGAACAACAAAAAGCCCGCAAGATCGCACGATCCGCCATTCCGTCGCGCTTTTGAAACATGCGACCCACCTTCCTCACGTCAGGTAAACTCGCTTTCGGATTGCAATGAAGCCAAAATATTATACGATTGCATAATATTAAGTACGACTCGGACAAGCCTCCCATGAGCATTTTCCACGACCGCATTGCCAGCGCTATCGACATGTCCAAGAAATACGCCGGCAACCGCGCGCGACTCTCCCGCGCATTGGACATGAGTCCGAACTACATCTCGACCATGCTCAGCACCAAGGCCTCACCAAGCTGGGATCTGTCTGTCAAACTGGCCCGCGAACTGGAAGTGTCTCTTGCCTACCTGGCAGGCAGCACGTCGCAACCGTTTGATGTGACCGATCTGGGCGCTGACGGGCCGATCACCGAACAGGCCATGAAGTTCTTTGACCAGATCGCCGGAAGCCTGCGGGAAGCCGCCAACATGCGTGGCCAGGAACCCACGGTCGATGACATGATGTTGCGCTGGTTCAAATATGGCAGGCAGTTGAGCGGCTTTGACAAGATCATAGAGTGGTTTGATATCTACAGGGCCCCCGGCGACCGGTCCAATCGGATCGAGGTGCTGCGCATGGGACGCAGCAGCCTCTCTGCGCGTACACTGGGCGTCGCCGACAAGAAATCGTTGCAATACGCACTGGACGAAGTCCGCGATAGTGACCTGCAAAAGCGCCTGTTGCTGGCCTATCGTTCGGCCGCCGAAGGCCAACCGGTACTGTCCGAAGAAGCGCTAAACGTGCTTGCCCCCGGACATGCCGAACAAATCCGGCTCGACTATATCCGGTTGCTGTTGCCGGTTGCATCAGAGACCGACGGCAATGTGATCATCAGCTATTCAAAGCCGCTCCGGTGAACGGATGAAGGACTCCGCCATATAGGCCAGATCACGACGGTTGGTCATCACGCAATACTCGGTGTTCTCCCGCGGCGCAGGAGGATCGACCCAGATTTGGGCGTCGGGAATATAGCGATTGAACCCATAGTGATAGCCTCCTCCTCGCCGCACATCGTCTTCGCGCAGGAACGCATAGGTCCAGTCCGGGTTCCACTTCAGCGCCGAGATCATATGTCCGATCAAAACAAAGCGGCGCACCGTCTTGAGTGACCGGCCTGCGGCGCGGGAAAAATGCAGATCACCGAAATAGGCCAGCCGTCCCTTGAGGTCCTGCTCCAGCGGAGGCGCGACCCGGGTCACCATCTCGACTTCGCCATTGCCATATTGTCGGCGCATGGTGCGCCGCCAGTATTCGGTGATGCTGCCTTCGCCCAGATCATCCAGACGCGCGCCGGCAACGGCAACAATCTCTCCGTCCTTCTCAAGCCGAAGCCAAAAGCAGTTCTCGCCGGTGAAGTCATTGAAGAACGGCGACATCTTGGGTGTCAGGTAAGGTTTTCCAATCGTCTCAATGATCTTGGGTACCTTGTCGAAATCCTGTTCGACATGCACAACCAGACCATTGAGCAACAGCTTTTCCCGGCATATCGCGATCAGCTCTGCCTTTTCGTATTCTCCCATCTACCCCTCGTCGGATCAGTCCTTGCGGTTTTAGGGCACTGACAAACGTCGCCCACACTGACAATCGGGCCGCCATCGGACATCCCGGAGAAAAAATCCACATGGGTCATGAACCTGTGCCCTCGGGTTTGCCTGGTTCAGGCGACCCGGTCTCCGACCCTGCGCGACACGTTGTCCTGCGTTATCGCATTCACAACCACAGGGGCAACAAGGCAACTCAATTCCCTTGCGCTGAATCCGAACAAAGCAGCAGATATGCCACGACCCATCCGGCGCCTGCACCTTCTGTCGATGCGTTGCAGGCAGACTCGGTCTTGTAGTTCCGTTGCAATTCGGGACCCTGGGAACCCTCCGTCAGGACAACCGCCCCTGCATCCGCTGGCCAAGCTTGCTGACCAGCTCATCTTCGGCAATATCACCGTCGATTGCCAATCGCCGCAATCCGAAATGCACATGCGCGATCTGCTGATAGTAGCTGGTATAGACATAGTTGGTTGTCGCCCCGGCGACAGCCCCGAGAACCGGCACGGTTTGCGCCGCCAGTTTCTGACCGAGCACAGTGGCAAGTTTTGGTGCGACCGTCGCGATCAACTTGTGCATTGCGCCACCACTCAGCGTGAGCCGCAGAGACACAAACCCCAGATCCGCGCCGTCGTCCGCAGCCAGCGGCCCTGCGGCCGCAAACACCCGGATACAGTCAAACTGCACGTTCTCCGCTGCGGGATCAAAGCCGTGCTCCGCTGCCACGCCCTGAATGGCGCGTAGCAACACCGTGGTGGTTGCAGGTAATTCGACCAATGCCGTCGGCAACCCGCCGAACCCGCCAGCGGCCCCCATGGCGGTTGTCACGGCCGTGTTGACCCAGGGTTTCTGATCCGGCACGGTCGTGCGCGTTGATTGCGCCGCGTACATCGCCAGGGTCAATGCCCGCTGCGTCGCATCACCCAGATTCTCGCGGACGGACGCAGGCAGCCGATCAATCAGCGACTCGGCCTTGCCGCCAAGCATGTTGAGCATGCGCACCCCGATCCCGCCGGCGGCGCGGTATTGCGCGGCCAAGCGGTCCAGTTCGGCTTCTACGTCCACGGCCTCAACGATTTCAATATCCGGCATTTCGACTCCTGTGCGCGCATCTTCACAAGATCGGCATTCTGGCACCGGTTTTCAATGTCAGGCGTTTGTCCACCGCGTGACATCTCCCCGAACCCCATCCCACGCCCCCGCGCAGATCGCCTGCCCCAGAACCCGTTCGGGGTTGGTTGGTGGCGGCATGACCACGTCGGTCAATGGCTCAAAGCCGAACCGCGAATAATAGGGATAATCACCCACCAGCAGCACCCGCTCCCAGCCGCCGGTCGCGGCGGCGGCAAGCCCGTCCCGGATCAGGACACCGCCCAAGCCTTCGCCCTGGTGCGTCGGGTGCACGGCAACGGGTCCCAGCAACAGCGCCGCTGCCGTGCCAACCCGCACCGGCCAGAACCTGATCGCACCGGCCAATATCAGGGCCTCGTCACGTGCCACCAGCGACAAGCCCGCGACCGGGGGTATGTCATCGCGCAATCGGTAGGACGACAGCGCCTCGCGGCCCGGTGCAAAGCAGAGATCATAGAGCGCCTCGACTTCCCACCAATCCTCTCCGGTTTCCGGTCTCAGCTCTATCACGCGATCATCCCAACGGCGGTATGTGGTGGAATTCGCCCTAACACGCCGCTAGGTCTTGGGCAAACAGTCGGAGTTTCCCATGTTCTATCGCCCCCAGGACGGTCACGGCCTGCCTCATAACCCCTTCAACGCGATCGTCACGCCACGCCCAATCGGATGGATTTCAAGTCGCGCGGCAGACGGCACCAACAATCTCGCGCCTTATTCGTTCTTTAATGCTGTCGCCTATGTGCCACCGCAGGTGATGTTCTCCTCCACCGGCAGCAAACCCGACCAAGACGGCACCAAGGACAGCGTCGCCAACATCGCCGAGACCGGGGTGTTTTGTGTCAACATCGTCGAATACGCCATCCGGGACGCGATGAACATGACTTCAAAAAGCGTCGGGAAGGACGAGGACGAATTCAGCGCCGCCGGCCTCTCTCCTGTCGAATGTGAAACCATCCCCTGTGCACGGGTGCTGGGCGCTCCGGCATCCCTTGAATGCAAGCTCACCCAGATCGTTGAACTGCCCGGAAAATCCAACCGGCTGGTTCTGGGCGAGGTCGTCGGGATCCACATGCGTGACGACTGTATTCGCGATGGACGGTTCGACGTCACCACGTTCCAACCACTCGCGCGGCTGGGATACCGCGACTACAGCCATGTGACCGAGGTCTTTGAACTGGCGCGTCCGGATGACTGATCAGCGCAGGCCGTGCCTGCGGTCGGCAAGGCTGACCCGTTGGCACAGAGCCATGTGATCGTTGGGTAACAGTTTGGACCCCTTCGCATCCCTGCGGATACCGTATGCTTGAGGTTGGCAGCGCCATCGCATAGGCAGCGCCAAGCTGAGGGGAATGCTCCTCAGCCAATGGAGATTTTATGTTAGAGACCCGGGCAAACGCCCGTTCCTGATCGGCTACAGAAGATCAGGAATGCTGGACACAAAACGGACCCTCAAGCGGAACGCTGAGCGGGCCTGTGACTGCACTCTCATGAAATCGAGAAACTCCTTTGAACATATCAAAGCACGAACAGCGTGTTTTGCATGAACTCGCCCTTGGTGGAGCCATTCACCATGAGCGCGGCAACAACGGCAAAATTCGCAAGATCACCTGCTTCACACGTCAGGGTCATGTGCTGACCGACTGCACGTTTGAAGTTTTCCAGCGCCTGAGAACCCGCCGGTTCGTACACTCGTCGAACGGCAAACCCTACCGCTTGTCGCGGCTGGGCGGTTCCGTCGTGCGCGCGCAACTCAATCAACGATAAGAAGGTTTCAAACAATGAAGACCAGCAAAACCTCGATCCGCGCCTATCGCGAGGGCGACATCGAACTCGTCATGGCCGCCTGGCGCAATGCGAATGCACTGGCCCATCCCTTCCTTACGGCCGGCTTTGTCGCCGAACTGGAACAGGACATTCGGCACACCTATGTTCCCATGGCGGAAACCTATGTGTTGGAAGAGAACGGCGACGTCGTCGGTTTCATCGCCCTGCTTGGCAATGAAATCGGCGGCCTGTTTCTTGATCCATCCCGACACGGCAGGGGCTATGGCAAGGCGCTGGTGACCTTTGCCGTCGACCTCAAAGGCCCGTTGACCGTCGACGTTTTTCGCGACAACAGGATTGGCCGTGCGTTCTATGACCGCGTCGGCTTTGCATTCGTCGCAGAAGAACTTCACGAGGCCTCCGGCCAGATGAGCCGCAAATTGGCGATGCCCGGAGCCTAGAAAAAATGCCGTCCCTGCTCAAAGGGGCGGCATCTGCTCAACGCGCGCCGGACCACGGTACTGGCCGCGCTCAGTGGCCGCCCAGAATCCCTGTTCGCACAGAATAGTCGACCGCCAGCTCATAATCAGGGTCATCGTCGCTATCGACCATCAGGTGCCCGGCCTTGGTCAGCAACCGGTGACAATCCCGGCTCAGATGGCGCAGCTTGATCTCTTTTCCGGCGGCCGCGTATTTCCCGGCAATCGCCTCGATCGCCTGCAGCGCAGACTGATCCACCACACGGCTTTCGGCAAAGTCGATGATCACGCGGTCCGGGTCGTCTTCGATCTGAAAGAGTTCGATAAACCCTTCTGAAGAGCCGAAGAAAAGCGGGCCCTGAATTTCGTAGACCTTGGCGCCCTTCTCGGTGACCGAATCCCGCGTCACCGCATGGATGCGCCGCGCATTGTTCCAGGCATAGGCCAGTGCGCTGACAATGACGCCGACGACCACGGCAACCGCGAGGTCCTCCATCACTGTCACCACTGTCACTAACAGGATCACGAAGGCATCAGTCAGCGGGACCTTGCGCAAGATGGTCAGACTGTTCCAGGCAAAGGTCCCGATCACCACCATGAACATCACCCCGACCAGCGCCGCCAGCGGGATCAATTCGATCACCGGTGCAGCAAACAGGATGAAGATCAACAGGAACACCGCCGCAGCGATCCCCGCGATACGGGTGCGTCCGCCCGATTTCACGTTGATCATCGACTGACCGATCATCGCGCAGCCCCCCATTCCGCCAAAAAAGCCGGTCACGGTATTGGAGACACCCTGTGCGATACATTCCTGCGACGCGCCGCCCCGCTTGCCGGTCATTTCACCAACAAGGTTCAGGGTCAGCAGGCTTTCGATCAATCCGATAGCGGCAAGGATGATCGCGTAGGGCAGAATGATTTCAATAGTTTCCAGTGTCAGCGGCACCATCGGAATGTGGAACGTGGGCAGCCCGCCCTGGATCGACGCCAGATCACCCACGCGCGGCACATCCAGGCCCATCGCAATCACCAGAGCCGCAACGACCCCGATACCGGCGAGCGGTGCCGGCACGATCCGCGTGATACGCGGCATGATCCAGATGATCGCCATGGTCAGCGCCACGAGGCCCAGCATCAGATAAAGCGGCATCCCGGTCAGCCATTCGCCGCCAGACATGCCGTGACCCGTGTTTTCCATGCTGCCCGGCACCTTGAACTGGCCCATCTGGGCCAGGAAAATCACGATTGCCAGACCGTTGACAAAGCCCAGCATGACCGGATGCGGCACGAGGCGGATAAACTTGCCCCATTGCATGACACCGGCAAAAACCTGCAATAGGCCCATCAGGACCACGGTGGCAAACAGATACTCCACCCCGTGCTGTGCAACGAGCGCCACCATGACAACCGCCAAAGCCCCGGTCGCGCCCGAGATCATCCCCGGTCGCCCACCGATCAGCGCAGTGATCAACCCGACCAGAAACGCCGCATACAGCCCGACCAGCGGATGAACCCCGGCAACAAAGGCAAAGGCAACCGCTTCAGGCACCAGAGCCAGCGCCACCGTCAATCCGGACAGCAACTCGATACGCAAGCGCGACGGCGTCAGCCGGTCATCCGGCATCCATCTGAGATCGGGCATGGCAAGTCGGTCGGCGAATGCTGCCAGAATAGCTTTGCGGGGCATCGAGGGTTCCTGTCTGTATCGGGCCGTCAAGGTGTTTCGACGATACGTTGAAACACCTGCACTGTCGTTGTTCGCGCTCAGATCTTTGATTTCGGCGGCAAGAGCCGATCGAGGTTCTATTCAGAACGCTCTCGCGCTATCAAAGGTGCCTCTTACACACATCTTGTCCAAATGACCATGCCACCACAATGATGTCTGCCATGCAGGTCTGACATGGCTGTGCGCGCAATCCGACTAGTCCGCAAGACCATCCCTGAGAACGCGGCGCAGGATCTTGCCCGATGCGGATTTGGGTATCTCGCTGACAATCTCCATGCGGCGCACCTGTTTGTAGTGCGACAGACGTCCCTCCAGATAGTCCTGCACGGCGTCGAGCGTCAGTTCCGCGTTCGCCGCAGGCACCACAAAGGCCATCGGCACCTCACCCGCTTCGTCGTCAGCCACACCGATCACCGCCACGTCGGCAATGTCCGGATGGGTCAGAAGTTCCGCCTCAAGTTCCGCAGGCGCCACCTGGAAGCCCTTGTATTTTATCAACTCTTTCAAGCGGTCCGTTATGAACAGATATCCATCCTCATCAAAGTATCCGATATCGCCGGTATGCAGCCACCCATCAGCATCGATGGTTTGGGCCGTTGCCTCGGGATTGTTCAGATACCCTTTCATCACCTGCGGACCGCGCACCCACAATTCGCCGACCTCTCTCCGCGCCATGTCCTCGCCGCTCTGGGTGCTGACAATTCGGCATTCGGTGTTCGGAGTGGTCAGCCCGGAGGACCCTGCCCGCATCAGCGCCGGCGGCGTCAGGTGGCTGACCGGGCTGAGTTCCGTCATCCCGTAGCCTTGCGTCGCCACACAGCCCAGCCGCTTTCCGACCAAGGCAGCCACATCCCCGCCCAGGGGTGCCGCTCCCGAGTTCACCTGTTCGACTGCTGACAGATCGAAATTGTCCACGACAGGATGCTTGGCCAGCGCGATGGCAATCGGGGGAACGATCCACATCCGCGGTGTCCTGTACTTTTCACACAGTGCCAGGTATTGTTCCAGGTCGAACCGCGGCATCGTCACCAGCCCTGCCCCCACCGCCAGATGCATGTTGATCAGCACCTGCATCCCGTAGATGTGAAAGAACGGCAGGAAAGCGACAGTCAACTCTGCGCCGTTCATTTCCGATGCCTGTAGGGTCTGGTCGATGTTCACGACCATCGACCGATGGGTCAGCATGACGCCCTTTGGCAAACCGGTGGTCCCCGACGAGTAGGGCAGGGCCAGTACATGCGTGTCCAGATCGACCGGCGTCTGGTCGCCTTGCGGTGCTCCCATCAATGCTGTCAACGAGGCAGCGCCCGGCGCGTCTCCGATCACAAAGATCTCACTGACATCGGTATTCTTGATCGCCTCGCGCGCGGTATCGAGAAAGGGCGCAATGGTGATCAGGATCGATGCGTCCGCGTTGATTAACTGGTGATGCACTTCATGCGCCGTATAGGTCGGGTTGATCGTGGTGATTGTGCCTCCCGCCCAGGCAACCCCGTGAAACACCACGCAGTACTCTGGCAGATTGGGGGCCATCAGCGCCACGCAGGCACCCTGCCCCAGGCCCCTCTGGTTCAGCCCCCCAGCCAGAGACTTGATCCCGCCGACGAATTGGCCAACGGTCATTTCGCGCCCGGACGGCCCGTCTATCAGGATCACCCGGTCCGGATCATCGCCGAGCCCTTCGAACACCCTTTGGGTAATCGTCAGATCCCGGATCTCGACATCCGGAAATCTGCTCTTGATGATGTGCATGATCGTCCCTCGCGAATGCCGGCCTGCCCCCGACTTTTTCGGAGACTGAAGTTCACGTTAGCGACGTCGGGCGCAATCTGGCAAGGGATGCATCATTCAGTCCGGGCGGCAGGCGCCGGCAAGAGTGCGGTCACTTCGATCTCGATCCGGTATTTCGGGTCGATCAGGCCGCATTCGATCATGGTGGCGGCCGGTGGGTTTGCGCCGAACGTCTCTGACAGGATCGGCCAGCAGGGCGCGAACTCTGACCGGTCAGGCAGCATGTAGCTGACCCGCACCACATCGGCAAAGGATGCCCCGGCCTCGTTCAGGGCATTCTTGATGATGTCGAGTGCTGCACGGCACTGATCCACAACACCGTCGCCCTGCCCCACGGTTCCGGCAACGTGCACGAATCCGCCCGCGACAACGGCCCGACAATACCCCACCCGGTGTTCAAACTCCCCACCGGACGAGATGCGCCGAATGGCCATTGTCTAGCCTGCGGTGGCTGCTGTTTCCTTTTCCGCATCCGCATGAATCATCAGCGGCGCGGCTTCGGAACGGGCCGATTCCTCGTTGACGACCACCTTGGTCACGCTGTCGAGACCCGGCAATTCGAACATGGTGTCCAGCAGGATATCCTCGAGGATCGACCGCAGCCCCCGCGCGCCTGTCTTGCGTTGGATCGCGCGTTTTGCGATCGCCGACAGGGCATCATCGGTAAACTGTAGTTCGGTATCTTCCAGTTCGAACAACCGCTGATACTGTTTCACAAGCGCGTTCTTGGGTTTCGTCAGGATGGTCACCAACGCATCCTGATCTAGATCTTCGAGCGTCGCCAAAACAGGGAGACGGCCGACAAATTCCGGGATCAGGCCGAACTTCAACAGGTCTTCGGGTTCAAGATCGGTAAAGATCTCGCCCACGCCGCGATCGTCGTCATCGCGCACATCGGCCCCAAAGCCCATCGCGCTGCCCTTGCCACGCTGAGCGATGATCTTGTCGAGCCCGGCAAACGCCCCGCCACAGATGAACAGGATGTTGGTCGTGTCCACCTGCAGGAATTCTTGCTGGGGATGCTTGCGTCCGCCCTGTGGCGGCACGCTGGCTACGGTGCCTTCCATCAGCTTGAGCAAGGCCTGCTGGACACCCTCGCCCGACACGTCACGGGTGATCGACGGGTTCTCGGACTTGCGGGTGATCTTGTCGACCTCGTCGATATAGACGATGCCACGCTGCGCGCGCTCCACGTTGTATTCGCTGGACTGCAACAGCTTGAGAATGATGTTCTCGACATCCTCACCCACATATCCCGCCTCGGTCAGTGTCGTCGCATCCGCCATCGTGAACGGCACATCCAGGATTCGTGCCAGTGTCTGCGCCAGCAACGTCTTGCCACAACCGGTCGGGCCAATCAGCAGGATGTTGGACTTGGCCAGCTCGATATCGCTGCCTGCCTTCTGGGCGTGGTTCAGTCGCTTGTAGTGATTGTGCACCGCCACGGACAGGACGCGCTTGGCCGTCGCCTGGCCGATCACATAGTCATCGAGGACTTCGCAGATATCCTTTGGCGTCGGAACACCGTCGGTCGCCTTGAGCCCCGAGGCCTTGGTTTCTTCGCGGATGATATCCATGCAGAGTTCAACGCATTCATCACAGATAAAGACGGTAGGGCCAGCGATCAGCTTACGGACCTCATGCTGGCTCTTGCCACAAAAGCTGCAGTAAAGCGTATTCTTGCTGTCGCCGTTCGAGTTCGTTGCCATGATCAACCTTTCCGGCTTCGTTTTCCACGCCGCCCCGTCTTTGACAGGACAGATTCACCCACCTCGCGGCAGCTTAGGACAGCGCTCAGGGCATCACAATCGCAAATCGTGCCCGTGTTGCACCGGGTGGTCCGGCGCTGCCCCGTTTTTCTGAAACTCAGACGTCCGTGTCTTCGCCCTTGTCCCGGCTGGCCACGATCTCGTCGATATGGCCCCATTCCTTCGCCTCTTCCGGAGACATGAAGTTGTCCCGATCAAGCGCCTTTTCAACGGCCTTCTTGGTCTGCCCGGTGTGCTTGACGTAGATGTCATACAGCCGGTCCTTCAGTTTTTGCGTCTCTGCCGCATGAATCATGATGTCGCTGGCCTGACCCTGATAGCCCCCGCTAGGCTGGTGCACCATGATCCGGCTGTTGGGCAGGCTGAACCGCATTCCCGGCTCGCCGCCGGCCAGCAGGACCGACCCCATCGACGCCGCCTGCCCGATGCAAAGCGTGCTGACCTTGGGTTTGATGTACTGCATGGTATCATAGATCGACAGGCCCGATGTCACCACGCCGCCGGGCGAATTGATGTACAGGCTGATCTCCTTGGACGGGTTTTCCGCCTCGAGATGCAGCAACTGGGCGACGACCAGGTGGCTCATACCGTCGTGGATCGGTCCGTTGATGAAAATGATCCGCTCCTTCAGCAGGCGCGAAAAGATGTCATACGCCCGTTCACCGCGGCTCGTCTGCTCCACGACCATCGGGACAAGGGTATTCATGTAGGTTTCTGTGGGATCAAACATCTGTGCCTGCCTGCTGCGTTGGATGATCGGGAGGATACCCGACAATGTGTTTGCAGAGTCTTAGTATCGCCGTCGGGGGGCTGCAAGGGCAGCAACCGAATTTGCCGAGCGCTCTTTTCGCCCCAGAACGCAGCACGGGATCGTCAAGCGACGTTTCCGGGACACAATCGTTGGCGGAAATTCATCCGCCAACGCCCTTTCTCTTTGCCATGACCGGACGTGTCCGGCGACCCGCTGGCCGCTATTCGGCGCCACAGTCGGCGAGGCTGCGCGCCATGCCGCGCAGCAGATCCGCATAGAGGTCCGGACCCGGAACCAATTCGGTTCCAAGCGGATCGAGCACCCCGATCTGCAACCCGGTTCCTTCTGACGTCGCGGCCAGCAGCCGATCGTTGAACTGTGGTTCGCGATAGGCGCATTGGATGTTGCCAGCCAACAAGAGCTCGCGCAGTTCCGCCACGCGTGCCGGGCTTGGATCAGCCGCGTCGCCAAGGCTGAGCGCGCCGGCAAAGTTCAATTCGAACCGACTGTCAAAATACTGAAACGCATCGTGAAACGTCACGAAGGGCCGGGACTTGACCGGCTCAAGCGTCACCGCAAGCTCTGCATTCAACACGTCAAGATCTGCCTGCGCCGCTGCGGCATTCGCCCGGTAGTGTTCCGCATTCTGTGGATCGATCTCGGCAAGATGCTCTGCCATCATCCCCAACCATCGCTTTCCATTCTCGGGATCCAGCCAGGCATGCGGGTCAAGATCGCCATGCGCGTGATCGTGTTCATGATGCTCTGCATGGTCTTCGGCGTGCTCTTCGTGACCGTCGGCGTGATCCTCATGACCTTCATCGTGATCTTCGTGACCTTCATGACCGTCAGCGTGATCTTCGTGGCCCGCGTCCCGAAATTCGTGTTGCACGGTCCCGGGTGCCTCAAGCAACCCAACGACATGGGCCTGTGCGCCCAATGTCGCCAATGGTTTTTCCAGCCACGGCGTCAGCGCATCACCGACCCAGAACACCAGATCAGCCTCTTGCAGGGCTCTGGCCTGTGACGGGCGAAGCGCATAATTGTGAGGCGAAGCGCCCTGTTCGATCAAAAGATCCGGTACGCCTACCCCTTCCATTACCTGTGCCGCCAGTGCATGCACAGGCGCGATATCCGCAACAACCTGCGGCACCTCGGCAGAAACTGCACCAGAACAGAGCAGAAACACAAAAACTGAACTTCGAAACGGCGTCATGACATCCTCGCAAAAACCGATTGGAAACTGGGCCTATCTGCTATATGTCATGTTATAACATATCAATACCAAATTTCCGGACAGGCCCAGATGACCGACATCGCATTTGAACCGCATGACCACAGCCATTGCCGCGAGGACGCCCTGCGCCGGGCCGAAACGCTTTGCGCGGATCAAAAATTGCAGTTCACGCCGGTGCGGCGACGTGTGCTGGAGATCCTGTTGCGTGATCACCGCGCGCTCGGGGCCTATGACATCCTGCCAATCCTTGCCGAGGAAGGACTGGGATCGCAGCCGCCCGTCGTCTACCGCGCGCTTGATTTTCTGGTGCAGCACGGGTTGGCGCACCGCATTGAACGATTGAATGCCTATACCGCCTGCGCCCATCTCGACCGCGATCACGTGCCGGCCTTTCTCGTCTGTCGAACCTGCAAGTCCGTGGCCGAGACGGAAACCGACCTGACCCAGGGGCGGCTTGGCACCATTGCACGGGAAACCGGGTTCACCATCGAACGCCTCGTGGTCGAGGCAGAAGGCCTGTGCCCCGGTTGTGCAGGTGCAGGGGCCGCCCCATGACTACCCCCCTGATTTCCGCCAAAGGCCTAGACATCGTTCAGGGCGGCCGCGTGATTCTTAAGGGCGTGACGCTCGACATCGTGCCGGGCGAAATCGTCACCATCGTCGGTCCCAACGGATCCGGAAAATCGACGCTTCTGCGGGCTCTGATTGGTGCGCTCCCACCGAAACACGGCACGGTCACGCAGGCACCCAACCTGCGTATCGGCTACGTTCCGCAAAGGCTGGCGATCGATAACGCCTTGCCGATGACGGTGCGCCGCTTCCTGTCGCTGCCCCATCGCATCGACAACAAGACGGCGCAATCGGCGCTGGATCAGGCCAGCGTTCCCGATATCGCGAACAGGCAGATGGCCGCCCTCTCGGGTGGTCAGTTTCAGCGCGTGCTGCTTGCCCGGGCACTGCTCGACCGCCCGCAACTCCTGTTGCTGGACGAAGCGACACAGGGACTGGACCAACCCGGCTCTGCCGCCTTTTACCGCCAGATCGAGGATGTGCGCCGGGATCTCGGCTGCGCCGTTGTCATGGTCAGCCACGATCTGCATGTGGTCATGGCCGCGTCGGACCGGGTGCTCTGTATCAACGGGCATATCTGCTGCGAAGGAACACCAGAAATCGTTGCAAGCGCCCCGGCCTATCGCGCCCTGTTTGGCAGCGGCACCAAAGGCGCGCTGGCACTCTATCGTCATGAGCACAGCCATTCGCACGATCACGATCACGCCCACGAGCATGACCACGGAGATGCCGCCTGATGTTTGACGATTTCCTGATCCGCGCCGCCCTTGCGGGTCTCGGCGTGGCCCTGGCCGCCGCCCCCCTGGGCTGTTTCGTAGTCTGGCGCCGGATGGCATACTTCGGAGAAGCCACCGCGCACGCGGCGATCCTTGGCGTGGCGCTTGCGCTGGCCTTTCACCTGCCCGTGCTGCCCATGGTGCTGCTCGCGGCATTGATCATGGCGCTGGCGGTGCTGGCCCTGACCGGGCGCGGGTATGCAATGGATACGGCCCTTGGGGTCATGGCCCACAGTGCGCTGGCCATAGGGCTGGTGGCCGTCACCATGCTGGCCGATGTGCGTCTCGACCTGATGGCCTTCCTGTTTGGCGATATCCTTGCCGTCAGCAAGAGCGATCTGGCCGTGATCTGGGGCGGTGCGGCGCTGGTGCTGGCGCTGATGACGTGGCGCTGGTCGGCGCTCCTGACCACAACGCTGAACCCGGACCTTGCCCGCGCCAGCGGCCTCAATCCCCGACGCGAGGATTTCATCATGACGCTGGCGCTGGCGCTTGTGGTCGCGGTGGCGATCAAAGTCGTCGGCGTCCTGCTGATCGCGGCGCTTCTTGTGATCCCCGCCGCAACGGCCCGCCCCCTGGTCCGCACGCCCGAGGCGATGGCCCTTGGCGCGGCGCTGATCGGCATGACATCGGTTCTCGGAGGTCTCTGGGCGGCGCTCATGCTCGATACGCCCACCGGCCCCAGCATCGTCTGCACCGCCGCCGCCCTGTTTGCGGCAACTTCATTGATGGCGGCGCTCAGACCCGCACGCTGAACCGGTCACATCACCGACCAAGAGAACTTTGCGCACAATCCCGCAAACACCACTGGAAAGATGATACGCGAGAGGACATCGATCCGTTCCGCCGTTTGGTGGCGCCCGCGTGACGCAAGATACCCCGTGCCCAGGCATTGCAACAAGGCCGCGAAAACAAAGACCGTGGCGACCGCGATGTACCGATCCAGAAACGTGAAATACCCGAGGCGCGGCAGCATGTTCGTTGTCGCAAAGATAAACGCGATCATGGTCAGAACCGCAGTTGCCGACAGGCCCAACTGGGTGCCGAACTCCTTGGCATCGATCCAGAACACCATCCATGACATGCTGACAATCAGCGCAATCGGCAGCATGATTTTCAGAACATAAAAGCCGCTGTAGCGCTCGAGCGAAAGTACGACGTCAAACGTGGCATGTGTCTTGCCCGTGGCCTTGAGCGTTTGCTCGCCCACCTCGATATCCACCCCGAGAACCTGCCAGTCGGAAATGTTCAGAACCTGCGCGATCCCCGAATACTCAGGATCGGCAATCACGTTGACCTTGGGTTTGGTCCAGTCCAGCGGAAAAAACCGCAAGCTGATTTCCTGCGTATCAAAGGGAAAGCTATCAAGCGAATGATAGCTCGAAAACGTGCCCGCGCCGCGTTGCAGGTAGGTCACCTTCCCACCTTCCTCGATGCTGACAGTTTCGGGCCATCGCATGAAAATCCGCCCTGAATTGCGCAACAGCAAGACCGGAAACCAGATGTCGGTCGTGGCCAACCTGCATCCAGTCCACGCCGCCAGTCGCGGATCGGTCCAGTGCATGCGCAGCGCGATGTCGAGCGTAATGGTCTGCTCGACATCATCGATCCCTCTCAGATCCACGATATATGCGCCCACTGTCACATCCGTCGGTACACCGGCGACACCGGGCCGTACATCCGTCCTGATGTTCGGAGGCGCGCAGGATTCCTGCGCTGTGACCAGCCCCGGAAGGCATGCCAGAAGCAGCGCGGCCAGACTGGTCATCAGGCACGATAGGGCAGGCTGGCGCATGGAATCTCCTCGGGTTAGACCGCTTTCGCATTGGGTACTTGGACCATCATTCGCAGTTCGCCTGAAAGATCCATAGAATTCGGAGCCGTCCGGCCAACAGCGCGATTTCACTACAAGCGCACACTTCGTCGTTCGATTTACCATTCGATCACGGCGGTTTGCGGACATTCATCCGTGATGACGGCATTGAAAGGCGGGCGCCCCCACGGTCCGCTCGGTTCATGCTGACACTGGGCTCTATGCTGCGACCCCGGAGACGCACCCCGGCCGCAGGTCCCCGCATCACCTGGTCCACCGTGTGCGGCGCTGCCAGGCCCTCCGGTCGGCAATCACCTTCGCTGCTGCCCCAAGGACCAGGACGCAGAGAATGCTCTTGGAGACCAAACCCATCGTTCCCTCGACCAACATCGCATGGGCGACGCTCGTCGTCACGGCAATGGCGACACAGGCGGTATGACCAATGCGCCATCGGTTCGGGCGCATCCGTTTGCGCAACACGGCGAGGAAAGCCGCAGCAAAGATCGCCCACATCGCGATCACGCCCCAATCAGAAAATGGCGTAGGTGATACAAACAGCAACGCATCGACGACGTCCGGGGGGCTGGTCAACCAGAGACCGGCGATATGGATGACCACGGCACCAACGAGAATGCCGCCAGTTACACGATGTGCCTCGCGCGCTCGCCACGTGGACAGGCCCGGAAGGTATCCCCCGGCCAGCAATGGCTGAATGAGGAGCAACGCCATCGCAGTCACCCCCGCGAAGCCTGCCACGATGTAGATTGGGTCACGCCACGCGAGCAGCGGGCTTTGCGCCGCCACGCACAGCGGAATGACTATTGTGAAGGCAAGGGCGATCCAGAACACGACCGCTTTGACATGTCTCATCTGTCTCAGACAGGCAAAAGGACGAAATCAGCGCTCAGTGCTGTGTCTTCTGAACGCGCCATGATCGGACGCAAGAACACTGTCTCGAAATCGGCGCTGTCATAGGCAAGATGGCCATGCGGCTGTCCAAACGCCGGGACAATCTGCGGCATCTCGAGGCGGAAAGCTCCGTTGGCATCCGTCAGCGTCGCACCGTGACTATGCGGGTCACGCTCGTGCCCCTCGGTGGTGTGTGCCCAGATCTGAATGCGCTGGCCCGCCAGCGGCGCGCCGTCACCGGCACGACGCACGGTTCCGGTCATCCAGAACCCACCGCCGCCGATACGTTCGACAACGGGAGCGCCCGGAAGATAGTTGTTTGCCCCTCCGCGCATCGAACGCGTCGGTTTAAGGCCCTGTGCCCGGGCAGGAACGGCGAGACCCGAGAAGCCAGTCACCATCGCTGATGCTGCACTGGCGAGCACGGTGCGGCGTGATGGCAAGACTCCTATCATGCTGGTCTGTCCTCAATGGCAAACGAACGCCCGGTCATTCGTCCGATCGGGCCGATCAAGTGGTCCTCAGACGGAATCATCAGACTGTCGCGCAGATAAAAGGTACCAGATTTGGAACGTGGCGCGAACTGCTCCCACGGCTTCGTGAAGGCGCAACGCCCAGACGATTCGGTCCTTTCAGGTTTCCGAAGCGTCGTCATTGGCCAACCGTCAAATCGTGCGGGCGGTGCGTTAGAGTCCCGCGCCATTTTCCCACCATGTATAAAAGCGTAAAATTCTCAGTAATTTAGCGGCATTTCCTTGTCTCACATTGTTGCATATTGCCCTATACTATCCCACATATTGGCTGGCAAAAAACGGGATGATATGACGAGAACCTTGACCAATCTCGCCCTCAAGATCGGACGCCGCACTCACGGCGCGCGGCAGATGCCCGATGCACCGCACGGCGGGACCAAAAGGCTTCCATTGGAAAGCAAGACAGTGACAAGTTACGCATTGGGGCAAACAATCTGGCGAATGTCGGTTCCAGAATGGTCAGAATCGTACGCGCTGCGCCGCAACTCACACTTAAGGTCCTATCGCGACGGTGCGTTGACCAGTGTAAATGACGTGATGCAATCACATGGCTGGACGAGCCTTTTCGCTGGCGTTATTGTTCGCTCGCAGCGCCGGCAAACTGGCCACATCCCGATCACTCCGAGCTTTGCCAAGTTAGCAAAAAAGTGATGGGATGCGCATGCAACAATTTTACCTGATGCCGTATGATGCGAGCCAGAATAGGATCCGACAAACCTGATGCCTGTAACAAATTCACTGGATTCAAACATCCTGTTCGTCGGCCACAGCCTGGTCAACCATGATCTGCCGGCCATGCTGCGGGGTTTTGTATCGCAGACCGGCGGGACCGGATCCGTTCAGGAGCATATCATCAACGGCTCCCCCTTGTGGTGGAGCTGGGAAAACGCAGATCGGGCTGAACTACCCGGCTTTGGCGTCAATGCCAGAGAGGAGTTGCCTCAAGGACAGACCGATGTGCTGATCCTGACCGAGGGCGTCCCGCACCCCAGCTTTGCAGAGGCGGTCGAAGGCGCGTCGAACTTCTACAACCTGGCCATCTCGGCGAACCCGGATACCCAAGTCTACATGTACGAAACCTGGCACGATCTGAGGTCAGGGACACCGGGATTTGATGTCGAATACGATCCGGAAGACGATATACCCTGGAGAGAGCGCATCGACCATGCTCTACCGCAATGGCAGGCCATCGTTGATGCCGTGAATGACCAGCGGGCCCCGGACGCGCCCGAGATGCTGCTTATCCCGGTCGGACAGGTGATGGGACGCCTCTACGATGAGATAGCCGCAGGAAACGTGCCCGGCATCTCTGACATCAGGGAACTCTTTATTGACGACATTCATTTGAACGATTTGGGGCTCTACCTTGTCGCGATCGTTCAATACACGACCGTGTTCGGTCAACGCCCGGACGATGTAGAACTGCAGCAATACGGGCAATGGGGCGAAGCTTTCGACGCTCCATCGGCGGAACTGGCCGCTTTCATGAAAGACATCGCCTGGGACGTGGCGATGGGCGACGCTGATGGCGAGACTATCCATGGCGGAACCGGCAACGATATCCTTGCCGGTGGCGAAGGGGACGACACCTTCAACGGTGGGGATGGGACCGACGAAGTACAGCTTGATGGCGCGTGGGACGAGTTCGAATTTTCCTTTGATAGCACATTGAAAATCGCCGATACCAACACGACGTCCGGGGTCAACGAAGGCGTTGACACGTTGATCGGCATTGAAGTTGTGACCTTCTCGGACGGAACCTTCGCAGACGTGACTGTTGGCGTGGACAATGTGATTGTCACATTTTTCACGGAGATGGACGTGCATTTCGCGCGCACTGTTCTCGACTCGGGAAACAGCAGAGACTGGTCGAGCTACATGCACATTTTCGATGCAGATGGAGTAACCGAAACGGGCCGGACCACGATTTTTGACGACGGCCGACTACTCGAAATCGACTTCGAGGCCACCGGGATCCGCTTGTCGCAGGCATTGACGGACATTGCAGATGACTATTCCTGGGACAGCAAGACAACGACCTTCGGCGCAGATGGCACGACCAAGATCGATCGGATCACCACCTACGACGACGGACGGTTGTTCGAAATCGATTACGATGCCGCCGGGGTCCGCTTGTCGCAGACAGTGATGGACACCGCAGATGTCTATGTTTGGAACGAAAGGACGACAACCTTCGGTGCGGATGGCATAATCAAGACCGATCGGATCACCACCTATGATGACGGACGGGTGCTCGATGTCGACTACAATGACGCCGGGATCCGCACGACGCAGACAATGACCGACGCCACCGACGTCTATGTTTGGGAAAGCTACAATCAGACATTTGACGCAGACGGAAATCTGCTCGGCACCACCTATATCGACGATACCCCGCTTGTTTGAGCAGACCCTCGCGCCTGAACGGGGGCATTGCCGCAAACATCGGGCAAAAAAAATAATGGTTGCATGGCGGATAGGTCGAGCGCGCGATCAACTTTTTAGCCACTGGGCGAAGATCCGAAGATGGAAATTCTAAAACGCGCGAAATCGGTTTTGTTTGCTGTTGGCCTGTAAAGGTTGGGCTAAGATGGCCTTAAATCGCTCGTTCGCATCGACGACCTGATATGAGATCGATTTAGCACCATCAAACCTCATTTTGGCTGTGCTCGAGTTCGGATTGAACGACGTTTCTCTGAACCATTTCGGAGTAAGGCTCCTGCGGGGGCCGTCTGAGTTCGGTTACGATCCGATGATAAGTCCGACGTTATGTCCGACTTTATTTACTGCCCTCAAATCGAAGTTCTCTCTGCAGCCGATTGCATTCGTCGTCGGCAATGGTCGGATGAGGACAAGCACCGGATTGTTGAGGAGAGTTTTGTCGGTCACAGGCAAGTGACAGCCACGGCTCGGCGGCATGGCATTTGCCGATCGCTGTTGACGATCTGGCGGCGACAGTATCGCAACGGAGAGCTGGGTGCGGGCCGCCCGGTATCCTTCGCCCCGGTGACCGTCACGAAGGGTGTCCCTGCCTCTCAAACGGGGCCGGTTGATCCCCCTGACCTTGCACGGACCTCTCAGGTGGAGATAGCCCTGCCGAATGGCCGTCGGCCTGTCGTGCCCACCGGGGTCGAGCCGGAAGCGCTTGCGCGGATCCTGTCAGTGGTGGACGGGCAATGATCGCGTTTCCGGCAGGCGTGAAGGTCTGGATCGCCGGCGGCGTGACTGACATGCGGCGGGGCATGAACACGCTGGCATTGCAGGTGCAGCAAGGTCTCGGGCGTGAAGCTCGAGATCGCCATGCTCAAGCGCGACAAGTACGGTCGCAGCGCCGAGCGCACCGCCCGGCTGATCGACCAGCTCGAGTTGCAGCTCGAGGAGATGGAAACCGCTGCGGCCGAAGATGCCATCCGTGCCGAGCAGGCGGCGGAGAAGACGAAGGTCGCAGGCTCCGAGCGGCGCAAGCCGGTGAAGAAGCCGTTCCCTGAGCATCCGTCGCCCGGCAGTCGCTGCTTGCAGCGATGAGAGGGGGCCGCGCGAACGGGTCGTGGTCGAGGCCCCCTCAAACTGCGCGTGCTGCGGATCCGAACGGATCGTGAAGATGGGTGAGGACATCACCGACACGCTGGAGGTGGTGCCGCGGCAGTGGAAGGTGATCCAGACGGTGCGCGAGAAGTTCACTTGCCGGTCGTGCGAAAAGATCAGCCAGCCTCCAGCCCCGTTCCACCCGATCCCGCGCGGTTGGGCGGGCCCGAGCCTTCTGGCCATGATCGTGTTCGAAAAGTTCGGGCAGCACCAACCGTTGAACCGCCAGGCCGACCGCTATGCCCGCGAGGGCGTCGACCTCAGCCTGTCCACGCTCGCCGACCAGGTCGGCGCGGTGACCGAGTTGCTGACGCCGCTGCATGCGCTGATCGAAAACCATGTCATGGCGGCCGACCGATTGCATGGGGACGATACCACCGTGCCGCTGCTGGCCCGGGGTGGCACGAAGACCGCGCGGCTCTGGACCTATGTGCGCGATGACCGCACCGTCGGCGGTAGCCGCCCCGCCGACGGTGGTCTTCCGCTTCTCCCGCGATCGGGGCGGGGAACATCCCACAAGGCATCTCAAGGGATGGCAGGGGATCCTGCAGGCCCCCTCTCGTGGTTTGCAAGCAAACCACTGCCGGGCAGTGGATGCCTATGCCGGATACAACCAGCTTTATGATCCGAAAAGATCACCGGGGCCCGTTGCTTCAGCTCTGTGTTGGGCACACGCGCGCCGCAAGTTCTTCGAGCTCGCGGATGTCGAAAAGAACATTCGCAAGGGCAAGAACGCCAAGGAGATCTCGCCGATCGCGTTCGAGGCGGTGAAGCGCATCGACGCCCTGTTCGAGATCGAGCGCGACATCAACGGCAAATTCCCCGCCGCTCGCCTCGAGGTGCGACAACGCCAGTC